>NZ_CP098740.1:5446653-6093307 GCF_026167665.1 Streptomyces drozdowiczii | reverse complement strand
CATCTCCCAGGTGTGCGTGAAGCCAGAACAGGACTCCGGAAGAGTGAGCACAGCATGGGCCAGGACCGCGAACGGGCGTTGATCAAGGCGGCACGGGCCGGTGACGCCGACGCCAAGGACCAACTCGTCGCGTCCTGTCTGCCGCTGCTCTACAACATCGTCGGACGCGCGCTGAACGGCCACGCGGACGTGGACGACGTCGTGCAGGAGACGGTCCTGCGCATGCTGCGCGCCCTGCCCGGCCTGCGGAATCCGGAGAGCTTCCGCTCCTGGCTGGTGGCCATCGCGATGAACGAGATACGCGGGCACTGGCGCGACCGGCAGTCCGCCGCGATCCCCGTGGAGCCCCTGGCCACCGGCCACGACCGGGTCGATCCGGCGGCGGACTTCGTGGACGTGACGATCCTGCGGCTCGGCCTGTCCGGGCAGCGCCGCCAGGTCGCCGAGGCGACCCGTTGGGTGGACGAGGACGACCGGGCGCTGCTCTCGCTGTGGTGGCTGGAGGCGGCGGGGCAGCTGACCCGGGCCGAGGTGGCCGCCGCCATGAACCTGTCGCCCGAGCACACCGCCGTACGCGTGCAGCGGATGAAGGCGCAGCTGGACACCGCCCGGGTGGTGGTGGGCGCGCTGGCCGCGCAGCCCCGGTGCATCCTGCTGGACGACATCCTGGCCGGCTGGGACGGGGCGCCCTCGCCGCTGTGGCGCAAGCGCATCGCGCGCCACGCGCGCGGCTGCACGGTCTGTTCGGGGTTCGGCTCCGGCCTGGTGCCGGCCGAGGGCCTGCTCGTGGGCCTCGCGCTGGTCCCGCTCGCGGTGGCCGGGGCGGGCCGGGATCCCCGGCTGACCGAGGTCGCGGCGGCCGCCCCCCTCGGCGCGTCCGCGCGGCCCGGCCGGGCGGCGCGGCGGCGGGACCAGGCGCGCCGCCGCCGGCGCAACGCCGTGGTGGCGTCCGTTCTCGCGGTGGGCGTGCTGGGGGCCGGGGCGCCGCCGTCCATCTGTCCACGGATGACGAGGGCGGCGACGAGGTCTCCGTCGCGACCGCCCCCGAGGCCGACGGCTCCGTCACCGCGACCGCTTCGGCCGAGGAGTCCGCCTCCGCGACGCCGTCCGCCTCGCCCTCGCACTCCGCCGGGAGCCCCAGCCCGAGCGCCACCAAGAAGAAGGACCGGGCGAAGCCGCGGAAGACGGCGCCCGCGACCACACGCCCTCCGGCGACGAAGGCCCCCTCGGCGACCCGGCCGGCCCCGGTCGAGCCCGCGCCGAGCCCGCCGTCGGACGCGGAACAGGTGCTGGCTCTCGTCAACACCGAGCGCGCGAAGGAGGGCTGCTCGCCGGTGACCGGGAACGACGAGCTGACGACCGCCGCGCAGCGGCACTCCGAGGACATGGCCGCGCAGGACTACTTCTCGCACACCTCGCAGGACGGCTCGGGCCCCGGCGAGCGGATCACGGCGGCCGGCTACCGGTGGAGCACGTACGGGGAGAACATAGCGAAGGGGCAGCGGACGCCGGCCGACGTGATGAACTCCTGGATGAACAGCCCGGGCCACCGGGCGAACATCCTGAACTGCTCGTTCAAGGAGCTGGGCGTGGGCATCCAGGACAGCCCCGGCGGCCTTGTCTGGACCCAGGACTTCGGCGCGCAGATGTGAGGGCGCGGCGTCGCCCGGCGGGCGCGGGGTATACGTCTCCATCATCGACCCGCTGATACACCGGACCGGGGAGAGACCGTGTTCTACTACGTCCTCAAGTACGTCGTTCTCGGGCCGGTGCTGCGGCTGCTGTTCCGGCCGGTCATCGAGGGAGCGGAGCACGTCCCGGACGACGGCGCCGCGATCGTCGCGGGCAACCACCTGTCGTTCTCCGACCACTTCCTGATGCCCGCGATCCTCAAGCGGCGGATCACCTTCCTGGCCAAGGCGGAGTACTTCACGGGACCCGGCGTGAAGGGCCGGCTGACGGCCGCCTTCTTCCGCAGCGCGGGCCAGATCCCGGTGGACCGGTCGGGCAAGGAGGCGGGTCAGGCCGCGATCCGCGAGGGCATCGGCGTGCTGGAGCGGGGCGAGCTGCTGGGCATCTACCCGGAGGGCACCCGCTCGCACGACGGGCGGCTCTACAAGGGGAAGGTCGGGGTGGCCGTGATGGCCATCCGGGCGCAGGTGCCGGTGGTGCCGTGCGCGATGGTCGGCACCTTCGAGATCCAGCCGCCCGGCCGGCGGCTCCCCCGCCTCAAGCCCGTCACCATCCGCTTCGGCGAACCGCTGGACTTCTCGCGCTACGCGGGCCTGGAGAACGAGAAGGCGGCCGTCCGCGCGGTGACCGACGAGATCATGTACGCGATCCTGCGGCTCTCCGGACAGGAGTACGTGGACGAGTACGCGGTGAAGGTCAAGCAGGCGGCCGACGGGAAGCAGCCGGGCAGGTTCCCGAAACGGCAACGCCGACAGCGGATTCGCGAGCGGTGAACGTCGCTGGTCGGAGGCGTGGGCCGGGCCTAGCGTTCGGGCATGAGCAAGGGACGCGCATGGGTGCTGGGAGCGACGGGACAGATAGGGCGGGCCGCCGTGCGCGCGCTGTCGGAGGACGGCTGGGAGGTGACGGCGGCCTCGCGCGGCGGAGGCCGTGACGAGAGCTGGGACGACGGGGTCGGGGCGGTCGCCCTGGACCGCGACGAGGAGGGCGCCCTCGCGGCGGCGCTCGGACCGGGATGCGACGTCCTGGTCGACATGGTGGCGTACGGGCGGCAGCACGCCCGGCAGCTGACCGGGCTCGCCGGCAGGATCGGCTCGGTGGTCGTCGTCTCCAGCGGCGTGGTGTACGAGGACGAGAAGGGCCGCAGCTTCGACACGATGGGCGAACCGGGCCGGGAACCGCGCTACCCGGTGCCTATCCGGGAGTCGCTGGGCACCGTGGAGCCGGGCGAGGACACGTACGCGACGCGCAAGATCCGGCTGGAGCGCGATCTCCTGGCGGCCGGCGACGCGCTGCCCGCCACATTGCTGCGGGCGGGTGCGGTGCACGGCCCGTACTGCCGCTCGCCGCGTGAGCTGTACTTCGTCAAGCGGGCGCTGGACGGCCGGACCCGGCGCGTGCTGGCGTACGGCGGGGCGTCCCGCTTCCATCCGGTCCACTCGGCGAACGTGGCGGAGCTGATCCAGCTGGCCGCCGCCCGGCCCGGATCCCGGGTGCTGAACGCCGCCGATCCGCAGGCGCCGACGGTCGCGGAGATCGGCGAGGCGGTGGACGCGGTGCTGGGCCGGAGCACGGAGACGGTGCTGATGCCCGGCGGCCCGACCCCGGAGGGCGTCGGCTCGACGCCGTGGAGCGCGCCGCACCCCATCGTGTACGACATGTCGGCCGCCGAGCGGGAACTCGGCTACCGGCCGGTGACGGGGTACGCCGAATCGCTGCCGGAGACCGTCGAGTGGATCGCCGGGCAGCTGGCCGGACGGGACTGGCGGGAGGCGTATCCGGCCATGCTCCGGTCGTACGGGACGGGCCTGTTCGACTACGCGGCGGAGGACGCCTGGCTGGCGGAGCACGACCGGAAGGGGTGAGGCCGGGCGGGTCAGCCCGCCTTCACCGGGTCCATCGACATCAGTCCGCGCAGCCCGTTCTCCAGGACCTCCGGGCCGGTGTCGCCGAACATGGCGAGCTGAGCGATGAACCCCTGGGCCGTCGCGATCAGGGCCCGGGCGACGTGCTCGTCGGGCACGTCCGCCCGGAGCACCCCGGCCTCCCGGTACAGCCCGACCAGCTCCGTCCAGGCCCCGCGCAGCCCGCCGAACGCCTCGGTGAGGGCGGCCGACAGCCGTTCGCTGCGCAGCGTCTCGGACCACACCTGGATGATCAGTCCCGCGTACGCCCGGGGTTCGAGCCCCCGCCCCGATTCGAGGCCGTCCGCGAACAGGCTTCGCGACACCCGGCCGATCAGGACGTCCGGGGCGGGGACGGGGGTGTCCCGGGCCGCGCCCTCGAAGGCCCGGCGCACCCCGTTCACGGCCTCGGTCGCGATGGCCTCGATCAGGTCCTCCTTGCCGCTGAAGTAGCGGTAGACCGCGCCGGCCGACAGACCGGCCTCCTTCAGCACGTCCTGCATCGAGGTGCCGTGGAAGCCGTCACGGGCGAAGCAGCGCGCGGCGCCGTCCAGGATCTGTCTGCGGCGGGCGTCGAGGTGCGCCTGGGATACACGGGCCATGCCGCCAACTTAAAACGAACATTCATTCTTGACAACCGCCGACCGCGAGCGCGACAGTGTCGGAGTCAGATAAAACGAACGATCCTTCTCTTTGAGGGTTCGTCCTCTCCGAAATCGAGGCCCTTCCCATGTCCCTCACCCCGAACCGCCGCCTGGTGGGGGTGGTCCTGCTGGTTCCGCTGGTGGTGACCCTCGCCCTGTGGGCCTTCGCCTGGCCCGCCGCCCGCACCGCACCGCGCGACCTGCCGGTCGCGATCGCCGGTACCGCGCCGGCCGCCGACCAGCTCCAGCAGCGGTTCGAGGAGCGCGACGGGGCCTTCGAGGTGCACCGCTACGCCTCCGAGGCCGAGGCCCGGGACGCGATCGAGGACCGGACCGTCTACGGCGCGGTCGTCGCGACCGCCAAGGGCCCCGAGCTGCTGACGGCGAGCGCGGGCAGCACGGTGGTCGCCCAGCTGCTGCGCGAGGCGGTGACCGCCGGGGCACCGGCCGGCTCCGAGGTGCCGGTCACCGACGTGGTGGCCGCGCCCGCCGCCGACCCGAGGGGCGCCGTGCTCGGCTCCAGCATCCTGCCACTGGCCATCGCGGGGGTCGCCGCCGGCGCGGCCGTGACCGTGCTGGGGCTGCGCGGGGCGCGGGCCGGGGTCGCCCTGCTCGGAGTGGCCGTCCTGGTGGGGCTCCTGGCCACCGCCGTGACGGACAGCTGGCTCGGCGCCCTCACCGGCGACTGGTGGAGCGAGGCCGGGACCGTCGCCCTGATCGTGCTCGCCATCGGCGCGCCGGTCGCGGGACTCGCCGCCCTGCTCGGCACACCGGGCATCGGGATCGGCGCGCTGCTCATGGTGCTGCTGGGCAACCCCTTCTCGGGAGTGACCAGCGCGCCCGAACTGCTCCCCCGCCCGATCGCCGTGATCGGTCAGCTGCTGCCGCCCGGGGCGGGCGGGTCCGCACTGCGCTCGGTGGCGTTCTTCGACGGCGCGGCGGCGGGCGTCCCCGTCCTGACGCTCGGCGTGTGGGCGGTGCTGGGGCTGGTCGCGGTGCTCGTCGGCGGGCGCCGCAGGCCGGCCGCGGACACCACGGCGCCGGCATCGGCGCGGGAGCCCGCACTGGCCGGCTGACCATGCTCAGGAGTGCGCCCCCGTCCTGGTGGACGGGGGCGCTTCGCTGTGTACGGGGGTCAGTCGTCCCGGCCGCGGTGGCCCCGGTGCTCCGCCGCGATGCCGAAGCGCTGCCGTTCGCCCGGAGCGGACGGGGTGGAGCCGATCGAGGAGACGGAGCTGATCACCTGCTCCTGCTCCGCCGCCGCCTCCTCCTTCTCCAGTCGTTCCAGGTCAGCGGCCGATACGAGGGCGACGAGCGGTTTGCCGTGCCGCGTGACGACCACGCGCTCGCCGCCGTAGACGACTCGGTTGATCAGTTCGGCGAGTTCAGCCCGGGCTTGCGTCACCGGAATCTCGTAAGCCATGCTCCCATCATAACCTTCTGTACGTCCTGTACATTTTTTACGGAAGCGTGCGCGGGCGCCCCGCTGTGCCCGCGCGACCGGAGGAGAGGCACCGCCGTGTACCGTCCCGTCGCCCGTCACGTCCTGCCCGAGTTCACCGAGCGCACCTCCCAGGGGTCCCGGACCCTCGACCCGTACTCCAAGCTGCTCGCCGAGCGCGTCGTCTTCCTCGGCACCGCCCTGGACGAGACGGCCGCCAACGATCTGGTGGCCCAGCTGATGTACCTGGAGCACGACGCGCCGGACCGGCCCGTCTCGCTGTACATCAACTCGCCGGGCGGCTCGTTCGGCGCGATGACGACCCTGTACGACACGATGAACTTCCTCGGCTGCGAGGTGGAGACCTACTGCCTGGGCCGGGCGGGGGCCGGGGCTGCGGTGCTGCTCGCCGCGGGCGCCCCGGGCCGGCGGCACATGCTGCCCGGCGCCAAGGTGGTCGTCAGCCAGCCCGCGCTGGACGAGCCGGTCCAGGGGCAGCCGTCCGACCTGGAGATCGAGGCACGGGAACTGGCCCGGATGCGCGACACGATGACCGCCATGCTGGCCCGGCACACGGGGCGCTCCGCCGAGCAGGTCACCGAGGACACCGAGCGCGATCTCGTCCTCGACGCGGAGGCAGCTCTGGCGTACGGGCTGGTGGACCACATCGTGCGGAACCGGCTCCCGGTGCCGCCGCGCTCCGGGTGGTGAACCGGGGATGCAGCCACCGGAGTTCTCGCCGCTGCCCGCCCTGACCCGGGCCGAGTCCGAGTTCATCGACCGCTATCTGCATGTGGTCGACCAGGTGGGCCGGATCAACCCGGCGCACGGGGACGACACCTACGCGGCCCTGCGCGCCGCCCAGGCGCTCGCCTCGCACGCGGCGGCCTTACGGGACGCGCTCGCGCTGATGCACCGGCGCGGCGAATCACGTATCCACAGCGCCACGTTGACCCGCGCGCTGCGGGCGCTGGACGGCGAGCGGCGGGCGGGCCGGGTCGCCCTGCCGCCCGCCCCGCCGGACTGACACCCCCGCAGGTCACCGACACGCCCGAGGGGTGCGCCGGATTTCCTCGCTCGTTCGGCGTAGGAGTTCCCTCTCACGAGCGACGGGCCGATTTGCCTTTTCCTGATGCGCGGGGGGCGGATTCCTTCGCGACGCCGCTGGTACGGCCGTGGCCGCGGGCGGCCGGCGGACCGCCGTACGGGTTTCCGTCCACCTGAACGGGCCATCCGTGACGGTCTTCACCGATGGCTGTTCCGGCTCGGAAATCCGGCCCGAGGTGAGTCAAGATCCGTGGGACGACAAGCCCCCGCCACCGCGGCGGGGCGGTCCGGGCGGACGCCGAGTCCTGCCGCCGCCCGGATGACTGGTCGACAGGAGTGGATCGGCAGGAGTGGAGGACCCGAGCACTACGGGACCGCCGGATCTCCGGTTGTCCCTCGGGGTGAAGCCGCGTCACGCGGCCGGGCGACTTCGCCAGCCCGAACCCGACAGGTCATCCTTCACAGGCGGCTGACGAAGGGTTGCGCATGAGTGCGCAGGTTCATGTCCCGTCTCTGCTCGCCCGGGCCACCACGGCCTCGGTCATGACTCTCGCCGCCGTCGGCGGCACGCTGTGCGTCCCAGGAGCCGCGCCCGAGGCGCAGGCGGCCGGCCACGCGATGAAGGCCCTGAAGATCGCCGCGTCGAAGAAGGGGGCGCCCTACCGCTGGGGCGCCACCGGGCCCGGCAGCTTCGACTGTTCGGGGCTGACGCTCTATTCGTTCAAGAAGGCCGGCAAGAAACTCCCCGGACGGCCCAGCAGCAGTACAACAGGACCAGGCACATCTCGGCGTCCAAGCGCCAACGAGGTGACCTGGTCTTCTTCCATTCCGGGCGCAGCGTCTACCACGTCGGCATCTACGCCGGCAGCGGGAAGATCTGGCACTCGCCGAAGACGGGCGCCGTGGTCCGCCTGGAGAAGATCTGGACGCGGAGCGTCTACTACGGCCGGGTCGCCTGACCCGGCCGCCTCAGGGCTGGACGGGGACCTGCCACGGGAGCGCCACCCAGACGGTCTTGCCGCCGTCGGCGGTGGGGGTGACGGCCAGCCGGCCGCCGTACTCCTTGGCCAGCGAGCGGATGATGACCATGCCGCGGCCGTTGTCCTGCTGGACGGCGGCGGGCAGCCGCTGCGGCCGGCGGGGGTGGCTGTCCGTCACCCCGAGGCGCAGTTCCTCGTCCCGTTCCAGGCGCAGGTCGACGGTGAAGGTGGGCGACTGCCCGAAGGTGTGCAGGACGGCGTTGGTGGCCAGCTCCGAGAGGATCAGGCGGACGGTGTCGGCCAGCTCCGCGTCCTCGGGCAGGCCCCACTCCGTCAGTACCCGGGCGACGAACCCGCGGGCCGCGGAGACCGAGACCGGCTCGCTCGGCAGGGTGACGCGTGCTTCCTGATGGTCTGCCATGGCGAGCCGTCCCTTTCCCACCCGATACCGGACCGGCGAGCGGTCCGGTTGTGCTTCGCGCCAGATTGCCACCGATGCTCCCCTCCGTGGCGGCGATCCACCAAGATATGCATATATCTGTCCCTCAAACCGGTGAACTCTCCCCACACGGGCCCGCTCGGGCGCCACACTGTCTGCTCGTCGGGCAGCGGGAGGGAGCCATCGGATGCAGCACGGCCCTGCGGTGCGGCGCCGCAAGCTGGGAGAGGAGCTGCGGAGCCTGCGTCACACGTCAGGTCTCACGAGCCGGGAGGCGGCGGCGCTGCTCGGCTGGCACCAGTCGAAGGTGAGCAGGATCGAGACAGGTGTCAGCGGGGTGCGGCCGGATGACGTGAACCGGCTTCTCGACGCGTACGGCATGGACGATCCGAAGCTCCGCGAGGTCCTGGGCGCGCTCGCCGGTTCGGCGGGCGGGGCGG
Organism: Streptomyces drozdowiczii; assembly: GCF_026167665.1. Classification (NCBI taxonomy): domain Bacteria; kingdom Bacillati; phylum Actinomycetota; class Actinomycetes; order Kitasatosporales; family Streptomycetaceae; genus Streptomyces; species Streptomyces drozdowiczii. The sequence goes on along the minus strand of NZ_CP098740.1, from coordinate 6,084,720 downwards.
CGCCGGCTGGTGGCACGCCTACCGGGGGCTCATCCCGCCCAGTACCGCGACTTCATCAGCCTGGAGTCGCAGGCGCGCACCGCCCGCACGCTGGAGACCACGGTGGTCCCGGGCCTGTTGCAGACGGCCGACTACGCCCGCGCGGTGACCCGGGCATCGCTGGACGGACTGCCGTCCGGCCAGCTGGACTCGCTGGTGGAGGTGCGGCTGACCCGGCAGGGGGTGCTGCGCAGCGATCCGCCGCTGCGGCTGAGCGCGGTCCTGGACGAGGCGGTGCTGCACCGGGAGGTGGGTGGCCGAAGAGTGATGCGGGAGCAGCTGCGCCATCTCGCCCGGGTGGCACAACTTCCCCATGTGCAACTCCAGTTGCTTCCGTTCTCGGTCGGCGGCTATGTCAGCCTCACCAGCCCTTTCGTTATCTTCTCCTTTCCGACCGCTTCCGACCTTGACGTGGTCGTTCTTGACCACTTGACGAGTAGCCTCTATCTGGAACGGAAAGAAGACCTTGCGGCGTACAGCTCGGCCTTCGAGACCCTTCAGACGCACGCGCTGTCGCCGGAGCACACGCTGGACCGGATCGCCGCGATCGACCGCGGCGACCGGTGACCCCCCACCGCCCGGAGGAAGCGTCATGTCCGAACACCTCGCCCGGCACGCCTCGCGCTGGCGAAGCAGCAGCTACAGCACGGGGATGAACAACTGCGTGGAGACCGCGCCGTCCGGGAGCGGCCGGCTGCTGGCCGTGCGCGACTCGAAGGACGTGGCCCGGACGCCCCTGGAGTTCTCCACGGCGGCCTGGACGTCCTTCGTCTCCGGCTTGAAACGCTGAGCCGGACCACCGCCTCAGCTCTGCGGTGCGGTCCTCCGCACCGTCTCCACCGCCCGCGCGATCTGTTCGTCCGTCAGATCCGCGCGGGCGGTCAGCCGGAGCCGCGAGATGCCGTCGGGCACGGACGGCGGCCGGAAGCAGCCCACCGCCGTCCCGGCCGTCCGGCAGTCGGCGGCCCAGCGCACGGCGGCGTCGGCCGAGGGCGCCCGGACCGAGACGACCGCCGCGTCGGGCCGCACCGCGGTCAGCCCGGCCGCCGTCAGCCCCTCGTACAGCGCGGTGGCGACCGTACGCGCCCTGAGCGCGCGCTCCGGTTCGCGGCGCAGCAGCCGGAGTCCGCCCAGGGCCGCGCCGACGGCGGCCGGGGCGAGCCCGGTGTCGAAGATGAACGTCCGCGCGGTGTTGACCAGGTGGTCGATGACCCGGGCAGGGCCGAGGACCGCGCCGCCCTGGCTGCCCAGGGACTTGGACAGGGTGAGCGTGGCGACGACGTCCGCGTCGCCCGCGAGCCCCGCCGCGTCGAGCGCGCCGCGTCCGCCCTCGCCGAGCACCCCGAGTCCGTGCGCGTCGTCCACCAGGAGCGCGGCGCCCTCCGCCCGGCAGACGGCGGCCAGCGCGGCGAGCGGCGCGGCGTCGCCGTCCACGGAGAACACCGAGTCGGTGACGGCCAGCTTCCGGCCCCCGTGCCCGCGCAGCGTCTTGCGGACGGCCTCCGGGTCGGCGTGCGGGACGACGGCGGTCTCGGCCCGGGAGAGCCGGCAGCCGTCCACGATGGAGGCGTGGTTGCCCGCGTCGGACGCGATGAGGGCGCCGCGTCCGGTGAGCGCGGTGAGGGCCGCGAGGTTGGCGGCGTAACCGGAGGAGAGGACGAGCGCGGCCTCGAAGCCGCAGAACGCGGCGAGTTCGCGTTCCAGCTCGGCGTGGAGCGCGGTCGAGCCGGTGACCAGGCGGGAGCCGGTCGCCCCGCCGCCCCAGCGGCGCGCCGCGTCCGCCGCTGCGGAGGTCACCTCCGGGTGCCGGGTGAGCCCGAGGTAGTCGTTGCTCGCGAGGTCCAGCGGCTCCGCCTCGGCCTCGCGGGGCCGCAGCCTGCGGACCAGGCCCGCGTCCGCGCGCCGGCGCGCCTCGTCGTCGATCCAGTCGAACGGGGTGGCGGGCATGGGCGGTCCCTTTTGTAGGCAGCTCACAGACCCTAACCGGGCTCATGCCGAGACACGGTGTGGCAATGCACACACCCCCTGTCAGCTCTGTTGTCCGGTTCCTCCTTGGCTCGGGGCGGTGCGGTGCGTCAGGATCATCGCCATGGACCTCCTGAACACGCTGGTGGACAAGGGGCTGCGGCGCGAGCTGCCGACCCGTGAAGAAGCGCTCGCCGTGCTGGCGACCCCGGACGACGCACTGCTCGACGTGGTGGCCGCGGCCGGCGAGGTGCGCCGTCAGTGGTTCGGACGGCGGGTGAAACTCAACTATCTGGTCAATCTGAAGTCCGGGCTCTGCCCCGAGGACTGCTCGTACTGTTCGCAGCGGCTCGGCTCCAAGGCCGAGATCCTCAAGTACACCTGGCTGAAGCCGGAGGAGGCGTCGAAGGCGGCGGCGGCCGGGGTGGCCGGCGGCGCCAAGCGCGTCTGCCTGGTGGCCAGCGGCCGGGGTCCGACGGACCGGGACGTCGACCGGGTCTCGCAGACCATCGAGGCCATCAAGGAGCAGAACGAGGGCGTCGAGGTGTGCGCCTGCCTCGGCCTGCTCTCCGAGGGCCAGGCCGACCGGCTGCGTTCGGCGGGCGCCGACGCGTACAACCACAACCTCAACACGTCCGAGGGGACGTACGGGGAGATCACGACCACCCACACCTACGCCGACCGCGTCGACACGGTGCAGCAGGCGCAGGCCGCCGGGCTCTCCGCCTGCTCGGGGCTGATCGCGGGCATGGGCGAGAGCGACGAGGACCTGGTCGACGTGGTCTTCTCGCTGCGCGAGCTGGACCCGGACTCGGTGCCGGTCAACTTCCTGATCCCGTTCGAGGGGACCCCGCTCGCCAAGGAGTGGAACCTGACGCCGCAGCGCTGTCTGCGGATCCTCGCGATGGTGCGGTTCGTCTGCCCCGACGTGGAGGTGCGGCTCGCGGGCGGGCGCGAGGTCCATCTGCGCTCGATGCAGCCGCTCGCCCTGCACCTGGTCAACTCCATCTTCCTGGGCGACTACCTGACCAGTGAGGGCCAGGCCGGGCAGGCGGATCTGGACATGATCGCGGACGCCGGTTTCGAGGTGGAGGGGGCGGGTACGACGACGCTCCCCCGGCACCGCGCGGACGCGGCGGCGGGCTGCGGCTCCCATGCGGCCGAGGGCTGCGGTTCGCACGCGGGCGGCGGTTGCGGGCCGTGCGGGGAGGGCGCGGAGGCGGAGGCCGTTCCCGCCGCCGAGGTGCCGGAGACGCCGGGCGCCCGCACGGACCTGGTGGCGGTCCGCCGCCGCGGCGCCGGTACGGACCTCGCGCCCAATGCCTGAGCCGCTCTCCCCCGCCGTACTCCGGGACCTGGACCGGGCGCACGTCTGGCATCCGTACGGCCCCATGCCGGGCCGGCAGGAACCGCTGGTCGTGGAGTCCGCGTCCGGGGTCCGGCTGCGGCTCGCCGAACCCGCCCACGGACAGCGCGAGTTGGTCGACGGGATGTCCTCCTGGTGGTCGGCCGTGCACGGCTACAACCACCCCGTGCTGAACGAGGCGGCACGCGGCCAGCTGGACCGGATGAGCCATGTGATGTTCGGCGGGCTCACTCACGAGCCCGCCGTCCGGCTGGCGGCCCGGCTGGTGGAGATCACCCCGGAACCGCTGCGCCACGTCTTCCTCGCCGACTCGGGCTCCGTGTCGGTCGAGGTGGCCGTGAAGATGTGCCTCCAGTACTGGCGGTCGGCCGGGCGGCCGGCCAAGAAGCGGCTGCTGACCTGGCGCGGCGGCTACCACGGGGACACCTGGCAGCCGATGTCGGTGTGCGACCCGGAGGGCGGGATGCACGAGCTGTGGTCCGGCGCGCTGCCCCGCCAGGTCTTCGCGGACGAACCGCCCGCCGGTTACGGTTCCGGGCCCGACCCCGCGTACGCGGCGCATCTGCGCGAGCTGATCGCGCTCCACGCCGACGAGCTGGCGGCGGTGATCGTGGAGCCGGTGGTCCAGGGGGCGGGCGGCATGCGCTTCCACTCCCCCGGCTATCTGCGCGTACTGCGCGAGGCGTGCGACGCGTACGGCGTGCTGCTCGTGTTCGACGAGATCGCGACGGGCTTCGGCCGTACGGGACAGCTCTTCGCCGCCGACCACGCGGGGGTCTCCCCCGACGTGATGTGCGTGGGCAAGGCGCTGACCGGCGGCTATCTGACGATGGCGGCGACGCTCTGCACCGGCGAGGTGGCCGAGGGCATCTCGCGCGGCGAGGTGCCCGTGCTCGCCCACGGCCCCACGTTCATGGGCAACCCGCTGGCCGCATCGGTGGCCTGCGCCTCCATCGACCTGCTGCTCGGCCAGGACTGGCAGCAGGAGGTCAAGCGGATCGAGGCCGGGCTGAACGAGGGCCTGGCGGCGGCGCGGGAGCTGCCCGGGGTCCGCGATGTGCGGGTGCTCGGCGCGATCGGGGTCGTGCAGTTGGACCACGAGGTGGACATGGCGGCGGCCACCGGTGCGGCGGTGCGCGAGGGGTGTGGCTGCGGCCGTTCCGGGACCTCGTCTACACCATGCCGCCGTACGTGACGGGTGACGACGACGTGGCACGGATCTGCCGCGCGGTGTGCGCTGCGGCGCGGGAGGGCTGAGCCATGAGCGTTCTGGTGGTGACCGGTACCGGTACGGAGATCGGCAAGACGATCGTGACGGCGGCCGTGGCGGCGGCCGCCGCGCACCGCCGCGTCGCCGTCCTCAAACCGGCCCAGACCGGCCTGGAGCCGGGCGAGCCCGGTGACGTGGCGGAGGTGGCGCGACTGGCTGGCGCCCATGTCACGGCGGTCGAACTCGCCCGTTACCCCGAGCCGTTGGCGCCCGCGACGGCCGCCCGCCGGGCCGGGATGGAGCCGGTGCGCCCGTACGAGGTCGCCGAGGCCGCCGGGAAGCTGGCCGCCGACCACGACCTGGTGCTGGTCGAGGGCGCCGGCGGGCTGCTCGTACGGTTCGACGACGAGGGCGCGACCCTGGCGGACGCGGCCCGGCTCCTCGCGGCCCCGGTCCTGGTGGTCGCCCCGGCCGGTCTGGGCACCCTGAACTCCACGGCCCTGACGGCGGAGGCGCTGCGGGCCCGGGAACTCGACTGCCTGGGGGTGGTCATCGGCAGCATGCCGGCCGCGCCCGATCTGGCGGAGCGCTGCAATGTGGCGGACCTCCCGGTGGCCGCCGGGTCGCCGCTGCTGGGCGTCGTCCCGGCGGGCGCCGGGTCGCTGGCGCCGACGGAGTTCCGGGCGCGGGCGGCGAGTTGGCTGGCCGCACCACTGGGCGGCGACCGGCCGCTGGGCTGAGCCCCGGAAAAGGGGCAGAATTGGAGGAGCCGGTCCGTCGAGGAGGTCCGCCATGCGGCTGCGGAACACGACCATCCCCCGGACGCGGTGCACCACCCGGTCTTCGCGCGCTGTTACGCGCGGATGAGCGTGGCCGCCGAGTCCGCCGCCGGTCTCGCCGCGATCCGGGCGGAACTGCTGGCCGGGCTCACCGGACGGGTCGTCGAGATCGGCGCCGGGAACGGCCTGAACTTCGCCCACTACCCGCTCGCGGTGTCGGAGGTGGTGGCGATCGAACCCGAACGCACCCTGCGCCGGCTGGCGGTGCGCTCGGCGCTGCGCGCGGGCATCCCGGTGGACGTGGTGCCGGGGACCGCGGAGGCGCTGCCGGTGAAGAGCGAGGCGTTCGACGGGGCCGTGGCCTCCCTGGTGCTGTGCACCGTGCGGGATGTGGAGCGGTCGCTCGCGGAGCTACGGCGGGTCCTGCGCCCAGGCGCCGAGCTGCGCTTCTTCGAGCATGTGCGGTCCGACGGGCGGGCCATGGCGGCGGCCCAGCGCGCCCTGGACCGCACCTTCTGGCCCCGCCTGGCCGGGGGCTGCCACACCGCGCGCGACACGCTCGCCGCCCTCGCGGCGGCCGGTTTCACGGTGGAGTCGTACCGGCGGGTCAGCCTGCCGGAGCGCGGGGTCCGGCTGCCCACCTCGTCCTGCGTGCTGGGTGTGGCGCGGCGGCCCGACGCGGCGGTGCGGCGGTAGGAGTCACAGGCTCCGGGGGCGCCCGCGCGTCCGTCCATCCGCGTATCCCGGACGGATTCCGTACCCCGGCCCCCCATCGGTCGAACACCTGGTCATAATTCCTGCTCAAGGCTCAGGTAGCCGAAGTCACCGCGGTCGGCCACGTCCTGGCGCCGCAGGCGCGCCGACCGACCCGTTCTCGCGACGACTCATGGAGTGACATTGAGTACGACGACGTTCCGTTCCCGCATCACGGCCCGTCTCGGGCGCGGCTACCTGGCCAGGATCCAGAAGCACGGATTCGGCTCGACCACGATGAAGCTCCTCCCGGAACAGCTGCTGATGCCGCTGCGCAGGGACGGGCTCGACCCGGTCCGCCGGCTCGCCGAGACCAGGGCGAGCGCCCCGGTGTCCCGGGTGGTGCTGCCGTTCGGCATGGACGCCTGGGTGGTCACCGGCTACGAGGAGTCCAAGGCCGTGCTCGGCTCCGCGGAGGGCTTCAGCACGGACTTCGCCCATCTCGCGGGCAACGCGGGCATAGCCGCCGAGCACAGCCCCGGCGGCCTGGGGTTCAGCGATCCGCCGGTGCACACGCGGCTGCGCCGCATCCTCACCCCGGAGTTCACGATGCGCCGGCTGCGCCGGCTGACGCCCCGGATCGACGCCATCGTCGCGGAGCGGCTGGACGCGATGGCGGCCGCGCCGGGGCCGGTCGATCTGGTGCACGCGTTCGCGCTGCCCGTGCCGTCGCTGACCATCTGCGAACTGCTCGGGGTGCCCTACGAGGACCGCGACGACTTCCAGAAGCTGGCCATGGACCGCTTCGACCTGTTCCGGGGGCCACGGCGCCGTTCGGCGCCATGTCGGAGTCGCTCGACTACTTCCGGGGCGTGGTCCGGGACCAGCGCCGCGCGCCGGGCGACGGCCTGCTCGGGATGATCGTGCGGGAGCACGGGGACAGCGTGGACGACGAGGAACTGGCGGGCCTGGCGGACGGGGTGCTCACCGGGGGCTTCGAGACGACCGCCAGCACGATCGCGCTCGGCGCCCTCGTACTGCTGCGGAACCACGGGGTGGCGGACCGGCTGCGGACGGACGACGCCGTGGCGGCACCCTTCGTGGAAGAGGTGCTGCGCTATCTGTCGGCCGTGCAGATGGCGTTCCCCCGGTTCGCCCGCGAGGACATCGAGATCGCGGGGGTGGTGATCCCGCGCGGCGACATGGTGCTCTGCTCGCTCAGCGGCGCCAACCGCGATCCGGCGTACGTCACGGACGACGGGCGGTTCGACGTGGACCGGGTCACCCCGGCCGGGCATCTCGCCTTCGGGTACGGCATCCACCGCTGCATCGGCGCGGAGCTGGCCCGTATGGAACTGCGCTCCGCCTTCCCGGCCCTGGTCCGGCGCTTTCCCGCGATGCGGCTCGCCGTACCCCCGCAGGACCTGGCCTTCCGCAAGCTGTCGATCGTGTACGGCGTCGACTCGCTGCCCGCACGACTGCGCTGAGCCGTCCCCGTACCGGCGGGGAAAGCGTTCGCCCGGATGTGCGGCCCTCTGATTGGCTCGCCCCATGAGCGATCTCTCCCTGCGCCCCGCCGCCTCCTCCGACATCGACCCCGTGCTGCTGTTCTGGCGGACGGCCGCCGAGGGCACCAGCATCAGCGACGACCACGACGGGGTGGCCCGGCTCATCGACCGCGACCCGGGGGCACTGCTCCTCGCGGAACGGGAGGGCGTGCTCGTGGGGACCGTCATCGCGGGCTTCGACGGCTGGCGGTGCTCCGCCTACCGGCTCGCCGTCCACCCGGACCACCGCCGACAGGGCATCGCGACCGCGCTCCTCGAAGCGGCGGAGCGGCGCTTCGCCGAGCTGGGCGGGCGGCGGGTGGACGCCATGGTGCTGGAGGAGAACGAGCGGGCCCACCACACCTGGCGGGCCGCCGGCTATCACCGCGAGGACCACTGGCGGCGGTGGGTGAAGCCGCTCGGTCCGGGCACAGGGGGAAGGTGACCGGCAGCACCGGCGACTTTGCTGATCCTTTACTATGGGGAGGCACTCCTGCCCCTCCGACGAAAGGTGTGAGCGTCCGCCCATGGGCGAGCCTCCCAGTCCCAGAAGCCACCGACATCGCGCGGTCCTCCGGTCCCTGTCCGATCATGGGACGGAGGTGAACCGATGACCGAAGTGCTTCTCCTGCTCGTTGCGGTACTGCTCTCGCTCGCCTGCGGCGCCTTCGTCGCGGCGGAGTTCTCCTTGACCACGGTGGAGCGCGGCCAGCTGGAACGGGCCGTCGAGCAGGGTGAGCGCGGAGCCGCGAGCGCCATGAAGGCGGTCCGCAGCCTCACCTTCCAGCTCTCCGGGGCGCAGCTCGGCATCACCGTCACCAACCTGGTCGTCGGCATGCTCTCCGAGCCGTCCATCGCCAAGCTGATCCGGGGTCCGGTGGAGGCCGTCGGGCTCTCGCCCGGTGTGGCCTCGTCCGTGGCGCTCGTCATCGGCACGGCGCTGTCCACGGTGTTCCTGATGGTCGTCGGCGAGCTGGTCCCGAAGAACTGGGCCATCTCCTCGCCGCTCGCGGTGGCGAAGACGGTCGCCACTCCGCAGCGGGCCTTCACGGCCGTCTTCCGGCCCTTCATCAGCCACCTCAACAACACCGCCAACCGGATCGTGCGCCGCTTCGGGCTCGAACCGGCCGAGGAGCTGGCCTCCGCACGCAGCCCGCAGGAGCTGGTGGCGCTGGCCCGGCACTCCGCCAAGGAGGGCGCGCTGGAGGCGGACACCGCCGAGCTGTTCGTCCGTACCCTCAACCTCCCGGAGCTCACCGCCGAGAACGTGATGACCCCGCGCGTGCAGGTCACGGCCCTGGAGGTCAGCGCGACCGCCGAGGACGTCGCCAACGCGACCCGGGCCACCGGCCTCTCCCGCTTCCCCGTCTACCGGGGCAGCCTCGACACCGTCGTCGGCGTCGCCCACATCAAGGACGTGCTGGCGATCCCGGCCGAGCAGCGGGCCCGCAAGCGCGTCTCCGAGATGCTGCGCGAGCCGGTGCTCGTCCCCGAGACACTGACCGTGGACCGGCTGCTCGACCGGCTCTCCGGCAAGCTGGCCATGGCGGTCGTGATCGACGAGTACGGCGGCACGGCGGGCGTCGTGACGCTGGAGGACATCGTCGAGGAAGTCGTCGGCGAGGTGCGCGACGAGCACGATCCGCACGAGACGCCGGACCTGGCTCCGGCCGGCGAGGACGCCGACGGGCGCGTCCTGTGGTCGGCGGACGGCGCCGCCCGCACGGACCAGCTGGAGACGATCGGGCTGCGGGTTCCGGACGGCCCCTACGAGACGCTGGCGGGCCTGATCGCCACGGAGATCGGCCGCATTCCGGCCGTGGGCGACTCGATCGAGCTGGCCGGCTGGCGGCTCGACGTGGTGGACGCCTCCGGGCGCCGCGCCGCCCGGGCGCTGCTGCACGCACCGCTGACCGGTTCCCACCAGCCGTCGGAGGACGAACGATGACCGCCGTACAGCTCTTCATCGGTCTGCTGACGCTGGTCGTGAACGCCTTCTTCGTCGGCGCGGAGTTCGCCCTGATCTCGGTGCGCCGCAGCCAGATCGAGCCGCAGGCCGAGCAGGGGAACCGGCGGGCGCGCAGCGTCATCTGGGGCCTCGAACACGTCTCGGCGCTGCTCGCGGCGGCGCAGCTGGGCATCACGCTGTGCACCCTGGTGCTCGGTATCGTCGCCGAGCCCGCGATCGCCCATCTGCTGGAGCCCGTCTTCGACGCGGTGGGCGTGCCGCACGGCCTGGTCCATCCGATCTCGTTCGTGATCGCGCTGACGGTGGCCACCTATCTGCACATGCTGCTGGGCGAGATGGTGCCCAAGAACATCGCGCTGGCCGAGCCGGTGCGGTCCGCGCTGCTGCTCGGCCCGCCGCTGGTGACGCTGGCCCGGGCGCTGCGCCCGGTGATCTTCGCGATCAACGCCTTCGCCAACGCCCTCCTGAAGCTGTTGCGGGTGGAGACGAAGGACGAGGTGGAGGCGACGTTCTCGGACGACGAGCTGGCGCGCCTGGTGAAGGACGCCGGTGACGCCGGGCTGGTGGACGACCGGGCGGCCGAGCGCCTGCACCACGCGCTGGAGCTGGGCCGCCGCCCGGTACGGGACGTGGTGCTGCCCGTCGACAAGGTGATGTACATCCGGGTCGGGGCGACACCGGAGGAGCTGGAGCGGCTGTCGTACGAGACGGGCTTCTCGCGCTTCCCGGTGATGGACGCGGAGCAGCGCATCCTCGGCTACCTCCATGTGAAGGACGCCCTGGACGCCGCCCCGCGCGACATGCCGTTCCCGGTGTCCTCGATGCGGCCGATCGCCCGGGTCCGGGCCGCGACACCGCTGGACGACGCGCTGACCGCGCTGCGGCGCAGCCGTACGCACCTGGCGGCGGTCCTGGACGAGGACGGCAGGCTCGCGGGCATGGTGACGATGGAGGACGTGCTCCGGGAGCTGGTGGGGCGGCCGCAGAGCCGCTGAGCCGCTGCGGTTCCGGGCCCCCGGTCCGGAGCCGCCCAGCGCCCCCCGGGGCCGTACGGCACCGCGATACGATCGCATCGCCATGGACATCAATGCCTCATACACCAGTTTGGTCGCGGTCGGCGACTCGTTCACCGAGGGCATGTCGGACCTGCTGCCCGACGGCTCGTACCGGGGCTGGGCCGATGTGCTCGCCGCCCGGCTCGCCGCCCGTACGCCGGGCTTCCGGTACGCCAATCTCGCGGTACGCGGGAAGCTCATCGCGCAGATCGTGGACGAGCAGGTGGAGGTGGCGGCGGCCATGCGGGCGGACGTCGTGACGCTGGTCGGCGGCCTCAACGACACCTTGCGCCCCAAGTGCGACATGGGCATGGTGCGCGGACGCCTGGAGGAGGCGGTGGAGCGCCTGGCGCCGTCCTGCGGGAAGCTGGTGCTGATGCGCAGCCCCGGCCGCAACGGGCCCGTGCTCGACCGGTTCCGGCCGCGCATGGAGGAGCTGTTCGCGCTGGTGGACGAGCTGGCCGCGCGGCACGGCGCGGTGGTGGTCGACCTGTACGGCGCTCCGGCGCTGGGTGACCCGCGCCTCTGGGACGTGGACCGGCTGCATCTGACCGCCGAGGGGCACCGCCGGGTCGCCGAGGCGGTCTGGCAGGCCCTGGGGCTGCCGCCGGAGAGCGACTGGCAGGCCCCGCTGCCCGTTTCGGCCCCGGCGCGCTGGGCCGCCCGGCGGGTGGAGGACGTGCGCTTCGCCCGGCAGCACCTGCTGCCCTGGATCGGCCGGCGGCTCACGGGGCGCTCGTCGGGCGACGGACGGGCCGGGGCGCAGTTCGACGCCGAGCTGGGGCGGGGCTTCTGGGTGACCCCGGAGGAGGACGGCTGGACGGCCCCGGTGGCGACGTGGCGGCAGGTGGAGTCCGGCGGGCGGGAGGCGCGGGACGCGTCCGGTTCGTAGTAACGCACAAACCGGACCTGGGGGCTGAGCTGCACAAACCGCCAGTAGAATCCATGGACGTGACTGCTGTGTCTGCGAAGCCTCGCATCCCCAATGTCCTGGCCGGCCGCTACGCCTCCACGGAGCTGGCCGTCCTCTGGTCCCCCGAGCAGAAGGTGAAGCTGGAACGCCGGCTGTGGCTGGCGGTGCTGCGCGCCCAGAAGGACCTCGGGATCGAGGTGCCCGACGCCGCCCTCGCCGATTACGAGCGCGTCCTCGACCAGGTCGACCTGGCCTCGATCGCCGAGCGCGAGAAGGTCACCCGGCACGACGTGAAGGCCCGGATCGAGGAGTTCAACGCCCTCGCCGGTCATGAGCACGTCCACAAGGGCATGACCTCGCGCGACCTCACCGAGAACGTCGAGCAGTTGCAGATCCGGCTCTCCCTGGAGCTGATGCGCGACCGCACCGTGGCCGTCCTGGCCCGCCTCGGCAAGCTGGCCGCCGAGTACCGCGAGCTGGTCGTCGCCGGGCGCTCCCACAACGTGGCCGCGCAGGCGACCACCCTCGGCAAGCGCTTCGCGACCGCGGCCGACGAGCTGCTGGTGGCGTACGGCCGCCTCGAGGACCTGCTCGGCCGCTACCCGCTGCGCGGCATCAAGGGCCCGGTCGGCACCGCGCAGGACATGCTGGACCTGCTGGGCGGCGACGCCGGGAAGCTGGCGGAGCTCGAGGAGCGCATCGCCGCGCACCTCGGTTTCGCGCACGCCTTCACCTCGGTCGGCCAGGTCTACCCCCGGTCGCTCGACTACGACGTGGTGACCGCGCTCGTCCAGCTCGCGGCGGCGCCCTCCTCGGTGGCGAAGACCATCCGGCTGATGGCCGGCCACGAGCTGGTCACCGAGGGCTTCAAGCCCGGTCAGGTCGGCTCGTCCGCGATGCCGCACAAGATGAACACCCGCTCCTGCGAGCGCGTCAACGGCCTGATGGTCATCCTGCGCGGCTACGCCTCGATGACCGGCGAGCTTGCGGGCGACCAGTGGAACGAGGGCGACGTCTCCTGCTCGGTGGTACGCCGGGTGGCCCTGCCGGACGCGTTCTTCGCGTTCGACGGGCTGGTCGAGACGTTCCTGACGGTGCTGGACGAGTTCGGCGCCTTCCCGGCCGTGGTGGCCCGCGAGCTGGACCGCTACCTGCCGTTCCTCGCCACGACCAAGGTCCTGATGGGCGCGGTGCGCGCCGGAGTCGGCCGCGAGGTCGCCCACGAGGCCATCAAGGAGAACGCCGTCGCCTCCGCCCTGGCCATGCGCGAGCAGGGCACCGAGCGCAACGAGCTGCTGGACAAGCTCGCGGCCGACGAGCGCATCCCGCTGGACCGCGCCCAGCTGGACGAGCTGATGGCGGACAAGCTGTCCTTCACCGGGGCGGCCGGCGACCAGGTCACCGCGCTCGTCGCGCGGATCGAGGAGATCACCAAGCAGCACCCCGAGGCCGCCGGCTACGCGCCCGGCTCCATCCTCTGACGGCGACCCGCCGAACCGTCCCCGCAGATGACGCCCGAAGAACTCCAGGCCGCCCGCGACCGCGTCGTTCCCGACGTGGTCGCGGGCGGCCTGCGCGTCCTGTTCTGCGGGATCAACCCGAGCCTGACGACGGCGGCGACGGGCCACCACTTCGCCTTCCCCGGCAACCGCTTCTGGCCGGTGCTCCATCTGTCGGGCTTCACCCCGCGCCGGCTGGCCCCCGCCGAGCAGGCCCAACTGCTCGACCACGGGCTCGGCATCACCAACGTGGTCGCCAGGGCCACCGCCAGGGCCGACGAGCTGTCCGCCGAGGAGTTCCGGGAGGGCGGGCGGATCCTGACCGCCAAGGTCGAGCGGCTGCGCCCGCGGTGGCTGGCCGTTGTCGGCATCACCGCGTACCGCACCGCGTTCGGTGAGCGCCGGGCCCGGATCGGGCCGCAGGAGCGGACGGTCGGCGGGGCCCGGGTCTGGGCGCTGCCCAACCCCAGCGGCCTCAACGCGCACTGGACGGCCGCCACCATGGCCGAGGAGTACGCGCGGCTGCGCGCGGCCGTGGAGGCCGACGGCCCTCAGGGCGGGTCGGTCTCCGTCACGACCACGCTCAGCTCGCAGCCGGAGCCGCCCTCCTCCAGATAGAGGGCCAGCGCTATCCAGCGCTCCTCGATGTACCAGAGGCGCAGGTACTCGCAGCCCGCGACCGTGTCCGCCCACGGCTGCGGTATCTCCTCACCGGCGAGCATCCGCTCCTGGGCGCTGAACAGACTGACCAGCTGCGGCTCGCCCCAGCGGCTGCCGAGCAGGGTGACCAGTGCCTCGTGGTCCGCGAGGCACTGGGCGCGGCGCTCCAGCCGGCCGGCCTCGTCCTCCTCCCAGACATCGTCCACGTACAGGAACGCCGTGTGGTAACCGGGACCGCTGACTCCCGAATCCGACCGGACGCGCTGCGCGGGGAACTCCCGGGTGCGCATCCCGTCGATGAGGCGGAGGTGATGTGCGGTGGTCATGCCGTCAGTAAACCTTCCCCCACTGACAATCGGGGCTCCGCTCCGTACTTTGAGATGATTTCAGCCACCTCGTTCCGGCTGGCACACCCCCAGTTGGCACCCGCCGGGCACCAACTGGACGGTGTGCCGCAGAAGATGGCACCGGTCGCCGCACCCGGGTCCGCGGCGACCGCGGCCGACCCGCCGCATGCCTTCCTAACGGCTTCGCATCCCTCGGTCGCCTCCCCCCTGAGCAGCGAGTACGATCCGCCTGACATGCGCACTAGCTGGGAGGACACACCGTGGGCCGGCTGACCGGCGGGGATCCCTCGCTGCTGCGGCGGATCAATTCCGCGGTGGTACTCCATGCCCTCAGGGGCGCTTCCTCCTCGACCCTCACGGACCTGACCCGGATCACGGGCCTCTCCCGCCCGACGGTAGAAGGCGTCGTGGAAGGGCTCTTCGAGGCGGGTCTGGTCGTGGAGTGCGCTCCGGAGGGGGCCGAAACCCGCCGCCAGGGCCGTCCCGCCCGCCGCTTCCGCTTCCGCGCCGAGGCCGGGCACCTGCTGGGTATCGAGATCGGCCCGCACCGCGTCTCCGCACTGCTCTCCGGGCTGGACGGCCGGATCATCGGCGCCGGCTCCCGCGAGGTGTCCGAGACCGCCGGTGCCGACGACCGCCTCGACCGGGTCCGGGCCGTCGTCGCCGACGTCCTGCGCCGTACCGGCGTGGCCCGCAGCAGCCTGCGCGCGGTCGGCGTGGGCAGTCCGGGCATCGTGGAGGCCGACGGGACCGTGCGGCTGGGCACCGCGCTGCCGGACTGGACCGGCCTGCCCCTGGGCGAGCGGCTGAGGCGCTCCTTCCGCTGCCCCGTCCTCGTGGAGAACGACGCCAACGCCGCCGCCGTCGCCGAGCACTGGAAGGGCGCGGCCACGGAGTCCGACGACATCGTGTTCGTCCTCGCGGGGCTGAGCCCGGGCGCCGGTTCCCTGATCGGAGGGCGGCTGCACCGGGGGTTCGGCGGGGCGGCCGGGGAGATCGGCGCGCTGCATCTGCTCGGCCGGGACGTGACGCCGGAGCACCTGCTGTCCACGACGGACACCCCGCTGGACCCGCTGGACGAGCAGGCGGTGGCCGCGGTCTTCGCGAAGGCGCGGCACGGGGACGAGCAGGCGCGGGCCGCGGTGGAGCGGTTCATCCAGCGCCTGGTGCACGACGTGGCGGCGCTGGTCCTGGCGCTCGACCCCGAGCTGGTGGTGGTCGGGGGCTGGGCCGCCGGGCTGGACGGGGTGCTGGACCCGCTGCGGAGCGAGCTGGCCCGCTACTGCCTGCGCCCGCCCCGGGTGTGCCTGTCGCTCCTCGGCGAGGCGGCGGTGGCGACCGGTGCGCTGCGGCTCGCGCTCGACCATGTGGAGGAGCAGCTGTTCGCCGTCGAGGGAACGGTGACGGCCCGCCGCTGAACGCGACGGGCCGTGGGTGCCGGCTTGTGCTCGGGGGTCAGGAAGCCTGACGCTCCTCGGCCGGGTGGCTGATCTCCAGGTCGCCCGAGTCGCCGAAGGTGAGCCGGCAGGTGTCGGCCCGGTACGTGGCGACCGAGACCGCCGCCGTGCCGCCGGCGGCGAGGTAGCGGGTGGTGACGACGAGGACGGGGGCACCGGGGAGCCGGTCCAGCTCCTTGGCGTCGTCGGCGCGGGCGGAGCCCAGCTCGACGGAGCGGTCCTGGCCGTCGAGGCCGAGGCGGTGCAGTTCGCGGACGACGTTGCGGGCGCGGGCCGCGCCGGACGGGGCGTCTATCCCGGACAGCTCCGGCACGGAGGAGGACGGCACGTAGAGCAGCTCGGCGGCGACCACCTGGCCGTGGCTGGTGCGGATGCGGCGCACGATGTGCACGGGCTCCTCGGCGCCGGCGTTCAGCGTCGCGGCGACGGCGGCCGGGGCGGGAGCGCTCTCGCAGTCCACCGGCTGCCAGGCCGTGTCTGCGCCGCCGTCGGTCCAGTCGTTGCGGGCGGTGGAGACGGCCACGCCGACGCGGGGCGGGGCGACGGTGGTCCCGACGCCCCGGCGGCGGTGCAGCCGGCCTTCGAGTTCGAGCTGTTCCAGGGCCTGCCGGAGCGTGGCCCGGGCGACGCCGAACCGGGCGGCGAGCTCACGCTCGTTGGGAAGGATCTCCCCCACCGCAAAGTCCGAGTCGAGTGCCTCACTGAGCACGGTCTTGAGGTGCCAGTACTTCGGCTCCTGCACCGTTTCCAGCTGCGTGGTCCCCACCCTGTCCTCCGCAATCGCCCAGCGGCTTATTCCGCGACGTTATTTATTAAAGGTTCCTGTCTTAACGTTGAGACCATAGGACGGCGCAACCCCTTGGTCAAGACCAATCCTGCGCCGGAGACCCTGTGAATGGACGGTGCGCCGCACAGCGTTCACAGGACGTTCGCGGACCGGCGCACCGCGCGCGGCCCGGCGTCCGCCTTCGGAGCGGGGGCTTCCGCCTGCGGGGCGGTCGCGCCGCGCCGCCCCAGCACGCCCGAGCCGATCGCCACCCCGAGGCCCACGAGGCAGGATCCGGCGGCCTGAGCGAGGCCGTAGGAACCGGTGCCGACGAGCGGGGCGGTGAGCGCGGCGGAGACGGGGATGAGGCCGGAGAAGAGGGTGGCGCGCTCGGCACCGATGCGCTGCATGCCCATGTACCAGCAGACGAAGCCGATGACCGTCACGACGGCCGCCTGCCAGACCAGCGCCAGCGCCTCGGCCCCGGTCGGCAGGCGCAGGAAGCCGCCGCCGTCCAGCACCAGGCCGAGGACGGTCGACTCGGCCGCCGCGATGGCGCACACGGTCGCGGACAGCAGCTTCGGACCCAGCGGGCGCAGCACCGGCACCGCGATCACGGCGAAGCCCACTTCACCGGCCAGCGCGCCGACGGAGCACAGGATGCCGCTCAGGTCGGTGCGCCCCCAGCCCTGGACCGTGAACGCCCCGGCGGCTACCAGCCCCGCCGCGTACAGCACGGGCCGGGTGGGCCTGCGTCCTTCAAGGAGGGGCACGAGGACGGCGACGAGGATCGGGGCGCAGCCGACGAAGACGCCCGGAACCGCGGGTTCCGCTGAGCGTTCGGCGGCCAGTACGGCGAAGTTGAAGCCGACCATGCCGACGGCGGCGAGGAGCGCGAGCCGCCCCCACTGCCGCCCGGTGAGCAGGCGGAGCGTGGCGGCGGGGCGGGGTTCCCCGGGGCGGTGGATCAGGGGCAGCAGGAGGAGCGCCGCGAGGCCGTAGCGAAGCGCCTGGCCGCCCGCGTAGGGGTAGTCGCCGAGGACGCTGTTGGCGGTGAAGGAGGCGCCGACGAGGACGCAGGCGAAGGCGGCGAGCAAGGCGCCGCGCAGAGAGATCGCGTTCATGGCACCGACGCTAGGGAGCGCGGTGGTTCGGTTTAAGGTCCACTTCCATGACGGCTTCGGGGACCAATTCGCCTTCCGGTGGCAGCGGTTCGGACCGCGCGTCCGCTTCGACGGCCTGGGAGTTGCTGCTTCCGGTGGCGTCGGCTCCGGCGCGCGGCCGTGGCCGGGCGCTCCAGTCGGCGCTGCGCGAGGCGGTCCGCTCCGGCCGCCTGGCGCCGGGGACGCGGCTGCCGTCCAGCCGTGAGCTGGCCGCCGATCTGAGGGTCTCGCGCGGTCTGGTGACCGAGGCGTACGAGCAGCTGACCGCGGAGAGCTATCTGCGCAGCGGGCGCGGCGCGGGACCTGGGTGAGCGGGTCGGCTCGGGCGGCGGCGGGCGGTGCGCGGGATCTGGCGCCGCGCGCTCTCAGGGTGCGGGTCGACTTCCGGCCGGGGACGCCGGATCTCTCCCTCTTCCCGCGCAGCGCCTGGGCCGCCGCGCACCGCTCGGTGCTCGGCCGGCTGCCGCACGGCGCGCTCGGCTACCCGGATCCGCGCGGTCTGCCGGAGCTGCGCGTGGCCCTGGCCGCGCTGCTGACGCGGCGGCGCGGGGTGGTCGCCGATCCGGAACGGCTGCTGGTGTGTTCCGGGGTCGCGCAGGCGACGACGCTGCTCGGGTTCGTCCTGCACGGGCGCGGGGTGCGCACGGTCGGGTGGAGGACCCCGGAAGCCCGGAGCACACGGCGCTCTTCGCCTCCGCCGGGGTGGCGACCGCCATGCTCCCGCTGGACGCGGAGGGCCTGGCCCTGGAGCCGCTGAAACGTTCCGGGGTGCGGGCCGCGGTGACGACTCCGGCCCACCAGTTCCCGACCGGAGTGGCGTATTCCGCAGCCCGGCGCAGCCGGCTCCTGGAGTGGGCGCGAGAGGTGGACGGGCTGCTGATCGAGGACGACTACGACGGTGACTTCCGGTACGACCGCGCCCCGGTCGGCGCCCTCCAGGGCCTCGATCCGGAATCCGTCGCGTACACCGGCTCGGTCAGCAAGTCGCTGGCTCCCGGGCTCCGGCTGGGCTGGCTGATCGCGCCCGCGTCGATGACCGACGAACTGGTGGAGCGGAAGCGGATGATGGACCTCGGCAACCCGTCCCTCGAACAGGCGGTGCTCGCCGACTTCGTGGAGGGCGGCGGCTACGACCGTCAGCTGAGGCGCTGTCAGCGCGCCTACCGGGAGCGCCGGGACGTACTCACGCGGGCCCTGTCCGAGCACATCCCGGGCACGGAGGTGAGCGGGGTCGCGGCGGGGCTGCACGCCATCGCGCGGCTCCCCGGACGCTGGGGCCCGGACGAGCAGTTCGCCGAGCGCGCGGCGGGTGCCGGGGTCGCGGTGCGGCTGCTGCGCGAGTACGGGACGGAGCGGCCGGCGGACGGCTGCGTACGCCTCGTCCTCGGTTACGCCCATCTGGCGCCGGCCGACATCGCGCGCGGGGTGCGGGCGCTGGCCGACCTTGCCCAATAGCGCTGCTGACCTGGGGTGATGACCGATTGTCAGTGGTGGGTTCTACGGTTTTTCCATGACCCGAACCGTGCAGGCCCTGGCCTACTCACGTCCTTCCGTCCTGGCCTCCTCGGGGGCCGGGCGATCGCTCGGCCTGGAGACGGCCGGCGGCTCCACACCGCAGGGCGCCGAGGCGCATCCCCGGTTCTTCTCCGGGTTCCTGGCCTCGCCGCAGATAGCGGCGCGGGGGCTGCTCGCGGTCGCGGACGTCGCCGCCGCGCGCTACTACCAGCGGACCCTGGCGGCCTCGCTGGACCCGGTGGTGACGGGCAACGGGGACCGGCTGCGCTTCGAGTCGTTCTCCGGCTGCTGCGGGGTGTACGCGCGGCTCGACGTGCTCGGCGAGGGTCTGGAGGGCGTGAAGACGGGCCACGGCACCACCAATGTGGACGTGAACCATCCGCTGCGGGAGGCGCTGTCCCGGATGGGCGGCGACGAGCCGCTGCATCTGCGGGTGGGCCCGGACGAGATGGCGGTGACCACGACGGGCGGTGCCGTCGTGGAGAAGAAGGTGCCGTTGCCGGACCGCTGGCTGCGGGGGTTCGCGGAGGCGCAGGTGGCGTCCGCCGCCTTCGACCTGCGGGCGGAGCTCCCGGCGGCGGAGGCCGTACGGTTCCTGAGGTCGCTGCCCACGTCCTCGGGGGCGGCCGCGCGCGGCGCCCGGTGGGTGGTCCCCGCCGGGCGGACGCTCCGGCCCACGACCAGGCCGGTGCCCGGTGCCGTCTGCCTTCCCGGACCGCAGCGGCTGACCGCCCTGCAACGGGTCCTGCGGTACGCGTCGGCGCTCCGCGTGTACGGGCCGCCGGCCGACGGCGCGGCCGCCGCGAGCGCCTGGGAGGTCGTGCTGCCCGGAATGCGGCTCACGCTGACGCTGTCGCCCGACGCCTCGCGCGGCTTCTCCGGCGAGGGCGGCGTCCTGGAGGCGCTGGCCACGGACGAAGCGGCGGCCGACGCGGAGCTGGTGTCGGTGCTGCTGGCGTGGGAGCCCCGGATCGAGCCGGACCGGCTGGCGGAGCAGGCGGGCCTTCCGGTGGAGCGGGTCCGGGCCGCCCTGGTCCGGCTGGGCACGGCCGGCCGGGTGGGCTACGACCTCGCGGACGCCGCGTACTTCCACCGCGAGCTGCCGTACGACGCGGACCGGGCCGAGCGGCACAATCCCCGGCTGGTCGCGGCGCGGCGGCTGGCCCGGGAGGGGGCGGTGGTCCTGGACGGCGAGCTGGCGGCGGTGCGTTCGGGCGACCGGCGCTACCAGGTCCGTGAGCGGTCGGGGGCGCTGAGCTGCACCTGCCAGTGGTGGGCGGACTACCGGGGCCGCCGGGGCCCGTGCAAGCACGCCCTCGCGGTCCGGATGGTCCGCCGTGGCGCGGCGGTCGCCGGGGGTGCGCGATGACCACCCTGCTGGACGCGGTCCGCGAGGGCCGCACGGACGACATCCGGCCCCTGCTGGCCCGGCTCGACCGGGGCGGACGCAAGGCGGCCCTGGAGGAGTTGAAGGCGCTGCGCAAGGAGGCCCGTGGCTGGCGCTGGGGCGAGCGCACCCGGGTCCGCAAGGCGATCCTGGTGGCCGGTGCGGGCTGCCACACCGGGGCGGCGGGCTGCGCGACCTGGCTCGGCGCCAGGGACATGCGGGACTGGGTGCACTCGCCGTACCCGTGGGTCCTGGAGGTGCTGGGCGACCGCGAGCCGGACTGGCTCGCCGATCTCGCCCGCCGGCTGGCCGCGCGCGCCGTGGAGTCCGAGGCGGAGTACCGGCTGGTCGAGGAGCTGGCCCGCCGGGCGGGCTGTCCGCTGCCCGTCTCGGACGGCATGGTCCGGGCGTGGGCGGAGCGGGTCAACAGCGCGCGATGGCACGGCGGCTCCGGTAAGCCCCTGCTCGATGTGTTGCGGGCGGACGCCCGTCTCGACGTCCTCGTGCCGCATCTCCTGACCATGCCGGAGCTGCCCTCGGTGGTGGCCTGGGTCGACAGCGGCTCCCCCGACGAGTACTGGCCGGCCGCGCTGACCGCGCTGGTGGCGGAGGGGCGGCTCGACCGGGCGGCCCTGCTCGACGGCTGCACCGCGCGGCTGCTGCGGGGCGGGAAGCCCACCGATCTCCGCTTCTGCCTGCTGGTCGTGCGGGGGCTCGCTCCGACCGCCGAGGAGGAGGCGGCGCGGGTCGCCGACTGGATGGCGATGGCGGCCGACGGGCCCTCCCCGGTGGCCGGACACGCCCAAGAGGTGCTGGCCCGGCTCGACGCGCGGGGGGCGCTGTCGGTCCGGCAGCTGGCGGAGGTCTCCGGTGGGGTGCTCTTCCGTACGGAGAAGAAGCTGGTGCGCGCCCAGTTGATCCACCTGGGCAAGGTGCTGCGCCGGGAGCCTTCGGCGGCGGACGAGCTGGTGCCGGTGATCGCGGACGCCTTCGGGCATCCGGACACCGACGCGCAGGAGCGGGCGCTCAAGCTGGCCGCCCGCGCCCTGCCCGCCGCCTCTCCGGAGGTCCGCGCGGAGGCGGCCGGGATGGCCTCGCTGCTGGCGCCGGTGCACCGGGAGACGGCGCGCGCGGTCTTCGGGGAGCTGCTGGAGGACGCGCCGGGGACCGCCGCCTACGAGGAGATCCTGCCGCCGCCCCCGGCCCCGCGCCCGCTCGGCCCGCCGGCGGCGTCCGTGGCCGAGCTCACCGAGGAGGTGACGGCGGTCCTGCTCCGGTCGGACCAGGAGGACGTCAGCGCGTTCGAACGGGCGCTGGACGGGCTGGTCCGGCAGGCCCACAGCGGCCGGGAGGAGCTGATCACCGCCCTGGAGTCCGCACTCGCCGGACAGTGGTGGGCCAAGGCCCCCCGGGACGACGTCGACCGGCGGATGCTGCGCGGCGGCGACGGCCTGCACCTCGTCGCGGCCTCGCTGCTCGGGCGGATCTCGCGGCGCGCCGTCCACGACGGACAGACCCGCGGGGAGGCGAAGGGCACCTGCTGCCACGCGGCTCTCGACGCGATCGTGTACGCCCGCCTGTGGGAGGCCGCCGCCGTGGTAGGGGCGGGCACGCTGCCGTATCTGCTGGCCACGCCCACCTGGCACACGGGGGCCATCGACGCCCCGGAGCTGGTGGAGCGGCTGCGCGGATACGGGGAGCTGGGCGTCAAGGCGGGGCCGGTGGACTTCGCGCAGGCCCTGCTGCGGGTGCGGCGCACCGGCGAGGAAAAGGCCGCGGAGCGGGCCGCCGCGCTGGGCACGGCGGAGGGCGACCGGCTGGCGGAATGGCTCCGGGCGGACCAGCCGGTGGCGACCGTGCTGCCCCAGCATGTGGAGACGGATGTGCCCGTAGCCCGGGACTGGCTGCGGCAGACGGTGACCACGGTGCGCCGGGTGCTGCTGTCCACCGACGGGAACCGCCTCGTCCAGCAGCGGCTTCCCCGGACCTTCCACTGGCTCGGCAGCCCGCACGCCCCGCTCAACCACCGCTGCTACCACTGGTTCGTGGAGTCGCCGCACTGGACCGCCGTCCTCCCGAGGACGGCGAGACCCTGGCGGCGTGGCTGCTGCCCACCGTCGCGTCGTGCGTGGACGAGCAGCGGGGCACCACCTGGCTGCTGCCCGCGCTCGCCGAGACCGGCGGACCCGCCGCCGGGGCGGTGCATCTGGCCCTGGCGTACGGGCTCGGCGCCCGGGACGCGGAGGACCGGCTCTCGGCGGTGGACGCCCTGCTGGTGCTGGCGGCCCGG
Organism: Streptomyces drozdowiczii; assembly: GCF_026167665.1. Lineage (NCBI taxonomy): Bacteria > Bacillati > Actinomycetota > Actinomycetes > Kitasatosporales > Streptomycetaceae > Streptomyces > Streptomyces drozdowiczii. The sequence continues at coordinate 6,062,100 of NZ_CP098740.1, read as the reverse complement.
GGCCGGCTGGACGCGGAGCTGCTCGGCGGCGAGCTGGCGCGGCTGATCCAGCGGGACTCGGTCAAGCCGGGGCGGCTGGCGGACGCGGCACGGACGGCTGCGGGGACCGGGGCGTACCGGACGGTCCTGTCCTTCCTGGTGCCGGTGCTGCCCGCGCTGCTGGCGCGGGAGCGGGCGCCCCGGGGGCTGAGCGATCTGCTCGCCGTGGCGGCGGAGTGCGCGGAGCGCTGCGGCCCTCCGAAGACCGGGCCGGTCCCGGGGCTCGCGGAGACGGCCGCGCGCGGCGGGACGACCCAGCTGGTGCGGCAGGCGATACGCCTGGAGACGGCCTGCCGGGCGGGGACCGGGTGAGACCCGTGCGGGGCGCCGCTCCCCGGGGCGCCCCGCGAAACGCCCCTCCAACGCCTTCGAAACCGACGACGGGAAGCCGGATCGCCCTTTAACCCATCGGTCACAAAGCGTTCGTGATCAGGCAACACCGTACGGTCACAGTGGATTCATGACTGATGTGACATCCGCGAAGAGTGCCCGCCGCCCCCACCACTGGCGGCGGGACGTGATCGAACTCGCCGCGCTGTTCACGGCGGTGGCGGTCGCCGACGCGATCGCCAACCTGATCGGGCACCAGCCGGACGGCCCCTACCTGCTCATCGCCTCGGCCGTGGCCCTGACCGCGACGGCCGCGTTCCACACCTGGTGGGCACGGCGCCACAGCCACGCGCCGCCTCCCGCACCGGCCACCGATACCACCGCCGCATCCGATGCCCACGACACCTCCGCCGCCCCCGGCGAGACCGTGCTGTGGCGGATGCGGACCACCGTGCGGGACGTCCCCGGGAGCCTGGCCGCGCTGTGCACGGTGCTGGCCCGGCACGGCATCGACATCCTCACGCTCCAGACGCACCCGCTGGCGCGGGGCACCGTGGACGAGTTCCTGCTGAGGGTGCCCGCGTCGCTGCCGGCCCGGGAGCTGTCGCGCGCGGTCGCCGCCGCCGGGGGCAGCTCCACCTGGACGGAGCGGGCCGACGCCCACGACCTGGTGGACGCCCCGACCCGGCTGCTCGGCCTCGCCACCCGTACCGCCCTGGACGCCGCCGAACTTCCGCTGGCTCTGCGTCAGTTGCTCGGGCGGTGCACGATCCACTCGCTGCCCGCCGTCTCCGTGACCGGGCGTGCCACCGGTGAGACCGCCCCGGTCGAAGGGGTGCTGGAGGAGACCGTGATGCGGCTGCGCGACCCGTCGGGCGGCGTCATCACCGTGGAGCGGCCCTATCTGCCGTTCACGCCCACGGAGTTCGCGCGGGCCCGTGCGCTGGTGGAGCTCGACGCCCGGCTCGGCCCCCGGGTCCCGCGCGGCGAGCAGGTGCTCAGGCTGCCCGAGGGCGACGAGATCACCGTGCGCCGGGCGGACCGGGCCGACCTCGACGCGGCCGTGGAGATGCACGGGCGGTGCTCCGAGCAGACCCTGCGGCTGCGCTACCACGGCCCGGTCCGGGACGCCGACCGCTATCTGGACCACCTGCTGAGCCCGCGCTTCGGCCGTACCCTCGCCGTGCAGACGGCGTCCGGGCGGATGGTCGCCCTCGGCCACCTGCTCTGGGACGGCGACGAGACCGAGGTGGCGCTCCTGGTCGAGGACGAGTGGCAGCGGCGCGGCATCGGCTCCGAGCTGCTGGCCCGCCTGGTGGCGCTGGCCGTCGAGGCCGGCTGCGAGAACGTCTACGCCGTCACCCAGGCGTCCAACACCGGGATGGTGGCCGCCATGCGCGCGCTCTCGCTGCCGCTCGACTACCAGATCGAGGAGGGCACGCTCGTGATCACCGCACGCCTCGCGGCGACCCCGGCGCGCCCCCTGCCGCAGCTGCCGCCGTACGAACAGGCCGAGCACTGACCCCACCGCGTACGGAATCGCCGCCGCCCAGCGCCTGGCACAGGTCGGCCCACAGGTCCTCGACGTCCTCCAGGCCCACCGACATCCGCAGCAGCCGGTCTCCGACGCCGGAGGCGTGCCGGTCTCCCTCGTCCACGATGCGGTGGCTGATGGAGGCCGGGTGCTGGATGAGGGTGTCCACGCTGCCGAGGCTGACGGCCGGGGTGATCAGCCGCACCCCCGCGATCACCTGGTGCGGGTCTCCGTACACCTCGAACGCGACCATGGCGCCGCCGATCTCCGGGTAGTGCACCCGCGCCACCCGGGGGTCGGCGGAGAGCCGGCGGGCGAGTTCGGCGGCGCTCGTGGAGGCGGCCCGGACCCGCACCGGCAGGGTGGACAGGCCCCGCAGCAGCAGATAGCCGGCCATCGGGTGCAGGACCCCGCCGGTGGCGAAGCGGATCCGGCGCAGCACGGCGGCGAACTCCTCGTCGCACGCGACGACTCCGCCCATCACGTCACCGTGCCCGCCCAGGTACTTCGTCGCGCTGTGCAGCACGATCCGCGCCCCGTGCTCGACGGGACGCTGGAGGACGGGCGTCGCGAAGGTGTTGTCGACCAGCAGCGGAACCGAACCGCAGGAGTGGGCGACGGCCCGGATGTCCACCTCGGCCAGGGTCGGGTTGGCCGGGGTCTCCACGATCACCAGACCCGTGTCGGGCCGGATCGCCTCCGCGATGCCCGCCGGGTCCGTCCAGGTCACCTCGGTGCCCAGCAGCCCGGCGCCCAGCAGGTGGTCGCTGCACCCGTACAGCGGCCGCACGGCCACCACATGGCGCAGTCCCACGCTCGCGCGGGCCAGCAGGACGGCGGTCAGCGCGGCCATGCCGCTGGCGAACGCCACCGCGCTCGCGGTGGATTCGAGCCGGGCGAGTGCCGTTTCGAAGCGGCCGGTGGTGGGGTTGTCGAGCCGTGCGTAGACCGGCGGGCCGTCCGGGCGGGCCCCGGTGGTGGCGAAGGCGTCGATCCGCTCGGCCTCGGCGCGGGAGTCGTACGAGGGGTAGGTGGTCGACAGGTCGATCGGTGCGGCGTGCAGGCCGAGGGCCGCGAGGTCGTCGCGTCCGGCGTGCACGGCTTCGGTGGCGAGCGCCCGGGACGGGGTGGTCGAGGGCGGCAGCACGGATTCGTTGTCCATGCGCGCACTCTGAACGCTCACCGGAAGGTGCGGCCCAAAGGCCGTGCTACGTTCGCCGAATGACTGAATCCGTCGCTCTCGACACGGTCGATCTGCACATTCTGCGGCTGTTGCAGAACGACGCCCGGACCACGTACCGGGAGCTGGCGGCCGAGGTCGGCGTGGCGCCCTCGACGTGTCTGGACCGGGTGGCCCGCCTGCGCCGCACCGGTGTCATCCTCGGTCACCAGCTGCGGCTGGATCCGGCCAGACTCGGCCGGGGTCTGGAGGCGCTGCTGTCCGTACAGGTACGGCCGCACCGACGGGAGCTGATCGGGCCGTTCGTGGAGCGGATCAGGTCGCTGCCGGAGTCCCGGGCCCTGTTCCATCTGACCGGCCCCGACGACTATCTGGTGCATGTGGCCGTGGCGGACACGGCCGATCTGCAACGGCTCGTGCTGGACGAGTTCACCTCGCGGCGCGAAGTGGCCCGGGTGGAGACGCGGTTGATCTTCCAGCAGTGGGAGTGCGGACCGCTGCTCCCACCGGTGCCGGGGGTGACGGTTCCGGCCCCCGGTCAGGTCCGTCCCGCCGATTGATAGTGACGCGAGGGCCCTCCCCGTACGAGGATGTACGCATGTCTGACTCTTCCAGCAGCGCACTGCCGCGCCAGATCGCCGACGCCTACGTCGACGCCTTCATCGAACTCGACCCGATCTCCGGCACCTACCTCGGTGTCGCGGCAAGTTCGCGCCGCCTTCCCGACTTCTCCCCCGCCGGCCAGGAACAACTGGCCGCGCTGGCCCGGGACACGCTCGCCCGGCTCGACCGCGCGGAGCAGCTGCCCGGGGCCGCCGAGGACGCCGAGCGCCGCTGCGGCCGGCTGCTGCGGGAGCGGCTGACGGCCGAACTCGCCGTGCACGAGGCGGACGAGGCGCTGCGGGCCGTCTCCAACCTGCACTCCCCCGCGCACTCGATCCGTGAGGTGTTCACGGTGACGCCGACCGAGACGGACGAGGACTGGGCGGCCGTCGTGGAGCGGCTGCGGGCCGTTCCGGCGGCGCTCGCCGGCTACCAGGAGTCCCTGGCGCTCGGTCTGGAACGCAAGCTGCACGGCGGTCCGCGTGCCACCGCCACGTTCCTCGGGCAGCTGGACGAGTGGGTCGGCGACGGCACGAACGGCTTCTTCCGGGACTTCGCGGCCGGCGGCCCGGACAGCCTGCGCGCGGAGCTGGACGAGGCCGCCGCGCAGGCCACCGGCGCGCTGGACGAGCTGCGCCACTGGATGCGCGAGGTGTACGCCCCCGGGATCGAGGGCGAGCCCGACACGGTGGGCCGTGAGCGGTACGCCCGCTGGTCGCGCTACTTCAACGGCACGGACCTGGATCTGGACGAGGCGTACGCGTACGGCTGGTCCGAATACCACCGGCTGCTCGCCGAGATGAAGACCGAGGCCGAGAAGGTGCTGCCGGGCGCGGGCCCCTGGGAGGCGCTGGCCCATCTCGATGTGCACGGCAAGCACATCGAGGGCGTGGACGAGGTCCAGGCGTGGCTCCAGGGCCTGATGGACGAGGCGATCGACGCGCTGGACGGGACGCACTTCGAACTGGCCGAGCGGGTGCGCCGGGTGGAGTCGCGGATCGCGCCGCCCGGCGGCGCCGCCGCCCCGTACTACACGGGCCCCTCCGAGGACTTCTCGCGGCCCGGCCGCACCTGGCTGCCGACCATGGGCGAGACCCGCTTCCCGGTGTACGACCTGGTGTCCACCTGGTACCACGAGGGCGTGCCCGGTCACCACCTCCAGCTCGCCCAGTGGGCGCACGTGGCGGAGAGCCTGTCGCGCTACCAGGCGTCGATCGGCATCGTCAGCGCCAACGCCGAGGGCTGGGCGCTGTACGCGGAGCGGCTGATGGACGAGCTGGGCTTCCTGCCCGACGCGGAGCGCCGGCTCGGCTATCTGGACGCGCAGATGATGCGCGCCTGCCGGGTGATCGTGGACATCGGCATGCATGTGGGCCTGGAGATCCCGGCCGACTCGCCGTTCCACCCGGGTGAGCGGTGGACGCCGGAGCTGGCGCAGGAGTTCTTCGGCAACCACAGCGGCCGGCCCGCCGACTTCGTGGAGAGCGAGCTGACCCGCTACCTCTCGATGCCGGGCCAGGCCATCGGCTACAAGCTGGGCGAGCGCGCCTGGCTGTTGGGCCGGGAGAACGCCCGGAAGGCGCACGGTGACGCCTTCGACCTCAAGGCGTGGCACATGGCGGCCCTGTCCCAGGGCCCGCTGGGTCTGGACGACCTGGTGGACGAGCTGTCGAAGCTCTGACCGGGTGCGGCCGGGCCCGGGGTGCCGTCCCCGGGCCCGGCCGCCGTCAGCAGCCGCAGTCGTCCGTGCCGGCCGGCGCGGTCAGCGGGTCGGCGGCGCGCCTCCCTTCCCCCTCCCAGGTCTCGTACGGGAATCCCTCGCGCGCCCAGTACTCGAAGCCGCCGAGCATCTCCTTGACCCGGTAACCGAGCCTGGCCAGGGCGAGGGCGGCGCGGGTGGCGCCGTTGCAGCCGGGTCCCCAGCAGTACGTGACCACCGGCACGGCCGGGTCGAGGAGCCGGGGTGCCTGCTCGGCGACGAGCGCGGTCGGCAGGTGCAGGGCGCCCGGGATGTGCCCCTGGTCCCAGGACTCGGTGGACCGGGAATCGAGCAGGACGAAGCCGGGGTCTCCCCCGGCGGCCAGGGCCGCCGCGACGTCCGAGACATCGGCGTGGAAGGCGAGCGAGGCTCCGAAGTAGGCGACGGCGTCGGCGGGTTCGGCGGGCGGCACGCTCAGGACCGGGTGGGCGGCGAGGGCGCCGGGCTGGGGAGTCATGCCTGAAAATCTATGATCGGCGCGCCAGGTCCGGAAGGCGAGATCCCCGGCAGCGGCCTTGACCTGCCGGGGATTCCACGGTTCTCTGCCCGAATGAGCGACTATTCCCCGGACGCCACCGACTGGCGCATTCTCGACGTGCTGCAACGCGAGGGCCGCGCCTCGTTCGCGGAGCTGGCGCGGGCGGTGGCCATGTCGCCGAGCGCCGTGACGGAGCGGGTCCGCCGGCTCGAGGAGACCGGGGTCATCAGCGGTTACGCGGCCGTGGTCGATCCGGAACGGCTCGGGCTGCCGATCCTCGCCTTCGTACGGCTGCGGTATCCGAACGGCAACTACAAGCCGTTCCACGACCTCCTCGACACCACGCCGGAGATCGTGGAGGCCCATCACGTCACCGGCGACGACTGCTTCGTGCTCAAGGTGACGGCCCGCTCGATGAGCCATCTGGAGACCGTCTCCGGGAAGATCGGCGCCCTGGGCTCCGTCACCACGAGCGTCGTCTACTCCTCGCCGCTGCCGGGGCGGCCGATCAGCCGCTGAGCCCGTCCGCCCCGGAGCGGAGCCGCACGGCCGAGCCGTGCCGCTCCTTCACCACCTCCAGCTGGGCGGGGATGCGGCGGCGCAGGTCCGCGACATGGCTGACGATGCCGACGCTGCGGTCCCGTTCGCGCAGCGAGTCGAGCACGTCGAGCACTTCGTCCAGCGTCTGGTCGTCCAGACTGCCGAACCCCTCGTCGATGAACAGGGTGTCCAGGCGTACGCCTCCGGCCTCGTCGGTCACGACGTCGGCGAGGCCGAGCGCCAGGGCCAGCGAGGCGAAGAACGTCTCGCCGCCGGAGAGCGTGGCGGTGTCGCGCTCGCGGCCGGTCCAGGCGTCGATGACGTGTAGGCCGAGCCCCGCCCTGCGGCCGCCGGTGCGGGCGTCGGAGTGGACGAGCTGGTAGCGGCCCGAGGACATCCGCCGCAACCGGGCGGTGGCCGCCGCCGCGACCTGTTCCAGCCGGGCCGCGAGCACGTAGGACTCCAGGCGCATCTTGCGCGCGTTGTCCGCCGAGGTGCCGGCGGTGAGCCCGGCGAGCCGGGCGACGCGTTCGTGCTCCTCGCGCACGGGGCCCAGCGCGCGCACCTCGTCCGCCACGCGGCGGGAGAGCCTGGCGAGTTCGGTACGGCGTTCCCGCGCCGCGTCCAGGCCGGCGGCGGCTTCGCGGAGCGCGCGCTCGGCCCGGTCGAAGTGCTCCCGGGCGGCTTCGGGGGCGGCGGGCGGGCGGTTCGCGGCGTCCCGGGCGTCGGTCTCGGCGAGCCGGTCGGCGACGGCGGCGGCCTCGGCCTGCCAGGCGTCGACGCGGTGCTGGAGCGTACGCTGCGCCGCGTCGTCCAGCAGGGTCGCGGCGGCGGCCTCCGGCGTCTCGAACCCGGCCCGGAAGGCGGCGTCCGCGAGCCGGTCGTCGGCCTCCTTCAGCCGTGCCGCCGCGCTCTCCTCCTCGCGCACCGCCCCGCCCGCCCCGGCGAGCAGGGCGACCCGTCGCTGAACCACGGCGGCGTGCTCGGCGACGCTCGGGTACCCCCGCGCGCCCGGTCCAGCGCGGCGTCGATGTCCGTCTGCTCCCGGTCCAGCGACTCGCGCCGCGAGGTCCGGGCGGCACCCCGCTGCCCGACCCGCTGCCGCTCCTCGGACCGCCGCCGGTGCTCCCGCTCGGCGCCGGCGAGCGCTTCCCGGGCGGAGTGCGCTCCGGCGGCGAGGCGGTACGCCTCGGCGTGCTCGGCGGCGAGGCCGGCCACGAGGTCGGCGAGCGCGGCGACGGTGGGGTCGCTCTCGGGGGCCGCGCCCCCGGTCGGCCGGGAATCGCCCGGCCGGGCGCCTGTGCCTGTGCCCCCGCCGGAGCCCGACGCCACATCGACGGCGGGAGCGGATGCGGGGGCGGTGTCGGAGGCGGCCGTGCCATCTGTCGGGGCGCCGGTGTCCGGGCGCGCCTCCGCGTCGGTAGCGGCGGCCCCCGCCGCCTCCGCGCGGGCCGTCGCGTGGCGTTCGCGTACCAGTGCCAGGGACTGCTCCGCCGTGGCGCGGGCCCGTTCCGCGTCGCGGTGGGCGCGTTCGGCGGCTTCCTCCGCCGCGCGGTCCACATGCCCGTCGCCGGGGCGGGCCGGGTCCGGGTGGTCCGTCGCGCCGCAGACCGCGCAGGCGGTGCCGTCGGCCAGCTGGGCGGCGAGTTCGGCGGCGATGTCGCGCAGGCGGCGCTCGCGCAGGTCGAGCCAGAACTCGTGGGCGGCGGCGGCGTGTTCCCGGGCGGCGGTCAGCGCCTGCCCGGCCGTGGCCGCCTCGGCGGCCAGTGCGTCGCGGCGGCGCGCCGCGTCGAGGCGGCGGCGGGCCGGGTCGAGCCGGCGGGCCAGGAGTTCGGTGCGGGTGGCGGCTTCGAGGGCGGCGTCCAGGCGGGCCTGGAGGTCCTGCCGGGTGGTCTCCCAGCCGGCGAGCCAGCCCTCCGCGTCCCGGACCAGCTCCTCGTCGGCCCTGGCCTGCCGGTCCAGGGCGGCGCGCTCCTCGGAGATCTCGGCCGCCCGCTGCTCGGCGCGCCGGGCCGACTCCAGGCCGCCCAGGTCCTCGCGGAGCCGGTGCTCCAGGGCCGCCAGCTGCTCGGCGCCCGCGTCGGCCAGGGTCTCGGGCAGCCGGGACCGGGCCCGGTCCCGCTCCTCGCGCGCCCGCCGGTACGCCCGCTCCGCGGCCTCGCGCAGATCGAGGGCCGGACCGACGAGGTCCGCCTTCCGGGCGCGCGCGAGGCGGTCCCGCGCCTCCTCGCAGGCGGCGCGGCCGGCCTCCACGGCGTCGGCGCGGCGCCGGGTCTCGGCGTACCGCTGCTGGAGCGCGGCGAGCTCCCGTTCGGCGTCCAGGGCGATGCGGGCGGCGGCGTGCCGGCGTTCCGCCGTGGCCAGGACCGACGCGGCGATGTCGCAGCGTTCGCCGGCACCGCTGCGGGCGGTCGCGGCCCACCCGAGGACCGCGTCCGCGAGGCCGGGGTCGCCGGGCTGGACGTCCGGCAGCGGGCACTCGCGGGCGGCGGGCCCGGCGGCCTGGGCGATGCGCTGGGCGAGCGCGAGGATCTGGTCGTCACCGGCCTTGACCTGCGCCTCGGCCGTCCGGCGCAGCTCGGCGAGGCGCTCCTCGACGGCCGCGAAGCGCCGGGTGTCGAAGAGCCGGCCGAGGAGCCGCCCGCGCGCCTCCGCGTCGGCGCGCAGGAAGCGGGCGAAGTCGCCCTGGGGCAGCAGGACCACCTGGCAGAACTGCTCGCGGCTCATGCCGACGAGCTGGGTGATCTCCTCGCCGATCTCCTGGTGCGACCGGCTGAGCGCCCGCCAGCCGTCCTCGGGGTCGTACTCGCGGAGCCAGCTCTGCGCCTTCTCCGTGGTGTGGCCGCCGCCCCGCTTCTTCGGGCGGGGCTGGGCCGGGCGGCGGGTGATCTCCAGGCGGCGCCCGCCGACGGTGAGGTCGAGCAGGACCTCGGTCGGCAGGTCCGCCGGGGCGTGGTCGCTGCGCAGCGAGGTGCCGGGGCTCTGCCGGGCGCCGGGCACGGCTCCGTAGAGGGCGTAGCAGACGGCGTCCAGGACGGAGGTCTTCCCGGCTCCGGTCGGTCCGTGGAGCAGGAAGAGGCCGGCGGCGGAGAGCGCGTCGAAGTCGATCTCCTGGGTGGCGCCGAAGGGGCCGAAGGCGGTGACGCGGAGGGTGTGGAGCCTCACCGGTTCACCTCGCGCAGGCCGTCGTCCACCCGGACGTGGTCGAAGGCGCCCCGCAGCACCGCCCGCTCCCGCTCGTCGGTCCCCGTGCCGCCGCGCACATGGGCCACGAAGTCCTCCGCGATGGTCTGGTCGTCGCGGCCGCGCAGCCGGCGGGCGTACGAGAGTTCCGGGTCGTCGGGTGCCCGGTCCGGTTCGAAGACGAGGGCGAGGGTGTGCGGGAAGCGCTCGGTGAGGCGGGCCATGGGGTCGGCGGGGCGGACCGGGTCGGTGAGGGTGGCCTCCACCCAGGCGTCCTCGTGGCGGTCGAGCGCGGGGTCGTCGAGGAGGTCGTCCAGCCGGCCGTGCAGCCGGGCGAGGCGGCGGGGCACCGGGCAGTCGATCCGTTCACCGGTGACCGCCCCGGAGGCGTCCAGGTCGATGAGCCACATGGTCTTGCGGTGGGTGGCCTCGGAGAACGAGTAGGCGAGCGGGGAGCCGGAGTACCGGACGCGGTCGGTGACGGCCTGGCAGCCGTGGAGGTGGCCGAGCGCCACGTAGTCGACGCCGTCGAAGACCGCGGCCGGGACCGCGGCGACGCCGCCGACGGTGATGTCGCGCTCGCTGTCGCTGGGCTCGCCGCCGGCGACGAAGGCGTGGGCGAGGACGACGGACCGGGTGGCGTCGGGCCGTTGGGCGAGGTCGGCGCGGACGCGGTCCATGGCGGCGGTGAGCACGGCCTCGTGCCCGGCGCGCTCGGCCTTGAAGACGTCCTTGACCAGGGCCGGTTCCAGGTAGGGCAGCCCGTAGAACGCCACGTCGCCGTGTGCGTCGGGGATGACGACGGGCGTCGCGCAGTGCGCGGGGTCGGTGCGCAGGTGGATGCCGGCCCGGCCGATGAGCCCGGCGCCGACGCCGAGGCGGCGGGCGGAGTCGTGGTTGCCGGAGATCATCACCGTGGGCACCCCGGCGGCGGCGAGCCGGTGCAGGGCGTCGTCGAAGAGTTTGACGGCGCTGAGCGGCGGTACCGCCCTGTCGTACACGTCACCCGCCACCACGACGACGTCGACCTCGCGCTCGGCGACGGTGGCGACCAGGTGGTCGAGGTAGGCGGCCTGGGCGTCGAGCAGGGGGACCCGGTGGAAGGACCGGCCGAGGTGCCAGTCCGATGTGTGCAGAATCCTCAAGACCCGGCTCCGGTCCGCATGCGCTTCCTCCGCCCCTGTGCCCTCACGCCCCACAGTCTCCCATCCCGCCGGGGAGCCACGGCCGCAACCGGGAAGTCCCGCCCGGCAGCGACGCGCGGCCAGACTCTCCGCCCCCGGCACCCGGCCGCGTCACGCGTCGTCGTACGCCTCGCCGCCCAGCTCCACCCGCGCCTCGCCCGCCGTCGCGTCGGCCAGCCAGCGGCGGAACGCCTCGACGTCGGCGTCCGGCAGCGCGATCTCGATGGTCACGTCGGCCCCGTACCGGACCTCGCGCACGGTCCGTCCGGTGGCGCGCAGTTCGTTCTCCAGCCGGCCGGCCCGCTGGTGGCCGACGGTGACCGCGGCGAGCCGGAAGCGGCGGCGGGTGCGGGTGCCGAGGGCGTCGAGGGCTTCCCCGACCACTCCCCCGTACGCCCTGATCAGCCCGCCGGCGCCGAGCTTCACGCCGCCGTAGTAGCGGGTGACGACGGCGACGGCGTAGCAGACCTCGCGGCGGGTGAGCATCTGGAGCATGGGGACTCCGGCGGTGCCGCCGGGCTCGCCGTCGTCGCTCGCCTTCTGTACGGAGGAGTCCGCGCCGATCACGTACGCGTAGCAGTTGTGCGTGGCGGTCGGGTGCTCCCTGCGGACGCGGGCGATGAACTCCTGCGCCTCCTCCTCGGTGGCCGCGGGAGCGAGCGCGCAGATGAAGCGTGACCGGTTGATCTCGCTCTCGTGCACGCCCGCGCGGGCGACGGTCCGGTACTCCTCCTGCATCCCGCCACCCTATGCGCACCTGCGGGAATGACCGGGGCGGGCCGCCGGTTGTGCGGTGCATGTACGCAGACACGGAGACGATCCGCAGGATCCTGGAAGACACCGGCGACACCTGGGCGGTCGTCGGCCTGTCCAACAACAGCTCGCGCGCGGCCTACGGGGTCGCCGAGGTGCTTCAGCGCTTCGGCAAGCGCGTGGTCCCGGTGCACCCGAAGGCGGAGCGGGTGCACGGCGAGGAGGGGTACGCCTCGCTGGCGGACATCCCGTTCCCGGTGGACGTGGTCGACGTCTTCGTCAACAGCGAGCTGGCGGGCGCGGTCGCCGACGAGGCGGTCGCCAAGGGCGCCCGGGCCGTCTGGTTCCAGCTCGGCGTGGTGGACGAGCAGGCGTACGAACGCACCCGGGCGGCCGGCCTGGACATGGTCATGGACCGCTGCCCCGCCATCGAGATCCCGAAGCTGGGCTAGGACGCTTCCGGGGCGCGCACGCCCAGGCCGTCGAGGATCACCGCGCCCGGCAGGGCGCCCAGCGCCTTGCCGGTCACGATCAGCTTGCCCCGGCGCGAGCCGCTGCCGATGAGGACCCACTCCTCGTCCACGACGGCGGAGTCGATCAGCAGCGGCCAGGCGGCGGGGAGCCCGATCGGCGTGATGCCGCCGTACTCCATGCCGGTCTCTCCGACCGCCGTGTCCATCGAGGCGAAGCGCGCCTTGCGCAGGCCGAGGTGCTTGCGGGCGACGCCGTTCACATCGACGCGGGAGTGCGAGAGGACCAGGCAGGCGGCGAGGGTGACGTCGGCGCCGCGCTTGCCGGACAGGACGACGCAGTTCGCCGAGTGGTCCAGCAGGTCCGCCCCGTGGTGGGCGACGAAGGCCGCGGTGTCCGCGATCTCCGGGTCGGTGTCGACGTGCAGGACCTGGTCGGGGGCGATGCCGCCCCAGCCCGTGCGCACCGCCTCGGCCACCGGTGCGGTGAGCAGGTCCTGACGGTCGACGGCGGGGCTGGCGTTCTCGAAGGAGCCGATGGGTGCGCGCATGCGCGTCACGCTAACAGCGCCGTACGCGGGGGCGTGCGGCGTCTCATCCAACGGGCGGAACGCTTACGGCCATGGTGAGTTCGACCGGTTCGGTGCCGTCGTTGCGGTAGCCGTGGGGGTGGTGCGCCTCGAAGGTGGCGGAGGTGCCGGCGCCCATCTCGTAGGGGGTGTCCGCGACGACGAGCGTGAGCGTTCCGGCGGTGACGTGGAGGAGTTCGACCGTGCCCTCGGGGTGCGGGTCGGAGCGGCTGCCCTCCCCGGGCATCAGCCGCCAGGCACAGAGTTCGAACGGGCCCCGGGCGTCCGTGCCGACCAGGAGCGTGGTCGAGCTGCCCGCGTCGGTGGACCAGAGGCGGACGGTCTGGTCCGGGGGGACGAGACGGACCGGGGAGCCCTGTTCGTAGTCGAGCAGGGTGGTGATGCTGACGCCGAGCGCGTCGGCGAGCTTGACCGTGGTGCCGACGCTGGGATTGGTGCGGGCCTGCTCGATCTGGATGATCATGCCGCGGCTGACTCCGGCACGGGCCGCCAACTGGTCCAGGGTGAAGCCCCGTTCACCGCGCCACCGCTTGAGATTGCGCGCGAGGGACTGGGTCAGCTGATCGAGGTCAGTCACATTCCGTCCAATATTCTGTATGACATAGTTCAGCATCCTGCACTACGGTGCGGTGTACCCACCCGTCCGCCGCACTGTACTGCGAGGCCCCCATGACCGCGTTGTTCGCCCTGGCCACCAGCCTCCTGTGGGGGCTGGCCGACTTCGGGGGCGGCCTGCTGACCCGGCGTACGCCCGCGCTCACCGTGGTCGTGGTCTCGCAGGTCATCACGGCCGCGGTACTGGGCGTGATCGTCACCGCCACGGGCGGCTGGAGCGAGGCGGGGCCCCGGCTCTGGTACGCGGTCGCGGCGGGGGTCGTCGGACCGGTGGCGATGCTCTGCTTCTACCAGGCGCTCGCCCTCGGCCCGATGGGCGTGGTCTCCCCGCTCGGCTCGCTCGGCGTGGCCGTTCCGGTGGGTGTCGGGCTGATCGCCGGGGAGCGCCCGGACCTCCTCCAGGGCGCCGGGGTCGCGGTGGCCGTCGCGGGTGTGGTGCTGGCGGGCGGCCCGCAGCTGCGCGGGGCGCCGGTGCAGCGGCGGGCGGTCCTGCTGACCCTGGTGGCGGCCTTCGGCTTCGGGGGCGTGATGTCGCTGATCGCCCATGCGTCGACCACGGTGACCGGGCTGTTCCTCGCCCTGTTCGTGCAGCGCGTCACCAACGTGGCGGTGGGCGGCGGGGCGTTGTACGTCTCCGTGCGGCGCGGCGGCCGGGCGCTGCCCGAGGCCGGGGGCGCCGCGGCGGTCCGGGCGGCGCTGCCGGCGCTGGCTTTCGTCGGCCTCGCGGACGTCGCGGCCAACGGCACGTACTCCCTGGCCGCCCAGCACGGCCCGGTCACCGTGGCCGCTGTGCTCGCCTCGCTCTACCCGGTGGTGACGGCGCTGGCCGCGCGCGGGTTCCTGAAGGAGCGGTTGCGGGGCGTCCAGGCGGCGGGGGCGGGGCTGGCCCTGGTGGGCACGGTGCTGCTCGCGACGGGGTAGGGCGGTCAGCCTTCGTCGAGCTGGGCCACGGCGAGGAGTTGTTCCGGGGTGACGCCCTCGGGGATCGGGACCGGGGCCGGCGTCCGCAGGGGCGGCTGCCAGCCCTTCTCCTCGTCCCAGCCGCGTACGACACGGGCGGGCGCTCCGGCCACCACCGCCCGGTCGGGCACCTCGCCCCGGACCACCGCCCCGGCGGCCACGACGACGTTCCGGCCGAGGCGGGCGCCGGGCAGGATCACCGCACCGGTGCCGATCCAGCAGCCGGGTCCGATGGAGACTGGCTCCATCCGGGGCCACTGCTTGCCGACCGGCTGGTGCGGGTCGTCGTAGCTGTGGTTGGTCGAGGTGATGTAGACGTACGGACCGCAGTACGTGTCCGCCCCTATGGTCACCGTCGTGTCGGCGACGACATGGCTGCCCCGGCCGAGGACGACACCGTCGCCCAGGGTGAGGATCGGGTCGGGCCCGAGGTCCAGGTCGGGCATGAGGCCCGCGGTGAGCGTGACCTGTTCGCCGATGACGCAGTGGTCGCCGAGCCGGATCCACGGCTCCCCGAAGACCGTGCCCTGCGGGAACGCCAGCCGCGTGCCCTCGCCGATCCGGGCGAACCGCAGCCCTCCGGGGTGCTCGGCGGTGACCGCGCCCGCCTCGCGCGCCCAGCGCCAGCAGCGGTGGACGGCCCCGGACAGGGCACGCCGCCGCCAGGCGGTCAGGGGGGCGAACGGGCTTCGGTTCTTCGGCACGCGCTCACCGTAAGCCGCACCCACCGGGCGGGCGGCGGGACCGGCCTGTGATCTTCACCCCAACAGGGGTCCTGCCCGCCGCGTCGCATACGGTTTCCCCGGCGGCGACCGACGGCACCGGAGCACGGAGGAACGGGCGATGGCGGAGCAGGCGATGATCATGGGCATCGGCGGCAAGGAGCCCGTCATCGACGCGGAGGCGTTCACCGCCCCGACGTCGGTGGCGATCGGCGACATCACCATGGCGGCGGGCTCCAGCCTCTGGTATCAGGCGGTGTTGCGCGCGGACTGCGGGCCCATCGTGATCGGCGCGGACTCCAACATCCAGGACAACTGCAGCGTCCACGTCGACCCCGGCTTCACGGTGACGGTCGGCGAGCGGGTCTCGGTCGGCCACAACGCGGTCCTGCACGGCTGCACCATCGAGGACGACGTCCTCATCGGCATGGGGGCCACCGTCCTCAACGGCGCGCACATCGGCGCGGGCTCGCTGGTCGCGGCGCAGGCCCTCGTACCGCAGGGGATGCGGGTGCCGCCGGGGTCGCTGGTCGCGGGCGTCCCGGCGAAGGTGAAGCGGCAGCTGACCGAGGAGGAGCTGGAGGGCGTCCGCTTCAACGCGGTGGGTTATGTGGAGCTGGCCAAGGCCCACCGCGAGGCCTGCGAGGGCTGAGGCCCGCTCAGTCCGCGACCGGTACGGTGTCCGGTTCGGGCTCGGCCGCCTCGGCGGCGGAGTGCGCGGCGGCGGCCTTCTTGGCACGGTTCTTCAGGATCAGCATGGAGGCGAGGCCGATCAGGACCGCGATGGCCAGGCCCAGGTAGGAGAAGCGCTTGAGCCATGCCTCGGCGACGACGCCCACGGAGTAGATGACGGCCGTCGTGCCGCCCGCCCAGGCGATCCCGCCGAGCACGTTGGCGATGAGGAACTTCCAGTACGGCATGTGCAGCACACCGGCCAGCGGACCGGCGAAGATGCGCAGCAGGGCGACGAAGCGGCCGAAGAACACGGCCCACATGCCCCACTTCTGGAAGGAGCGCTCGGCCAGGCCGATCTGGCTCTCACCGAAGTGCTTGGGGAACTTCCCGCCGAGCCAGGCCAGCAGCGGCCGCCCGCCCTTGCGGCCGATCGCGTAACCGATCGAGTCCCCGATCACGGCTCCGGCGGTGGCGCAGGCGCCGAGGATCCAGGGGTTGATGCCGTCGTGGCTCGCGGCCAGCAGCGCGGCGCTGACCAGGACGATCTCGCCGGGCAGCGGGATGCCCAGGCTCTCCAGCCCGATGACGGCGCCCACCAGGATGTAGACGCTGATCGCGGGGACGGTCTCCAGCCACTCCTGGATGTGCAACGCCGTTTCCTTACGTGTGATGGCCTGTCGCCCGCCGGACACTCATCGGCGCACCGCGGGAAGCCTACCCTCAGCCTCACGGAGGCGGACAGCGCGAAGGGCCGCCGATGGGGGCGGCCCTTCGCGTCGTACGGTCAGGAGTTGGGGCGCAGCGTCCAGATCACGGTCATCTCACCGGTCACGGCGCCGTCGCCGCGCCGGATCTCCACGGTCACCGGGAACTCGGGGCGCTCGCCCGCGTCGAGTTCGGCGACGACCTCGGCGGCGGGGCGGCCGAGGACGGCGGTCGCGGTGACCTCGCCCATGGCCAGCTTCCGGTAGCCGATCTCGGCGCTGACCGCGAGCGGTACGGCCCGGGAGAGCTGGTCGCCGAAGGCGGCGATGACGATGGCGCCGCTCGCCGACTCGGCCAGCGTGAACATCGCTCCGGCGTGCGGTCCGCCGACGTGGTTGTGGTAGTCGGCCTGGTCCGGCATGCGGACCACCGCGCGGTCGGCGGTGGACTCCAGGAATTCGAGGTTGAGGGTCCGGACCATGGGGACCGTCGCGGCCAGCATCTCGCCCGCGGTCATCTGTTCAGCGCTCATGAACGGGATGTTACTCATGGGTAGGCAGCTTTGGCCATGCCTCCGGGACACTCACCGGCCGGGCGGCGCCCGCTCCTTCACCGTTCGCACACGGGGGCGGACGTAGCACGCCGGGCGGGGCCCCTCTATCGTTACTCGCCATGTGGCCAGGACAGCAGCCGCCCGGGGGCGAGCAGAACCCGCAGGACCAGAACCAGAACCCGTACCAGCAGCCGGGATACCAGCAGCCGAACCCCTATCAGCAGCCGGGGTACCAGCAGCCGGGCCAGCCGGGCCAGCCGGGCCAGCCCGGTTACGGCTACCCGCAGCAGGGCGGGCAAGGGGGGTACGGGCAGCCCAACCCGTACCAGCAGCCGACGGTTCCGCAGTACGCGGTGCCCGGTCCTCCCGGCGACCCGCAGCCGGGCAACGACAAGAAGAAGACGACGGTCGTCGCCATCGTCGCGGCGACCGCGGTCGTGGTGGCCGCCGCGGTCACCGGTGTCGTCGTGCTGAACAAGGACGACGACAAGGACGGCAAGAACGTCGCCGACGACAAGAAGTCGTCCGCGCCCGCCAAGCCGTCCGCGTCCGCCTCCGCCTCGCCCGAGGACAACCCGCGCGGCGGCGAGGACGCCAAGCCGCAGATCGCGGGCTGGAAGGTCGTGACGAACCCCAAGTGGGGCACCCAGTTCGACGTGCCGGGCGACTGGGAGGTCTCCCCGCCCACCACGCAGTCCTTCTTCGAGGACGAGAAGAAGAACGACGGGCTGCCGCTCATCGGGTTCAGCGCGCCGGCGGACCTCAAGCAGGAGTGGTGCACCGACGACGCCGACAAGGACGGCACCAAGGACAGGTACAGCCTGGCCGGCACCGGCACCCGGGGCGCGCAGGGCGCCACGGACGCCGACGTGAACGCCCGTAACGAGGCGGGCACCTGGGCCTGGGCCGCGTTCGCGCAGCACATGCCGAAGAAGACCATCAAGATCAGCAAGGCCAAGCAGTACACCACCAAGTCGGGGCTGACCGGGAGCCTGGTCACGGCGACCGCGCCCAACGTCACCAAGCGCTCCAAGTGCAGCAGCGACGGCAAGACGTACGCCTTCACGTTCAAGAACAAGAAGAACGAGTTCGCCTCGTGGGTGCTGTACGCGGCGGCGGGCGTGGACGACGAGCTGCCGAACGCGACGATCGAGAAGATCCTCAGCACCGTGCGCCTGGTGCCCGTCGTCGACCCGGACGGCGATTCCTGACCCCGGTCCGGCAACTCATTTGCACAACGGGGCGGCGGCCGCGATAGTCCCTGGGTGACCGAAGCAGCCGCCCCCGCCCCCCGCACCACCCGACCCGTCCCGGCGGGCCGCAACTACCGGCTGCTGACCGCCGCCTCGATCATCACCGCCCTGGGCACCCACGGCGCGCTGATCGCGGCGGCGTTCGCGGTTCTCCAGGCGGGCGGCGACGGCGGTGACGTCGGTCTCGTCGCCGCGGCCAGGACGGTGCCGCTGGTGCTGTTCCTCCTCATCGGCGGGGCGATAGCCGACCGGTTGCCGCGCCACCGGGTGATGGTCGCGGCCAACACCCTCAACTGCGTCTCGCAGGGCCTCTTCGCCCTCCTGGTCCTGGCCGGCGACCCGAAGCTGTGGCAGATGATGCTGCTCACCGCGCTCTGCGGGACCGGGCAGGCGTTCTTCAGTCCGGCGGCCGAGGGCATGCTGATGTCGAGCGTCAGCGGCGAACAGGCGAGCCGGGCCTTCGCGCTCTTCCGGATGTCCACCCAGGGCGCCGCGATCGGCGGTGCCGCCCTCGGCGGGGCCATGATCGCGGCGATGGACCCCGGCTGGGTGCTCGCCGTCGACGCGGCGGCCTTCGCGGTCGCCGGAGCCCTGCGCGCCTTCCTCGACGTCAGCCACATCCCGGCCCGTGAGCCCGGCGGCGGGCTGCTCGCGGATCTGCGGGACGGCTGGAAGGAGTTCACGGGCCGCCCGTGGCTCTGGTCCATCGTCGCCCAGTTCTCCGTGGTGGTCGCCGCCGTCGGGGCCGCCGAGGCGGTCTACGGGCCGCTGGTCGCCCGCGACGAGCTGGGCGGCGCCCGGCCGTGGGGCTTCGCGCTCGCCGCGTTCGGCGTCGGCAACATCGCGGGGGCGCTGCTGATGATGCGGTGGAAGCCGCGCCGGCTGCTGCTGGCCGGGACGCTCTGCGTCTTCCCGCTGGCCCTGCCGTCGGCCGGGCTCGCGGTGCCGCTGTCGGCGAGCTGGCTCTGCCTGGTGATGTTCGTCAGCGGTACGGCGATCGAGGTGTTCGGCGTCTCCTGGATGACGGCCATGCACCAGGAGATCCCGGAGGAGAAGCTGTCGCGCGTCTCCGCCTACGACTGGTTCGGCTCGGTGGCCATGGTGCCGGTCGCCACCGCCCTCGCCGGACCGGTCGAGTCCCTGGTCGGGCGCTCCGAGGCGCTGTGGGGGTGCGCGGGCCTGGTGGTGCTCGTCACGGGTCTCGTGCTGTTCGTTCCGGATGTACGCAATCTGACCCGCCGGACCGAGACGGTCGAGGTGGCCGCCGCCCCGCTCCTGCCGCCCACCTCAGCCGATGCCGAAGGCGCCGTCGGGCGGCTCGGGTGAGCCCACCGCGTCCTCGTCCCCGACCGGCCGGGCGCCGTTGACGAACGCGGCCAGCGGATCGCCGTGCTCCACCCGCGCCGGGAACGCGTCCGCCGCGCACCGGCGGGCCAGCGCCGCCGTGTCGAACGGGGCCCGGGAGGCGACCAGGACCACATTGCCGAAGCGGCGTCCGCGCAGTACGCCCGGCTCCGCGATCAGCGCCAGCTCACCGAAGACCGCCGCGAAGGTGGCCAGCTGTGAGCGCAGGAAGCCGAACGGCGGCCCGTCGGCCAGGTTCGCGGCGTAGATCCCGTCCGGCCGCAGGGCCCGCGCCGCCGCCCGGGCGTACGGGACCGAGGTGAGGTGGGCGGGGACCCGGGACCCGCCGAAGACGTCCGCGATCAGCAGGTCCACCGAGCCGGGGGCGGTGTCCTCCAGCAGGGCGCGGGCGTCCGCCGCGTGCACGGTGATCCCGGAGTCGGCGGGCAGCGGCAGGTGCTCCGCGACGAGGCCGAGCAGCCCGCGGTCCGCGTCCGCCACCTCCTGCCGGGAGCCGGGGCGGGTGGCCGCGACATAGCGGGGCAGGGTGAGGCCGCCGCCGCCCAGGTGCAGGACGTCCAGCGGCTCGCCCGGGTCCGCCGCGCAGTCCACGACGTGGCCGAGCCGGCGGGCGTACTCGAATTCCAGGTGCTCGGGCGCGTCGAGGTCGACGTAGGACTGCGGGGCGCCGTCGACCGTGAGCAGCCAGGCCCGTTCCCGGTCCACGTCCGGGAGGAGGCGTGCGGTGCCGTGGTCCACGTCCCGGACGACGGGTATCGACTCGTTCACTCCCCCATTGTGCGGGCTCCCGGTGGACGGGCCCGCCTCCCCCGGGGTCGGGGAAGACGGGCCCCAAGGCCGGTACGGCTCAGAGCAGCTCCGTGACCGTGCCGGCGCCGACGGTGCGGCCGCCCTCGCGGATCGCGAAGCCGAGGCCCGGCTCCAGCGGGATGTCCCGGCCCAGCTCGACGGTCATGGTGACCGTGTCGCCGGGCCGCGCGACCGCCGCCTCGCCCAGGTCCACGTCCCCGACCACGTCGGCCGTGCGGATGTAGAACTGCGGCCGGTACCCGGTGGTGACCGGGGTGGTGCGGCCGCCCTCGCGCCCCGACAGCACGTACACCCGCGCGGTGAAGCGCCGGCTGGGGGTGACGCTGCCCGGCGCCGCGACGACGTGGCCGCGGCGCACCCGGTCGCGCTCGACGCCGCGCAGGAGCAGCGCGACGTTGTCGCCGGCCTCGGCGGACTCCATCGGCTTGCCGAAGGTCTCCAGGCCGGTGACGACCGTCTCGATGTCCGGGCCGAGCACCGCCACCCGGTCCCCGACGCGGACCGTGCCGCGCTCCACGGCGCCGGTGACGACCGTGCCCCGGCCGGTGATGGTCAGGACGTTCTCCACCGGCAGCAGGAACGGCGCGTCGGTGTAGCGCACCGGCATCGGCACATAGGTGTCGACGGCGTCGAGCAGCGCCTCCACGGCCCCCGTCCAGCGTGGGTCGCCCTCCAGCGCCCGCAGCCCCGACACTCGTACGACGGGCACCGTGTCGCCGCCGTAGCCGTGCGCGGACAGCAGCTCGCGGACCTCCAGCTCGACCAGGTCGGTCAGCTCGGGGTCGCCCATGTCCGCCTTGTTGAGCGCGACCACGATGTGGTCGACGCCCACCTGGCGGGCGAGCAGGACGTGCTCGGCGGTCTGCGGCATGATCCCTTCGACCGCGGAGACGACGAGGATCGCCCCGTCGAGCTGGGCGGCCCCGGTGACCATGTTCTTGATGTAGTCGGCGTGGCCGGGCATGTCGATGTGCGCGTAGTGCCGGGTGCCGGTCTCGTACTCGACGTGCGCGATGTTGATGGTGATGCCGCGCTGCGCCTCCTCGGGCGCGCGGTCGATGCGGTCGAAGGGGACGAAGGTGCCGGTGCCGCGGTCGCTGAGCACCTTGGTGATGGCGGCGGTCAGGGTCGTCTTGCCGTGGTCGACGTGGCCCATGGTGCCGATGTTGAGGTGCGGCTTGGTGCGCACGTATGCCGTCTTGGGCATGGGTTCATTCCTTGGGATGCGAAGCGTGACGTGAGGACCCCGGGGCCCGGCCGACCCTCCCCTCGCGGGGTCCGCCGGACAGTCGGGGGAGGGTCAGCTTCGGGCGCCGCCGAGGGGCGCTGCGGCAGCGGTGACCGCTGCGGCGACGACTGCTGCGAGTGCGCACACGGCAGCCTTCGGCGCGTCCGCGACTGCGGACGGCGCTGCGAGGAAGGCGTACCGGAACATGCGCCGATCATCTCCGAGGGGGCGCCCGCCGTCGAGCGAATTACGGCGGGCCGTACGGGGATTGGGCGCGGGTCGCCGGGGAGGTCGGCGGAGGCACATTACGGCGATCACACACCTTTGTCGGTTACTCTCCCCGAATGCTCGACGTCGTCCCCGACACCCGGCCCGCCCCCGCCTCGCCGTGCGCTGCACGCGGGTGCTGCTGTCGCCGTGGTCCCGGCTCTCACTGCTCGTCGCCGTGCTGCTGGCCGCCGCCACGGCCATGCTGCTGCTCGAACCGCAGCGGCTGCTGGCCTCCGGGAGACTCGGGGAGCTGAGCGGCGGTTCCATGGCGGTGGTGCTCTTCGGGCTCGCGTACAGCGTCTGCACGGTGGCGTTCGTGCCGCGTCCGCTGCTGAACCTCGCGGCGGGAGCCCTGTTCGGGGCGCAGGCGGGGCTCGCGGCGGCGATCGGCGGGACGGTGCTGGGCGCGGGGGTCTCCTTCATGCTCGGCCGGGTCCTGGGCCAGGAAGCGCTGCGGACCCTGGTGCGGGGGCGCTGGCTGCGGGCGGCGGACGGGCAGCTGAGCCGGCACGGCTTCCGCTCGATGCTGGCGCTGCGGCTCTTCCCCGGCGTGCCGTTCGCCGCCGCCAACTACTGCGCGGCCGTCTCGCGCATGGGCTATCCGCCGTTCCTGGTGGCGACGGGCCTGGGCTCGATCCCGAACACCGCCGCCTATGTGGTGGCGGGCAGCGAGGCGTCGTCGCCGACCTCGCCCGCGTTCCTGGCGGCGATGGGCTTCATCGTGCTGACGGGGGCCGGAGCCGCCGTGGTCGCCTGGCGCCGCCGTCACCGCCTGGGCGGCTGAGGGCGGCGACGGGGCGGGGCGCGCGGGGGGTGTCGCCGGTCGTTCACCCGGGGGCGATACGCTGCCCGCGACCGACAGACGAGACAGGGCCCGGCCGGGCCCTGTTCTCGCGTGACCGCAAACCGCACGCCGCCTGCGCCCGACGCCGGCGGCCGGTGCACGAGTATCCCGGGATGGCCCAAGCCCCATGAGCTGGTTCGAATCGTTCGTCCTCGGCCTCGTCCAGGGACTGACCGAGTTCCTGCCGATCTCCTCCAGCGCGCATCTGCGGCTCACCGCGGCGTTCGCCGACTGGCAGGACCCGGGCGCGGCCTTCACCGCGATCACCCAGATCGGCACGGAGGCCGCGGTCCTCATCTACTTCCGCAAGGACATCGCGCGGATCGTCTCGGCGTGGTTCCGGTCGCTGACGGACCGTTCGATGCGCGGCGACCACGACGCCAAGATGGGGTGGCTGGTCATCGTCGGCTCCATCCCGATCGGCGTGCTGGGCCTGGCGTTCCAGGACCAGATCGAGGGCCCGTTCCGCGATCTGCGGCTGATCGCCACCACCCTGATCGTGATGGGCATCGTGCTCGGCGTCGCGGACCGGATGGCCGCCCGCGACGAGAAGGGCGGCAGGCACCGGGCCGGCAAGCAGCGCAAGACCCTGCGCGAACTGGGCGTCAAGGACGGCCTGATCTACGGCTGCTGCCAGGCGATGGCCCTCGTCCCCGGCGTCTCGCGGTCCGGCGCCACGATCAGCGGCGGTCTGCTGATGGGCTACACCCGGGAGGCGGCGGCGCGTTACTCGTTCCTGCTGGCGGTCCCGGCGGTGCTCGCCTCGGGCGTCTTCGAGCTGAAGGACGCGGGCGAGGGGCACGTCGCGTGGGGCCCGACGATCTTCGCGACGGTCATCGCGTTCGGGGTGGGATACGCGGTCATCGCCTGGTTCATGAAGTTCATCACGACGAAGAGCTTCATGCCGTTCGTGATCTACCGGATCGTCCTGGGCGTGCTGCTCTTCATTCTCGTCGGCGCGGGCGCGCTGTCCCCGCACGCGGGCGAGTCCGCGGGCTGACGTGCGTACGGTGCCGCCCCGGCCGTGACCGGGGGCGGCACCCCGCGTCAGATCTCCGCGTCGCCGGGGCCCTCGGCGCCGAACTGCTCGGCGCGCAGGGCGAGGTCCTGAAGGACGTCCGCCGAGGTGACGTCCGTCTGCCCGGAGTCGTGGACCTGGGCCAGCATGGCGAACGCCAGGGTGAACGCCCCGACGAGCTGTTCCACCGCGCCGCCGACCTCGCGTCCGACGACCACCACCACGTCCTCGACGGTGGCGTCCTCCGGGATGGCGATCCGGGGCATGGTCTCGTTGAGTAGGGCGGTCACCACGGTCGAGTCGGTGTCGGCGTCTTCGCGGTCCGGGTTCTCCTCCAGCAGCCGGCGCATCTCCCCCGCTTCGGTGAGGATGCCGACCACACGCTTCACCACTTCGCTCTGCTCCATACCGCGAGCATAGGCGCAGCCGGACCGGCCCAGAGGGACAACGACGTGCGAGGTCATGCCGTGCCGGGGCCCGGACGGCCGCCTCCGCCTCGGCACCGGTGCCCGCGCCGCCGTACCGTACGGAGCAGGTCCGGACGGCGGAGAGGAACCCATGAGCGGCACCGAGCTTCCCGTGATCGCGGCGGTCGACGGCTCCTCGCACAGCTGGGACGCGCTGGACTGGGCGGCCCGTGAGGCGGTCGTACGAGGATGGCCGCTGCTCGTCGTGCATGTGCGGCAGCTGGCCCGGCGCACCGACCAGGAGGTGCAGGAGCGGGAGGCGGGCGAGCTGCTGGCCTCGGCCGTGCGCCGGGTCGCGCAGGCCGCTCCGGGGCTGCGGCCCTCGACGCTCGCCCCGCTCGACTTCCCGTCGGCGGCGCTGGTCTCGCTGAGCCGGGACGCCTCGCTGCTGGTGCTCGGCTCGCGGGGCCTCGGCGGTTTCCGGTCCCTGATGCTGGGGTCCAACAGCCTGGCGACGGCGTCCATGGCGAAGTGCCCCGTGGTGATCGTGCACGGCGGCCGGGACGACGAGGAGCCGGACGGGGAGGGGCGGGCGAGGTCTTCCCGGACATCGTCGCCGGGGTGGCCTCCGACGAGAGCAGCGAAGGGGTGCTGGACTTCGCCTTCGAGACGGCGGCGGCGCACCCGGGCGCCCGGCTGCGGATCGTGCACGGCTGGACGATGTTCTCGTCGATGCTGTCCGGCGGGCCGGTCTTCGACCGGGACGCGGCGGCGGACGCGGCCGAGCGGTCGCTGGCCGAGCTGACGGCCGGCTGGCGGGCTCGCTATCCGCAGGTCGAGGTCATGAAGGAGCCGGTCAACGGCTCCGCGACCCGCACGCTGGTCACCGCGTCCGCGACGGCGTCGCTGACCGTCATCGGGCGGCGCCGGGGCGGTGAGTCGCTGGGCCTCGGGCTGTCGCCGGTGGCGCACACGACACTCACGCACGCGATGGGCCCGGTGGCCGTCGTCCCCTGCTGACGGCCGGGCCGCGTCCGCTGCCGCACACTGGGCAGAAGATCGGGACCGGACGGCGGACGGACCTGCCGGCGGACGGACCTGCCGTCGGGCGGGGCGAGGAGGTGCGGCATGGATGCGTGGACCGGATGGCGCGAGCGGGGCGCGCGCGTGCTGGACCGGACCACGGGGCGCGCGGCCGCCGCGCTGGTGGCCGGTGCGCTGCCGGCCCTGGCGTTCCCCGCGCCCTCGCTGTGGTGGTTCGCCTACGTCTGCCTGGTCCCGCTGCTGTTGCTGGTCCGGTCCGCCGGGACGGGGCGCATGGCGGCGCGGGACGCGTGGCTGGGCGGCACGGGTTACATGATCGCCGTGCACCACTGGCTGATGCCGAGCCTGCATGTGTTCATCGTGATCCTCGCGGCGCTGCTCGGTCTGCTGTGGGCGCCGTGGGGGCTGCTGGCGCACCGGCTGCTGCGGGGGCCGGTGAACGGGTGGGCGGCGGGCGCGGCGGTGGTCGTGGTGCCGTGCGGCTGGCTGATGATCGAGCTGGTGCGGTCCTGGGAGGCGCTGGGCGGTCCGTGGGGGCTGCTGGGGGCGAGCCAGTGGCAGGTGGAACCGGCGCTCCGGCTGGCCTCGGTGGGCGGGGTGTGGCTGGTGAGCCTGCTGGTGGTGGCGGTGAACACGGCGGTCACCGTGCTGCTGGTGCACTCCGCCGCGCGTGTCGTGGCCGCCGTGTCGCTCCTGGTGGGCGCGCTGGTGGTCGGTGCGGCCTGGGTGTGGGCGCCGCAGCCGGAACGGACGGGGACGGCCAGGGTGGCCGTCGTGCAGCCCGGGATCGTGGAGGGACCGGGCAGCATTCAGCGGCGGTTCGCCCTCAGCGAGGAGCTGACCCGGTCGCTCACCGGCCAGGGCGTCGACCTGGTGGTGTGGGGCGAGAGCAGCGTCGGCGTCGATCCGGTCCGGCGGCCGGACGTCACGGCCCGGCTGGCGGCGCTGTCGAAGGCGGTGGGCGCGGACGTCCTGGTGAACGTGGACGCCCGGCAGACCGATGCGGCGGGGCGCACCGGGATCTTCAAGAGCGCCGTGCTGGTCGGGCCGCAAGGGCTCACCGGGGACCGGTACGACAAGATGCGGCTGGTGCCGTTCGGTGAGTACATCCCGGCGCGGTCGGCGCTCGGCTGGGCGACCTCGATGGGCCGGGCGGCGGGTGAGGACCGGCTGCGCGGCACGGGCCCGGTCACGATGCGGGTGCCCGGTGCGGACGGGCTGCGCATCGGCCCGCTGGTCTGCTTCGAGTCCGCGTTCCCGGACATGAGCCGGCGTCTGGTCCGGGACGGGGCGGGGCTCCTGGTCGCCCAGTCGTCCACCTCGTCCTTCCAGCACGGCTGGGCCCCGGGCCAGCACGCCTCGCTCGGGGCGCTGCGGGCGGCTGAGAGCGGCCGCCCGATGGTGCACGCCACCCTCACGGGGGTGAGCGCGGTGTACGGCCCGCACGGCGAGGCGGTCGGACCCCGGCTCGCCACGGACACCAGCGGGACCGCGGTCTACGGGGTGCCGCTGGCCCGGGGCACGACGCTCTACGTACGCCTGGGCGACTGGGCGTTGTACGGGGCGCTGGGGGTGCTGGCGGTCTTCTGCGCGGCGGAGGGCGTACGAGGGGTGCGTGCCCGGAGGCGCACGCGGCCGGTGAGAACCGCGACGCAGGCTTCCTAGGGCGTGTTCAGCTCACGCAGGACGCGTTCGCACAGTTCGTGGGTCTCCAGGGCGTCCCGGGCGCTCAGCGGGTGGCCCTCGCGTACGGCGTCCAGGAAGGCCAGGACGGCCTGCTCGATGCCGCGCTGACGGGCCACCGGCACCCAGTCGCCGCGCCGGCGCACGCTCGGCTGGCCCTTGTGGTCGATGACCTCCGCGAGGTTGAGGACCTCGCGCTTGGAGTCCTGGCCGGAGACTTCGAGCCGCTCCTCGGTCGAGCCGCTGAGCCGGTTCATCGCGCCGATCGCGGTGAAGCCGTCGCCGGAGAGCTGGAGCACCACATGGTGCAGCAGACCGTCCACCAGCCGGCCGCTCACCACGGTGCGCTCGACCGGGCCGGGCGCCAGAAAGCGCAGGGTGTCCACGACGTGGATGAAGTCGTCGTACACCATGGTCCGGGGCTCCTCGGGGAGCCCGACCCGGTTCTTCTGCAGGAGGATCAGCTCGCGCGGGTGCTCCGCGCACTGGGCGTAGCCCGGGGCCAGCCGGCGGTTGAAGCCGACGGCGAGGCCGGTGGAGCGCGCCTC
Source organism: Streptomyces drozdowiczii (assembly GCF_026167665.1). NCBI lineage: Bacteria > Bacillati > Actinomycetota > Actinomycetes > Kitasatosporales > Streptomycetaceae > Streptomyces > Streptomyces drozdowiczii. The sequence goes on along the minus strand of NZ_CP098740.1, from coordinate 6,034,757 downwards.
GGCCAGCTCCACCAGGCGGGTGGACTCCTCCAGCGTGTACGCGAGCGGCTTGTCTACGTACGTGGGGACGCCCGCGTCGAGCAGTCGGCCCACGATCTCGGGGTGGGCTGCCGTCGAGGCGTGCACGAACGCGGCGTCGAGCCCCTGGGCGAGCAGCGAGTCCAGATCCTGGTGGCACCGGTCGGCCGGGATGCGGTGGGCGGCGGCGACCTCGTCCAGGGTGGCCCGGGTGCGCGTCTGGAGGTGGAGTTCGATGCCCGGCAGGGTGCCGAGCACCGGCAGGTACGCCTTCCGCGCGATGTCCCCGAGCCCGATGCAGCCGACCTTCACAGGGTGTTCCTCTCGCTGGTCAGCGCCGCGTGCCGGGCGCCTCCTCCGTCGTCCCGGCAGCATACGTGGCGCCCGGGGGCCGCCAGTCGGCGATCCCGTCGAAGGTGCGCAGGACGAGGCCGGGGCCGAGCCGCGAAACGGTGGACATGAGGAAGTCGCGTGCGGCGACGGCCGGGGCGCTGCTGAGGCTCATGAGCCGGGAGACGCGGTCGGCCTTGCGGACGACGGCGGACGTGCGCGGCAGCCGGTCGGCGGTGTACGCGGCGAGGCCGGCGCCCAGGTCCCGGGCGGGGGCCACATGGTGGGCGAGGACGACGCCGTCCTCGATGGCCTGGTTGCCGCCCTGGCCGAGGGTGGGGGCCATGGCGTGGGCGGAGTCCCCGAGCAGCGCGGTGCGGCCCCGGTGGAAGGCGGGGAGCGGGTCGGCCATCCGGTACACGTCGTTGCGGAGGATCTCCTCCGGTGCGGTGGCGGCGATGATCTCGGGGACCGGGTCGTGCCAGTCGCCGAAGCGGCGCAGGAGTTCGGCCTTCTCGTCGTCGGCCGCCCGGGCCCCGGCGGGGGCGGTCGCCGCCGCGTAGGCGTAGATCCGGCCGTCCTTGAGCGGCTGGGTGCCCCAGAGCGCGCCGCGCCCCCAGGTCTCGTGCGGCGGGAAGGGGCGGTCCGGGGCCGGGACGACGACGCGCCAGGTGGTGAAGCCCGCGTAGGAGGGGCCGGGGGCGTCCGGGAAGAGGGCGGTGCGGACGCCGGAGTGGATGCCGTCGGCGCCGACGACGAGTTCGGCCTCGATCGCCCCGGCCGGCGTGGCGACGACGGCGGGGGCGCCGCCCGCGGTGCCCGGGTCGGTCAGGCGGGCCGGGCAGCCGGTGCGGATGGCGGAGGCGGGGAGCCGGGCGGCGATGCGGTCGATGAGGACGGCGCGGTGCAGGAGGACCAGGGGGCCGCCGAACCGTTCGGCCGCGGCCGAGGCGTCGGTGCGCGAGAGCCAGCGGCCGGACGGGGCGCGCATCCCGCCCTCGCCCTGCCAGGCGGCCAGGGACCTGATCTCGTCGCCGAGGCCGACGACGTCGAGGGCGCGCTGGGCGTTGGGGGCGAGTCCGATGCCGGCGCCGACGGGCTCCAGGGAGTCGGCGCGTTCCAGCACGGTGACCTGCCAGCCGGATCGGTGCAGGGCGAGGGCGGCGGTGAGCCCGCCGACCCCGCTGCCGATGACGACCGCACGGCGCTTGTCCATGACTTTCCCTCCGGTCCGAGGCGCACGGCAACTACACCTGTAGTGCCACGGTCCAACGTACTACAGCTGTAGTCGCGACGGTAGGTTGACCCCATGGCCGCACGCCCCACCGGCTCCGACCGGGCCGAACTGATCGCCGACGCCGCCCTCGCCCTCCTCGCGGAGCGCGGCATGCGGGGGCTGACGCACCGCGCGGTGGACGAGCGGGCCGGGCTGCCCCAGGGCTCGACGTCGAACCACGCCCGGACCCGGCAGGCCCTCCTGGAGGCGGCGGTGCGACGGCTCGCGGAGCGGGAGGGGCGGGTCCTCGCGCCCGGCGGGCTCGGGGCGGGCGCGGACACCGGCGAGCTGGTCGCGGGGCTGGCCAGGGCTCTGCACCGCTATCTGACGCACCACCCCGAGCTGCTGGTCTGCCGGTACGAACTGGCGCTGGAGGCGACCCGCCGCCCCGAGCTGCGGGAGTTCTTCGACGCGACGGGCATGCAGTTCCGCGCCCCGCTGGTGGCGCTGATGACGGCGGCCGGGTCGCCGGAGCCGGAACGGCACACGCTGTCCCTGGTGGCCTGGTGCGAGGGGCTGATGTTCTCGTGCGCGGCCGGCTCCTACCACCGCTCCGTACCGAGCGAGGCGGAGCTGCGGACGGGCTTCGGCGAGCTGCTGCGCGGGATGCTGGGGCACTGACGCGCCGTTGCTGCGCCGTGCTGACCGGCGTCACTCGTGCGGGCGGATCGGGGGCGACGGCGGCCTGGACCGGTCACCGGCCCCGCAGAGTTGATCTCGTGCAACGAACGAGAACCGCCGTGAAACTCCTGGTCGGCCTCGCGGTCGCGGCCCTGTCCGGGTGCGTGTCCGTCCAGCCGCACCCGGCCGCCCCGCCGCGCCCGGGGGTCAGCCGGCCGGCCCATGACCTGGCCCCGCAGACCGCCGGGCCGCCGGTCCACGACACGCTGGAGGCCGTACCGAAGGCGAAGCCCTCCCGCCCGGCCTCGCCGTCCGCCGCGCACAAGCCGTCGCCGGGGCGCCCGGCCGCACGTCCCGCCGAACCGCGGCTTCCGCCGCCGCGCCGGGCCGCGCCCGCCCCGGACCTGCCGCTGCCGCGCCGGATCGCCCCGCCCGGCCCCGCGCCGGTCCTGCCCGCGCCCGGCGGCGGGTCCGGGGTGTGCGATCTCGGCCGGGGCTACGGCCACTGGCCGACGGGCAGCCCGCAGTCCCGGATCTGCGACCGCACCTACGGGCGGTGAGGCGGCGCTCCGAAGGCACCGGTCACCACTCGCGCAGCCGCCGTTCCAGCCGGCCGATCGCCGCCCGGACACCGCCCCCGTATCCGTCGTCCGTGCCGTCGTCGGCCAGCACCGCCGAGGCCGCCCGGGCCCGCTCCAGGTGGTCCCGGGCGGCGCCCGGGCGCTGGAGCTTCATGTAGTCCGCGGCGAGGTTGAGGTGCAGCGACGGGTAGAAGGCGCGCATCGCGAGCGCGTCCCGCTCGCCGGCCGCTCCCTCGTCGGCCAGGGCGCGGGCGGCGGTCAGCGCGCGCAGGTCCCAGGCCAGCTCGTCGGCCGGGTCGTCCTGCGTATCGGCCATGTAGTGCGCCAGGGTGCACCGGTGCAGGGCGTCGCCCTCGTCGCCGATCTCGGACCAGAGCACGGTGAAGCGGTTGCGGGCCTCCTCCCGGTCGCCTCCGTGCAGCAGCATGACCGCCTGGCCGATCCTGGTCATGAAGACGTCCTCCGACGCCTCCCGCTGCTCCGTCACCACGGCCTCCTCGCACCCGCCCGCCCGAACCGGCGGTCCGGCTTCCGACGCTAGCCGCCGGGACGGGCGGACACGCGGAGGCTCGGGCGCGGCTCAGCCCAGGTCGGGGATGCGCCAGTCGATGGGCTGGTGGCCCTGCTGGGCGACGGCCTCGTTTATCTGGGTGAAGGGGCGGGAGCCGAAGAACTTCTTCGCGGACAGCGGCGAGGGGTGGGCACCCTTCACCACCACATGGCGCTCGGTGTCGATCAGGGGGAGCTTCTTCTGCGCGTAGTTGCCCCAGAGGACGAAGACCGCCGGGTCGGGGCGGGCGGCGACGGCCCGGATCACCGCGTCGGTCACCTTCTCCCAGCCCTTGCCCTTGTGCGAGTTGGCCTCGCCCGCGCGGACGGTGAGCACGGCGTTGAGCAGCAGGACGCCCTGCTCGGCCCACGGCATCAGATAGCCGTTGTCCGGGACGGGCAGGCCCAGCTCCTCCTGCATCTCCTTGTAGATGTTGCGCAGCGAGGGCGGGGTCTTCACGCCCGGCCGCACGGAGAAGCAGAGGCCGTGCCCCTGGCCCTCGCCGTGGTAGGGGTCCTGCCCGAGGACCAGGACCTTCACCTTGTCGTACGGGGTCGCTTCGAGGGCCGCGAACACCTGCTCCCGGGGCGGGTAGACCGGTCCGGCGGCGCGCTCCTCCTCGACGAACTCGGTGAGCTCCTTGAAGTACGGCTTCTGCAGCTCTTCGCCGAGGACGCCGCGCCAGGACTCGGGCAGCAGGTCGGTGTCGGTCACAGTGAACAACCTCCGGTAGGCAATCCGTTCTTGATCCCAGAACCTACCGGGCGCCACTGACAACGCGGTCCGCGCGCGGTGTCACCAGCTGGCCTTGCGGTACAGCTCCCACATCTGCATGACGGTCTGCGGGTCCAGGGCGCGCTCGCCGCCGCCGATGTCCTCGCCCTCCGCCACGTACAGCTTGCCCTGCCACAGCGGCAGCAGCCGCACGTCGTCCACCAGGATCTTCTGGGCCCGCTCGAACTCCGCGGCGACGGCGCCCCGGTCGCTCTGCTTGCGGGAACGGGGCAGCAGCTGCTTGGTGATCTCGTCCTGCGCGTACGGCATGCCCGTGACGCTGTTCTTGCCCACGAAGGGGGCGATGAAGTTGTCCGGGTCCGGGAAGTCGGGGAACCAGCCCCGGCCGAAGACCGGGTACTCCCCCTTGGTGAAGCCCTCCTGGAAGGTCTTCCACGGCCGGTGCTTCAGGGTGATGCGGAAGAGTCCGGACTCCTCCAGCTGGCGCTTCAGTTCGCCGAACTCGGGCTCGGTCGAGGAGCCGTAGCGGTCGGTGGTGTACCAGAAGGTCACGGGGACGGGCGTGCTGATGTGCGCGTCGGCCAGGATCTGGCGGGCCTTGTCCTTGCTGGGGTTGCCGAAGGTGTCGAAGAAGCTGGTGGTGTGCGTGGCGATGCCCTTGGGGACCATCGAGTACAGCGGTTCGGCCGTGCCCCGGTAGACCTTGGCGACGAGTGCGTCCCGGTCGACCAGCTGGGCTATCGCCCGCCGGACGGCCGGTTTCCCGGCGGCGGGGTCGTCCGGGTTGAAGACCAGGAAGCGGATGTCGGCGCCGGTGGACTCCACGATCTGGAGGTCGTCGGCCTGCCCGTTGCCGCTGCTCTTGCTGTCCTCGATGCTGACGACGTCCTCGGCGGACAGGCCGCGGTAGGTGGCGTCGATCTCGTTGTTCCGGAGCGCCTTCACCATGGCGCCGGACTCCTTGAAGTACCGGATGGTCACGGCGTCGTTCTTGCGGTCGGCGAAGCCCTTGTAGTCGGGGTTCTTCACCAGTTCGGAGCGGTCGCCCTGCTGGTAGGAGTCCAGCAGGTAGGGGCCGGAACCGATGACCTTGCCGTCGTCGCGGATCTTGTGCTTCGAGTACGCGCTCGGCGCGACCAGGGACATGGCCGGGGTGGCCAGCACGAACGGGAAGGTGGCGTCGGGCTTCTTCAGGTTGAAGATGACGACGTCGTCGCCCTTGGTCTCGACCCGGTCGAGCGAGCCGAGCATGCCGACGGGTCCGCCCTTGACCCCGATCTCCGAGATCCGGTCGATGGAGTACTTCACGGCCGCCGCGTCCAGCTTGTCGCCGTTGGAGAACTTCAGCCCCTTGCGGAGCGTGCACCGGTAGGCGGTGCTGGTGCGGTCGGTGAACCTGCACTCCTCGGCCGCGTCCGGTTCGGGCTTCGTGCTGCCGGTGGGGAAGCTCACCAGCGTCTGGAAGACGTTCCGCATCAGCTCCCAGGAGCCGTCCCACGCCGCCGCCGGGTCGAGGGTCGACGGCTCACTGGTCGTCCCGACGGCGAGCTTCTGGTCCACCTCCGAGCCGCCGCCGGGCAACAGCCCGCAGCCGGCCAGCAAGGACAGGGACGCAAGGGCTGCAGCGGCTTGCAGACTGGCCCGGTAGAACACGTGCACGCTCCTCGATCAGCCATGGGTCGGCAGACCATACCGCAGCGCCCCGCCGGGTCAATCCGCAGGCCCGGCGGGGCACTTGAGGCAATCGGGGCCATATCGGCCCAGGCCGGATCAGCCGACTCCGGCATTCAGGAAAATGCCCCCGTCGACGACCAGGGTCTGGCCCGTGATCCACGCGGACTGGTCGGAGGTGAGGAACGCGGCGGCCCCGCCGATGTCCTCGGGCACCCCGAGCCGGCCGAGCGGGTAGGCGGCCGCGGCCTCCTCCTCGCGGCCCTCGTAGAGCGCCTGGGCGAAGCGGGTCTTGACGACCGCCGGGGCGATCGTGTTGACCCGGACCACCGGCGCGAACTCGTGCGCCAGTTGGAGGGTCAGGTTGACCATGGCCGCCTTGCTCATCCCGTACGCGCCGATGAACGGCGAGGCGGAGACACCGGCGACCGAGGCGATGTTGACGATCGCCCCGCCGTTCTCCTTCTGCCACGCCTTCCAGGTCTGCTGGGCGAAGCCGAGCGCCGAGACCACGTTGGTCTCGAAGACCTTGCGGGCGACGTTCAGGTCGAGCTCCGCGATCGGCCCGAAGACCGGGTTGGTGCCGGCGTTGTTGACCAGGAAGTCCACCCGGCCGAACGCCTCCATGGTGCGGGCGACGGCCACCGCCTGGTGCGCCTCGTCGTGCGCCTTGCCGGCGACGCCGATGACCCGGTCGGCGCCGAGCGTCTCGACGGCCTCCTTCAGGGCGTCCTCGTTGCGCCCGGTGATGCACACCCGGTCGCCGCGCTCCACGAGCGCCTGCGCGATGCCGTAGCCGATGCCCCGGCTCGCGCCGGTGATCAGCGCGACCTTGCCGCTGTCCTGCACAGTCATGTTGTCCGCAGCCCTTCGGGTCAGTTGAGCGGTCCGCCGGCCACGTACATGACCTGGCCGGAGACGAAGCCGGCGGCGTCGCCCGTGAAGAAGGCGATGGCGTTGGCGATGTCGTCGGGGACGCCGACGCGCTGGACCGGGATCTGCGTCGCGGCGGCCGCCTGGAACTCCTCGAAGCCCATGCCGACGCGGGCGGCGGTCTGCGCGGTCATCTCGGTGACGATGAAGCCGGGCGCGACGGCGTTGGCGGTGATGCCGAACTTGCCGAGCTCCTTGGCGAGCGTCTTGGTGAAGCCCTGGAGACCGGCCTTGACCGCCGAGTAGTTGGCCTGGCCGCGGTTGCCGAGCGCCGAGGAGGAGGACAGCGAGACGATACGGCCGAACTTGGCGTCCACCATGTGCTTCTGGACGGCCTTGGCCATCAGGAACGCGCCCTTGAGGTGCACGTTCATCACGGTGTCCCAGTCGGACTCGCTCATCTTGAAGAGCAGGTTGTCGCGGAGCACGCCCGCGTTGTTGACGAGGATGGTCGGGGCGCCGAGCTCGGCGGCGACCCGGGCGACGGCGGCCTCCACCTGGGCGCCGTCCGACACGTCGCAGCCGACGGCGAGGGCCTTGCCCCCGGCGGCGGTGATCTTCTCGACGGTGTCCTTGCAGGCCGCCTCGTCGAGGTCGAGTACGGCGACGGCGCGGCCCTCGGCCGCCAGACGTACCGCGGTGGCGGCACCGATGCCCCGGGCCGCTCCCGTCACGATGGCTACGCGCTGCTCGCTGGTCGACATGCTTGGCTCTCCTCGCCCTTGGATAGCGGCTCAGCGGACGTCGGGGGCTCCGGAGAGAAACCGCCCGATGACTGAGCAACCGCTTAGTACCTTCAGCAGACGAGACGCTAGAAGCCCTGGCACCCGGTGTCAACGGGCCACGGGCGCAGCGGCGCATGTCACACCCCGCCGGGCCGCCGTCACCCGGTGGGCGGACGGCGGCCCGGGGCGCGGATCAGCGCACCAGCAGGTCGAGCAGCCGCTCCACCTCGGCCTCGGGATCGGCGGTGAGGCCGCTGTGCACGGGCCCGGGCTGTACGACGGTGGAGCGCGGCGCGATCAGCCAGCGGAAGCGCCTGCCCGCGTCGTCGCCCGCGGCCTGGCCCGCGTCCGTACCGCCGCGGCAGATGCCCTCGACGGCGTGCAGCGCGGCCCGGACCCCGGTCACGTCGGCGCCGGGGTCGAGGGCCTTCAGCTTGGCCTCGTCCAGCTCGGTGCGGGCGGCCACGAAGCCCTTGGCGCGGCAGTAGACGACCACACCGGCGTTGAAGCACTCCCCGCGCTGGACGCGGGGGACGACGCGCAGCAGCGCGTACTCGAAGACATCGCGCCCGCTCATGCCCGGCCGCCCTTCTCGCCGGCCTCGGCGTGGCCGCGCGGTGCGAGGCGTTCGGTGATCCAGCCCGGGGCCTGGGACGGCTTGTCGGGGGTGGGCGCGTCCATGACGATCCGCTCGTGGATGGTGGCCGCGCGGGCAGCCAGCGCGTCCACGTACGCCTGCCGCAGCTCGTCCGTCGAGCCGAAGCCCGGTTCGTCCACCAGCCACTCGTCGGGGACGTCGGCGGCGGCCTCCGCGAGCAGCTCGGGCGTCACCAGCGGGGCGAGTTCGGCGGCGGCCGATGCGATGTCGGGCCGGAAGGGGGCGAGGGCGTGGTCGGAGGCGTTGTACGGCTTGGCGGCGGACGCCTGGGCGCCGGGCCAGTTGTGGTGCCAGATCATGGTGGCGCCGTGGTCGATGAGCCAGAGGTCGCCGTGCCAGACGAGCATGTTCGGGTTGCGCCAGGACCGGTCGACGTTGTTGATCAGCGCGTCGAACCAGACGATCCGCCCGGCCTCGCGCGGGTCGACCTCGTAGGCGAGCGCGTCGAAGCCGAGGGAGCCGGGCAGGAAGTCCATCCCGAGGTTCAGGCCGCCGCTGGCCTTCAGCAGCTCCTGCACCTCCTGGTCGGGCTCGGCGAGTCCGATGACCGGGTCGAGCTGGATCTGCACGAGCTCGGGCACCCGCAGCCCGAGCCGCCGCCCGAGCTGCCCGCAGATCACCTCCGCGACGAGGGTCTTGCGCCCCTGCCCGGCTCCGGTGAACTTCATGACGTACGTGCCGAGATCGTCGGCCTCGACGATCCCGGGGAGCGAGCCGCCTTCACGCAAGGGCGTGACATAGCGGGTCGCTGTTACCTCTGTCAGCATTTCGCCAGGCTACCCACTGCTCGACCGGAGCTCCGGCCCGCTCCCGTGCCACCATCGGCGGGTGGACTACCCGAACGATCAGGCACCCGGCGCCCCCGTGCGCTCCGGCATCCCGGAGCACGGCCGCATTCCGAAGTACTACGCGGTCAAGGCGCGACTCCTCTCCCTCATCGACGGCTTGGAGGAGGGAGACACGCTTCCCACCGAGCGCGACCTGGCGCTGCGCCACGAGGTGTCGCGGGAGACGGTCCGGCAGGCGCTGCGTGAACTCCTGCTGGAGGGGCGGCTGCGCCGGCAGGGGCGCGGGACCGTGGTGGCGGGGCCCAAGCTGGAACAGCCGCTCTCACTGGCCAGTTACACCGAGGGCGTACGCCGGCAGGGCCGGCGGCCGGGGCGGAATCTCATCGGTCTCGAACGCTTCCCCTGCCCGGCGGCGCTGGCCGCCGAGATCGAGGTGGAGGCCGGCGAACCGGTCTGGCACATGGAGCGGGTGCTGCTCGCCGACGACGAGCGGGTGGGGCTGGAGAGCACCTATGTCACGGTCGCCCGGGTGCCCGCCCTGGACACCGGGTTCGATCCGGACTCCTCCTTCTACGCGTACCTGACCGAGAAGCTCTCGCTCTCCTTCGGGGACGCGGACGAGCGGATCGAGACCGTCCTCGCGACGCCCCGCGAGGCGCTGCTCATCGGCACCCCGCCCGCTCTGCCGATGCTGCTGCTGCACCGCCTGTCGCGGGATGCCGAAGGCCGTCCGCTGGAGCGGGTCCGCACCCTCTTCCGGGGCGACCGGTTCTCCTTCCGTACGCACTTGGGTCACGCGCGACCGCACTGACCGGCCGGATGGCATGAGATGTGCCGTTCCTCCCGACTTTTTGGTCACGGAAACATAACGGGTCTAGTCCAAGCTTGCGGGTCCGTTTACCGTCTCGTCGCCCCGCAGACCGAAGAGAGTCACCGGACCCGAGGAGTGTTGCCGCCGTGAAGGTCATCGTCGTAGGAGCCGGCGTGGTGGGAACCATGCACGCCTGGCACGCAGTGAACCGCGGCCACGAGGTCGTACAGATCGAGCGCGAGAGTGAGGCGCGCGGGGCATCGCTCCGCAATTTCGGACAGATTTGGGTCAGCGGCCGGGCCGGTGGCGAGGAGCTGGATACGGCGCTGCGGGCGCGTGAGCTGTGGGAGGGCATCGGCGCCGAGGTGCCCGGTCTGGGTTTCCGCCCCTGCGGTTCGCTCACCCCGCTGCGCACCGGCCTCGAGGTCGCCGTCGCCGAGGCGGCCGTCGCCCGGGACGACGCCGCCGCCCGCGGCTACAAGCTGGTCACCGCCGACGAGGCCCGCGCGCTCAACCCCGCCCTGCGCGGCACGTTCGGCTCCGCCCTGTGGTGCGAACGGGACGCGGCCGTGGAGCCCCGCACCGCACAACTCGCCCTTAAGCAGGCGCTGCTGGCGTCCGGCCGGTACGCCTACCTCGGCGGCCGGGAGGTCCGCGAGGTGGTCGGTGCCGCATCGGTGCGTGACGACCACGGCGACGTCCACACCGGTGACGCCGTGATCCTGGCGACCGGCGCCTGGCTCGGCGGCCTCGTCCGTGAGCTGGCGGGACCCGGTCTGCCGGTGCGGCGGGTCCGTCTCCAGATGATGCAGACCGACCCGCTCGGCGAGAGGCTCACCACCTCGGTCGCGGACGCCGACAGCTTCCGCTACTACCCCGCGTACGGCGGCCCGGCGCTCGACGCCCTCAACGACGGGCAGCCGCAGGCCCCGACCGCGTCCGCGCACCGGATGCAGCTGCTGATGGTGCAGCGCCTGGACGGCGGGCTGACCATCGGGGACACCCACGAGTACGAGCACCCCTTCCCGTTCGACACCGTCGAGGAGCCGTACGAGCACCTCACCGGCGTCGTCGAGTCCTTCCTCGGCCGCCCGCTGCCGCGCATCCGGCACCGCTGGGCCGGGGTGTACGCCCAGTGCACCGACCCCGGCCGCGTCGTCCACCGCCGGCAGGTGGCCGACGGGGTCTGGCTCGTCACCGGGCCCGGGGGGCGGGGCATGACCTGCTCCCCCGCCATCGCCGAACAGACCGCCGACGAACTGGGCTGGTGAAGATGACCACGCAGGACCACTCCTACCGACTCGTCGTCCTGGACATGGCGGGCACCACGGTCGCCGACGGCGGCCTGGTCGAGCGGGCGTTCTCCGCCGCCGCCGGACGCCTCGGTGTCGAGGCCGGCTCCCCCGACCACGCCGAGAAGCTCGACTACGTCCGCGCCACCATGGGCGAGTCCAAGATCTCCGTCTTCCGGCACCTCTTCGGGGACGAGGCCACGGCGCAGCGCGCCAACGCCGCCTTCGAGGAGGCGTACGGCGAACTCGTCGACGGCGGCGCGATCGCGCCGGTCCCCGGCGCCCGCGAGGCCGTCGAGGAGCTGCGCGCCGCCGGCCGCACCGTCGTCCTGTCCACCGGCTTCGCCCGCGTCACCCAGGACGCCATCCTCGCCGCCCTCGGCTGGCAGGACCTGGCCGCGCTGACGCTCTGCCCGGCGGACGCGGGCGGCCGGGGCCGGCCCTACCCGGACATGGTGCTCGCCGCGCTGCTGCGCACCGGCGCCGTGGACGACGTGCGGCGGATCGCGGTCGCCGGGGACACCTCGTACGACATGCTCAGCGGGGTGCGCGCCGGGGCGGGCATCGTCGCGGGCGTCCTCACCGGCGCCCACGACCGGGACCAGCTGCTCCGGCACGGGGCCACGCATGTCCTCGGGTCCGTCGCCGAGCTACCCGGAGTGATCGCGGGGGCCGAGGCATGACGGCCGGGGCGGTCGGGCCGGGGATCCGGTTCGACCAGGTCACCGTCGCGTACGACGGCAACGTGGTCCTCGACCGGCTGGACCTCACCGTCGGGCCCGGCGAGGTCATGGCCCTGCTCGGCCCGTCCGGGTCGGGCAAGACCACCGCGCTGCGCGCCGTCGCCGGATTCGTGCGCCCCGTCTCCGGGCGGGTCCACCTCGGCGACCGGGACGTCACCGACCTGCCCCCGCACAAGCGGGGCATCGGCATGGTCGTCCAGCAGTACGCGCTCTTCCCGCACATGCGGGTCGAGGAGAACGTCGCCTTCGGCCTCAGGACGCGCAGGACAGCCAGGGCCGACATACCGGTGCGGGTCGGCGAGGCGCTGGAGATGACCGGCATGAGCGCCTACGCGAAGCGCTACCCACGGGAGCTCTCGGGCGGCCAGCAGCAGCGGGTCGCCATCGCCCGCGCCCTCGCGATCCGGCCCTCGGTACTGCTCCTGGACGAACCGCTGTCCGCCCTGGACGCGCAGCTGCGCTCGGGCATGCTGGCCGAACTCGCCAGGCTGCACAGGGAACTTCCCGAGGTGTCGATCCTCTACGTCACCCACGACCAGATCGAGGCGCTGACCCTGGCGGACCGGATCGCGGTCATGGACCGGGCGAGGCTCCAGGACTGCGGCACCCCCCAGGAGCTGTACCGGCGCCCGCGCACCGAGTTCACCGCGTCCTTCGTCGGCAGCGCCAACCTGCTGCCGGTGCGCGTCGGCCCGGGAGCGGACACGGTCGACTTCGCCGGGCAGCCGCTCGCCACCACCACCGGCGGCGCCCGCCCCGGGGAGGACGCCACGCTCTGCGTACGCCCGCACCGGGTCGGGATCGGGGCCGGCCCCAACGCCCTGACCGGTACCGTCGCCGAGGTCCAGTGGCGCGGGGACACCCACCGTCTCGGCGTCGACGTGTCGGGGCACCGCCTCACCGCCGATGTGCGCGAACTGCGCGAGACCCCGGCGCTCGGCGACCGGCTCACCCTCCACTTCGCCGCCGAGGACGCCGTGCTGCTCCCGGCTGCCGGGCCGTCCGGAGGGTCCGATGTCTAGCGCCTCGCCCATCCGCGTACGGGAGTCCGCCGCGGTGCCGGCCGGCCCCCGGCCCTCGCCGCCCGCCACCGGGCCCGGGCCGCGTCAGCCGCGGCGCGCGCCGGCGTTCCTCTGGGCGCTGCCCCCGGTCGTCGCGCTGGCGCTGGTCTTCCTCTATCCGCTCTTCCTCGTCGTCCGGCAGTCCGTCAGCCCGGACGGGGGCGGCCTCTCGTTCGCGCCGTACGCCGAGGTCTTCGGCTCCGCGTCCTTCCGCTCGGCGCTCGTCACCACGGTCTGGCTCTCGGCGGGCTCCGCGGCCGGCTGTCTCGTCCTCGGCTTCGTCCTGGCCCTGGTGATCGCCTTCGTCCCGTTCCCCGGCGGGGGTCTCGTCGCCAGGTTCATCGACGTCTTCCTCTCGTTCCCGTCCTTCCTCATCACCCTGGCGCTGCTCTTCGTCTACGGGAACGCCGGGATGGCGAACGGTGTCTGGACCGACCTCTCGGGGGCGGCCGAAGGGCCCTTCCACTTCCTGGGCACGCCCTGGGGAGTGCTGCTCGCCGAGATCACCTACTTCACCCCGTTCGTGATGCGCCCGCTGCTCGCCGCGTTCTCGCAGCTGGACACCGCGCAGATCGAGGTCGCCTCCTCGCTCGGTGCCGGGCCGCTGCGCATCGTGCGCCGGGTGATCCTCCCCGAGGCGCTGCCCGCGCTCGCGGCGGGCGGCAGCCTCGTCCTGGTGATGTGCCTCAACGAGTTCGGCATCGTGCTCTTCACCGGGGCGAAGGGCGTCACCACCCTGCCGATGCTCGAGTACAGCGAGGCGATCCTGGAGTCCGACTACCCGGCCGCCTGCGTCGTCGCCGTCGTCAACATCGCGATCTCCGTGGGCCTGTACGGCCTGTACCGGGTGGTGAGCCGACGTGCTGGTGCATAGCAGGGCCGCCCGGTGGGCGATCCGCCTCGTCTTCTTCCTGCTCTTCCTGCCGCTCTTCGCGGTGCCGCTGCTGGTGATCCTGGCCGCGTCGTTCGCCACCCACTGGTCCGGCGCCTTTCCCTCCGGTCCCACGGTCGCGCACTACGCCGCCGCCACCGGCGGGGATGCGCTGCGGGCGCTGACCACCAGCCTGGTCACCGCCGTCACCGCCGGTCTGCTCGCCCTGCTCGTCGGCGCCTGGGCGGCGATCGCCGGCGCCTCACTCGGCGGACGGGGCAAGCGGTTCATGGACGCCCTGTTCGTCCTGCCGGTCGCCGTGCCGTCCGTGGTCGTGGGCCTGTCGGTCCTCGTCGCCTTCAGCCGGCCGCCGCTGCTCCTGAACGGGACGCCGTGGATCGTCATCCTGGCGCACACCGTGCTCGTCACGGCCTTCGCCCACCAGTCGGTCTCGGCGGCCCTCGTGCGGCTAGACCCCGGGTACGCGCAAGCGGCGGCGAGTCTCGGCGCCGGACCCGCGTACACACTGTGGCGGATCAGGCTGCCGCTCCTGCTGCCGTCGCTCACGGCCGCCGCGGGGCTCTGCTTCGCCCTCTCCATGGGGGAGCTGAGCGCCACGATGATGCTCTACCCGCCGGACTGGACACCGCTGCCGGTCGAGGTCTTCGCCGCGACCGACCGCGGCTCGCTCTTCACCGGCGCGGCCGTCGCCACCGTCCTCATGGCCTCGACGCTGCTCGTGCTGCTCGGCGTCTCCCGTATCCGGACCAGGGCCTCCTACCGCTGATCCGCGTAGCCGGCCCGCCGGTGAACCCCCGTGGCACCCACCCTCGTTCCCACCCACCAGGAGTCACCCACCCATGCGCAACCACCTCAGGTCCCTCGCCGCCGTCACCGGCTGTCTGGCCCTCGCCGCCTCGCTCTCCGGCTGCGGTTCCTCCTCCGCTTCGGACCGGAAGACCGTGACCGTCTACAGCGCGGACGGCCTCAAGGGCGAGAACAACGACGGCTGGTACGACAAGGTCTTCGCCGACTTCGAGAAGAAGACCGGCATCAAGGTCAAGTACGTCGAGGGCGGCTCGGGCGAGATGGTCCAGCGCGCCCAGCGCGAGCGGACCAACACCCAGGCCGACGTCCTCGTCACACTGCCGCCCTTCATCCAGCAGGCCGACAGCAAAGGGCTGCTGGCGACGTACGCACCCGCCGGCTCCGACCGGGTCGACGGCGCGGACAAGGCGCGGGACTCCACCTGGACCTCGGTCGTCAACAACTACTTCGGCTTCATCTACAACAAGAAGGAGCTGAAGACCGCGCCGAAGTCCTGGGAGGACCTGCTGGACTCCTCGTACAAGGAGAAGGTGCAGTACTCCACCCCGGGCGTGGCCGGTGACGGCACCGCCGTGCTCATCAAGGCGATGCACGACTTCGGCGGCGAGGAGCCGGCGATGGCGTACCTGAAGAAGCTCCAGGCCAACAACGTCGGCCCCTCGGCCTCCACCGGCAAGCTCGCCCCCAAGGTGGACAAGGGCGAACTGCTCGCCGCCAACGGCGACGTACAGATGAACTACGCCCAGTCCAAGGACATGCCGAACCTCGGCATCTGGTTCCCGGCGAAGGGCGACGGCCGGCCGACCACCTTCGCCCTCCCGTACGCCGCCGGTCTCGTCGCCAAGGCGCCGCACCCGGAGAACGGAAAGAAGCTGCTCGACTTCATGCTCTCCGAGGAGGCGCAGAAGAACGTCAGCGCCATCGGCGGCGGATTCTCGCCCCGCACGGATGTCGAGGCCACCGACGCCAACGCCGAGGCGCTGGCACAACTGATGAAGGGCGTCGACGTCTTCGAGCCGGACTGGTCGGAGATCGGCACCGGACTCGACTCCTACGTGGACGCCTGGAAGACGGCAACCGGCAGCTGAACGGCGGGAGTTGCCCACCGCGGAGGTAGGGACCCGCGACGCGTTGTCGCGAAGTGACAACGGGTCCGGTCCCGAGTCGGTGTCACGACACCAGGATCCCGGCGATTCCCTCGCGGTAGGAGGTGACCGGGAAATCGGGGAAGCGGGTCGCGAACTTCGTGGTGTCGAAGATGTTGTCGCCCCGGTAGCGCGGCAACAGCTCCCGTGTCTCTCCCAGTTGGCCGATGAACCGGCCGCCGATCCGGAAGACGGCCTCGGGCAGCACCGTGTACCGGATCCGGCGGCCGGTGATCTCCCCGGCCGCCTCGACCAGCTCGGCGTAGGTGAGGCGGTCCGGGTCGACGGGCAGGTGCCAGGTCTGGCCGTAGGCGTCCGGGGTGTTGCCGATCAGGGCCATGGCGCGACTGGCGTCCGGCGTCCAGATGAGGGAGCGGGCCGTGTGCGCGCTGACGGGGACGAGCGGCCGTTTCCCCGCCTTGATCCGGTCGAAGACGAGCGAGTTGGTGAGGCTCTTGGTTTTGCCCGGCCCGTAGAACTCCGGAGCGCGGCAGATGACGGCCTCGACGGACTTGTCGGCCATCGCGTCGAGCAGCGTCGTGGCGATCCGCGCGCGTACCCGGCCCTTGCGGCCGTTGGGCTCGAAGCCGGTCGTCTCGGTCTGCGGGGTGGTCGTCCCCGGATACATGTAGGTGTTGTCGAAGAACACGAGCTTCGTGCCGTACTTGGCGCAGGAGTCGATGACGTTGCGCATCATCGCGGGGAACTGACGCTCCCACAGCGCGGAGTCCATCGGCAGGCCCACGGTGAGGTAGGCGACCTCGCTGCCCTCGACGGCGCGGTCGGTGGCCTCGGGGTCGGTCAGGTCGGCCGCGACGAGCCGGTCGGTGTCGTGGATCTTCGCGGGTTTCCGGCTGACCAGCCGGATGTCCTGTGTGAAGGTGCGGTGCAGCTCGCGGGTGAGCTCCTCGCCGATCGGTCCGTTGGCGCCCAGGACTGTGTGCATGGGAAGTGTCGCTCTTTCTTGTCTCTTGACGTCCGGGGCCCGTCCGGGCCGTCCGGTGTTCGTTTACGGGGCCCGCGGCTAACCGGTCCGCCGCGCCGCTCCGACGTCGGCGACGAGGCGTTCCGCGAGGCGTTCGGAGGAGGAGGGGTTCTGCCCCGTGTACAGATTGCGGTCGACGACCACGTACGGGCGCAGCGGCAGAAGGGCCTTGGAGTACGCCGCGCCGCTCTCCCGCAGCCGGTCCTCCAGCAGCCAGACGGCCTTGCGGCCGAAGCTGTTGAACTTCTCCTCCAGGTTGGACAGGCCCGTCATCCGGTAGCCGGCGAACGGCCAGGATCCGTCTTCGCCGCGCGCCGCGAACGCCGCCGCCGGTGCGTGGCAGAGCAGCGCCAGCGGCTTGCCGGAGGCGAGCACCCGGGTCAGCAGCGCACCGGAGACGGGGTCGACGGACAGGTCCTCCATGGGCCCGTGCCCACCGGGGTAGAACACGACGTCGAAGTCGTCCGGATCGATGTCGCCGAGGTTCCGGGGGTTGTGCAGATCGCCCCGGATGAATTCCAGATAGGCGGCGACCTCGCGGAGCTTCGACGGGCGCCCGGCCGTCCGGGACATGCTCAGCCGGTCCAGGGTCGGGACCTTCCCGCCCGGGGTCGCGAGGGTGATCTCCCACCCGGCCCGGGAGAAGATCTTGTGCGGCATCGCGAGTTCCTCGCCCCAGAAGCCCGACGGGTGCACCTCCCCGTCCCGCAGGGTCCACCGGTCTGCCGCGGACACGACGAACAACACCCTGGTCACGACGGGCCTCCTTCTGCCTCGGAATATCCCCGGATATCCGATGGAATCGGTACGAAACCATGATCTGCCCCGGGCCGGGGAGGCGCCATGGGGCACGGCCGGTGCGGGGTCCTAGCGGACACCGAGCGCCTTGAGGGCCCTGAGTCCTCCGGTGAGGAGGGCGGCCCAGGTCCGGGGGGCGATGCGGCTGGGCGGGCTGAAGCCCTGGAGGCGCTGGTGGGCGATGGTCTGGGGTTCGGTGTACTTGAGGATGCCCTCGGCTCCGTGGCGGCGGCCGAGTCCGGAGTCGCCCATGCCGCCCATGGGGGCGTCGACGCTGCCCCAGGCGGCCGCGAACGCCTCGTTGACGTTGACGGTCCCGGCGTGGACGCGGGCGGCGACGGCCCGGCCGCGCCTGCCGTCGCGCGACCAGACACTCGCGTTGAGGCCGTACGCGGTGGCGTTCGCCTGTTCCACGGCGTCGTCCACGTCGCGGAAGGAGTAGACGGAGACGACCGGCCCGAAGGTCTCCTGGGAGTGCAGGGTCATGTCGGGGGTGACGTCCGTGAGGATCGTCGGCTCGTGGAAGAGCGGGCCGAGATCCGGGCGCGCCCTGCCACCGGGCAGGACGGTGGCGCCCTTGGCCACGGCGTCGGCGACGTGCTCGGTGACGGTCTTCAGCTGGGCGGGGGTGGTGAGACTGCCGACGTCGGCGCCGTAGTCGTACGCCGCGCCGATACGGAGCCGCTTGGTACGGGCGGTGAACGCGGCGAGGAACGCGTCCCGGACCGACTCGGCCACGTACAGGCGCTCGACGGAGACGCACAGCTGTCCGGCCGAGGGGAAGCAGGCCGCGACGGCCCCCTCCGCCGCCTTCTCGATGTCGGCGTCGTCCAGGACGATCATCGGGTTCTTGCCGCCCAGCTCCAGGGAGGCGCCGATCAGGCGCTTTCCGGCGTCGCTCGCGATCGCGCGCCCGGTGGCGGTGGAGCCGGTGAACATCATGTAGTCGGCGTTGTCCATCAGCGCGCCGCCGATGGAGCTGCCCCTGCCGATCACCATCTGCCAGACGCCCTCGGGCAGCCCGGCCTCGTACATCAGCTCCATCGACCACAGGGCGGTGAGCGCGGTCTGGGGGTCGGGCTTCTGGACGACCGCGTTCCCGGCCGCCAGGGCGGCGAGGGTGTCGCTCGCGGCCATGCTCAGCGGATAGTTCCAGGGCGAGACCACCGCGACGACGCCTTTGGGGTGGCGGATCTCGGTGGTGTGGGTGAGCAGCGGGATCGCGCCGCGACGGCGCTTGGGGGCGAGGTACCTGGCCGCGTTCCGGGCGTAGTAGCGGGAGACGATGGCGATGTCCACGACTTCCAGGAAGGCGTCGCGGCGGGTCTTGCCGTTCTCGGCCTGCATCAGGTCCAGGGCCTCGTCCTGGCGGGCCAGGACCAGGTCGTGGTAGCGCAGCAGGATCTTCCTGCGCTCGGCGAGCGGGGTCGCGGCCCAGGTCCGCTGCGCGATCCGGGCGCGGGCGAACGCGTCCTCGACGTCCGCGGGGGTGGAGACGGGCAGGTCGGCGAGGGGGACGCCGGTGTAGGGGGCGCTGGTCGTGACCCGCGTGGCGTCCGGCGACGCCGAGACGCGGCCGGCGAGGCGCCGGAGCACGGCCGGGGTGAGGGACGCGGGGAGGCGGGGGCCGCGGGCGGTCGTGGGGCGGGCTGGTGCGGTGGCCATGGCGGGGGCTCCTTTGTCGCGGGGTCCGGCTACGCGGTCCGGCCGCGGACCGAGGTGGGCACCGGCATGTGCAGGGCGGCCTGGCCCTCGGTCATCACGTCGAACTGGATGATCCGCTTGGGCCTCAGCGACCGCAGGTCGTCGGACATCCGGCCCTCGCCGAGCCGGAGGCCGATGCCACGGGTGCGGCGCGTCGTGCCGGCGCTCAGCACGTTGGTCTGGTTGAGGGTGGAGTGCCAGGCGCCGCCGATCGTCGTGTACGAGGTCAGCGAGCCGACGCGCTCCCCGCTCGGGTACGCCTGCTGGGCCGGGGTGTCCGCGAGGAGGGACAGGTCCGTCCCGCCGGACGCGTTGGCCACGCGCGCGGTCGTCCGGGTGCGGTCGATGGCGACATCGAGGCCGGTCACCCACTTGGGGAAGCCGTAGCCGTCGTGGCCGCGGACCTGGGCGATGTCCGAACTCACCGGCAGGGACAGGACGTAGGAGTCCAGGCTCTCGTTCTTCAGGCCGGAGACGAGGTCGAAGAGCCCGAGCCCGCCGTGGCGCGCGGGCTTCACGGCGATCCCGACGGCGGCCTCGGTGTAGAAGTCGATGTCGCACACGTCGTACCGGAAGAACATCACCGAGACCAGGCCGAGGCCGGGCACGATCTCCAGCGGCGCCAGCTCCTCGGGCAGCCGGGCGCGGATCGCGCGGGAGGGCGCCGCCATGGTGAGCCGGGCGGTCGAGAGCGCGTAGTAGAAGTTCGGGGTGAGCGTGGGCCCGACCGGTGAGTCGACCCGGACCTTGGGGAGCTTCCGGAAGAAGTCGACGCCGCTGACGCGGGGGTCCCGGGCGATCACGTCCAGGTCGGGATTCATCCGGTACCTGTCGTACAGGCCGTCCTGGGGAACACGGACCTCGCGGCCTCCCAGGTCGACCGCGACGGTGTTCTGCTGCGGGGCTGACGGAGACATGACGGTGCGCCTCACTCTCATGTAAGCGGTGTACACATGACTGTACGACCCAATGTAAGCACCGTCAACAATGGAGCGGCCGGCCCCTTCGGTACCTCCTCACCCACACCGGTCACCTAGGATGTATGCACCATTTACATCGATTGCGCGGCACCGGAAGAGCAGGTAGGACCCATGGCCCGGAACGGCACGTATCATCACGGCGATCTGCGCGCCGCCTGCCTGCGGGCGGCCCGCGAACTGCTGGAGGAGGACGGCAGCGCGGCCCTGTCCATGCGCGCGGTCGCCCGCCGGGCCGGCGTCTCGCCCACGGCCCCTACCGCCATTACGCGGACCGCGAGGCGCTTGTCTCGGCGGTCGCCGCGGAGGGGTACCGCGAACTCGCCGTCGCCCTGACGGCCGCCGACCCCGCGCCCTCGACCCCGGACGGCATGGCGGCCGTCGCCGTCGCCTATGTGCGGTTCGCCCTGGAGCACCCGGCCCTCTTCCGGGCGATGTTCGCCGAGCCCTGCGACCCGGCGAGCGAGGAGCGTGTCGCCGCGACGGCCGCCATCTCCGCGTACGTGCGCGACATCGTGCGCGCCGCCTTCCCCGGCGTGGACCCGGACGCCCTGTCGACCGCGGTGTGGGCCCTGGTCCACGGGCTGGCGTTCCTGCACCTGGACGGCAAGCTGGACGCGTCCACCCCCGAAGTGGTCGCCGCGCAGGTCACCGCCGCCGTCCGGGCCCTGTTCACGGCCTCCCCCGTGCTCGGGGCGACGACGAGCCACTGAGGGGCGCAGGCCGCCCCGCGGCGGACGAGGACGAGGCCGCTCTCCGCGAGGGCCGTAGCTCGGCCGGGCGTAGATTGAGCGTTCAATGCGGATCACCCGCGGCCGCCGGCGGACAGCCGGGTCGGGGCGGTCACCGGCAGGAGGAGATGGGTGTGGAGGACGCCACGGCGACCGGTCCAGTGGTGCGGGAACCGGCGATGACCGATGTCGCACGGCTCGCGGGCGTGTCCCATCAGACGGTGTCCCGGGTCCTCAACAGCCACCCGAATGTGCGCGAGCAGACCCGGCTGCGGGTGCTCGCGGCGGTGAAGGAGCTGGGCTACCGGCCCAACCGCGCGGCGCGCGCCCTGGTGACGGGGCGCTCGCAGCTGATCGGCGTGATCGCGCAGAACTCCACGCTGTACGGACCCTCCTCGCTCCTGGCCGCCTTCGAGATCGCCGCCGCCCGCCAGGGCTTCGCGGTGAGCGTGCACCGGGTGCCCGAGCTGGGGCAGTCCTCGATCACCGCCGCCGTCGAGCGCCACCGCGACGAGCGGGTGGCCGGGATCGTGGTCATCGCGCCCACCGCCTCGGCCGACGCCGCGCTGGCCGGGGTGCCCGCCGAGGTCCCCCTGGTCACCATCGACGGCGACCCCGAGCGCGGCGCGCCGGTGGTGGCCGTCGACCAGGAGCAGGGCGCGTACGAGGCCACGAAGCACCTGCTGGAGGCGGGCCACGAGACGGTGTGGCACATCTCGGGCCCGCCGGACTGGTTCGACGCGGCGGGCCGCATCCGCGGCTGGCGCCGGGCGCTCCAGGAGGCCGGGGCGGAGGTGCCGCCGGTCAGCACGGGCGACTGGTCCGCCGCCTCCGGATACCGGGCGGGGCAGATGCTGGCCCGGATGCCCGAGGTCACCGCGGTCTTCGCGGCCAACGACCACCAGGCGCTCGGCGCCCTGCGCGCCATGACCGAGCGGGGGCGTTCGGTCCCGGACCAGGTGAGCATCGTCGGGTTCGACGACGTGCCCGAGTCGGCGTACTACTCGCCGCCGCTGACCACCGTGCGCCAGGACTTCGGCGCGGTCGCCACCACGACGCTCGACCTGCTGCTCGGGCTGATCAGCGGTGCCGAGCCGAAGGGCGCGCAGCCCGTCATCAGCCCGGAGCTGGTCCGGCGGGAGAGCGTACGGGCGCCCGCCGGCCCCTGAAGGCTCACGCGGCTCCGGGGTTCCCGTAGTAGGCGTCCGGGCCGTGTTTGCGGGTGAAGTGGCGGTCCAGCAGGTGCTGCGGGGGTTCCACCGCGCCCAGGGCGATGGTGTGCAGGGCCATCTCCGCGACCGCCTCGCAGATGATGGCGTGCTCCAGGGACTTGGTGGCGTCGGTTCCCCAGGTGAACGGACCGTGGTGCGCGACCAGGGCGCCGGGCACCTCACCGGCCCGGGTGTCGTCGCCCTCCAGGAGGTCCACGATGACCTGCCCGGTGTTGTACTCGTAGTGCTTGGCGCACTGCTCGGGCGTCAGCGCGGCGGTGACCGGGACGGGCCCGTTGAAGGTGTCGGCGTGGGTGGTGCCGAGCACCGGGATCGGGCGCCTGGCCTGGGCGAAGGCGACGGCGTGGGTGGAGTGGGTGTGGGTCACCCCGCCGATCGAGGGGAACGCCAGGTAGAGGCTGCGGTGCGTCTCGGTGTCGGTGGACGGGCGCAGCCGGCCCTCCACGACGCTCCCGTCGGCCAGCGAGACGACGACGAGGTCGTCGGCGCCCAGCGCGTCGTAGGAGACCCCGGACGGCTTGATGACGAAGACGCCGGCCTCCCGGTCGACGCCGCTCACATTGCCCCAGGTCAGGGTGGCGAGCCCGGCCCGGGGGATGCGGAGGTTGGCTTCGAGCACGTCTCGGCGCAGCTCGTTCGATACGGTCCCGGCCACGGAGGGCTCCGTCCTGGTGGAGGTGTCGGCGGCGGTCACAGGCTCTGGGCCAGCCGGTGGTACGCCTGGTTCCAGCGCAGTTCGCGGGTGAAGCGCCGGACGGTGGTGTCCCGGTCGATGACGGCGAGTTCGGTGCGCAGCATCTCGGCGAGGTCTTCCAGCTCCTCGCCGCCGAGCGCGGTGGTGAGGACGGTGTGGTGCGGTGCCCCGGCCGTCAGCCAGGCCTCGGTGGAGGTGCGCAGATCGGGGCTGGGCCGCCACACGGCGCGGGCCACCGGCAGTTTCGGCAGCGGCTCCGGCGGGGTGACGACGTCGATGTGGTTGGCGACGAGCCGGAAGCGGTCGCCCATGTCCGCGAGCCCGACGACCACGGCGGGGCCGGGGGCCGCGTCGAAGACGAGCCGGACCGGGTCCTCCCGGCCGCCGATGGACAGCGGGTGGATCTCGCAGCTGGGGGTCGCCGTGGTCAGCGAGGGGCACACCTCCAGCATGTGGGCGCCGAGGATCAGTTCCTGGCCGGGCGTCAGGTCGTAGGTGTAGTCCTCCATGAACGACGTGCCGCCGGGCAGCCCGTGCGCCATGGCCTTGAGGGTGCGCAGCAGGACGGAGGTCTTCCAGTCGCCCTCCCCGCCGAAGCCGTAGCCGTCGGCCATCAGGCGCTGGACGGCGAGCCCGGGGAGCTGGCGCAGACCGCCGAGGTCCTCGAAGTTCGTGGTGAAGGCGCGGAAGCCGCCCTCGGTGAGGAACGCGCGCAGTCCGGCCTCGATGCGGGCGGCATAGCGCAGGGAGTCGTGGCGCTCGCCGCCCGGCCGCAGCTCGGGGGCGAGGGCGTAGAGGTCCTGGTACTCCTTGACGAGCGCGGTGACGGTGTCCTCGTCGGCGGCGTCGACGGCGGTGACCAGGTCGTTGACGCCGTAGGTGTTGACCGAGACGCCGAACCGCAGCTGGGCCTCGACCTTGTCGCCCTCGGTGACGGCGACGTCGCGCATGTTGTCGCCGAACCGGGCGAGCCTGAGGCCGGACAGTTCGGCGCGGCCCGCGGCGGCGCGCGCCCAGCCGGCGATGCGGTCGACCACCTCGGGGGTGGTGACATGGCCGGCGACGGTCTTGCGGGGGACGCCGAGGCGGGTCTGCACGAAGCCGAACTCGCGGTCGCCGTGGGCGGCCTGGTTCAGGTTCATGAAGTCCATGTCGATGGTGGACCAGGGCAGTCGGCGGTTGGCCTGGGTGTGCAGGTGGAGCAGTGGTTTGCTGAGCGCGTCGAGGCCGGCGATCCACATCTTGGCCGGGGAGAAGGTGTGCATCCAGGCGATGAGGCCGATGCACCGGTCGTCGGCGTTCGCGTCGAGACAGACCCTGCGGATGGCGGCCGCGTCGGTGAGGACGGGCTTCCAGACCACGCGCACCGTCAGCTGCGGCTGGTCCGCGAGGGTGTCGCGGATGACCCGTGACTGGTCGGCGACCTGGGCCAGGGTCTCGTCGCCGTAGAGGGACTGGCTCCCGGTGAGGAACCAGATCTCACGGTCGGGCTGGGCGAGCGTCATGTCGGGTGTGCTCCTCGTGGTACGGGAAAGGAAGGTCTTGCCGGTCAGCCGGCGGTGGCGGTGCGCGCGGTGTTGCGGATGCGGCGCAGGCGGTGCAGGAGGAGGTCGGCGCCGGTGCCGAAGTGGTCGTGCAGGGCGCGGTATTCGCGGAACAGCGCGTCGTAGGCGTCCGCCCGGCCGGGGTCCGGGGTGTACGCGTGCCGCTGGACGCTGCCCATCGCGGCGGCGGCGGTCCGGACGTCCGGGTGGGCGCCCGCGGCGACGGCGGCGTGGATGGCGGAGCCGAGGGCGGGCCCCTGCTCGGAGGTGCCGAGGGAGACGGGGCGGCGCAGGACGTCGGCGTAGATCTGCATGAGGAGGGCGTTCTTCCTCAGCCCGCCGGTGACGATGAACTCCTCGACGGGGATTCCGCCGGCCTCGAACGCCTCCACGATCACCCGGGTGCCGTACGCGGTGGATTCGAGGAGGGCGAGGTAGACGTCCTCGGGCCGGGTGTCGAGGGTGAGCCCGGCGACGACCCCGGAGAGGTGGTGGTCGACCAGGGTGGAGCGGTTGCCGTTCATCCAGTCGAGGGCGACCAGTCCGTGCGCTCCGACCGGCTGTCCGGCGGCCTTGCGGGTCAGAAGCTGGTGCAGGTCCTCGCCGGTGTCCCTGGCCTCGGTGCGGTAGTCGTCCGGTACGCCCTGCCGGAGCCACCAGGCGAAGATGTCGCCGACCGCGCTCTGCCCGGCCTCGTAGCCGTAGGCGCCGTCCACGATGCCGCCTTCGACGACCCCGCAGATGCCGGGGACGTCGGCGAGGGTGGCGCCGTTGAGGACATGGCAGGTGGAGGTGCCCATGATGGCGAGCAGCCGCCCGTTCTCGACGGCTCTGGCGGCGGGGGCCGCCACATGCGCGTCCACGTTGCCCGCGGCCACGGCGATGCCCTCGGGCAGACCGGTCCAGGCGGCGGCGCAGCTGCTCAGGCCGCCGACGCGGGAGCCCAGGGGCGCGAGCGGGTGGTCGAGGCGGGTGGCGGGGAAGTCCGCGAAGTCGGGGTGCAGTCGGCCGAGGTAGTCGGGTGACGGGTAGGCGCCGTCCTGGTGGATGCCCTTGTAGCCGGCGGTGCAGGTGTTGCGCGATTCGGCACCGGTGAGCTGCCAGACGATCCAGTCGGCCGCCTCGATCCAGCGCGCGCAGGCGGCGTAGACAGCGGGGTCCTCCTCCAGCACCTGGAGGGCCTTGGCGAACTGCCACTCGGAGGAGATCCGGCCCCCGTACCGGCTGATCCACTTCTCGCCCCGGTCGTGCGCGAGGGCGTTGATGCGGTCGGCCTGCTCCTGCGCGGCGTGGTGCTTCCACAGCTTCGGCCAGGCGTGCGGGCGGTCGGACCATGCGGGGAGCAGGGCGAGCGGGATGCCCTCGGCGGTGGCCGGCAGGACCGTGCAGGCGGTGAAGTCGGTGGCGATGCCGATGACGCGGGCCGGGTCGATTCCGGCTGCCTCGACCGCCGCCGGGACCGCGGTGCGGAGCACGTCGCGCCAGTCCTCGGGGTGTTGCAACGCCCAGTCGGGGGGCAGCGGTACGCCGGTGAGCGGGAGGCGGTCCTCGATGACGGCGTGGCGGTAGTCGTGGACCGCCGAGCCGAGTTCGGCGCCGTCGCGGACCCTGACCACCACGGCGCGCCCGGAAAGGGTCCCGAAGTCCACTCCGACCGTGCAGGCGTCGGGATGGTGACGTTCGGCGGGGCCGGAGGAGGCGTGTGGCGTCACGATGCGGTCTCTCTCGTCAGGGGTGAGCGGGGCGACAACGGCCCCTGGTGATTGTTAGCGCTCACAATCTCTGGGGGCAAGAGGTGTGTGCGCTTTTGCCGTGCCGGGCCGGCCCGGCGATGACACCCGACTCCGCGCGTAGCGCGGGCGACCGGTTGAACCTTCGGGATGCGCCACGATTACCTCCCTTTCCTCCGGTTACGGCCGCGCGGCGGCGCAAGAAAAGACGCGAAGGCCCCTTGCACGGCCTAGATGCGAGCGCTAACAATCGAGCTCCACCAAGGCCACCGCCACGACGGGATTGTCAGGTCATGCCCATGAAGAACTTCCGAGCCGCGTCCGCCCTCGTGGCGGTGACCACCGGCTGCGCCCTGCTCCTCACCGCCTGCGGACAGGACAGCGAAGGAGGGAGCCAGGAGAAGAAGGACAAGAAGGACGTCACCATCGGCATAGCCATGCCCACCAAGTCCTCCGAGCGGTGGATCGCCGACGGCAAGAACATGACCGCGAGCCTCAAGAAGGCCGGGTTCGCCACCACACTCCAGTACGGCGAGGACGATCCCGACCAGCAGGTCGCCCAGATCGAGAACATGATCACGCAGGGCGTCGACGCGCTGGTCGTGGCCGCCATCAACGGCGAGGCCCTGTCCAACGTCCTCCAGCAGGCCGCGGACGCCGACATCCCCGTGATCTCGTACGACCGGCTCATCCTGGGCTCCCCGCACGTCGACTACTACGCCTCCTTCGACAACGAGAAGGTCGGCGAGCTCCAGGCCACGTACATCGTCGACAAGCTGGGGCTGAAGAGCGGCGCGAAGAAGGGCCCGTTCAACATCGAGCTGTTCGCCGGGTCCAACGACGACAACAACACGAAGTACTTCTTCAACGGCGCCATGAAGGTGCTGAAGCCCTACTTCGACAAGAAGCAGCTGGTCGTGCGCTCCAAGCAGACCCGGCTCAACCAGGTCACCACGCTGCGCTGGGACGGCGGCACCGCGCAGAAGCGCATGGACGACCTGCTGACCTCCGCGTACTCCACCGCACACGTCGACGCGGTGCTCTCCCCGTACGACGGCATCTCCATCGGCATCCTGTCCGCCCTGAAGTCCGACGACTACGGCAGCAAGGCGAAGCCGCTCCCGGTCGTCACCGGTCAGGACGCGGAGGTCGCCTCGGTGAAGTCGATCATCGCGGGCCAGCAGACCCAGACCGTCTACAAGGACACCCGTGCCCTGGCCCAGGTCGCGGCGGACATGGTGACCGCGGTCCTCAACGGCAAGAAGCCCGAGGTCAACGACGAATCGACGTACAACAACGGCAAGAAGGTCGTGCCCGCCTTCCTGCTCGACCCGGTCAGCGTCGACAAGTCGAACTACCGGAAGATCCTGGTCGACTCCGGCTACATCGACGCCAAGGAGCTGGGGTGACGGCCGCCGCGCCCGACTCCCCCGCCGTGCCAGGACCGGTCCTCGACATGCGCTCCATCGTCAAGACGTTCCCCGGCGTCAGGGCGCTCTCCGAGGTGACCCTGTCCGTGCGGCGCGGCGAGGTGCACGCCCTGTGCGGGGAGAACGGCGCCGGCAAGTCGACGCTCATGAAGGTGCTCTCCGGCGTCCACCCGCACGGCTCGTACGAGGGCGAGATCCTCTTCGACGGCGAACCGTGCCGCTTCAAGGACATCCGGGCCAGCGAGCAGCGCGGGATCGTCATCATCCACCAGGAACTCGCGCTCGTCCCCCATCTGTCGATCGCCGAGAACGTCTTCCTGGGCAACGAGCCGGCCCGGCGCGGGATCATCGACTGGCGCGAGTCGCTGCGCCGGGCGTCCGCGCTACTCAAGCGGGTCGGCCTGGACGACCATCCGGAGACCCGGGTCGCCGACATCGGTGTCGGCAAGCAGCAGTTGGTGGAGATCGCGAAGGCGCTGGCGAAGGACGTCCGGCTGCTGATCCTGGACGAGCCGACCGCCGCGCTCAACGACGAGGACAGCGCGAAGCTGCTGCGGCTGATGCGGGAGCTGAAGGACCAGGGCATCACCTCGATCATCATCTCGCACAAGCTGAACGAGATCGCCCGGATCGCGGACTCCGTCACCATCCTGCGCGACGGGCGGTCCATCGAGACCCTGGACGTCAACGACCCGGCCACCACCGAGGAACGCATCATCCGCGGCATGGTGGGCCGGGACCTCGACAGCCGCTTCCCCGACCGCACCCCGTACACCGGCGAGACCGACGCCCAACCCGCCCTGGAGATCCGGGACTGGACGGTGCGTCATCCGCTCGACCGCACCCGCAAGGTGGTCGACGGGGTCTCGCTCCAGGTCCGGCGCGGCGAGATCGTGGGCATCGCCGGGCTGATGGGCGCCGGCCGGACCGAGCTGGCGATGAGCGTCTTCGGGCGCTCGTACGGGCATTACGAGCGGGGCTCCGTCCTCAGGGACGGCCGCGAGGTGCGTACCCGTACGGTGCCCGAGGCGGTCGCCCACGGCATCGCGTACGTCACCGAGGACCGCAAGCACTACGGCCTCGATCTCGGGGACTCGGTGGGCCGCAACATCTCGCTCGCCTCGCTCGGCGCGCTCGCCCGGCGCGGGGTGGTGGACGGCCACGAGGAACGCAAGGTGGCCGAGCGGTACCGGCGGAGCATGAACATCAAGACGCCGAACGTCCTCGAACCGGTCGGCCGGCTCTCCGGCGGCAACCAGCAGAAGGTCGTCCTCAGCAAGTGGATCCTCACCGGTCCGGACGTCCTCGTCCTGGACGAGCCCACGCGCGGTGTGGACGTGGGCGCCAAGTTCGAGATCTACACCGTGATCGACCGGCTCGCCGCCGAGGGCAAGGCGATCCTCTTCATCTCCTCCGAACTGCCCGAACTGCTCGGCATGTGCGACCGCGTGTACACCATGGCCGCCGGCCGGCTGACCGGCGAGGTCGCCCGCGCGGACGCAACCCAGGAAGTGCTGATGCGGCACATGACCCAGGACACCACCTCCGTACCACCCGAAGGACAGCAGTCATGAGCACCGACGTCAGCACGCACACGAAAGCCACACCACCGTCGGGCGAGGGCGGGGCACCGCCGACGGGGGTCCCGGTCGTCCGGGTGCTCCTGGACGGCGTACGGCGGAACATGCGCCAGTACGGCATGCTCTTCGCGCTCGGCCTGATCGTGCTGCTGTTCCAGGTGTGGACGGGGGGCGACCTGCTGCTGCCGCGCAACGTCTCCAACCTGGTGCTCCAGAACAGCTACATCCTGATCCTGGCCATCGGCATGATGATCG
The DNA here is from genome assembly GCF_026167665.1 of Streptomyces drozdowiczii. Taxonomy (NCBI): domain Bacteria; kingdom Bacillati; phylum Actinomycetota; class Actinomycetes; order Kitasatosporales; family Streptomycetaceae; genus Streptomyces; species Streptomyces drozdowiczii. The sequence continues at coordinate 6,005,460 of NZ_CP098740.1, read as the reverse complement.
TCATCATCTCGGGGCACATCGACCTGTCGGTGGGCTCCCTGATGGCGCTGGTCGGGGGCGTCGGGGCGGTGCTCATGGTCGAGCACCATGTGGCCTGGCCGGTCGCCGTAGTCCTCACCCTGCTGCTCGGGGCCGTCGCGGGAGCGCTCCAGGGCTTCTTCATCGCGTACGTCGGCATCCCGTCGTTCATCGTGACGCTCGCGGGCATGCTGCTGTTCCGGGGGCTGACGGAGATCTTCCTCAAGGGCCAGACGCTCGGCCCGTTCCCTGAGGGCATGCAGCGGGTCGCCAACGGCTTCCTGCCCGAGGTGGGACCGGAGACCAACTACCACAACATCACCCTGCTGCTGGGCCTGGGGCTGGCCGCGTATGTGGTGTTCCAGGAGCTGCGGGACCGCCGGCGGCAGCGCGAGTTCACCTTGGAGACCCTGCCGACGAGCCTGTTCACGCTGAAGGTGACGGCGCTGGTCGCCGCCGTGCTGGTCACCACCCTGCTGCTGGCGAGCTACAAGGGCGCGCCGGTGGTGCTGCTGATCCTGGCCGTGCTGCTGGTCGGCTTCGGATACGTGATGCGGAACGCGGTCATCGGCCGCCATGTGTACGCGATCGGCGGCAACCTGCCGGCCGCGAAGCTGTCCGGGGTCAAGGACCGCAAGGTGACCTTCGCGGTCTTCCTCAACATGGGGATGCTCGCGGCGCTGGCCGGTCTCGTCTTCGCGGCGCGCTTCAACGCGGCCTCGCCGAAGGCGGGCGTGAACTTCGAACTGGAGGCCATCGCCGCCGCGTTCATCGGCGGGGCCTCGATGAGCGGCGGTGTGGGCACCGTGCTGGGCGCCATCATCGGCGGCCTGGTCCTCGGTGTGCTCAACAACGGCATGAACCTGGTGGGCGTCGGCACCGACTGGCAGCAGGTCATCAAGGGCCTGGTGCTGCTGGCCGCGGTCGGCTTCGACGTGTGGAACAAGCGGAGGGCGGGCGCCTGACCTTCCGGGACCGGTGGTGCCGCCGGGCCGGCGGGACCACCGGTCCCGGAACTCCATTGCGCAGCTGATCACACTCTGGTGAGATCACCGGATGCTCGGTCTCATACTCCGCGTTCTGCCCTTCTGGGTACGCGAACCTCTGCTCATCCTGGGCGGCTCCCTCTTCGGGGTGGGCATCACGATCCGCGCCGCGTACGAGACCAACTGGCTCATGGCGGGTCTCGGCCTGGCCGTCCTCGCCTTCACCGCGTTCCGCATCCAAACGGTGCGCCACGCCTGGCGCGCCCGCAGGAGCGCGGTGGCGGCCGCCCCGGCGCCGCAGCCCGGACCGGCCGGCCCCGCGCCGGCCGTTGCTCCCGCGCCCGCTCCGCCGGCGCCGGAGAAGAAGGAACCCAACGCCGCCGCCCAGGTCTTCGTGGCACTGGCCCTGGTCGGGGCCCTCGTGGGCGCGGTGTGGCTGGCTCCCCGCGTCACGGGGGACGGCAGCGCCACCGCCGGGGAGAAGCCCGCCACCTGCTCGGACCACGCCGCCGGGAAGAAGCTGCCGAAGGCGTACGCCCTGACGCCGGGGGCGGTCACCGGCGGCGACCTGTGCAAGGCGCTCAACCGCTCCGACCTGGCGACCCTCCTCGGCACGCCCGGTGAAGCACCGCTGGTGGCGTACGGAAACAGCGGCACCGCGTCCCTGACCGCCGACAAGGTCGCCGAATCGGAGGCCCGGGTCCAGTTCGACACGTACACCGTGGAGTTGTCGGCCACGTACAACGAGATGACGGTCGCCCTGTACACGAAGGTGCTGGCGCCCCAGACGCTGGACCACCGGGCGGACAAGGTCCTCGGCCGGCCCGCGGTCTTCACCTCGGACCACCTCATGCAGTTCCGCATCGGCGGCGAGGGGTCGAGCGGACCCGCCACGGAAGGCCCTCTGGCGAGGACGCTGACCGTGGCCCTCGACCGGAAGGACCCGGGCGGCACCTTCGACTTCACCGTGTGGAGCGAGTCCGGGGCGGTCCTGCCCGAGGACGACGTCATCCTCGGCATCGTGGAGAAGATCCTCCCGACGCTCCCGGCCTCCCGGTAGGCCCTCCCGCAGGCGCCGTCCTGAAATTTTGCCCAGCCTGCAAAATTGCATAGCATGCACCTTCATGAGCGACGACCCGCCCCTGGGGCTGCGTGAACGCAAGAAGCGCGCCACGCGTGACGCCCTGGCGGGCGCGGCGCTGCGCATGGCCGCGGACCGGGGCTTCGAGCAGGTGACCGTGGAAGCGGTCACGGCTGCCGTCGGGGTCTCCGTGCGCACGTTCTTCAACTACTTCCCGTGCCTGGAGGACGCGATCACGCGCCCCGTCCAGGAGACCGCCGAGCGGACCCGCCGGGCCGTGCTCAACGCGCCCGAGCACCTGACCGCGCTCGACGCCCTCAGCGAGGCCATCGCGCAGGAGCTCGCCTCCATCGAGGAGGACCACGAGCGCTGGGAGCTCCAGCTGGAGGTGCTGAAGAAGAGCCCGGCGCTGCTCCCCAACTTCCTGGCCGCCCGGGGCGCCGACGAGACCGCGATGGTCGCCGTCGTCGCCGAACGCCTCGGCCAGGACCCCGAGACCGACCTGTATCCCCGGCTCCTCGCGCATGCGGCCGTCGCCGCCGTGCGGGCCGCGGTCGAGGTCTGGGTGGCCACGGGCCGTACCCGCACCTTCCAGAGCCTGTACCGCGAGGCGTTCGCCTCGCTGGCCGCCGGTCTGAAGGGCTGAGCCGCCCCACCGCACCACCCTCCGCGCGCGCACCACCGGGCGCGGAGCCAGTCACCAGAGAATGAGGAACGTCAGCCGATGACCGCTGCCGTCACACCCGAAACCGGCGCCGCCGGTACGACCGAGGGGGCCGCGTCAGGCATGACGCGCCGCCAGATACTCCAGGCCATGTCGGGCCTGATGGCCGGCATGTTCGTCGCCATCCTGGCTTCCACGGTCGTCTCCAACGCCCTGCCCCGGATCATCGCCGACCTGCACGGCACCCAGTCCTCGTACACCTGGGTGGTCACGGCCGAACTGCTCGCCATGACGGCGACCGTGCCGATCTGGGGCAAGCTCTCCGACCTGTACGACAAGAAGCTGCTCATCCAGCTCTCGCTGTCGATGTTTGTCGTCGGTTCGCTCGTCGCCGGCTTCTCGCACAGTGTCGGACTGCTCATCGTCAGCCGTGTCGTGCAGGGCATCGGCGCGGGCGGTCTCACCGCGCTCGCCCAGGTCGTGATGGCGGCGATCATCCCGCCGCGCGAACTCGGCCGATACTCCGGCATCTTCGGCGCCGTCTTCGCCGTCGGGACGGTCGCGGGCCCGCTGATCGGAGGGGTCCTGGTGGACACCTCCTGGCTGGGCTGGCGCTGGTGCTTCTTCATCGGTGTGCCGTTCGCACTGCTCGCGATCGTGCTGCTCCAGCTGACCCTGAAGCTGCCGACGATCCGCCGCGAGGTGAGGATCGACTACGTCGGCGCCGTGCTCATCATGAGCGGCGTCAGCTCGCTGCTGCTGTGGGTGACCCTCGCGGGCAACAACTTCGACTGGGCGTCCTGGCAGACCGCCGCGCTCGTCTCCGCCGGTGTGGTCCTGCTGGCCGCCGCGGTGTGGGTCGAGTCCCGGGTGGCCGAGCCGATCATCCCGCTGGACATCTTCCGCAACCGCACGGTGGCGCTGACGACCGTGGCGAGCCTGCTGGTCGGTGTCGCCATGTTCGGCGGCACGGTGTTCCTCTCGCAGTACTTCCAGATCTCGCTGGGCAAGTCCCCGACGATCGCGGGCCTGATGAGCCTGCCGATGATCCTCGGTCTGATGATCTCGACCACCGTGGCCGGCCAGATCATCTCCGCGCGGGGCAAGTGGAAGGGCTTCCTCATCGCGGGCGGCGTCATCATGACCGCGGGCATGGGCCTGCTCTCCACGATCGGCGCCGACTCCTCGTTCGCCCTGCTCAGCGTCTACATGGTGGTCCTCGGCGTCGGCGTCGGCATGCTGATGCAGAACCTCGTCCTGGCCGCCCAGAACGACGTGCCCGCCTCCGAACTCGGTGCGGCCACCTCGGTCCTGTCGTTCTTCCGCAGCCTCGGCGGCGCCATCGGTACGAGCGCGCTCGGTGCGGTCCTCGGCCACCGGGTGGCCGAGGAGCTGGAGAAGGGCTTCGGCGGGGCGGCCGGCGGCGGCACCGGCGGCGGTGTCCCCGAACTCAGCAAGCTGCCGGAGCCGGCGCGCGTCATCGTGGAGAACGCGTACGGCGTCGCCACCGCCGACGTCTTCCTGATCGGCGCCCCCTTCGCCTTCCTGGCGCTCGTCGCGGTCCTCTTCATCAAGGAGAAGCCGCTGCGCACCCAGAGCGGCATGGAGCGCCTGGCGGAGGAGACGGCGGCGGCCCAGCAGGCCGCGCCCGCCGCGCACTGATCGCGGCCGTCCGGGGCCCGGCGGGCCCCGGACGGCTTCCGCGCCGCACCACCTGTCATGGTGTCGAGATGACAGCCCCCTCCGGCTCGCCCGCCGACCTCTTCCCCGACCAGTTCGCCCGCACCCGGCGCTTCTCGCTGGGCGTGCCCCGGCAGTTCACCGTCTCCCCGGACGGCGAACGGGTCCTGTTCGTCCGGGGCACCTCGGGCACCGACCCGGTGAGCCGGCTCTGGCTGTACGAGAACGGCGAGGAGCGGCTGCTCGCCGACCCGCTCGGACCGGGCTTCGCGCAGGAGGCCCCCGGCGAGGTCCCGCCGGAGGAGCGGGCCCGGCGCGAACGCGCCCACGAGACATCGTCCGGCGTCGTCTCGTACGCCACCGACGCCTCGGTGCGCCTGGCGGCCCTCGCCCTCGCGGGCACCCTCTGGGTGGTCCCCCTCGATGGCTCCGCGCCCCGCCGGCTGCCGACGGCCGGACCAGCCGTGGATCCCCGCCCCTCCCCCGACGGCTCGCTGATCGCGTACGTCTCCGGCGGCGCGCTGCGTACGGTACGGGCGGACGGCACCGGCGACCGCGCGCTCGCCGGACCGGACGGGGAGCACATCACCTTCGGCCTGTCCGACTACGTCTCGCAGGAGTCCATCGGCCGTACGCGCGGCTACTGGTGGTCCCCGCGCGGCGACGCCCTCCTGGTCGCCCGCACCGACACCTCCGGCGTCCGGCGCCGCTTCCTCACCGACCCCGCGCACCCCGAGCGCCCGCCCGCGAACTGGCGTACCCGGCCGCCGGGACCCCCAACGCGAAGGTCTCGCTGCACCTCGTGCGGCTCTCCGGCGCGCGCACCCCCGTCCGGCTCCCCGAGGCGGCGGGCGACGGGCACCCCGAAGGCGCCTGGACGGACCGGGCGTTCGAGTACGTGGTGGCGGCGGACTGGGACGACCGGGGGCCCCTGGTCTCCGTGCAGACCCGGGACCAGCGCACCGTGCGCGTCCTGGCGGTGGACGAGGCGACCGGGGACACGACGACCGTGCACCGCGCCCACGACTCGGCCTGGGTGGCCCTGCGCCCGGGCACCCCGCTGCGCCTGCCGTCCGGGGCGCTCGTCGTACCCGCCCATCCCGGCGGCGACACCCAGGGCCTGGACATCGGCGGCGTTCCGACGCCCCCGGGCCTGGAGGTGCGCGAGGTGCTCGGGGCGGCGGACGGGCGGGTGTACTTCACGGGCGGCGACGAGCCCACCGAGGTCCACGTCTGGTCCTGGGACGGGACCGGGGGCGGCCCGGCCCGGGTCTCCGACGCACCCGGTGTGCACACCGCGGCGGTCGGCGGCCCGGTGGTGGTCCTCGACAGCCGGACGCCGGACGGCCATACGGTGACCGTGCTGCGGGACGGCGCGGAGGCGGGCCGGATCGCCGTCCTGGCCGAGGAACCGCTCGTCACCCCGCGCCCGCTGGCCCTGAGCCTCGGCGCGCGCGAGCTGCGCAGCCGCCTCTACCTGCCGTCCTGGCACGGGCCCGGCCACGGACCGCTCCCGGTGCTGCTGAGCCCGTACGCCGGTCACGGCATGCAGGTCGTGCTGAAGGTGCGGACGTGGTGGACGGCGGTGGCCCAGTGGTTCGCGGAGCAGGGGTTCGCGGTCCTCGTCACGGACGGACGGGGGACGCCGGGGCGCGGCGAGGCGTGGGAGAAGTCGGTGCACGGCGACCGCCTGACGGCCGTGCTGGAGGACCAGATCGACGCGTTGCACGCGGTGGCCGCCGTCCGCCCGGAGCTGGACCTGACCCGGGTGGCGATGCGCGGCTGGTCGTTCAGCGGGTATCTCGCGGCGGCGGCGGTCCTCCGGCACCCGGAGGTCTTCCACGCGGCGGTGGCGGGCGCTGCCCCGGCGGACCGGCGGCTCTACGACACCCACTGGGAGGAGCGCTTCCTGGGCCACCCGGACATGCTGCCGGAGAACTACGACCGCAACTCGCTGCTGAACGAGGCCGCTTCGCTGACCCGGCCGCTGATGCTGGTGCACGGGCTCGGCGACGACAACGTCACCGTGGCGCACACCCTGCGCCTCTCCTCGGCCCTGCTCGCCGCCGGCCGCCCGCACACGGTGCTGCCGCTGTCCGGGGCCGGCCATCTGGTGGGGCGTGACCGCACGGCGAGCGGGCTGCTGCACCTTGAGCGGGACTTCCTGCGGCAGTCGTTGGGGTCTGACGGCGGTACGGCGCGAGGGCGGGGCCCGACCGCGCAGGCCGGGCGGGACGGGCGGAACGGGCGGGCCGGGCAGACCGGTCAGGCCGGGCGGCCGGTCAGCTCTCCGGCCCCATGGGCTCCTCCAGCCCCCGCCCCGCCTCGCGCAGCGCCGCGACCGCCGCGCGGACCGAGGGGCGCCGGTCCGCGTCCGTCCGCCACACCGCGTGGACATGGCGGCGCATCCGCTGGCGCACCGGCACCAGCCGCACCCCGTCGGGCACCGGACCGCGCCCCAGCCGGGGCGCCACGCAGACTCCCATCCCGGCCGCGATCAGGGCGAGTTGTGTGTGGTGCTCGCCCGCGAGGTGCGCGATGCGCGGTTCGATGCCCTTGGAGCGGAGCGTGAACATCAGCCAGTCGTAACAGAATTCGCCCTCGGGCCAGGACACCCAGTCGTCGTCCGCGAAGTCCTCCAGGTCCACTTCGGAGCACCCGGCCAGCGGGTGGTCCGCCGGCATGGCGATGTCCGGGGCGTCGTCCAGCAGTTCGGCCCGGGTCAGGCCGCCGGGCACCGGGAGCCGTTTGTTGCTCCAGTCCAGGACCACCGCGAGATCGATGTCGCCTCGGAGCACCGCCCGGATCCCGGCCTCGGGCTCCAGCTCCAGGGTGCGCACCCGCAGTTCGGGGTGGCCGGTGCGCAGGGCGAGCAGCGTCGCGGGGAAGAGGCCGCGCGCGGCCGTGGGAAAGGCGCCGAGCCGGATCTCCCCCACGACCTCGCCGCGCTGGGCCTCGATGTCGGACTGGGCCAGCTCGACCTGCGAGAGGATGCGGGCCGCGTGGTCGGCGAGCAGTCGGCCGGCGTCGGTGAGCCGCACCCCGCGCCCGTTCCTGGCGAGGAGCTGCTGGCCGACCTCGCGCTCCAGCTTCGCCATCTGCTGCGAGACGGCCGACGTCGTGACGTGCAGCCCTTCGGCGGCGCCGCTGACCGAACCGAGTCTGGCCAGGGCGTCGAGGGTGCGCAGGCGCTCCAGGTTCAACATGTAAGCGATGCTACGCGAAGACGCGCACAAATTCTCACTTGTGCTACGAGGTAAGGGCGGCGATCGTTGTCACCATGAGCGCCACGACCGCCCCGAGAGCCACCCCCGAGCCGTGCCCGGCACCGTCCGCACCGCCGCCCTCCGCCACCACCCCCACCGACGCCCCCGCCCGGCGGCCCGCCCTGGACTGGCGGCTGCGTTTCGCGGCGCTCTCGCTGATCTGGGGCTTCAGCTTCCTCCTGATCAAGGTGGGGACCAACGCCTACGCCCCGTTCCAAGTGACCCTGGGGCGGCTCCTGTCGGGCACGGCGGTCCTGGCGGTGGTCATGGTGGTGAAGCGGGAGCGGCTGCCGCGTTCGGCCCGGACCTGGGGCCACCTGGCGGTGGCGGCGTTCTTCCTGAACGCGCTGCCGTTCTCCCTGTTCGCCTACGCCGAGCTGTCCATCCCGTCCACGCTGGCGGGCATCTGCAACGCGACCTCGCCGCTCTGGGGCATGGCGCTGTCGCTCGTCGCCCTCTCGGAGGACCGGCCGACCCGCCGCCGCGTCGCCGGTCTCGGCCTCGGCTTCCTCGGCGTCCTGACGGTGCTCGGCGCCTGGCAGGGCTTCTCCGGGCTGGACTTCAGCGGCACGGCGATGGCGCTCCTGGCCTCGCTGAGCTATCCGATCGGCTGGATCTACGTGCGCCGGACGCTGGCCGGCAGCGGCGCGTCGACCCTCGCGCTCACCGGCAGCCAGCTCTTCCTGGGCGCCGCGCAACTCGCGGTCGTCACACCGCTGTTCACCACCGTCCCCGGAAGCTTCCCGATCCTGCCCACCCTGGCCGTCGTCGCGCTCGGGGCGCTGGGCACGGGCCTCGCGGTGCTGCTCCAGTACGGCCTGGTCAACGAGGTCGGGCCGACGACCGCGCAGATGGTCACCTACTTCATCCCGGTCATCGCCACGGCGGCCGGAGTGGCCGTGCTCGGGGAGCAGTTGAGCTGGAACACCCCCGTCGGCGCGCTCGTCGTCCTGGCCGGTGCCGCGCTCACCCAGAGCAGACGGCGCGCCTGAGGGGCCGATGCCTCATCCGTAAAGCCGGATCCTCACCCGTCACGCCCGGCCCTCACCCGTAGCTCAGCGGCCTGGCCGGGCCCGCCGCCTCCGCCACCGCGTCGGCCAGCGGCGCGATATCGGCGTCGGTGAGCGGGGAGACGGTGATCCGGACCGCCTGGGGTGCGGCGATACGGAACCTGGCCCCGGGCGCCACCGCCCAGCCCGCCTGCAACAGCCGGGCCACCGCCCCCGTCTCGTCGCTCACCGGCACCCACACGTTCATCCCGCTGCGGCCGTACGCCGGAACCCCGCGCTCCGCCAGCGCGCGGACGAGGGCGTCCCGGCGGCGGGCGTAGGACCGGGCCACCTCGCGCGAGTCCACCGCGCCGGTGCTCCACAGGTGCACGACGGTCCGTTGCAGCAGGCGGCTGACCCAGCCGGGCCCGAGCCGCTGGCGGCCGGCCACCCGGTCGACCGTGACCGCGTCCCCGGTCAGCACCGCGACCCGCAGGTCCGGCCCGTACGCCTTGGCCACCGAGCGGACGAACGCCCACCGGCCCGTGGACCCGGCCAGCGGGTACAGCGGCTGGTCCACGATGGCGTGGCCGTGGTCGTCCTCGATGAGCAGGACGTCCGGGTGCCGGGCGAGGACCGCCCGCAGCCGCCCCGCCCGGTCCGCGGAGACCGTGGCCCCGGTCGGGTTCTGCGCCCGATCCGTGATAACGACCGCCCGCGCGCCCGCCTGGAGCGCCGCTTCGAGCGCGTCCGGCAACGGCCCGTCCTCGTCCAGCGCCATCGGCACGGGCCGCATGCCGAGCGCGGGCACCAAGTCCAGGAGCCCGCCCCAGCCGGGGTCCTCGACCGCGACCTGGTCGCCGGGTCTGAGGTGGGCGGTGAGCACCCGCTCGATCGCGTCCAGCGAACCGGAGGCGGCGGCCACCGGCCCGGCAGGCACCCCGTCGGCGTCCATCGCGGCGCGCGCGAGTGCGGCGAACTCCGCGTCCACGGCCGCCTGCCCGTACAGCCCCGGTTCGCGCGCGTACGCCTCGGCGACGGACGCGAACGCCTCGCCCAGGCGCGGGAGCAGCGCCGGATCGGGGCTGCCGTCGCCCAGGTCCCGCACCCCGGGCGGCGCCTCGACCCGCATCGAACCGCGCGCGGTGCTCGCGGGGCGCGGCCTGATCCGGCTGCCCCGGCGCCCGGCCGTCTCGATCACCCCGCGCTCGCGCAGGGTGCGGTAGGCCGCCGCGACGGTGTTCGGATTCACCTCCAGGCGGGCCGCCAGCTCCCGCATGGGAGGCAGCACATGCCCCGGCGGCAGCTCACCCGAACCGACCCCGCGCTCGACGCTGGCGGCAATTTCCTGTGCACGCCGTCCACTGATCCGATACTCTCCTAGCACAAACAACAGTATGCACTAGTGCAATGGAGAACGCAATGCCGGAGACCGCTTCCCCGCAGACCACGTCCCCGGACGCCTCTTCTTCCGGATACGAGCCGACGGACCGCACCGTACCCACCCGGTCGCGGGACCGCGCCGCGTACGACCGGGAGACGGTCCACTCGATACTCGACGCCGCCTACCTCTGCCACCTCGGCTTCGTGCGCGACGGCGCCCCGGTCGTGCTGCCGACGCTCTTCGGCCGGGTCGGCGAGCGGCTGTACGTGCACGGCTCGACCGGCTCGCGACCGCTGCGGACGGCCGGGCGCAGCGAGGAGGGGCTGCCGGTGTGCCTGACGGTGACCCATGTGGACGGCCTGGTGCTGGCCCGCTCGGCCTTCCACCACTCGCTCAACTACCGCTCGGTGGTCGTCCACGGCACCGCGTACACCGTGACCGATCCGGAGGAGCGGCGCGTCGCCCTGGACGCGATCGTGGACCAGGTGGTGCCGGGCCGCTCGAAGGACTCGCGCCCGGCCGACGGCAAGGAGCTGGCCGCCACCGCCGTCGTCCGGCTGGATCTGCGGGAGGTCTCGGCCAAGATCCGCACGGGCGGCCCGAACGACGACCCCCGGGACCTCGGCCTGCCGTACTGGTCCGGCGTCGTCCCCGTCGCCCCGGCCTACGGCACCCCGGTCCCGGCGGACGACCTGGACCCGTCGATCGGCGTACCGGCGTACCTGCCCTAGAGACGGGCGTCGGCGCGCTCCCCGACGACGTCCGGCGCCCCCGCCCCCGCGGCCACCGGCCCGGAGGGCGGGCGGGGTGTGGACGACTGCGCGATGAGGGCGCCGGCCAGGACGAGCGCGCCGCCGACGAGCTGCGGGGCGGCCAGGTGCTCGCCGAGGAGGACCCAGGCGAGCACGGTCGCGATGACCGCTTCCAGGCAGGCGACGACGCCCGCGACGGCCGGTGAGAGCAGGCGTACGGAGATCACCCCGGTGACGTACGCGATGACGGTGGCCAGCAGCACGATCCAGACGAGCAGCAGCCAGGCCGGCACCGCGGCGCCGTCCATGGCCGTGTCGCCGCCGAGCACCGACCAGTCCATGCCCCAGGGGCGGGCGATCACGGTGAGCACGAGGGCGCCGATCAGCAGTCCGTACGCGATGACGCCGACCGGGTGCGGGGGTTCGGCCCCGCCGCCCTGGTCGGAGAGGACGAAGTAGCCGACCTGGCAGCAGGCCGCGCCCAGCGCGAGGACCAGCCCGACCACGTCGAAGCTCAGCCCGGCCCATACTTCGACCACGCAGGCGAGTCCGCCGACCGCGAGGACGACCCCGAGGGCCGCCGCCCGCGTGACCGGGCGCCGCTGCACGAAGCGCACCCAGCCGAGGACGAGCGCCGGGGCGAGGTATTCCACGAGGAGCGCGACGCCCACCGGGATACGGGAGATGGCGGCGAAATAGCAGGCTTGCACGCCCGCGACGGCGAGCAGTCCGAAGCCGAGCAGCAGCACGGGCCGGCTCCGCACGAGCGCCCGGTGGCGCCAGGCCACCGGCAGCATGACGAGCGCGGCGCCCGCGACGCGCAGCCAGACGACGTGGAGCGGGTCGAGTCCCGCCTCGATCAGCGGCTTGGCCGCCACTCCAGAACCACCGAATGCGAAGGCCGAGGCGAGGGCGAGTCCCAGGCCGGCGCTTCTCCCCTGAGACGCGTGCATCGGCACATCATGACAGTTGCGGTCAGGAGCGTCATCCCGGTGACACCTGACGCGATGAGTGCTCCCCGGGACGGGGCAACCGACGCACCGCCCGTACACGTCCCACAGCACGGAGCGGTTGTTCGCGGCGGCGGGAGGGGGCCGGGGTGAGCTGGCTGGTGTCCCTGCCGGCGCTGGACGGGCGCGAGTACGTCTACCGGGTCCACGCGCCGCTGGACGCCCTGCCCGCGGACCTCTTCTGGTGCGCCTTCCACTGCCACGACGACGGCCCGCACCCCCGCGCGTCCGACCGCTTCGACGCGGCACGGATCTGGCCGATCACCACGGAGGCGTGAACAGCGAGGAGCCCGGCGGCCTGAGGCCACCGGGCTCCGTCACACCGGCCCACGGCGGGGCTCAGTGCTCATCGGCGAGGATGAGGTACAGCTTCTTGCGGGCCTCGTTGATGACGGCGACCGCCTTGTCGCGCTGGTCGGCGGAGCCGGTCTTCCAGACCTGGCCGAACGCCTCCATCAGACCGAACCCGGCCTGCCGGACCTCGTTCATGCCCTCCCAGTCGACCCCGCGCCCGGCCTCTTCCCAGGGCGCCTCGGGACCGGTCTCGGCCTCGGTGCGGCCGGTGTCGGTGAGCGTGAACAGCTTCTTGCCGCCCTCGCTCGCGCTGGTGATCAGCCCTTCGTCCTCCAGCAGCTGAAGGGTCGGGTACACCGAGCCGGGACTGGGCCGCCAGGCCCCTCCGCTGCGCTCGCCGATCTCCTGGATCATCTCGTACCCGTGCATCGGCCGGTCCTTGAGCAGCGCCAGGATCGACGCGCGCACATCACCGCGCCGCGCCCTCCCCCGGCCGCCACCCCGGCCCCGTCCACCACCGAACGGCCCACCGCCGAACGGCGGCCCGAACGGCCCGAACGCCGCCCGCTGCCCCTCAAAACCCCCACGTCGCCCCTCGGGGCCGTACGGGCCGCGCCCGTGACCATGTGCATGTCCATGCTCGAATCCATGTGAACGCATGACGCACTCCTCTGCTTACGTTGATCTTTCGTCTATCGCTGTACTGTCGCGATGTCTCAACGATATATCGGAACCGATCGCATGACAACCGCTACCCGGAAACAGGCCGCTGCCCTGTCTCACTCAACCGAGTCGTTGGGGCTCCTGCCTCAGCGAACCTGGTCGCGCGGTTGAGTGCACGGGGGGTGCTGGGCGGCTGTACCGGCTGGGGTGGATCGGGCAGCGACGTGCGTCGAGTCGTCGTACGTCGACGCGGTGCACGGGCGTCGCCGGCGTCCGCCGCGGGACTGTGTGACGAGCCGGTTCGAGGGTGCCGATCCGGTCCGTACGTTCTGCTGGTCGCGCGGCGAGCGTCACTTCCCGGGCTGGTACTGGGCGGCGACGACCGGGCGACACCTCGGCTTCGAGTCGCGACTGGAGCGGGAGCGTCGACACGCTTGCCGCCCGATGCTCCGGAAGGGACCAAGCCGCGGCCGGAGTTCGATCCAGAACGCTGTTCGCTGGCCGAGCGCGAACGGGTCGAGGCTGCCGAGCTGACGGCGGCCGGGCGCAGACCGCATTCCCGTGCTCTGCATCACCGTTCCGCCAGCTGCGTCCGCCCGCATGGTTGCAGCAGAGTTCGCCCGCCTCTTGGCCTTCGAATGTCAGATCAGCCAGGGTGCAGTGGTGAGCGCTGAAGAGAGCCCCCGTCGAACACGAGGACCCGTGGGTCCTGAACCTTCGCGGGATGAGCGTCACCAGGATCACCGTGGACTTCCGGCTCGTGCTGGCCTCGACTCGAACGGGGAAGTCGCGTTGGAAGCACCCGTCGACCTCTCGCACGGTACAGCGCGCGCCAACCCGTCCGTGCTCCTGAATCCGGAGTCGCAGGACGTCGCGGGGGCACTCGCACTCTTCGGGGCGAATGTCCTGTCGGCGGTCGCGTTCAAGTCCGGCACCCTGTGTCTCGTCTTCGACACAGGCCACCATCTGACCTGCTCGTCCGATCCGTCTTGCCCCCGTCTGAAGCCTCAGGGGGCCGTACTGGTAGAACGCCGTCATGACGTACCGATTCACCGCCCGTACCGCCAGAACCGAGATTGATCCCGACGGCTACTTCACTGAAGCTGCGCTTGCCGAGCGAGTGGATGGCAGCGGCTTCATCCTGATGTTCATGGCGGGTGAGGACGATCCGGACGACCAGGAGATCGCTCTGGGGATGGACACGCACTGCCTGGTCACAGCTGGCCAGGGGACCGCGTACGGATGTGTGCGTGAAGCCGTTCTGGCGGGCAACGTCCTGCACGTCTCACTGGACCCTGGCGCTCTGGATGACCTGCGATTGGAGGACAGCGAGATCGAGGCCGTCATCGAAGCACCAGCCGAAGACATCGTCCAGTTCCGCGAAGTCCTTGCCCAGGTGCTCAACTACGGCCGTGCAGACGCAGTGCCCAGCCGCCTCGCCGTCTGATCCGCTCCCCCCGCTGGCTGCCCAAGCGGGAAGGCGGAGGAGAGGCCCCGCACTTGGCTGCCGCCAACAGCGATTTCGCGACGGCGGCGGGCTTTCTGCCGGCAGTTCCTCGAGCACCATCGACGCGCTCTGCCGTGCCTATCCCTCGATGAGGTCGTGGAAGAGCTCGAAGGTTCGAATTCTGCAAGGAGCTGGGTCGAGGCCGCGGCGGGCTCGTTGACCGCAGAGGATGGACTGTTCGGGTGATGGAGTCGGCTCCATCGGCGGGCGTGCTGCCGACGGGTCGCTGAGCACGTCTGGCGGTGCGGTCGAGAGCCCGAAAGCAGCGGTTCTTCGCAGGCTATGCGGCGACGCTCTTCTCGGTGGGGAGGATCATCGTTGACGCTCGGCCCCGTCGATGAAGCGTCTCCCTGTTGACGTTGGAGGCAGGCGGTGCGTCGGCATGCAGGTGGACAGAGCCGGTGGCGGCGGCCGGCCGCGGCGGGCCGCCGATGCCGAGACAGCCAGCGGACGTTGGCCATGAACACCGGCTCGGGCCGCCCGGCCTACTCAAACTCCCAGCGCACGGCCCGGCAGGCATGTTTGGTCGCGTCGAACGTCTCCCGCGTCGCCTCGTCCATCTCGTCCTCGGCCCGGACGTCAACGACGCGGGCACCACCGTCGGACAGCCGGACGAAGTAGTCGGGAGCGTACCGGCGCTTGCGGGTGCCGTCGTGCCAGTGCAGCCAGAACGACTGCGAGACAATCGCGTCCATGGGTGGATCGCGGTCCAGCAGAGTCAGCCGGCCCCGCTTCAGCCAGGCTCGTAGCCCACATGGTCCCGGGCCGTCGCCGCGTAGTAGCAATCGATCAGGGGTAACTGGCACAGGTCAGCCGCGATGTCCGCTCTCACCACATCGCCCGGTGCCGACTCGCCCTCCTGGTAGCGTCATCCGGTGATTTCTCTGGGGGAACCCGCGTTCTTCACCCGCCTGCGCGACGCGCAACGGGTGCTCATCGCCGGTGCGGGCGGCGGTTTCGACGTGTACGCCGGGCTGCCGCTCGCCTTCGCGCTGCGGTCGGCGGGCAAGGAGGTGCACCTCGCCAACCTGTCCTTCGCCGATCTGTACGGCCTGGACCTCGATGTGTGGGTGGACCAGGACGTCGCGGCCATCGGGCCCGACACCCCCCTGCGCGGCGACTACTTCCCTGAACGGACGCTCGCGCGATGGCTGGTGACGCAGGAGCTGCCGCCGACCGTGTACGCCTTCCCGAGCATCGGGGTCGTGCCGCTGCGGACGGCCTACCGGGCGCTGATCGAGCACCTCGGTGGTGTCGACGCGATCGTGCTGGTGGACGGCGGCACCGACATCCTGATGCGCGGCGACGAGCACGGTCTCGGCACCCCGGAGGAGGACATGGCGAGCCTCGCCGCCGTGAGCGGACTCGACGAGGTCGCGCACCGGCTGGTGGCCTGCCTCGGCTTCGGGGTGGACGCGTATCACGGCGTGAACCACTCGCTCGTACTGGAGAACCTGGCCGCTCTGGACCGGGACGGCTCCTATCTCGGCGCCTTCTCGCTGCTCGGGGCGGGACGCGAGGGCGCGCTGTATCTCGACGCGGTGGCGCACGCCCAGCGCCACACCGCGAGCCACCCGAGCATCGTGAACGGATCCGTGGCCGCTGCCGTGCGCGGTGACTTCGGCAACGTCCGGTTCACGGAGAGGACCAAGGACAGCGAGTTGTTCGTCAACCCGCTGATGGCGATGTACTTCTGTGTGGACCTGCCTGGCCTGGCCCGCCGCAATCTCTATCTCGGCCTGCTGGAACGGACTCACCTGATGCGGCAGGTGAGTACCGTGATCGAGGAGTTCCGCACCGCGCTGCCCCGCCAGCGTCCGCCGAGAACGTTCCCGCACTGAACCTTGGGCGCGCTCCGGTGCTGGTTAGCGTGACCCCCATGACGGCTGAGGACCAGGCACTGGTCGGCGGTATGGCGAACCGCCGAGGTGACCTGGTGAAGCGGCCGGCCCCGCGCCCCACGCGCGGCACTCCACGCCTGTCTCCGCGCGCTGAAGCGGCACGGCTTCGACGCGGCGCCGACCCCCGTCGGTCTCACCGCGGACGGCCGTGAGCAGCTGACGTTCATCCCCGGCGACGTGGCTCTGCCGCCGTTCCCGGAGTGGGCGCTGACGGATTCCGCCCTCGCATCGGTGGGGAGCCTGCTGCGGCGGGTCCACGAGGCCGGCGCGGCCGTCCCGGTCGACACCCGCGCCGCGTGGCCCACGGATCTCGCCGCCCCGGAGGGCGGGACGACGATGTGCCACAACGATGTGTGCCCGGACAACGTCGTCTTCCGCGACGGCCGCGCCGCGGCCCTGATCGATTTCGACCTGGCGGCCCCGGGCCGCCCCCTCTGGGACGTCGCCATGACCGCCCGCTACTGGGCGCCCATACTCGACCCCGAATCCGCGGCCGCCCTCCATCCCCCGGCCTCGACGCGACCGCACGGCTGCGGATCCTCGCCAACGGTTACGGCCTCCCGGCGGAGGACCGCGCCGAGTTGCCCGGCGTCATCGAGCAGGCCACGGAGGTCTGCCGGGCCTTCGGCGCGCGCCGCGTGGCCGACGGGGACCCCGTCTACCTCCGGGCGTTGGCCGAGCGCGGCGGATGGGAACGCTGGGACCGGATCCGGACCTGGCTGGCGGACCACCGCCGGACGTTCGCGGCCGCCCTGCTGGACTGACCGGCGCGTACGCTCGGCCCATGCCCCGCAACGCGAAGAAGGCCCGGCGGCTGGTCGTCGGCGGGCGCACGTATCTGTGGACGCTGCGCCACCGGCACACCGACGGTGGGAACTGCCGCCAGATCCTCACGCTGCGCCCCGGCTCGGGCGGATCCCTCCGCATCGTCTTCGCCGAGGCCCCGGACCGGTACGTCCCGGGCGGCGCCCCCCTGGGCTCCGCAGACGTGGGCCACGTCGGGGGCGCGTCGCTCAACCTGCACG
Source organism: Streptomyces drozdowiczii (assembly GCF_026167665.1). Lineage (NCBI taxonomy): Bacteria > Bacillati > Actinomycetota > Actinomycetes > Kitasatosporales > Streptomycetaceae > Streptomyces > Streptomyces drozdowiczii. Next base: position 5,988,240 of record NZ_CP098740.1, on the reverse strand, counting down.
AACCGGGGGCCGTCCGCGCCCTGCTCGACGTGGCGACGGCCCACGGATGGCAGCCGTCGGAGCGGCGTCGGCAGGAGATGGACGGCTGGCCGCTGCTGGAGGAAGCCGCCGCCCTCCGGGAGGGGAACACCGGCGGGGCACCGCACCCCGTTCACGGCGCGGGCTCGGCCAGCGCGTTGAGCGCCGGCCGGAGCAGCGCGGCGATGCGGTCGGGCGACGCCTCGCGCAAGGCGGACAGCCCCAGCAGCTGATGACCGATGGTCACACCGAGCAGCGTGGTGACCGCCAGGGCGGCGCGCAGTTCGCGGTCGTCAGGGGCCGGGACGGCGGCACCGGCGTCGGCGATCTGACCGCCGAGCGCGGCGCGTACGTGCTCGGCGGCCGCCGGATCGGTGAGCATCGACCGCAGCACCGCGAGCGTCCCCTCGGGCAGACCGCCCAGCTTCAGGCCCAGCGTGGCCAGCATGCGGTCCGCGAACGCGTCCGCGCCCGCACCCTCCGGCGGGGGTGCGGCGAACACCTGCACGGCCCGGCCGAACAGCTCACGCTTCGAGCCGAAGTACTGCATGACCAGGGCCGGGTCCACACCGGCCGCGCCCGCGACCGCGCGGATGGTGGTCCGGTCGAACCCCTTGGCGGCGAACTCCTCCCGGGCCTTCTCCAGGATGCGCGCCTCGGTGGCGCGGCGGCGGTCGGCGCGGGTCTCCCGAGGCGTGGTCACGCCGCGACTCTACAGCCGTTGACCGAACCCCTCCTCCGGGCCTACGGTCACGCTCAACAAGCGTTGAGCGAATGGAGCCGTACCGTGCCGCACCCGGAAACCGCCCGCGTCCGTACCCCCCGTGAGGCCCTGGCCGCTTACCACCAGGCCATGCTCGACAAGTCCGCGGACGGTCTCGCGGATCTGTACGCGGCCGACGCGGTGCACGAGTTCCCCTTCACCGCCCCCGGCTTCCCGCCGCGCTACGAGGGCCGCGAGGCCGTACGCACCGGTTACCGGGCGGTCTGGGGCGCGAGCCCCGTACGGATCGACGAGGTCAGGACGGTGTCCGCGTACGAGACGGACGACCCGGAGGTGATCGTCGCCGAGCATGTGGTGGCGGGGACGCTGCCGGCCACGGGCGCCGTCTTCACCGTCCCCGGCCTGCTCGTGCTCCGGGTCCGCGACGGCCTGATCACCCAGGTCCGCGACTACATGGACACCGCGGCCCTCGCCGCGGCCAGGGGCTGACACCGGCCGGGCTCACCCCTCGCGCAACCCCAGCAGGTACACCGCCGTCACCGCCACCCCCCGGTCCCCGTCCTCCGCCAGCTCCCCGAGCGCCCGTGTCGCCGTCGGCCCCAGGATGTCGGCCAGCGCCTGGGTGAGGCGGCGGCGGGCGGGCGCGTCGAGCGCGGGGTCGGCGAGGCGGCCGACGAGCGCGGAGGCGATCCGCTCGGCGGTCTCCGGATCAGCGGCCAGTGCGCCGAGCGCGTCGGCCGCGTCCACGTCCCGCACCGCCTCCGCGACCATGCCGATCAGCGTCGGGACCGCCTCGGCCACCCCGCGCGCACCGAGCGCCGGCGCCGCGTACCGGCGTACCGCGACATCGGGATGACCGAGGGCATCCCGCAGCAGCGCGCTCGCCGCCTCGCCCGGAATCCCGGCGACCGCCCGCACCGCCCGGGCGCGCACCGCCGCGACGGGCGAGTCCAGGCCCTCCGCCAACAGGTCGAGCCCGCCGCCCGCCCGCGCCAGGGCCCACCGCAGCGCACCGGCCACGCTCGGATCCCGCTCGCTGAGCACCGCCTCGACCAGGGCCTCCACGGGAGCCTCGCCGCCCGAGGACAGCGCGGCCCGCTGCCGGGTTCCGGGGCTGCTGGAGCCGAGGTCCTGGAGGAGGGCGACGGTGCGCAGGACGCCTTCCCAGTCCTCCGGCCCGGCGGCGCCGATCCGGCTGAGCCGGGTCAGCAGCTCCGTCTCGCTCGCGATGCGTTCCCGGGTCCGCCGGACGAGGTCGTCCACCAGACCGGCCGGGCTGAAGCCGGGATCGTCCAGGGCGCGCCCCACCTCGCGCAGCGACAGGCCGAGGGACCGCAGGCTCTCGATGTGGAAGATGCGCCGGACGTCCTCGCCGGAGTACTCCCGGTATCCGACGTCGTTGCGCCCCGTGGGCCGCACCAGCCCCAGCGACTCGTAGTGCCGGAGCATCCGCGCGCTGACCCCGGACCGCCGCGCCACCTCACCGATCAACACTTCCGGCCTTTCGTTGGGATCAGGCCGGATCACCGTAAGCCCCGAGGGCCACCCTCCGCTTCGCCTCCTCGATCGCCAGGTCGAACCCGGCGTCCGGGTCGCGCCGCAGCTCCTCGGTGGCGAGTGCGTGCTCGCGGACCCGGGGCTCGGGGTGCGCGGCGGCGGCGTCCAGTGCGGGCGCGGCCGGGGCGCCGAGGGCGATCAGCGCCCGGCTGAGGCTCAGCCGCGTCTCGCGTCCGCCGCGCCCGAGCTGCCCGGTCAGCACCGCGGCGAGCGCGGGCGCCTCGTCCTCGGGGACGAGGAGGACCGCGGTGCGCCAGGCCGCGCGCGCCACCTCGTCGTCGGGGTCGGTGAGCAGGGCCGGGGTGATCGCCGGCCAGGCCCGCCGGTCGCCGGTCTTGGACAGCGTGTGCAGCGCCTGGCTACGGGCCTGCGGGCGCTCCGAGCGCAGCTCGCCGACGAGCCTGGGCACCGTCAGGTCCCGCGGATGCCGGGTGAGCGCCCAGGTCAGCATCTCCCGTACGGAGAAGTCCGGCTCGGCCGCGCACCGCTCCACGAGCCGGTCCACCAGCCGCGCGTCCGGCGCCGATCCGACCGCCAGCGCGGTCCGCAACCGCACCGACGCGTCACCGTGCTCCAGCCCGCGCAGCGCCCGCGCGACGGCCGTCTCCTCGTTCGCCGTGGTCATGGGGGACCACCTCCTCGCGGCCGAGTGAAGCGGTTGTCACCGTGACAAGGTCAAGCCCGGCGCGGTGCCGGACAGCCCTCAAGGAGGCCACCGGTCCGCGATTGGCCTTGGTTCCGGGCCGGGACGGAGACCTACGGTCGGCCCATGAGGATTCGTACCGTAGACGCGTTCACCGACCGCCCCTTCGCCGGCAACCCCGCCGGCGTCCTGCTGTTCGGCCCCGAGGGCTTTCCCGAGGACGCCTTCCTCCAGCGGGTCGCCGCCGAGCTGAATCTCTCCGAGACCGCGTTCGCCCACCCGCTGCCACCGGGCGGTGACGCGGACTGGGCGCTGCGGTGGTTCACCCCGGTCACCGAGGTGGACATGTGCGGCCACGCCACCCTCGCCACGGCCCATGTCCTGCACACCACGGGCACCGCCACCGGCTCGGTCCGCTTCGCCGCCCGGTGCGGCACGCTGGCGTCGACCGCGCACCCGGACGGTTCGCTGACGCTGGACTTCCCGACCGCCCCGCTGACCCCGGAGCCCGCGCCGGCCGGCCTGGCGGAGGCCCTGGGCGCGGAGCCGCTGTCCGTGCACGACACCGGTGCGCAGGTCGGGGACCTGCTGGTGGAGCTGAAGGACGAGGCGGCCGTACGGGGTCTGGCCCCGGACTTCGCGGCGCTGGCCGCCCTCTCGCGGCGCGGTGTCATCGCCACAGCCGCCGCGACGCCGATGCGTGCGTACGACTATGTCTCGCGCGGCTTCTTCCCGGCCGTGGGCATCGACGAGGACCCGGTGACGGGCAGCGCGCACACCGCCCTGGCCCCGTTCTGGTCGGCCCGGCTCGGCCGCGAGGAGCTGACCGGGCTCCAGGCGTCCGCGCGCTCGGGTCTCGTAAGGACCTCGCTGCGCGGCGCGCGCACCCTGCTGACGGGCCGCGCGGTCACGGTGCTGGACGGCGAACTGCTCGTCGGACCGTGACCCCGGGGCTCACGGGGTGGGCAGCCAGCCCACCTTCCCGGCGAGCAGCGCGTAACCGACGAACGCGCCGATGTCCAGCAGCGCGTGCGCCGCGACCAGCGGGCCCACCCGCTGCCAGCGCCGGTAGAGCAGCACGAAGACGACGCCCATCACCATGTTGCCGATGAACCCGCCGATGCCCTGGTAGAGGTGGTACGAGCCGCGCAGCACCGAGCTGGCCAGCAGCGCGGCCATCGGCGTCCAGCCCAGCTGCCCGAGCCTGCGCAGCAGATAGCCGACGACGATCACCTCCTCCAGCACGGCGTTCTGGAGGGCCGACAGGATGAGCACGGGGAACTTCCACCACACGTCGGGCAGTGACTCGGGCACGACGGTGAGGTTGAAGCCGGCGGCCCTGGCCACCAGGTAGAAGGCCAGCCCGGCGCTGCCGATGCCCGCCGCGACGAACGCGCCCCGTGCCACGTCCTGCCCCGGCCGGGTGCGGTCGAAGCCGAGGACGCGCAGCCCGGTCCCTTCCCGGATGAGCAGATGCGCGACGAGTGCGACGGGCACCAGCGCGGTCGCGATACCGAAGAGCTGCCAGGCGAGATCCAGCCAAGGGCGGCCGGGGGCGGCGGAGCTGTTGAGGGTCGCCGCCTGATCCTTCAAACCCCCTGGTTTCGTCAGCGATCCGACAAAGCTGATAAGGGCGGACACGCCGCTGGCCCCCAGCGAGAGCGCCAGCACCAGCACCGTCTCGGACCGGAGAATCCGTTGTGACACGGCCTCCTGGGGAAAAGAATCAGCCACGCGCCCCGCCTCCACCTGTACACCTGCCCTCAGTTGTGCATTCGCGTCCCACGCCTCTCGCCGCCCCGCTAGGGTCTCGAATGCAGGTACGAAGATCATGCGCGACTGGCCGGGGGACGAGCGCCATTGCCGATGGTGTGGTCCCCCTTTTCCTTGTACATCCTCAAGGAGGGGCACCACCGACATGGGACGTCACAGCTTGCCCGATGACCGCGCGGCGGCCGGAGGCGGGGACCGTCCACCGCGCCGCCTCCGGACCGTGGCCATCGCCACCGTGCTCGTCCTCGCCGTGGCGGGAGGCGCGGCGGTCGCGGTGCAGGGCGGCCTGCTCTCGTTCTCGAAGTCCTGCGAGGAGGACGCCGTCCATCTGTCGATGGTGGCCTCCCCGGACATCGCCCCCGCCGTACGTGCCATCGCCGACCGGGCACGTACGGACGAGGTGCGCTCGGACGGACGCTGTGTCGACGTGAACGTGGTGGCCCGTGACTCGTACAAGGTGGCGGACGCCCTCGCGAGCGGAGCCCGCCCCGACTACCAGATGTGGCTGCCCGACTCGGACCTGTGGCTGACCAGGGCCAAGGGCGCCGGGGACGGCACCGCCATCACCCCCGGCGGCTCCGTCGCCACCTCACCGGTCACGCTCGCCGCGGTCCCCCGGGCCGCCGAGCACCTGCGCTGGCCGAAGAAGACGTACACCTGGGCCGAGTTGACGGGCGCGGCCATGGAGTCCGGCCGGGTACGTCTCGGCTCCGCCGACCCGGCGCGCTCGGCGACCGGCCTGCTGGCCCTCAACAGCATCGGCGCCTCCGCCCGGAAGCAGGGAGGCGACAGCGACACCCGGGTCGCGGCCACCGCCAAGCTGCTCGCCCAGCGGATGTCCGACGGGGACACCCAGGTCGTGGCGACCCTGCCGCAGGACGGCTCGGGCGCCGAGGCGGGCAACCCGGCGCGCAACCAGGTGGTGCTCCTCTCCGAGCAGGCCGCCTTCGCCCACAACGCCGAATCGGCGGCCGACGGCAAGCTCGACCTCTTCTATCCGGAGGACGGCACCCCGCTGCTCAACTACCCGCTCACGATGGTGGACGAGCGCCACCAGTCCACGGACGAGAGCCGGGCCGCGCTGCGGTTCACCATCCTCCTCTCCGAGGACAGCTCCCTGCGCACCTTCCGGGAGCACGGCTTCCGGACCACGTACGGCGCGGCGGACGAGAAGGTGGTCGCGGCGGCGGGCGGCCGGTCGCCCCAGCCGTACGACGCGACGCAGCCGCCCGCCCCGACTGACGAGGCGCTCCAGGAGACGCTCGGCTTGTGGACGATCACCGTGCAGAGCGCGCGGCTCACCACCGTGGTCGACGCCTCCGGCTCCATGGCCGCGACGGTACCGGGCCGCAACCAGTCCCGGATGGACGTCACCAAGGCATCGCTGATCCAGGCGCTCGACCAGTTCACCCCGAACGACGAGATCGGGCTCTGGGAGTTCGCGACCAGGCTCGACGGGGACAAGGACTACCGGCAACTGGTGACGACCGCCGGACTAGGCGACCCGGTGAAGGGCGGCGGCACCCACCGGGAGAAGCTGGCCGCCGCGTTCGCCGCGCTGCGCCCGGTGCCGGACGGCGCCACCGGTCTGTACGACACCGCGCTGGCGGCGTACAAGGAGGCGCAGCGTACGTATGTGAAGGGCAAGTTCAACGCGGTGGTGATCCTCACGGACGGGTCGAACCAGGACGAGCGGTCCATCTCGCGCTCCGCCCTCGTGGAGGAGCTGAAGTCCATCGCCGACCCGACGCGCCCGGTCCCGCTGCTGGCCATCGCCGTCGGGCCGGAGGCGGACCGTGAGGAGCTGGACGAGATCGCCAAGGCCACCGGGGGCGGCGGCTACCAGGTGAACGACCCGGCCGAGATCCAGGCGGTGATCCTCCAGGCGGTGATGACGGCGGGCCAGGGCGCCCGCGCGGCCGGGGAATAGGGGGGCCGGTCCGCAGCACGGACCGGCTCGCCCGTCACGGCGCCGGGACGCCCGCCGGCCAGGTGTGCACGGGGTCCCCGCCCTGCATCAGCTCGCCGTAGCGCCGGGTCATCGCGGCGAGCGCGGCGCCCCGGTCGAGGCCCGCCTCGCGCGCCCGGTGATAGGTGTCCGCCTGCCAGGACGCGCCGTTCGTCCGCCGCTTGCAGCGCCCGTCGATGATCCCGAGGTAGTGGTCCCGGTCCGCCGGCTCGATGTTCCAGCCGTCGAGCCCGGCGGCGGCGAGCGGCAGGAGCTCGTCGCGCACCAGCTTCGTCACGGGCACCCGGGTCAGCCCGCCGGAGCGGCCGGGCCTGGGCCACAGCAGCTCGGCGTCGATGCCGTGGCGGCACGCGGTCTCGAAGTTCTCGGCGGCGGCGGAGAACGGCATCCGGGTCCACACCGGACGCGACTCCTCCGCCAGCGCCCGCACCAGGCCGTAGTAGAGCGCGGTGTTGGCGATGACGTCGGCGACGGTCGGGCCGGCGGGCAGCACCCGGTTCTCCACGCGCAGATGCGGGACGCCGTCGGCGATCCCGTACACCGGCCGGTTCCAGCGGTAGACCGTGCCGTTGTGGAGGACCAGCTCCTTCAGCTGGGGGACCCCGCCGTCGGCGAGGACGCGCAGCGGCTCCTCCTCGTCGCAGATGGGCAGGAGCGGCGGGAAGTACCGCACGTTCTCCTCGAAGAGTTCCTCGACCGAGCCGATCCACTTCTCCCCGAACCAGGTCCTGGGCCGCACGCCCTGGTTCTGCAGTTCGGGCGGCCGGGTGTCCGTGGCCTGCTCGAACAGCGGCGGGCGCGACTCGCGCCACACCTCCCGGCCGAAGAGGAACGGCGAGTTGGCCCCCAGGGCGACCTGCACTGCGGCGACGGCCTGCGCCGCGTTCCACACGTCGGCGAAGCGTTCCGGGGTGACCTGGAGATGCAGTTGCAGCGAGGTGCAGGCCGCCTCCGGGGTGATCGATCCGGCGGTCGCGACCAGCCGCTCGACGCCTTCGATATCGAGCGAGAAACTCTCGCCGCGCGCCGCCAGCATTTGATCGTTCAGAAGGGCGTAGCGGTCGACGTCGGAGAGATTGGACCGGACCATGTCGTCGCGGCCGAGCGTCGGCAGGATTCCGATCATCATGATCCCGGCATCGACTTCACCGGCCTTCCGGTCGGCATATCCGAGCCCGGTCCGCAGCTCCTCGGCCAACTGGTCCAGAACACGCCCCGACAGATGATGGGGGACTATGTTCACCTCAAGATTGAACATCCCCAGTTCCGTCTGGAAATCGTGACTCGCGATGCGCTCCAGTACCTGCCCATTCAACATCTTCGGCATGGCGTCGGCGCCCGTGAGATTCAGTTCGATCTCCATGCCCATGAGGTTGCGCGGCCGGTCGAACCGCCGCTCGGCCAGGAGCCCGGACAGCGCCTCCAGGCACTGGTGCAGCTTCCTCCGGTACCTCTGCCGGTCGGACAGGTCAAAGTCGCCCGCGACGACCTTCTCCCCCATCGAAGTGTCCTCCTCAAGTGGCCGGCACGCGGCCCGGGCCGCCCGCATCACGATCGATAATGCCCGCAGGACGTGATCCGTAACGCCCCGCGGACGGCGCACACACGCTAATCTGAGCGCCGGGGCCCCGGGCACATTCACTCGGCATGACGCATCGGGCCGTTTCCCCGTGCGGCGGGGCCGTAAAGCCCCGACGGGTTTCGGCCGACCGCGGTGCGGGAAAAACCCGAGGCGGCGGCTGCGCCGCTCGCGCCGAATCAGCACGATCTCCGCATAATAAAGTCCGGATACCGCCTTGCCGGCAATAGCCGTGGCGGCTAGTGGAAACCCCGCGTGAACACCTGTCGTATAAACTCCGCGGACGAGGCAGAGAGTTGACGCACCGGCTCAGTCACCGGCCTCCTCTGGCCCCGCACGCCGACAACGCCGTCCGCACCCGCCCGCGCACCACCGTGTCTCCGAAGTGAGAGGCGACCCACTATGCCGCTGCATGTTCCCCCGGCCCCCGCGCCCGCGCTGCGCAGCGTTCTCGCCGCGCTCGGTTCACCGACCGCGGTCCGCGAGGCCCGTACGCCCGCCCTGCGGTCCGCACAGGGACCGCTGAGCCCCGAACACCCGCTGCCCGTCCATGTGCTGGGCATCGCCCCGGGCGACCTCGCACCCGCCACCCGGCTCGCCGCCTGGCGCTTCCAGATCCGCAGCACGGAACGGGCGGTGGCGGCGGCGGACACCATGCTCACCGCGGACGGCTGGACCTTCTCGCACTTCTTCGAGGGCCCGTACATCGCCTCGACGGAACTGGCGCTGCGTCAGGCGGAGGGGATGAGCGGCCCCTACCAGCCGAGGCTGCTGTCCATTCCCGACCTGTACATGCTGGCCCTGTGGCTGCACGGCGACCCCACGGCGGACGCCTCCTGCGGCGCGCCCGGCCCGGACGACGTGCTCGTGCCGCTGTCCCCGGCGCCTCCCGGCTTCGCCGCCCACCGGCCGCACCGGGCCGCCGACCTGCTGCCGGTGATCACCACCCGGATCACGCCGGGCCCCGGTCCGCTGCTGGGCTCGCCGGCCCCGGCCTGAGCCGGCCGCCGTCCGCTCCGCGTGCTGTGCCCCGTCGCCCCGTCCGGCGGCGGGGCACAGCACGCGGTCGCGCGTACGACACCCCGCCCATCCGGACTAGTCCCATCCGGCCACCCCGAACCACCCGAAGTGACAGTGCAGTTGAGTTGAACCGTCCGGGCGGGTGACGCGTCATGGGAGGAGTGGAAGCGCTGCGGCGAAATCCCTGCGGATTGACGCCCGTGGGGCAACACTGGGATTCGACCGATCGATACGGGGGCGGTCATGAACACCTCTTCACACCGCAGGTCACTCAACTCGACGCAGCGAAAGAACCCATCCATGTGCCAGCATCAGCCACCCTGCCCGACAGCCGACTCAGCCGACCGGGAGGCCGCCCGCCAGGTGGCCCACCACCCGGAGCAGGGCTGGAGCCTGCTGTGCAACGGCGTCCTGCTCTTCGAGGACACCGGTGAGCTGCTTCCGGACGGGCAGATCATCGCCCCGCACAGGCCCCTGGCGGCGAGCCGGGTCGTCAAAGCCGCCTGAGCGGACCGTACGGAAAGAGAAGAAGGGGCCGGCCCGGAGAAGTCTCCGCACCGGCCCCGACGCATGTCCGCGTCAGTTGTCGTACTCGTCCAGGGGCGGGCACGAGCAGACGAGGTTGCGGTCACCGAACGCACCGTCGATCCGGCGCACCGGCGGCCAGTACTTGTCGGCGGCCGAGACACCGGCCGGGAAGACCGCGACCTCGCGGCTGTACGCGTGCTCCCACTCCCCGCCGAGCGCGGCGGCGGTGTGCGGGGCGTTGGCGAGCGGGTTGTCGTCCGCGCTCCACTCCCCCGAAGCGACCTTCTCGATCTCGGCGCGGATCGCGATCATCGTGTCGCAGAACCGGTCCAGCTCCGCGAGGTCCTCGCTCTCGGTCGGCTCGATCATCAGCGTCCCGGCGACCGGGAACGACATGGTCGGCGAGTGGAAGCCGTAGTCGATGAGCCGCTTGGCGACGTCGTCGATGCTGACGCCGGTCGCCTTGGAGATCGGGCGCAGGTCCACGATGCACTCGTGCGCCACGAGCCCGGCCGGGCCGTTGTACAGGATCGGGTAGTGCGGTTCGAGACGCTTGGCGATGTAGTTGGCCGCGAGTACGGCGACCTGCGTCGCGCGCTTCAGCCCCTCGCCGCCCATCAGGCGTACGTACGCCCACGAGATGGGGAGGATGCCGGCGGAGCCCCACGGGGCCGCCGAGATCGGACCGACACCGGTCTCCGGGCCCGCCGCGGGCTGGAGCGGGTGGTTGGGCAGGTACGGCGCCAGGTGCGCGCGCACACCGACCGGGCCGACGCCGGGGCCGCCGCCGCCGTGCGGGATGCAGAAGGTCTTGTGCAGGTTGAGGTGCGAGACATCGCCGCCGAACCGGCCGGGCTTGGCCAGGCCGACCAGCGCGTTGAGGTTGGCGCCGTCGACGTAGACCTGGCCGCCGGCGTCGTGCACCTCGGCGCAGATGTCGGCGACGTGCTCCTCGAAGACGCCGTGCGTCGACGGGTAGGTGATCATGAGCACGGCCAGCTCGTCGCGGTACTGCGCGATCTTGGCGCGCAGGTCCTCGATGTCGACCTCGCCGTCGTCGGCGGTCTTGACGACGACGACCTTCATACCGGCCATCACGGCGCTCGCGGCGTTGGTGCCGTGCGCGGAGGACGGGATCAGACAGACGGTCCGGTTCTCGTCGCCGTTGGCGCGGTGGTACGCGCGGACGGCCAGCAGCCCCGCGAACTCGCCCTGCGATCCGGCGTTCGGCTGGAGGGACACCGCGTCGTAACCGGTGACCTCGGCCAGCCGCTCCTCCAGCTCGCGGATCAGCGTCAGGAAGCCCTGGGCCTGCTCGGCGGGCGCGAACGGGTGCAGCGCGCCGAACTCGGGCCAGGTGATGGACTCCATCTCGGCGGTCGCGTTCAGCTTCATCGTGCAGGAGCCGAGCGGGATCATGCCGCGGTCCAGCGCGTAGTCGCGGTCGGCGAGCTTGCGCAGGTAGCGCAGCATCGCGGTCTCGGACCGGTGCTGGTGGAAGACCGGGTGGGTGAGGATCGTGTCGGTGCGCAGCAGCGCCTCGGGCAGCGCGTCCTCGGTCGTGGCGTCCAGCGCCTCGACGTCCCCGTCGGCGCCGAAGGCGGCCCAGACGGCGGCGACCTGGGTACGGGTCGTGGTCTCGTCGCAGGCCAGCGAGACGGTGTCGGCGTCGACCAGGCGCAGGTTGACCCCGCGCTCCCGGGCGTCGGCGACGACCTCGCCCGCCCTGCCGGGGACGCGGACGGTGAGCGTGTCGAAGTAGGAGCCGGTCACCACGTCGACCCCGGCGGCGCGCAGGCCCTCGGCGAGGATCGCGGCGTAGCGGTGGGTGCGCCGGGCGATCGTGCGCAGCCCCTCGGGGCCGTGGTAGACGGCGTACATGCCGGCCATGACGGCGAGCAGCACCTGGGCGGTGCAGATGTTGCTGGTGGCCTTCTCGCGGCGGATGTGCTGCTCGCGGGTCTGGAGGGCCAGGCGGTACGCCTTGTTGCCGTCGGCGTCCACGGAGACGCCGACCAGGCGGCCGGGCAGGCTGCGGGCGAACGTGTCGCGGACCGCCATGTAGCCGGCGTGCGGGCCGCCGAAGCCCATCGGGACGCCGAAGCGCTGCGTGGTGCCGACGGCGATGTCGGCGCCCAGCTCGCCGGGCGAGGTGAGCAGCGTGAGGGCCAGCAGGTCGGCGGCGACGGTGACGATCGCGCCCAGCTCGTGCGCCCGGTCGATCACGGGCTTGAGGTCCCGGACGGCCCCGGAGGCGCCGGGGTACTGGAGGAGCACGCCGAAGACGCCGCGCTCGGCGGCCTCGGCCGGGATGCCCTCGGTGAGGTCGGCGACGACGACCTCGACGCCGGTCGGCTCGGCGCGGGTCTCGATGACGGCGACGGTCTGCGGCAGGGTGTCGGCGTCGACCAGGAAGACGCCGTTCTTGACCTTGCCGACGCGCCGGGCGAGCGCCATGGCCTCGGCGGCGGCGGTGCCCTCGTCGAGCAGCGAGGCGCCGGAGGTGGGCAGGCCGGTCAGCTCGGCGACCATGGTCTGGAAGTTCAGGAGGGCTTCGAGGCGGCCCTGCGAGATCTCGGGCTGGTACGGCGTGTAGGCCGTGTACCAGGCGGGGTTCTCCATGACGTTGCGCAGGATCACCGGCGGGGTGAAGGTGCCGTAGTAGCCGAGCCCGATCATCGGGGCGAGGACCTGGTTGCGGTCGGCGAGCCCGCGGAGTTCGGCCAGCACCTCGGCCTCGGTCCGGCCCTCCGGCAGGGCCAGCGCCTCGGCGCTCTTGATCACGTCGGGCACGGCGGCCGCGGTCAGCTCGTCCAGCGAGCCGTAACCGACCTGGGCGAGCATCTTCGCCTGCGCCTCGGCGTCGGGGCCGATGTGGCGCTGCTCGAAGGGAATGCCCTGTTCCAGCTGCGTGAGCGGGGTGCGACGGGGGGTCATGGTGGAGGCCTCCTGGTCTGTCACGACCTGCGAGGGGCACCGCGGCGTCGGGTGCCCTGACGGCCTCCCCCTCTGTCATCTCAACCTGAGAGCTTCACCGGCGCCACACGGGCGCCGGCTTTCACCGTCGGTGAGGGAGAGGCTCCTTGCGGCCCATCGGCCGCGCGCAACCCGCCCTGCTTTCCAGAGTGACCTCGTCCGTGCGGTACGGGGGCCTGAGAGATTCCGGGGAGGATTTGCTCCTTCGGCGTCCTCCGGATGGGCTCCGGACGACTCTCCCGCACGGGGTCAGCAGCCATGACCAGCCTACCAGCGGGGTACACGACGAGAATTCTCGAGTGGCCAAGAGCACGGAACTGCATTTCTGTAGTCCCTGTGGACCAGCCGCGACCAGTGTGGGAGGGACCGTGCAGACCGACATCGACCCGCGCAGCCTGATCGGCCGCAAGGCCTTCGACCGCAAGGGCACCAAGATCGGGACCGTGGACGAGGTGTACCTCGACGATGCGACCGGGGTCCCCGAATGGGCGGCCGTGCGCACCGGCCTCTTCAGCCGTGACGCCTTCGTCCCGCTGGAGCCGAGCGAGTTCGTGGAGGACACGCTGCGCGTCCCCTTCGACCGGGCGCTGATCAAGGACGCGCCCGACTTCGGCGTGGGCCGCCACCTCTCCCCCGAGCAGGAGCTCCAGCTCTACCGGCACTACGGCCTGGACGCCGCCCCCGGCGCCCCGGCCCCGGACCGCGACTTCGGCCGGCTGGCGGGCCAGGAGGAGTAGTCCGGCGGGTCCGGGACGAGCGGCAGGGGGTTGGCGGCCCGCAACGCGGGGTCGTCCACGCGGAACGTGCGCACCCTCCCGGGCGCCCGGGCCCCCGGTTCCTCGAACCGGACCGTCACCCGCCCGACCCCGCTCCCCTGCACCCAGCCGTGTCCGTGGATCTCGTGGTGCACATCGTGCCCGGCCGGCCAGCGGCGCGCCGCGAGCTGCTCGGCGGCCTCCTCCGGCCCCGCCCCGGGCTCTGCGGGTCCCGCTCGACCGCCCGGGTCCTCCGGCGGTACGTCGCCGTCCTCCGGCGGGGCTGCCGCCGCCCGCTCACCGGCGGCCTGGGCGAACAGGTCCTCCTGGGTGTAGTCGGCGAGCCCGGTGACGCCCACGCCCAGCAGCCGCACCCCGCCGGTGGTGTCCACGGCCTCCAGGAGCCGGGCGGCGGCCTCCCTGACGACCGCGGGGTCGTCCGTGGGGCCGCGCAGCGTCTCGGAGCGGGTCAGCGTGGAGAAGTCGTACCGGCGCACCTTGAGCACCACCGTGCGCCCCGAGCGCCCGGCGCCGCGCAGGCGCTGGACGCACCGGTCGGCCAGCCGCTCCACCTCGGTGCGGACCCGGACGCGGTCGTGCAGGTCCACCTCGAAGGTGTCCTCGACGGAGACGGATTTCGCGTCGCGCTCCGCGACCACGGGCCGGTCGTCGAAGCCGGAGGCCATCCGGTGCAGCGCGGCCCCGTGCGCCTTGCCCAGCAGCCGTATCAGCTCCGCCTCGCCCGCCTCGGCGAGGTCGTTCACCGTCGTCATCCCGGCGCGGCGCAGATGGTCCGCCGTGGCGGGGCCGACGCCGGGCAGGGTACGCACCGGCATGGGCGCGAGGTGCGCCCGCTCGGTGCCGGGCTCGATGAGGCGTATGCCGTCGGGCTTGGCCTCCTCGGAGGCGATCTTGGCGAGCATCTTGGAGCCGGCGAGCCCGACGGACCCGCTCAGTCCGGTGACCGCCTGGATGGCCTCGCGCAGTTCCCGGCCGATCTCCAGGGCGGAGGCGGTGTCGTCGGCGGTGCCGCCCGCTTCGAGGTCCACGAACGCCTCGTCCAGGCTGAGCGGTTCCACCAGCGGCGAGAGCCGGCCGAGCAGCTCCATGACCTGGTCGCTCACCGCGCGGTACAGCGTGAAGCGCGGGACCAGGTAGGCGGCGTTCGGCGCGAGCCGTCTGGCCTGGGCCATCGGCATCGCCGAGTGCACCCCGAAGCGCCGTGCCTCGTACGAGGCGGTCGCGACGACCCCGCGCGTCCCGAGCCCGCCCACCACGACCGGTTTGCCGCGCAGGCTGGGCTTCGCCGCCTGCTCCGCGGAGGCGTAGAAGGCATCCATGTCCAGATGCAGGATGGTGGGCGCGGCTCTCACACCAGCCGATGCTGCCCTACGGCACTGACAATCGCCGCCCGATCAGGCCCGGGTTCCCGCGATTCCCGCCCCTGGGCGCCCTCTCGGAAGCTCAGACGGCCCGGTTGCGGCGCCGCGCGAGCTCGTCGGCCGGGTTGTGCCCGATCAGCGTCTCACCGGTGTCCACGCGCTCCCCGTGCAGCTGCGACAGGGCGGCGTCCACGTCCCGCCACACGACGCCGACGGCGATCCCGAAGACGCCCTGGCCGCCTTGGAGCAGATCGACCACCTCGGCGGGCGAGGAGCACTCGTAGACCGTGGCCCCGTCGCTCATCAACGTCATCCGCTCCAGGTCCTGGAAGCCCCGGGCCCGCAGGTGCTGGACGGTGGTCCGGATGTTCTGGAGCGCCACTCCGGTGTCGAGGAAGCGCTTCACGATCTTCAGCAGGACGACGTCCCGGAAGCTGTAGAGCCTCTGGGTGCCCGATCCGTACGCCGGTCGGACGCTCGGCTCCACGAGGCCGGTGCGCGCCCAGTAGTCCAGTTGCCGGTACGTGATCCCCGCCGCCGCGCACGCCGTGGGCCCGCGGTAACCGATGTCGTCGGCCGATGCCATGCCGTCCCCCGCCACCGCAGCCGGTGCCGCCGACTGCCTGATGGTCCGGTCGGCCGTACTCCCCTGCTGCGGATACGGCGCACCCGCTGCCGTACCGTCGCCGCTGCTTCTCACGCCGACCTCCGTCCTTGACCTGCCCACTCGAAGGTAGGCAGTCACCCGGGGTGCGTCAACGATCGCCACACTCGGCACGCCGAGTGATAATCACCCTGAGGGTGGTTTCGCGTGACCGTTGACGGGGAAAGGCTCATCGGATGTGCCGGTGGCCGCGGCCGAAGACGTCACTGGCTGTTGTTCGTCCCGAAGTCCTCCGGAGAGATCTGGTCGAGGAACTCGCGGAATTTCTCCACCTCGTCCTCCTGCTCGTCGGGGATCGCGATCCCCGCGTCGTCCAGCACCCCGTCACTGCCGTAGATCGGCGTGCCGGTCCGCAGGGCGAGGGCTATGGCGTCGGAGGGCCGCGCGCTCACCTCGACACCGCCGGCGAAGACCAGCTCCGCGTAGAAGACCCCTTCGCGGAGGTCCGTGATCCGGACCTCGGTGAGCTCCTGGCCGACGGCCTCGAGCACATCCTTGAAGAGATCATGGGTCAGCGGCCTGGCCGGAGCCATGCCCTGCTGGGCGAAGGCGATCGCGGTCGCCTCACCAGGACCGATCCAAATGGGGAGGTACCGGTCGCCTCCCACTTCACGCAGGAGCACGATCGGCTGGTTGGAGGGCATTTCCACCCGGACACCCACAACGTCGAGCTCGTTCACACAGCAACCCTAGGACGTGCCCGGCAGGTTTGGGTAGTCGGGCTGGTCCGCCTTCAGCGCAGCCGTACCCGCAAGGCGGTCTGTACGAGCGCGGAGTGCAGCCGTACGGACAGCTCCGCCAGCTCCTTCGCGGTCGCCTCGGCATGCGCTCTGGTCTGCGGATTCCGGTGCCGGCGCAGCGGTGCGACCATCTGCTCGATGAGCCCGGCCTCCCGGTCGGCGGCGGCCCGCACGGCCCTCAGATGACGAGGTTCCAGACCGAATCGCCCCAGTTCCGCCACAAGCCTGGCGACGGTCACCATGTCGGCGTCGTATCCGCCGTCCGCCGCGGGGACGACCAGGCCGTACGACTCCCAGTCGTCCAGTTCGCTCTCGGTGACCTCGGCGGCGACCAGGAGCTCGGCGCGCCCGATCCGGGCTGCCGTGGCCCGGCCCGGCAGCCCGGCCTGTTCGCCGTCCGCCTGCCGCGGCTCCCCGTCGGGGGACGGCAGGGCCACCTGCTCGCCGCGGGCGAGGGCGTCCAGATGCTCGCGGATGACCTTCAGCGGCAGATAGTGGTCCCGCTGCATCCGGAGCACCTGGGCGAGCCGCTCGACGTCCGCGGCGACGAATTTGCGGTAACCGGAAGGGGTCCGCTGCGGTTCGACCAGCCCTTCGGCCTCCAGGAAGCGGATCTTGGAGATGGTGACCTCGGGGAACTCCTCCTGCAGCTGCAGGAGCACCGTGCCGATGCTCATCGGCCGGCCGTCGGCGGCGGTGCCTTGTCGGGCACCGCCGCTCGGTGTTCTCAGCATGGACCTTCCTGGGGTGTTCCCCCCGGACGGTGTCCGGGGGCGGGTCAGATGCCCCGCTGGCTCGCGTAGAAGACCAGCCGGTACTTGCCGATCTGCACTTCGTCCCCGTTGGACAGGGCGACGGAGTCGATCCGCTCACGGTTGACATAGGTGCCGTTGAGGCTGCCGACGTCCCCGACCGTGAAGCTGCCGTCGGCGCCCCGGCGGAACTCCACATGACGGCGCGAGACCGTCACGTCGTCCAGGAAGATGTCGCTCTGCGGGTGGCGGCCGGCCGTGGTCAGCTCGCCGTCCAGCAGGAAGCGGCTGCCGCTGTTCGGACCGCGGCGCACCACGAGGAGCGCCGAGCCGAGCGGCAGGGCGTCGACGGCGGCCTGCGCCTCGGGCGACAGCGACGGCACGGCGGTCTGGCCGGTGGCCTCCGCCTCGTACGCCTCGAGGCCCGAGATCGAGATGGTCGACGTCGTCTCCGAGGCGCGCTCCGGGACCCCGCCGCGCAGCGGGGCGCCGCAGTTGGAGCAGAAACGGCTGGCCTCGGCGTTGCGGTGGCCGCACCTCGTACACACCGGCATGGACGAAGCCTCCTGGCTCGGGGCTCCGAAACCTATGCGGCCGGGACCGGCAGGGTCAACGGACGACGCGCCGGGACCGCCCGGGTAGTCACCCCCTGGCCTGTCACCTGGTCACGGAAGAGCGGGCGCTCCGCGCTCTGCTCGTCGGGCTGACCATGGCGCGGCGCGCGATGACGTGCGTTCTCATCGCGGGCGCTCTTGCCGAACAACTTCCCAAACAACTTCACGGGCGATTCCCCTTGACCGAAACAGACCCGCCCGTGGGGCAGGACGAACCCTGAATGAACACACCTGCCGACCCGGACATCTTCACAACGTCCGTATCCACTCGACAGTTTCCACCACGCGCCACGATTACGATGCGGCGACCCCCCGCAACCGTCCGCTCGTGTTCCCCGACGCCCGGGCGCCCGGGGATCACTGGCCCGACGACCGAGCGTAGTCAGGCCGCTCCGCCGGTCGCAAGGCGTCCACGACAATGTCGTCGGCCCGCAGCACATGCACGGTGGCCTGCTCCTTCTCCAGCGTCTGCACCACACCCCCGGGGATGTTCAGCGCCGGTTCCAGATCCTGCGGCTTGCCGATGACCTTGAAGACGTACGGGGCGGTGATCTTGCGCCCGTCGACCTTCACGGCGCCCGCGTCACCGGAAAAGTACGTATTGGCCACCACACGGACCCCGTTGACCTCGACGGCCTCGGCGCCGGCCGCCCTGAGTTCCTGGAGGGCGTCGAGCAGCATGTCGGGCCGCACGGCGCCGCCGGGGTCGTTGACCGTCATGGTGATCCCGGGGCCGTGGGCCGCCACGGTCCCGGCGAGCACGCCGAGTTGCCGCTCCTTCTCGACCGTCTGCTTCCGGGCCTCCTCGGCCTGGTCGGAGCTGTTCTCCAGCTCCGTGCGCTGGGCGTCGAGACGCTGCTTCTCATCCTCCAGCCGCTGCGTGCGGTCGTCCACCTCGTCGAGGATGCGCACCAGGTCCTCCTGGCGCGCGCCGCGCAGGGCGTTGCTGTCGCTGTTGGACCGCACCTGGATGGCGAGCCCGAGGCCGAGGCCGAACAGCAGGAGGGCGACGATGAGTTGGGCGCGGGTCACCCGGGGCGGCCAGAGACCGGCGATCAGCCGCTGCCGCCCGGTGAACTCCTGCTTGAAGTCGTCGTTGCTCATCGGCATCAGGCCCGGAAGACGTGCCGGCGGATCGCCGCGGCGTTGGAGAAGATCCGGATGCCCAGCACGACCACCACACCCGTGGAGAGCTGGGCACCGACGCCCAGCTTGTCGCCCAGGAAGACGATGAGGGCCGCCACGACCACGTTCGAGAGGAACGAGACCACGAAGACCTTGTCGACGAAGATGCCGTCGAGCATGGCCCTCAGCCCGCCGAACACCGCGTCGAGCGCGGCGACGACGGCGATGGGGAGATAGGGCTCGACCACCGCCGGAACTTCGGGCCGGACCAACAGTCCGACCACGACTCCCACGACGAGGCCCAGTACGGCGATCACGATGTGCCCTTCCCTGTGTCTGCGGCCTTGTATGGCTCTGCTGTCCGTACGATCAGGCTCGGGGCGGCCGGAAGGCTCAGCTTCTCCTGGACCGAGATGGCGGTCCTGATGTCGAAGCTGTCCTTGAGCGCCTGCAGATAGCGGCCGTCGGCGCTGTCCTTGAAGGCCGCGGCCAGCTTCTTGCCGTCCCCCACCGCGAGCACCGAGTACGGGGGCACGAGCGGTTTGTTGTCGACCAGTATGGCGTCGCCCGCGGCCCGGATCGCCGACAGGGCGGTCAGCCGCTGTCCGTTGATCGCGATGGCCTCCGCGCCGGACTCCCACAGCCCGTTCACGACGCGCTGCATGTCACGGTCCCTGACCCGCCCGGTGTCGGAGAAGCCGCTGGTCTCGCGGGGTCCGCCGCCGCCCTGGTCGGTGTCCTCGGCGTCGTCCACGACGACCTTGAGCCCCGGCCCGTGCACGCTGGTGGCCCCGGAGAGCAGCGCCACCAGCTCGGCCTGGTCTCCCCCGTGTTCCTGGAGGGCCTTGCGCTGGCGGCTGCTGACGTCGTCGCGGACTTCCTCCACCTGGGATTCCAGGGTGTCGGCCGCGTCCGTCTCGGCGTCGATGCGGTCGATCAGCTCCTGCTTCTCCTTGGCGAGGACCGGCGCGGTGACCCGCGCCTGGGCCGCGCCGAGGGTGACGACCAGGGCGGCGAGGACGAGGCAGGCGGCGAGACCGAGTTTGGCCTTGAGCGTACGGGGCATGCCGGCACGCCCCTCGGCCTCCCGGCGGGCCGCCGCTTCGGCGTAGCCGTCGTCCAGGCTGTGCTCCATCACATTGGTCAGCAGCAACATGGACGCGTCGGGGCGCTTGGGCGGCGGATCCGTGGTCCGGCCTGGGGGCTGCTGCGACATGCCGCACATCGTCGCATGTCGCGGCGGCTTACGCCGAATGGCCCCACCGATGACGGCTCGGCCGCGGGGACGGGCGGTGCGCTCGCCCGTCCCCGCGGCCCGGCCTCAGTTGCCCGCGCTGTCCACGACCGCCGCCCACTCGTCGAGCAGGGCCTCGGCGGAGGCGTCGTCGGGCCCTTCGGCCCACAGGTGGGTGACGGCTTCCGCCGGGTCCGGCAGCACCATGACCCAGCGCCCGTCCGCCTCCACGACCCGTACGCCGTCCGTCGTGTCGACGTCCCGGTCGCCGGCCGCCTCCACGACCCGGCGCATGACCAGGCCCTTCACGGCCCACGGTGTCGCCAGGTCCCGGCGCAGGACGTGGGCGCGCGGGATGCGGGCGTCGATCTGGCTCAGCGTGAGCTGGGTCCGGGCGACGAGCCCGATGAGCCGCACGAACGCGGCCGTGCCGTCGAAGACACTGGCGAATTCGGGAACGATGAAGCCGCCGCGCCCGTCTCCTCCGAAGATGGTGCCTTCCTCACGCCCCACCCGGGTCAGGTCGTCCGGCGACGTGGTCGTCCACTCGACCTGCGTGCCGTGGTACGCGGCGACCTGCTCGGCGACCCTCGTCGTGGTGACCGGGAGCGCCACCCGCCCGCTGCGCCGCTCGGCGGCGACGAGGTCGAGCATGACGAGCAGAGCCCGGTCGTCCTCCACGATCCGGCCGCGTTCGTCCACCAGGGACAGCCGCTCGCCCACGGGGTCGAAGCGGACGCCGAAGGCCGCCCGCGCCGAGGAGACGATCTCGCCCAGGCGCACGAGCCCCTTGCGCCGGGCCTCTGCCGTCTCGGTCGGCCGGGATTCGTCGAGACCGGGGTTGATGGTGAGCGCGTCCACGCCCAGCCGTCCCAGCAGGCTGGGCAGCACCAGCCCCGCGCTGCCGTTGGAGGCGTCGACGACGACCTTCAGCTGGGCGTCGGCGATCCCGCTCGTGTCCACGTTGCGCAGGAGGGACCCGGTGTACGAGTCGAAGACGCTGGACGGGAAGTAGATGTCGCCGATCTCGCCGGGGAAGGCCCGCCGGTACTCCTGCCTGGCGTAGACGCGGTCCAGTTTCCGCTGCCGCGCCTGCGAGAGGTCCGCGCCGCGTTCGTCGAAGAACATGATGTCGACGGAGTCGGGCACGCCCTGCGACGTACGGATCATGATCCCGCCGGCACTGCCGCGCGCGGTCTGCTGGCGCGCGACGGGCAGCGGTACGTTCTCCAGGTCCCGTACGTCGATGGCGCTGGCCTGGAGCGCGGAGATCACGGCGCGCTTGAGCGCCCGGGCGCCTCGGGAGTGGTCCCGGGCGGTGGTGACGGTGGAACCCTTCTTGAGCGTCGTCGCGTAGGCACCGGCCAGCCTGACGGCCAGCTCGGGGGTGATTTCGACGTTCAGGATTCCGGAGACGCCGCGCGCCCCGAACAGATGCGCCTGACCGCGGGACTCCCAGATCACCGACGTGTTGACGAAGGCGCCGGCCTCGATGGTCTTGAAGGGGTAGACGCGGACGTTCCCCTGGATGATCGATTCCTCACCGACGAGGCATTCGTCGCCGATGACGGCGCCGTCCTCGATCCGGGAGGCGCGCATGATGTCGGTGTTCTTGCCGACGACGCAGCCGCGCAGGTTGCTGTGGTCGCCGATGTACACGTTGTCGTGGACCACGGCCTTGTGCAGGAAGGCGCCGCTCTTGACGACCACGTTCGAGCCGATGACCGTGTGCTCGCGGATTTCCACGCCGGCTTCGACCTTGGCGTAGTCCCCGATGTAGAGCGGCCCGCGCAGCACTGCGTCGGGGTGTACGTCGGCACCTTCGGCCACCCAGACCCCGGGCGAGATCTCGAAGCCGTCGATCTCGACGTCGACCTTGCGCTCCAGCACATCGGCCTGGGCCTTCACATAGCTCTCGTGAGTGCCCACGTCCTCCCAGTAGCCCTCGGCGACATAGCCGTAGATGGGCTTGCCTTCCTTCATGAGCTGCGGGAAGACGTCCCCGGACCAGTCCACGGAGGCGTCGGCCTCGACGTAGTTGAAGACCTCGGGCTCCATGACGTAAATGCCCGTGTTCACGGTGTCCGAGAAGACCTGGCCCCAGGTCGGCTTTTCCAGGAAGCGTTCGACCTGGCCCTGCTCGTCCACGATCGTGATCCCGAATTCCAGAGGATTGGGAACGCGGGTGAGGCAGACGGTGACCAGGCCGCCCTTCTCCTTGTGGAACGCGATGAGATCCGTGAGGTCGAAGTCGGTGAGGGCGTCGCCGGAAATGACGAGGAAGGTGTCGTCCTTCAGCGCCTCTTCGGCGTTCTTCACGCTGCCCGCGGTGCCGAGCGGCTTCTCCTCATTGGCATAGGTCAGCTCCATGCCGAGCTCTTCGCCGTCCCCGAAGTAATTCTTCACCAGGGAGGCGAGGAACTGGACGGTCACGACCGTCTCATTGAGCCCATGGCGTTTCAGCAGCCGGAGCACATGCTCCATGATCGGCCGGTTGGCCACAGGCAGGAGCGGCTTGGGCATGCTCGAGGTCATAGGGCGAAGACGAGTGCCTTCGCCGCCAGCCATCACGACGGCCTTCATGTCGGAAACGTCCTCCTTGAGAGACGACGGTCGAGCCGACTTCGCCCGTCAGGGCAGCTTCTGTGTCATCAACCGCGGGCCGGCATCGTTGCACGGCACCACATCAGAGAGCTCAATCGGCTACTGCATCCGCCTTGACCAGGCGGCGGACCTGAACCACGTACAAGATTCCTGCCCACCAATAGAGGGTTGTACCCCACCCTGCGAACGCCCATCCGAAAACAGTCGCCACCTCTGCCAGCCAACCATGCCCGTCGCTGAG
Source organism: Streptomyces drozdowiczii (assembly GCF_026167665.1). NCBI lineage: Bacteria > Bacillati > Actinomycetota > Actinomycetes > Kitasatosporales > Streptomycetaceae > Streptomyces > Streptomyces drozdowiczii. The sequence continues at coordinate 5,965,342 of NZ_CP098740.1, read as the reverse complement.
CAGCAACAAGGGGAATGCGTACATGAGGTTGAACGTCGCGGCCTTGCCCAGGAAGTTCACCTGGGGCGGCGGATAGCCGTGCCGGCGCAGGATTCCCACCATCACGAGGAGCATGAGCTCGCGGGCGAGCAGAGCGATGGTCAGCCAGAGCGGCAGGATCTCGCGCCAGGTGAGTCCGACGAGGGTGGAGAGAATGTAGAGCCGGTCGGCGGCGGGGTCGAGAAGCCGTCCGAGGCTGCTGATCTGGTTCCACCGGCGCGCGAGCTTGCCGTCGAGATAGTCACTGACCCCGCTGAACATCAGGACCAGCAAAGCCCAGCCATCGCTCTGGGGCCCGCCGAACTCGGGGCGGAGGATCAGCCACAGGAAGACAGGTACGCCGACCAGGCGCAACATGCTGAGGATGTTGGGGATGGTGAGTACCCGGTCCGTCTGAACGCGGGTCTCCTGGACCTCCACCCGGGGGCCTCCTGTGTCAAGAACGTGCCAATGATGCCCCCTGACCCTACCCTCAGCCCCGGCCGGCGGGTGCACAGGGGTGCCGGGCGCCCCCGGAAACGCGAAAAAGCCCCGTGCCACAAGGGCACGGGGCTCTTCCTAAAAGGAGTTCGGCGGCGTCCTACTCTCCCACAGGGTCCCCCCTGCAGTACCATCGGCGCTGAAAGGCTTAGCTTCCGGGTTCGGAATGTAACCGGGCGTTTCCCTAACGCAATGACCACCGAAACACTATGAAATTAACCAACACCGGGCAACAACACGGCTGTTCGTTATTTCAGAACTAACACAGTGGACGCGAGCAACTGAGGACAAGCCCTCGGCCTATTAGTACCAGTCAGCTCCACCCGTTACCGGGCTTCCACATCTGGCCTATCAACCCAGTCGTCTACTGGGAGCCTTAACCCTTCAAGAGGGTGGGAATACTCATCTCGAAGCAGGCTTCCCGCTTAGATGCTTTCAGCGGTTATCCTTTCCGAACGTAGCCAACCAGCCATGCCCTTGGCAGAACAACTGGCACACCAGAGGTTCGTCCGTCCCGGTCCTCTCGTACTAGGGACAGCCCTTCTCAATATTCCTACGCGCACAGCGGATAGGGACCGAACTGTCTCACGACGTTCTAAACCCAGCTCGCGTACCGCTTTAATGGGCGAACAGCCCAACCCTTGGGACCGACTCCAGCCCCAGGATGCGACGAGCCGACATCGAGGTGCCAAACCATCCCGTCGATATGGACTCTTGGGGAAGATCAGCCTGTTATCCCCGGGGTACCTTTTATCCGTTGAGCGACAGCGCTTCCACAAGCCACTGCCGGATCACTAGTCCCGACTTTCGTCCCTGCTCGACCCGTCGGTCTCACAGTCAAGCTCCCTTGTGCACTTACACTCAACACCTGATTGCCAACCAGGCTGAGGGAACCTTTGGGCGCCTCCGTTACCCTTTAGGAGGCAACCGCCCCAGTTAAACTACCCATCAGACACTGTCCCTGATCCGGATCACGGACCCAGGTTAGACATCCAGCACGACCAGAGTGGTATTTCAACGACGACTCCACAACCACTGGCGTGGCCGCTTCAAAGTCTCCCACCTATCCTACACAAGCCGAACCGAACACCAATATCAAACTATAGTAAAGGTCCCGGGGTCTTTCCGTCCTGCTGCGCGAAACGAGCATCTTTACTCGTAGTGCAATTTCACCGGGCCTATGGTTGAGACAGTCGAGAAGTCGTTACGCCATTCGTGCAGGTCGGAACTTACCCGACAAGGAATTTCGCTACCTTAGGATGGTTATAGTTACCACCGCCGTTTACTGGCGCTTAAGTTCTCAGCTTCGCCACCCCGAAGAGCAGCTAACCGGTCCCCTTAACGTTCCAGCACCGGGCAGGCGTCAGTCCGTATACATCGCCTTACGGCTTCGCACGGACCTGTGTTTTTAGTAAACAGTCGCTTCTCGCTGGTCTCTGCGGCCACCCCCAGCTCACCGAGTAAATCGGATCACCAGTGATGGCCCCCCTTCTCCCGAAGTTACGGGGGCATTTTGCCGAGTTCCTTAACCATAGTTCACCCGAACGCCTCGGTATTCTCTACCTGACCACCTGAGTCGGTTTAGGGTACGGGCCGCCATGAAACTCGCTAGAGGCTTTTCTCGACAGCATAGGATCATCCACTTCACCACAATCGGCTCGGCATCAGGTCTCAGACTTCATGCACGACGGATTTGCCTACCGTGCGTCCTACACCCTTACCCCGGGACAACCACCGCCCGGGCTGGACTACCTTCCTGCGTCACCCCATCGCTTACCTACTACAAGTCTGGTTCGTCGGCTCCACCACTACCCTCAACTCCGAAGAGATCGGGCCGGCTTCACGGACTAAGCATCGCCTGATTCAGTATTGGGCGTTTCAAAGCGGGTACCGGAATATCAACCGGTTGTCCATCGACTACGCCTGTCGGCCTCGCCTTAGGTCCCGACTTACCCTGGGCAGATCAGCTTGACCCAGGAACCCTTAGTCAATCGGCGCACACGTTTCTCACGTGTGTATCGCTACTCATGCCTGCATTCTCACTCGTGAACCGTCCACAACTCGCTTCCACGGCTGCTTCACCCGGCACACGACGCTCCCCTACCCATCCATACAGGCGTTGGCCCTATGTGTATGAATGACACGACTTCGGCGGTACGCTTGAGCCCCGCTACATTGTCGGCGCGGAATCACTTGACCAGTGAGCTATTACGCACTCTTTCAAGGGTGGCTGCTTCTAAGCCAACCTCCTGGTTGTCTCTGCGACTCCACATCCTTTCCCACTTAGCGTACGCTTAGGGGCCTTAGTCGATGCTCTGGGCTGTTTCCCTCTCGACCATGGAGCTTATCCCCCACAGTCTCACTGCCGCGCTCTCACTTACCGGCATTCGGAGTTTGGCTAAGGTCAGTAACCCGGTAGGGCCCATCGCCTATCCAGTGCTCTACCTCCGGCAAGAAACACACGACGCTGCACCTAAATGCATTTCGGGGAGAACCAGCTATCACGGAGTTTGATTGGCCTTTCACCCCTAACCACAGGTCATCCCCCAGGTTTTCAACCCTGGTGGGTTCGGTCCTCCACGAAGTCTTACCTCCGCTTCAACCTGCCCATGGCTAGATCACTCCGCTTCGGGTCTAGAGCGTGCAACTCAAATCGCCCTGTTCGGACTCGCTTTCGCTACGGCTTCCCCACACGGGTTAACCTCGCTACACACCGCTAACTCGCAGGCTCATTCTTCAAAAGGCACGCAGTCACGACGCACCGAGCAAGCTCGATGCGCGACGCTCCCACGGCTTGTAGGCACACGGTTTCAGGTACTATTTCACTCCGCTCCCGCGGTACTTTTCACCATTCCCTCACGGTACTATCCGCTATCGGTCACCAGGGAATATTTAGGCTTAACGGGTGGTCCCGCCAGATTCACACGGGATTTCTCGGGCCCCGTGCTACTTGGGTGTCTCTCAAACAAGCCGTTGATGTTTCAGCTACGGGGGTCTTACCCTCTACGCCGGACCTTTCGCATGTCCTTCGCCTACACCAACGGTTTCTGACTCGTCTCACGGCCGGCAGACCGCAAAAGAGAGATCCCACAACCCCGCATGCGCAACCCCTGCCGGGTATCACACGCATACGGTTTGGCCTCATCCGGTTTCGCTCGCCACTACTCCCGGAATCACGGTTGTTTTCTCTTCCTGAGGGTACTGAGATGTTTCACTTCCCCTCGTTCCCTCCACACTGCCTATGTGTTCAGCAGCGGGTGACAGCCCATGACGACTGCCGGGTTTCCCCATTCGGACACCCCCGGATCAAAGCTCGGTTGACAGCTCCCCGGGGCCTATCGTGGCCTCCCACGTCCTTCATCGGTTCCTGGTGCCAAGGCATCCACCGTGCGCCCTTAAAAACTTGGCCACAGATGCTCGCGTCCACTGTGCAGTTCTCAAACAACGACCAGCCACCCACCACCCCACCCATACCGGGCGAGTTCACTGGGGCCGGCAACCGAAGGACAGACTCAAACGAGCCCGTACCTTCAGATACCCAACAGCGTGCCCGACCCAGCCCATTCACCCTCACGTTCCACGCCGAAGCAGTACTAGTGAAGACTCATGTGCCGTGCCGAGTAGTCAACGTTCCACCCATGAGCTGACCACCGTCGAACATTTGCCGACGTAGTGGCTCTGGATTCCTTGCGGAATCTAGATGCTCCTTAGAAAGGAGGTGATCCAGCCGCACCTTCCGGTACGGCTACCTTGTTACGACTTCGTCCCAATCGCCAGTCCCACCTTCGACAGCTCCCTCCCACAAGGGGTTGGGCCACCGGCTTCGGGTGTTACCGACTTTCGTGACGTGACGGGCGGTGTGTACAAGGCCCGGGAACGTATTCACCGCAGCAATGCTGATCTGCGATTACTAGCAACTCCGACTTCATGGGGTCGAGTTGCAGACCCCAATCCGAACTGAGACCGGCTTTTTGAGATTCGCTCCGCCTCGCGGCATCGCAGCTCATTGTACCGGCCATTGTAGCACGTGTGCAGCCCAAGACATAAGGGGCATGATGACTTGACGTCGTCCCCACCTTCCTCCGAGTTGACCCCGGCAGTCTCCTGTGAGTCCCCATCACCCCGAAGGGCATGCTGGCAACACAGAACAAGGGTTGCGCTCGTTGCGGGACTTAACCCAACATCTCACGACACGAGCTGACGACAGCCATGCACCACCTGTACACCGACCACAAGGGGGGCACCATCTCTGATGCTTTCCGGTGTATGTCAAGCCTTGGTAAGGTTCTTCGCGTTGCGTCGAATTAAGCCACATGCTCCGCTGCTTGTGCGGGCCCCCGTCAATTCCTTTGAGTTTTAGCCTTGCGGCCGTACTCCCCAGGCGGGGAACTTAATGCGTTAGCTGCGGCACCGACGACGTGGAATGTCGCCAACACCTAGTTCCCAACGTTTACGGCGTGGACTACCAGGGTATCTAATCCTGTTCGCTCCCCACGCTTTCGCTCCTCAGCGTCAGTAATGGCCCAGAGATCCGCCTTCGCCACCGGTGTTCCTCCTGATATCTGCGCATTTCACCGCTACACCAGGAATTCCGATCTCCCCTACCACACTCTAGCCTGCCCGTATCGACTGCAGACCCGGGGTTAAGCCCCGGGCTTTCACAACCGACGTGACAAGCCGCCTACGAGCTCTTTACGCCCAATAATTCCGGACAACGCTTGCGCCCTACGTATTACCGCGGCTGCTGGCACGTAGTTAGCCGGCGCTTCTTCTGCAGGTACCGTCACTTTCGCTTCTTCCCTGCTGAAAGAGGTTTACAACCCGAAGGCCGTCATCCCTCACGCGGCGTCGCTGCATCAGGCTTTCGCCCATTGTGCAATATTCCCCACTGCTGCCTCCCGTAGGAGTCTGGGCCGTGTCTCAGTCCCAGTGTGGCCGGTCGCCCTCTCAGGCCGGCTACCCGTCGTCGCCTTGGTAGGCCATTACCCCACCAACTAGCTGATAGGCCGCGGGCTCATCCTTCACCGCCGGAGCTTTCAACCTTCTCCCAGGAGGAAGAAAGTATTATCCGGTATTAGACCCCGTTTCCAGGGCTTGTCCCAGAGTGAAGGGCAGATTGCCCACGTGTTACTCACCCGTTCGCCACTAATCCACCCCGAAGGGCTTCATCGTTCGACTTGCATGTGTTAAGCACGCCGCCAGCGTTCGTCCTGAGCCAGGATCAAACTCTCCGTGAATGTTTTCCCGTAATCGGGAGACACATCACGAGAGCGGAACAACCAGGTCGGAATATGACCCGTCGTCCACTGCGTCCTCGCTGTGTTTCGCCTACCCGGACCCGAAGGACCGTGCAGGACTTTTCAAAGGAACCACCAACCTGCTGAAGCAGGCCGGGGTATCAACATATCTGGCGTTGACTTTTGGCACGCTGTTGAGTTCTCAAGGAACGGACGCTTCCTTTGTACTCACCCGCAGAACATTTTCTGGGGCTTTCCTCCGGGCGCTTCCCTTCGGTCTTGCGTTTCCGACTCTATCAGACTCTTTCGTGTCCGATTCCCGGTCGAAGCGGGTCAAGCGATTTTCGCTTTCCAGTTCTTCGCTTTCGCGTTTCCCTTTCCGGCGGCTCAGACACTATCAAACCTTTCCGGCCCCCCTGACCGGCCCCCCGCAGACATGCGGGTGCCCGATTTCGGGTTAGGGTTTGGGCTCAATAGCCGCTGCCGACCCCCGACTCAAAGTCGCGTTGGGGCCAGGCAGGAGTACGACAGTACAGGCTGCCGGGAGTCGAGGCAAATCGTTTCCGGTGCGCCCCTAGGTCCTCGAACCGCCAGGACTCGGGCGGAACCGGGACTTCTTATGACTTACTCTGCTGAGCAGTACGCCGTCCTCCTATCAAGCCGTGGCGGCACCTTCGAAGCTCCACTGGGAGGCCCCCATGACCAACGTGACGTCCCCTCTTGCCGGACGTGCCATTGGGCTCGCTGCCGTACCCGACCCCGTCTTCTCCGGCGCGATGGTCGGCCCGGGCACCGCGATCGACCCCGACCGCAAGCCCTCCGAGGCGGTCGCGCCCGTCGACGGCATCGTCGTCTCCCTCCACCCGCACGCTTTCGTGGTGGTCGACAGCGAGGGGCACGGTGTGCTCACGCACCTGGGCATCGACACGGTCCAGCTCAACGGCGAGGGCTTCGAGCTGCTCGTGAGCAAGGGCGACACCGTCACCCGCGGCCAGGGCGTCGTCCGTTGGGACCCCTCCGCCGTCGAGAAGGCCGGCAAGTCGCCGATCTGCCCCATCGTGGCCCTGGAGGCGACCGCCGAATCCCTCTCCGCCGTGGCCGAGTCCGGCGAGGTGGCCGTCGGCGACTCCCTGTTCGGCTGGCAGTAACGCGATCGGCGCAGTGACAGCCGACTGGATATCCACCACCGCGGAGGCAACGGCCACCGCACGACCGGAGACGGGTGAAATGGAGACAACGCTGCGAGGCGTAGGCGTGAGCCACGGTGTGGCGATCGGCGAGGTACGGCACATGGGCACCGCGGTGCTCGAACCGCCGGCCAAGCAGATCCCGGCCGAGGAGGCCGAGCGCGAGCAGGGGCGGGCCCGCCAGGCCGTCGAGGCCGTGGCCGCCGACCTCATCGCGCGCGGCAACCTGGCCGGTGGCGAGGCACAGCATGTGCTGGAGGCCCAGGCCATGATGGCCCAGGACCCCGAGCTCATGGCCGATGTCGAACGCCGCATCGCCGTCGGGAGCACCGCCGAGCGCGGCGTGTACGACGCGTTCGCCTCGTACCGGGCGCTCCTCGCCGGTGCCGGCGAGTACCTGGCGGGCCGGGTCGCCGACCTCGACGACGTCCGCAACCGCATCGTGGCGCGGCTGCTCGGTGTGCCGATGCCCGGTGTGCCGGACAGCGACGAGCCCTACGTCCTGATCGCCCGGGACCTCGCCCCCGCCGACACAGCGCTGCTGGACCCCGCGTTGGTCCTCGGCTTCGTCACCGAGGAGGGCGGGCCGACCAGCCACAGCGCCATCCTGGCCCGGGCGCTCGGCGTCCCCGCCGTGGTGGCCCTGCCCGGCGCCGGTGAGCTGGCCGAGGGCACGCTCATCGCCGTGGACGGCAGCACCGGCGAGATCTTCGTGGACCCGAGCGACGCCAAGCGGGCGGAGCTGGAGAGCGCCGCCGCAGCGCGCAAGGCCGCGCTGACCGCCGCGACGGGCCCCGGTGCCACGTCGGACGGCCACAAGGTGCCGCTCCTCGCCAACGTCGGCGGTCCCGGTGACGTGCCGGCGGCCGTGGAGGCGGGTGCGGAGGGCGTCGGCCTGTTCCGTACGGAGTTCCTCTTCCTGGACGACAGCAAGCAGGCGCCGTCCGAGGAGAAGCAGATCGCGGCGTACCGCGCGGTGCTCGAGGCGTTCCCCGAGGGGCGTGTCGTGGTGCGTGTGCTGGACGCGGGCGCGGACAAGCCGCTCGACTTCCTGACCCCGGCGGACGAGCCGAACCCGGCGCTGGGCGTGCGTGGCCTGCGGAGCCTGCTGGACCACCCGGACGTGCTGCGTACCCAGCTGACCGCGCTGTCGAAGGCTGCCGAGGGGCTGCCCGTCTACCTCGAGGTCATGGCGCCCATGGTGGCCGACCGCGCGGACGCCAAGGCCTTCGCCGACGCCTGCCGCGAGGCCGGGCTGAACGCGAAGTTCGGCGCGATGGTCGAGATCCCGTCCGCCGCGCTGCGGGCGCGTTCCGTGCTCCAGGAGGTGGAGTTCCTGTCGCTGGGCACCAACGACCTGGCGCAGTACACCTTCGCCGCCGACCGTCAGGTCGGTGCCGTCTCCCGGCTTCAGGACCCGTGGCAGCCGGCGCTGCTGGATCTGGTCGCGCTGTCCGCCGAGGCGGCCAAGGCCGAGGGCAAGAGCTGTGGTGTGTGCGGTGAGGCGGCCTCCGATCCGCTGCTCGCCTGTGTGCTGACGGGTCTGGGTGTGACGTCCCTGTCGATGGGCGCGGCCTCCATTCCCTATGTACGCGCCACGCTGGCCAAGTACACGCTGGCGCAGTGCGAGCGGGCCGCTTCGGCCGCGCGCGCGGCGGACTCCGCCGAGGAGGCGCGCCGGGCGGCGCAGGCGGTGCTGTCGGGCGAGTAGTCCGGGAGCGGACGACGCGACGTGAAGGGGCTTTCCGCCGGGGACCGGCGGGAAGCCCCTTCACCGTGTCAGCGGTGTTCCTCCGGTTCGTCGGCGCCGATGTCGAAGCCCGCGCAGTACTCCACGCCGGACTCGGGGGCGACGGGTTCGCCCGTGTCCGCGTCGGTGCAGTAGGCGCTGAAGACCTCGCCGGCGGTGAGCGGGTCGAGGTTGCCCCGGCTCAGGCGCCAGCCGTGCACACGGTCCGGGGCGCCGGAGTTGCTCGTACGCAGGACGACTCCGCCGTGGCTCTCCAGGGCGATGGCGACGGCGAGGACGCTCACGAACTCGGCGCCCTCCGAGGTGTCGAGCAGGACGGACCCCGCGGTGGGGCGGTCGGTGTGCAGGGCGGCGAGCAGCTGGTCGTTCTCGGTGGGGGTGCTGCACACCAGGTGGTGCGTGCCGGGTCCGGCCGCCTCCAGGATGCGTTCCAGGAGGTGGGAGGCGCGGTCGAAGGCGGCGCTGCCGATGTCCCGGCCGCAGTCCGCGCAGTCGCCGAGGCCGGCCAGGAGCATGGTGGCGTACTCCCAGGTGGCCCGGCGGACCGCGCGGCCGACGAGGACCTGGATCAGGGCGTCCAGGGGCTGGCCTTCGTAGGTGACGGTGGCTCCGCAGGCGGCGATCTCCGCGGTGAAGCGGCTGCGGGCGGCCGGGGTGTCGGGGGCGATGCCGGTCTCCGCGCAGTACCGCGCGTACTCCAGCGGGTCGAAGAGGGCGACCGTCGTGTGCACGCCCTGGGCGGTGAGGGCCTTGAGGAGGGCCTCCACCTGTTCCAGGTAGACGCCGTGGTCGTCGAAGGTGAAGGTGCGGAAGCGGCGCATCGCCGCGAAGTCCTCCTCGTCGGCCAGCAGGCCGATGGTGGTGGGTGCTTCGCGGCGGAGCGTGCGTCGCATGGTGGTGGTGACGGTCCGTCCGTGGACGGTGGTCCGCTTGTTCCTTGTCTGCGCCATGATGTCCCCCAGTGCGCTGTCGATCATTGCTCACTCAGCGTAATCATGGGCACTGACAACGGGGCGGTCAGCGGCGTTCGCGGGCCAGCTTCTCGTAGAAGTGGAGGAGCTTCAGGTTGTCGATGGAGCCGGGGTTGACGGCCTTTTCCAGGGCTGTTCCCTGGAGGAGGCGCTTGACCGGAACCTCGATGCGCTTGCCGGTGAGGGTGTGCGGGATGCCGGGGACCTCGATGACCTCGTCGGGGACGTGGCGGGGTGAGAGGTTCTCGCGGATGGTGCGCTTGATGCTGTCGCGGAGGGCGTCGTCCAGGGTGGCGCCTTCGGCGAGGTGGACGAAGAGCGGCATCCAGTAGCCGCCGTCCGGTTCCTCCAGGCCGATGACGAGGGATTCGCGGATCTCGGGGAGGCGTTCGACGGCTTCGTAGATGTCGGCGGAGCCCATGCGGACGCCCTGCCGGTTGAGGGTGGAGTCGGAGCGGCCGTGGATGACGACGGAGCCGCGGTCGGTGATCGTGATCCAGTCGCCGTGGCGCCAGACGCCGGGGTACACGTCGAAGTAGCTGTCGTGGTAGCGGCTGCCGTCGGGGTCGTTCCAGAAGCGGACCGGCATGGAGGGCATCGGCTCGGTGACGACGAGTTCGCCGACCTCGCCGGTGAGCGGTTCGCCCGCGGGGTCCCAGGAGTGGAGGTCCGTGCCGAGGCTGGCGGCCTGGAGCTCGCCGATGTGGACGGGGAGGGTGGGCACCGCGCCCGCGAAGCAGCTGCAGACGTCGGTGCCGCCGCTGACGGAGGCGATCCACAGGTCGTCGGCGACCTCGTCGTGGAGCCAGCGGAAGCCGTCCGGCGGGAGCGGGGAGCCGGTGGTGGCGACGCACTGGACGCGGGAGAGGTCGAAGTCGCGTCCCGGGTGGATGCCGGCCTTGCGGCAGGCCATGACATAGGCGGCGGAGGTGCCGTAGAGGGTGGCGCCGGTCTGTTCGGCGACGCGCCACTGGGCGCTGACGTCCGGGTAGCCCGGGCTTCCGTCGTACAGCACGACGGTGGCGCCGGTGAGGAGGCCGGAGACGAGGAAGTTCCACATCATCCAGCCGGTGGAGGTGTACCAGAAGAAGCGGTCCTCGGGGCCGAGGTCGCAGTGGAGGCCGAGCTGCTTGAGGTGTTCGACCAGGATGCCGCCCTGCGACTGGACGATGGCCTTGGGCAGGCCGGTGGTGCCCGAGGAGTAGAGGACCCAGAGCGGGTGGTCGAAGGGGACCTGCTCGAAGACCGGTTCGGTGTCTGCGGCGGTCAGGGCGGCCCAGTCGAGGGCGCCCTCGGGGGCTTCGGTGCCGAGCAGCGGGATGTGCACGACGGCGCGCAGGGTGGGCAGTTCGCGGCGCAGTTCGGCGACGGTGTCGGCGCGGTGGTGTTCCTTGCCGCCGTAGCGGTAGCCGTCGACGGTGAACAGGACGACGGGTTCGACCTGTTGGAAGCGGTCGAGGACGCTGCGGGCGCCGAAGTCGGGGGCGCAGGAGGTCCAGATCCCGCCGACGGCCGCGGTGGCGAGGAAGGCGACGACGGCCTGCGGGATGTTGGGGAGGTAGCCGCTGACGCGGTCGCCGGGGGTGACGCCGAGGGCGCGGAGTTCGGCGGCGAGCGAGCCGACCTGGCGGCGCAGCTCAGACCAGGAGGTCGGGGCCTGGGTGTGGCTCTCGTCCACATGGAGAAGGGCGGGTGCCTCGGCGCGCAGGGGGTCCTCGGAGGCGCGCAGCGCGTGCTCGGCGTAGTTGAGGGTGGCGCCGGTGAACCAGGTGGCGCCGGGCATCGAGCGGTCGCCGATGACCTGTTCGTACGGGGTGGAGAAGCGGATGTCGAACCACTCGGCGACGGCCTTCCAGAAGGTGTCGAGTTCGTCGACGGACCAGCGGTGCAGACTGGCGTAGCCGCCCTCGGCGGGTGCGCCGTGGTGTTCGGCGGCCCAGCTCTGGAAGCGGGTGACGGCGGCGGCCGCGATGCGGTCGGGGCCGGGCTGCCACAGGGGGGCTTCGTCGGCTGCTGAGGTCATGGGGGCGGCTCCCTGGCTGGTGCGGGTACGCGGAGTGTGCGCAGGTCGCGCGCACGGGCGGGGGTGTGCGCGTGAGACGACGTCACGGACGATGCCATGTGATCGTCCTTCGCACCAGGGTTGCCCGTACATGCTGTCGTGTCCCGGTATGTGGTCCGGCCACGTCGGGTGCGGGATGAACGGAAGTTGAACGGCGCCTGTTCGCGGTCGGGCGGGTGGCAGGGTGAGCGGCATGAACGGTCGTGACCTGGTGCGCTCGGTGAAGTCGGTGGGTTCGAAGCGGGGGCTGCGCATGGTGCGCCGGGCGCGTGCGGACGCGTGGGCGCTGCCGGGGCGCGGGGCGGAGCGGGCGCGGGTGCCGGGGCCTGTGACGGGGGCTGAGCCGGGGCCGGGTGGCGGTGTGGTGCGGTTCGCGCGTTCGGAGTTGCGGATCCGGGTGGCGGTGGGCGGTGCGGTGTTCTGGGGGTGGGACGGGGCCGGGCCGGGGCCGTCGTACGCGGTGGACGGGGAGGCGCCCGCGGCGGATCTGCGGGCGGTGCTGGAGCCGGGTACGGACGGCGGTTGGCAGGTCGTGGCGGAGCGGCTGACGGTCGCGGTGTCGCGGCACGGGGCGGTGGAGCTGCGGACGCCGGGCGGGGTGGTGCTGCGCCGGGAACTGCCGCCGCGGTGGTGGGAGCCGGTGGCGGGCGGGGCGGCGCGGTGGGTGCAGCGTGCGGAGGTGGCGGCGGACGCGCGGTTCTTCGGGCTGGGTGGGCGGGCGGCGGGGCCTCGGCTGCGGGACGGGTCGTACGCGTTGGGGAGCACGGAACCGGGCGGGCGGTTCGGGCCGGGGGACGATCCGCTGTATCCGACGCCGCCGGTGCAGTTGGTGGTGGCGGACGCGGGGACGCACCTGGTGTTCTACGACAACTCCTGGTCGGGCCGGATGACGTTGCGGGAGGGGAGGGAGGGCGCGGGGTCCGGGCACGACCTGCTGGGCGCTTCGGAGGTGCGGGTGGACGGCGGGCCGTTGCGCTGCTGGGCGGTGGCGGGTACCCCGGCCCGGGTGCTGGCGGGATGGTCGGCGCTGACGGGGGCTGCCGCGGTGCCGCCGTCCGCCCGACACTGGGGCGAGCCATGGGAGTTCGAGCCGGAGGCGCTGGTGGAGCGGGAGCGGTTGCGGCCGTACGCGGTGACCTTGGCGCGGCTTGCGGCGCTGACGGGTGCGCCGTGCGTGCGCCCGCTGTGGTGGTCGGCGCCCGGGGACCGGGAGCTGCGGGACTGCGAGGACGCCTTCCTGCTCGGTGACGCCCTGCTGGTGGCGCCCGTGCTGGAGCCGGGGGCGGTGCGCCGGTCGGTGCCGCTGCCGCCGGGGCGCTGGTACGACACGGTGAGCGGGGCGGTGTACGAGGGGCCGGGGCGGGCGGTGGTGGAGGCGCCGCTGTCCCGGGTGCCGGTGCTGGCCCGGGCGGGGGCGGTGATTCCGGTGCGGGGTGCGGACGGCGGTCTGGAGCTGGAGGTGTGGGCGCCGGTGGCGGGGCGTCCGGGTGGCGGGACGGTGGTCCGGGACGCGGGTGACGGCCGGGAGCCGGTGGAGGTCGAGCGGTACACGTCCCGGCTGGAGGGCGGGCGGGTCGTGGTGGAGCGGGAGGGCGGGGCGGTGCACCTCCCGGTGCGGGTGCGGGGTGTGTGAGGGCGGCGCGCCTGCTCAGCGGTAGCGGCCGGCGAACCAGCGGTGGACGGCCTCGGTGTGGAGGGGGAAGGCCAGCGTGGCGGGGGCGGTGAGCAGGGTGTGGCCGGACGTCTCGTCGGTGGGGGCGGACGGCGGGAGCGCGGCGGCGGGCCGTTCGGGGAGCAGGCCGAAGAGGAGCAGGTGTCCGGCGGGTGAGCTGAGGGCGTCCGCGAGGCGGACCTCCTCGGGACGTGCCTCGATGCGGGTCTCCTCGCGCAGTTCCCGTACGACGGCGTGCTGCCAGTCCTCGGCGTGGTCGATGAAGCCGCCGGGCAGGGCGAGGCCGCCGCGTGCCGGTTCGATGGTGCGGGTGATGACGACGAGGCCGGTGGTGTCGCCGTCGGTGACGGGGAGCAGGGCGACGGCGACCGGGAGCGGGTTGCGGTAGGCGGTCTCGCCGCAGGCGGCGCAGGTGCGGGGCCAGGTGTCGGGGGCCGGGAGGCCGGTGTAGGCGGCTCCGCAGGCGGGGCAGTGGGAGAACGTCACGGGCTGCTCCGTTTCCTCGTGGGGCCGGCTCTCGTGGTGACCGGGCGGGGAACCGGTGGTGGACACGCGCGGACTGTACCGGATCACCTGTGCGGCGGGCGCGGACCGTGGAGGATGTGCTCATGACAGCCATCGCGACCGCATTCCGCGCCCTGGCGGCCACCGCCGCCGCCCTGCTCGCCGTGACCGTCACCGCGCCGGTGGCGCAGGCGGAGCCCGAGCCGAAGGCGCCCCGGGAGTTCGTCTCGCTGCGTTCGGTGGACCCCACGATCATCCAGGAGATGCGCTACCCCACCGCCCACGACTTCATGGGCGAGCCCGTGGACGGATACCGGCAGCCGCTGTGCATCCTGACCCGGCCGGCCGCCGAGGCCCTGCACCGCGCGCAGCTCCGGCTGCTGCGGCAGGGCTACTCGCTGAAGGTGTACGACTGCTACCGCCCGCAGCGGGCCGTCGACCACTTCGTGCGGTGGGCGAAGGATCTGGACGACGAGACGATGAAGGGCGAGTTCTATCCCCGGGTCGACAAGTCCCGGCTGTTCGCCGACGGTTACATCGCGGAGAAGTCCGGGCACAGCCGGGGCAGCACCGTGGACCTGACGCTCGTACGGCTGCCCGCGCTGCCGACCAGGCCGTACCGCCCGGGCGAGAAGCTGGTGCCGTGCTACGCGCCGCGGGCCGACCGTTTCCCGGACAACTCGGTGGACATGGGCACGGGTTTCGACTGCTTCGACACGCTCTCGCACACCGATGACCCCCGTATCCAGGGTGTGCAGCGCGCCAATCGGCAGTTCCTGAAGAAGACGCTCACCGAGGCCGGTTTCGTCAACCTGGCCGAGGAGTGGTGGCACTACACCTTCCAGCCCGAGACGTTCCCGGACACCTACTTCGACTTCCCGGTGGCCCGCAGGTCGGTCGCCGGACACTGAGCCGGCCGGCGCGAAGGAACGGGCGACCGGGACCACCCCCGTGGGTTCCGGCCGCCCGTTCTTCTTTCCGGACGCGGCGCAGCCGTTTCCGGTTGCCGGATCAGCCATTACGGTGCCGGTATGCCACAGCAGACGTTCGATTCGTACGAAGAGTTCTGGCCCTACTACGTCGCGATGCACTCGCGGGCGGCGACCCGCTGGGTGCATCTCACCGGCACCCTGACCGGTCTCGCCCTCAGCGCGTACGGGCTGGCGCGCGGCCGCAAGCGGTATCTGGCCGCGCTGCCGCTCATCGGATACGGCACGGCCTGGCCCGCGCACTTCCTGATCGAGAAGAACAACCCGGCCACCTTCGGCCACCCGGCGTGGTCGCTGCGCGGTGACGCGCAGATGATCCGCATGATGCTGGCGGGCCGCGACCACGAGCTGGCGCAGACCGCCGAGAAGTGGCTGGCGGAGAACGGCCGTTAGGTCGTGACGGGCTCGCGCGGGCGGTCCGCGCGGGCCAGGGCGTGTTCGACCACGGCCACCAGCACATCGCGTGCCGAGGCCCGGTCCCGCGCATCGCACATCAGGAGCAGCACCTGCGGGTCCAGGTCGAGCGCCGCCCGTACCGTCGCCTCCGGGAACACCTCCGCGCCCTCGAAGCGGTTGACGGCGACGGCGAACGGGATCTCGCGGCGCTCGAAGTAGTCGACGGCCGCGAAGCAGTCGGCCAAGCGCCGGGTGTCCGCGAGCACGACCGCGCCCAACGCCCCCTGCGCCAGCTCGTCCCAGAGGAACCAGAACCGGTCCTGTCCCGGCGTGCCGAAGAGGTACAGCACCAGGTCCTCGCGGAGCGTGATCCGCCCGAAGTCCATGGCCACGGTCGTCGTGGTCTTCGCCTCGACGCCGTCCAGGTCGTCCACCGGCCGGCCGGCCTCGGTCAGCC
Organism: Streptomyces drozdowiczii; assembly: GCF_026167665.1. NCBI lineage: Bacteria > Bacillati > Actinomycetota > Actinomycetes > Kitasatosporales > Streptomycetaceae > Streptomyces > Streptomyces drozdowiczii. The sequence goes on along the minus strand of NZ_CP098740.1, from coordinate 5,949,598 downwards.
GTTCCTCCGTGCGCAGCGGCCTGATCTCGCTGACCGCGCCCACCAGCGTCGTCTTGCCCACGCCGAAGCCGCCCGCCACCAGGATCTTGAGGGTGACGGGCTCCACGGGCCGCCTGCTGCGGCTAGAGCGCCCGAAGGCCATTGATCACCTCACGGAGAATGTTCACGTCCGGCAGCTCGGCCGGCGGAACGGGACGGGTCACATGCACCAGCTCGTCGTCCACGAGATCGCCCACCAGCACCCGTACCACGCCCACGGGCAGGTCCAGGGAGGAGGCGAGTTCGGCGATCGACTGGGGCAGCTCACCGCAGAGTTCGAGGATCTCGACGTGTTCCGGGGTGAGCAGCTGGTCCCTGTCCGGGTCGTCGGCCGCGGGTTCGGGCACGACGATCGCGATCAGGTCGAGGCGGTGGCGGGACGCACTGCCGGTGCGTCCGCGGGTCATCGCGTAGGGGCGGACGACGGGCCCCGCGTCGTCGTCGTACCAGCGCGGGGTCCGCGGCCTTTCCGGGGTCTCCGGGGAGCCGGGCGATGCGGCGCTCATGGCGTCGGCTCACCCCCCGGAGGGCTGACCGGCCGTCCGGGGCGCGTTGGCCAGGTGGCTCCCCACGCGCTTGACCATGAGCGTCATCTCGTACGCCACCTGCCCCACGTCCGAGTCGGATTCGGCCAGGACGGCCAGACAGCTGCCGTCACCGGCCGCCGTGACGAAGAGGAACGCCTCGTCCAGCTCCACGACGGTCTGGCGGACCCTGCCCGCGTCGAAGTGGCGGCCGACGCCCTTGGCCAGGCTGTGGAAGCCGGAGGCGACGGCGGCCAGATGCTCGCTGTCCTCGCGCGTCAGGTCCTTGGAGGCGCCGGTGGGCAGCCCGTCGCTGGAGAGCACCAGCGCCTTGCGGATGCTGGCGACGCGCGCGACGAGTTCGTCGAGGAGCCAGTTGAGTTCGCCGGACCCCTGGCGTGTGGTGTCGGTTGCGGCGGCGTTCGGTGCGGTCATGGACCGTCCCCTCCCGGAGTGGTTCCTGCTGCGATGTCGCCGGGGCCCGTCGGGTCCTCGGCGTTCTCCTGGCGGCCGCGCTGCCAGCCGCGCTGGAGCGAAGCCATACGACTGCGTACCTCTTCGGCGTCCCGCTCGATGTCGTCGGCGCTCTCCACCGGGGCGGGCCGCGCCGTGCGGCTGTCCGGTCCCTCGCGCAGCTGCGGGGCGAGGCTGGCCTGCCGGACGCGGCGGGGCAGGCCGCCCACGGTGTCGGGGGCGGGTTCGGGCGTACGGGGCGCGGGGACGGCGGGGCGGTCCACCGGGCGGGCCGGCTCGCGGTCCTCGGACGCGGGGTGGGTGCGGCCTCCCCCGTCGACCCGGCGGCCGCGGTCGGTGACCAGCGTGGGCGGGCGGCGCCGACGGGGCAGCGGCCGGACGCCCTCGGGGTGCAGGGCCCGCACGCCGTCGTCGGGGGCCTGCTGGTGCTGCTCGCGGTCGCCTTCGCGGCGCAGGGCGCGGGCGCGGAAGATGCCGCCGCGTTCGCTCTCGGTGTCCTCCAGGTCGGAGACGCCGTCGAGCACGGAGTCGAGCCCCGGGCCCGTCACCGCTTCGAGGACCGGGTCGCGGGTGAAGTCCAGCGGCTCGTCGCCCTCCAGCTCGACGGGGCCGTTGAGCAGGGCCGGGTCGACGAGTCCGGTGGGCACCGGCGAGAGGCCGCTCGGCCGGCCCGGGACCGAGTCGTCCGCCTCCGGGCGCCGGGTGTCGCCGTCCGGCGTGCTGCCGGAGAGGGCCTTCTCGGCCCTGCGGTCGAGGCGGAAGCCGGTGCCGTGCGACTCGGGGGCGTCGGTGAGGAGGGCGGCCGGGATGAACACGACGGCGGTGGTGCCGCCGTACGGGGAGGTCTGGAGGGACACCCGGACGTTCTGCCGCTGGGCGAGCCGGCTGACCACGAAGAGGCCGAGGCGGTCGGTGTCGGACAGCTCGAACTCGGGGGTCTCGGCGAGCCGGAGGTTGGCGCCGAGCAGGACGTCGGGCGGCATGCCGAGGCCCCGGTCGTGGATTTCCAGGGTGAAGCCGTTGGCGACGCGCTCGCCGTGCACCTGGACCGCGGTGTGCGGGGGCGAGAACACCGTGGCGTTCTCCAGGAGTTCGGCGATCAGGTGGGTGAGGTCGGCGACGGCCGGGCCGCCCACGCCGATCCGGGGCAGCCGCCGGACCTCGATGCGTTCGTAGTCCTCGACCTCGGCGACGGCGGCCCGGACCACGTCCATCAGCTGGATGGGCTTGCGCCACTGCCGGGAGGGGGCGGCGCCGGAGAGGATGACCAGGCCCTCGGCGTGCCGGCGCATGCGGGTGGTGAGGTGGTCGAGGCGGAAGAGGTCGGCGAGTTCGTCGGTGTTCTCGGTGCGGCGCTCCATGGTGTCCAGCAGTGTGAGCTGGCGGTGGAGCAGGACCTGGTTGCGGCGGGCGAGGTTGACGAAGACCTCGGAGACGCCGCGGCGCATGTCGGCCTGTTTGACGGCGGCCTCGACCGCGGCGCGTTGCAGGGTGTTGAGGGCCTGGCCGACCTGGCCGATCTCGTCGCGCTCGTACTGGAGGTGCGGGGACTCGGTCTCCACGTCGACCTGTTCACCGGCGGCGAGGCGGCGCATCACGCTCGGCAGGCGGACGCCGGCGACCTCGTGGGCGTCCTTGCGGAGCCGGGTGAGGTCGCGGACGAGCTCGCGCCCGATGCGTACGGAGACGAAGACGGAGACGACGAGGGCGAGGAAGCCTAGGACGCCGGCGATGCCCGCCTTGATCAGGATGCCGTAGCCGGCGGGCTTGCCCCGGTCCTGGAAGCGGTTGTTCATCTCCGTCGAGTCGTTGGCCAGCCGTTCCAGGGCGGCCGGGGCGACCTCCTGCCAGCGGGCGGCGTCGGCGGTGCGCGGGCTGGTGGTGGGGCCCCGGGAGATGATCCCGTCCTCGGCGGAGCGCAGCGGTTCGCTGTCCGGGCCCTGCCAGTACTCCTGGACGCGGCGGCGTTCGGAGGCGGGGAGGAGGTCGAGGTTGGTCTCGTAGAGCAGGCCGCGTTGGGCGACGAGGTCGGATATCTGGCGGAGTTCGGGGGCGGTGAGGCGGCCGGCCAGGAGTCCGGAGGCGACCAGGGCGTCTTCCCGGGAAAGCATTTCGCGGGCGCGGGACAGGCCGGTCAGTGCCCGGACCTGCCGGTCCATGGAGACGTTCTCCATGGTGTGCAGACCGGACAGGAATCGGTAGCAGGGGTCGATCAGGCGGTTGTAGTACGCCATCGCCTTGAGCCGTCCGATGGTGCGTTTGTCGACGGAGTCGCGCAGGGCGTCGAGTCCTTCGACGGCGCCGAGTATCGAGCCGAGCTGGGTCTCGGCGGTCGGGCCGAGCGCGTCGCGGATGTCCTTCTGCCCGGCGCTCTCGCGTACCTCGGCCACGACCCGGTCGGTCGCGGCGCGCTGCCGGCGCAGCACGGGCAGGGCGTCGGAGGCGCGCGGGTCGGCGAGGAAGACGAGGGTCTGGCGGCGTTCGCTCTGGATGACCCGGACGGTGTCCTCCAGCGGGTGGCCGACCTTCTCCACGACGGTGCTCGCGCTGAGCAGTTTCCCGGCCTCGCGCCCGGTGAGATAGGTGGCGAATCCCCAGAGGGCGGTGAGCGATACGAGAGGCACCACGAGCAACGCCACGATCTTCCTGCGGATGGACTTTCCGCGAAAGCGCATGCCTCCCCCAGGTCATCCCCGCGGGACCGGGGACGGGTTTCGTCAACAAACGGCGCGAGCCTACTACCGACACACAGACAACTCGAAGGCATGTCCGGACGATTTTCGGCCGCCTTACCGGGAGTTGACCATGGCTTGTCCCGGTATTCCGGGAGATGAAATTCACGAAAGCGACAGAAGAGGCCCTGGGGCATGGCAGGTTCCTTCACGTCCCGGTTGGCTGGAATTCTTCGTTTCGTGACGCGTGGGAGGAATCTTCACCGCTGACCACTCGTCTGTCTGTACGGGGGTAGGGGGACCAACGGGGCACGCTCGGGCGGACGGGACGGACCGGCCGCGTAGAAAGGGTGTATGCCGGGCAGCAACCCTGAAGTCGGACAGCGGTGGGAGTGAAGGGCCTTGGACACACAGGAGCGTGAGGGCGCGGTGGAGCCGGTGGGGGATGTGAGCGAGCCGGGGCGGCAGCCTCTGTGGGTGGAGGAGCCGGCGACGCGCAGGCGCATGCCCGATCCGGTGCGGACGGCGGCGGTGCGTGCGGTGCTCGTCATGTCGTTGACGATGATCCTGGCGATGGTGGCGTTCCTGACCGCGATGGCCGGGTCCTGGCTCTCCTTCCCGATGGTGCTGACCGGGGTGGCGAGCACGGTGGTGGCGACCTGGGCCGTGCTGGACGTCTGGGTCACCCGCCAGGTCTGGAACCAGCGCAACGGCGTGGTCTCCGAACCCAGCAGCTCGGCCCGGCAGTTGCGCCGCGAGCGGCGCAGGGCGCGGCGTGAGGCCCGCGCCGCGCAGCGGGACGCTGCCCGGATAGGCCACCGGGGCGCGGACCGCCGCCTGTCGCGGGCCTGACCGCGCCCGGCGGCCTCAGGAGGTCCTGGCCTCCTCGACGGTCTCGGACGCGTCGGGGGTCCTCGGGGCCGGGGCGCCGCGCTTGAACATGCGGGTGGCGGTGATCTCGCCGTGCACCGTCTCGGCGCCGGGGTCCTGCTGCGGCAGCCCGGGGCGCAGGTGCTCCTCGACGCTGATGTACTTCAGCCCGGCGCGCAGGTCCGCGTCGTTGCGCAGCCGGATGACGAGCGGGAATTCCGCGAGGGCCGTCGTGTCGAACAGGCCGGTGGTGTACAGCAGTTGTACGCCCAGCGCGTCGGCCACCGCGCGCTGGAGCTCCAGCAGGTAGGTGGCGTTGGCCCGGCCGATCGGATTGTCCAGGAAGAGCGTGCCCGCGTGCCGGTGCTCCGCGCGGTCACGCCCCCGGTCGTTGCTGCGGAGGGCGGCCATCGTGCAGTACAGGGCGATGGCGGCGGTGAGCAGCTGGCCGCCGGAGAAGACGTCGCCCATCTGACCGACCGGTACGCGCTCGGCGCGCAGCACGGCGTCCGGCTTCAGGATCTCGACGGCGACGCCCTTGGGCTCCAGGGCCGCCTGGACCCCGCGCAGCAGCAGCGACATGCCGTCGCGGCGCAGGTCGGAATTCTTCCGGAGGGCCGCCCGCGTCGCCTCGTCGATGACCTCGCCGAGCCGGTCGGTCAGCGTTGCCTGGTCGGGCTCCTCGAAGCGGATACGGAGGAATTCCTGCCCGGACCACTCCCCCAGGCCCTCGGGGAGCCGGGAGAGCCGCTGGGCGGAGCGGAGCGTGGTCAGCGCGGACTCCACCAGCCCGCGCAGCCGGTCCACGATGGAGTCGCGGTTGCGCTCCAGCTGGGCCAGCTCGTCGGTGAGGACGCGCAGCCGGGGCGCGAAGGCGGCGGCCCACTTCTCGGCGTGCTCGGGGAGGGCCGCGGCGGGCAGTTCGCGGATCTGCTGCCGGGCCGGGGTGCGGACCTGCTCGTAGCGGGTCGAGTTGGCGTGCCGTACGAGGACGTCGCTCGCCTCCCGGACGGCCGCTTCGGCGGCGGAGAGGTCGGCGGCGCAGCCGCGCAGCGAGCGACGGGCCTCGGCGGCGGACTGCCGGGCCTCCTCCAGGCTGCCCGGGTACGGCTCGGGCTCCTCCGGGTCGTCGTCGGCGCCGTGGTCCCTGAGCAGGTCGCGCAGCAGGGCGGCCGTCTCGTCGAAGCCGCCCGCCGCGTCCTCGGCGGCGCGGTGGGCGTGCAGCAGCTCGGCGTGGGCGGCCCGGGCGGTGTCCAGCGCGGCGGTGGCGGCGGCCAGCTCGGCGGTGGCGGTGCGCAGCAGGGCCTGGGCCTGTTCGGCGTCGGCGGGCACCCGGTCGGCGGGCAGCTCGGTGTGCAGGCTCTCGCCGTCGGCGGGCGCCAGGCGTTCGGCCTCGCCGCGCAGTCGGCCCAGCTGCTCACTGGCGGCGGAGGCCCGGGTCTCCAGGAGCTGGACGAGGGATTCGGCGCGGGCGGCGGCGGCCTGCCGGGAGGGGCCGTCGGCGCCGTCGGTGCCCTCCAGGAGCTGGGCGGCCCGGGTGCGGACCTTGTTGGTGAGGCGGTCCAGCTCGGCGAGGGCGGCGCTCTCGTCGCTCTCGGCGCGGGCCTGCTCGGCGCGCAGGTCGGCGCCGACGCCCACCTTCTCGTACAGCTGGGACGCCGCCCGGTACGCCTCGCGCAGGGCGGGCAGGGCCTGGCGCGGGGCGTCCTCACCGAGGTCGGGGAGGTGTTCGGGGGCGCCGGCGATCTCGGCGCGTTCGGCGCGCAGGGCGCGGGCGGTGCGGCGGGCGTCGTCGGCGGCGCGCTGGGCGGCGCGGCGGTCCTCGTCGGCGGCGCGGGCGCGCTCCAGGAAGACGGTGGCGCGGGCCTCGCTCTCCGCCGCCTCGTCGGTCAGTTCGCGGAGCTTGGCCTGCCAGCCGGCCCGTTCGCGCAGCCGGAAGGCGAGTCCGGCGAGGGCGTCGGCGGCCCGGCGGGCGCGCTGAGCGGCCTCCTGGCGCTCCTCGCGGACCCGGGCGGTGTCGGCGGCGGCCTCGTCGGCCTCGGCGCGGACCGTGCGGGCCTCGGCGAGGGCGGCCTCGGCGGTCTCGGCGGCGGTGCGGGCGGTGGCGGCGGCTTCGGCCAGCTCGGCGAGCATGCCGGGCGGGCAGTCGGCGCGCCAGGAGCCGATGCGGGAGGCGAGCGCGCGGTCGGCGCTTAGGCGGGCGGCGAGCACCCGGATGTCCTCGTCGCGGGCGGCGGCCCGGCTGCGCAGCGCCTGACGCTCCTCGTCGGCGGCGTGCTCGTCGTGCATGGCCGGGTTCGGCGGGACGAGGAAGACGCTCTCGCCGGGCCCTGACGTGCCGGTGCCGGGGTCGGGCACGGGCGCGAGGAGGGCGGCGGCGGTGCCGACGGCGACGGCGGACCGGGGCAGCAGGGCGGCGGCGCCGAGGACGTCGCGGGCGCGGGCGTGCGCGTCGGGGTCGGTGATGACGACGCCGTCCACGAGCTCGGGCCGGGCGGCGAGGACGGCCGCGTGGTCGGCGGGGTCGACGGCCTGGGCGAGGTAGCGCCAGCCGGGGAGGGCGGGGATGCCCTGCTCGCCGAGGTATTCCACGGTGGCCAGGACGTCCGGGCTGGGCGGGAGGAGGCCGCCGTCCCCGAGCGCGCCGAGGATGCGGGCGTCGTCGGCGGCCGCGGTGCGCAGTTCGAACAGGCGCCGTTCGGCGGAGGCGACGCTCTGGTCGAGCAGTTCGCGCAGTTCGTCGGCGCTGCGGTCGAACTCGTCGGCGGTGAGGGCCTGTCCGGCGGGCCCGGGGAGGGCTGCGGTGGCGGAGGGCGCGCCGTGCGGGGCGGGTTCGGCTCCGTCCGGGGCGGCCGGTGCGGGGGCCGGCCCCTCGTCGTGCCCGTACGGGGCGTCGGCGGCGGCCTGCCGGGGGCGGGGCACCGCGCCGGTCCGGTCGGCGGACAGTCCGAGCAGTTCCGCGAGGCGGGGTTCGGCGGCGATCGAGTCGGCGGCCCTCAGCTCCGCCTCGTACGCCTGCTCGGCGGCGCGGGCGGCGTCGGCGGCGCGGGCGGCGGCCAGTTCGGCGCGGGACTCGTCGGCGGTGGCCTGGCGGGCCCGGTCGGCGGCGGCTCCGGCGGCCTCGCGGGCGGTGTCCCAGGCGGCGACGGCGTTCTGTTCGGCGTCGTTGGCGGCGAGGGCGGCCCTGGCCGGGTCGGCGTGCGGCGCGGTGTCGTCCAGCCAGCCGGCCCGGACGGCCTCGGCGGTCTCCTGCTCGACCTCGGCGAGGCGCTGGCGCAGGTGTCCGGCCTCGCTGCGGGCGCGCTGGGCCTCGGTGGCGGCGGTGGTGGCGTCCCGGTGCGCGGCCTCGCCGGCGCTCTGGAGGGCGTCGGAGCGCTCCTCCTCCTCGTTGGCCCGGCTCTCGCCCGCCTCGGCGGCGGTGTGCAGGGCTCGTACGAGGTCGGCGGCGGCGCTCGCGCGAGCGGCGAGGGCGGGGGCGGCGTCCCGCTCGGCCTCCCGGATCGCGGCGGCGACGCGGGCGGAGCGGTCGGCGGCGGCGCGGTGGCGCAGCACGGCCTCGGCGGCCTGCCAGGCGGAGTGCAGGGTGCGCGCGTCGCCCAGTTCGCGGCGCTGGGCGGCGGCGCTCCTCTCGGCGGCGGTGAGCGCCAGCGAGGCGTGCCGGTAGGCGAGTTCGGCGGCGATCAGGGCGCAGCGGCCGCGGGTCTCCTCGGCGCCGGTGACGGTGTGGGCGGCGGAGGTGACCTGCTGGGCCAGCTCGGCGGCCCGGCCGCGCTCCTCGCCGGCGCGGGCGGAGAGGCGGCGGGCGAGGGTGCGGGTGCGGCGCTCGGATCCGGCGTGGATGTCGCGGGCGCGGGCCCGGGTCCCGGCGGCCTCGACGATGCGGCCGAGGAGGTCGGCGGAGCCGGCGGTGAAGTCGCGTTCGGCGGTGAGTTCGGCGCGGCGGCCGAGCTTGTTGCCGAAGCCGCTGACGAGGTCGGCGAGGCCGTCCGTGTCGCGGGTGTCGGTGACGGCGCGCAGCAGCAGGTCGGTGAAGTCGGAGTCCTTCTTGACCGCGAAGAGGCCGGCCGCCTCGCCCTCGTCCGCGTTCATCTCGCGCTGGTAGCGGAAGAGTTCGGGGTCGAGGCCCAGGTCGCCCAGGTGCTCGTTCCAGCGGTCGTGGATCTCCTCCCAGTGCACGTCGAGGTGCTGGTAGAACTTCCCGGCCTCGGTGAGCGCGTCGCGGAAGCCCTTCATGGTGCGGCGGCGGCCGCGGGCGCCGGAGACGCCCTCGGCGGGGCGGCCGACGGCGGTGGACTCGGCGACGGGCAGCGAGTCCAGGCCGAGCCCGGGGCCGGGCCGGAACGAATACCACGCCTCGGCGAACTTCCGGGGGTCGTTGGAGACCTGGCGCCCGCGCCACTCGCTGACCTTGCCGACGACCACGCACTCGCCGGTCAGGGTGTGCTGCCATTCCAGGGCGACGTGCCCGCAGTCGTCGGCGAGCAGGAACTTGCGCAGCACGCCGGAGCTGGCGCCGCCGAGGGTGTTGCGGTGGCCCGGGAGCATCACCGAGAAGATCAGCTTCAGCAGGACGGACTTGCCGCCGCCGTTCTCCAGGAAGAGGACGCCCGCGGGGGCGGGGCGGCGCGGCGGGCCGACCGGCTCGTCCTCGAAGAACTCCGCCTGCGCCGGGGCGGGGCGGGGCACGGGCTCGCCGACTCCGCGCAGGTCGAGCACGGTGTCGGCGTAGCGTGCGCCGGCCGGCCCGATGGAGTAGAGGCGGACCCGGGACAGCTCGTACATGGCGGCGGACTCTCGTCGTTCTGGGAGCGGGGGGAGGGCGTCGGTGGCGGGCGGCGGTCAGCCGTGGAACGGCAGGCCCGCGTCGGCCACCAGTTCCAGGTCGTCGGGGTCCGGGGGCGGCAGCAGCGTGGCGCTCCCGTCGGTGACGGGGACGACGCCCAGGTCGAGGAGTTCGGCCATGGCGGCGCTGCCGGCCATGTCGCGGACCTGGAGCTGGTAGCGGGCGGTGGTGCGGTACGTGCCTCCGGCGTCGTCGCCGGTGCGCTGGAGGAAGCCGGAGTCGGTGAGGAAGGCGACGGCCTTGCCGATGATGCCGGTGGTGGATCCGGCGAGCCGGCGGGCGTCCTTGGTGGCGCCGGTGGCGCTGCGCCGGGCGTAGACGCGCCAGCCGGCCTCCAGGCCCGGGGCGTCACTGGCCGGGTCGGTGTTGTCGCCCTGCTCCTCGGCGCGCTGCTCCAGGCGGTCGCACGCCTGGCGTACGAAGGCGTCGACGCCGTTGACCGTGATCCGGCCGATGTAGGCGTCGTCGGCCAGGTCCTCGGGGCGCGGGAAGGCCATGGCGGCGACGGCGAGATGGGCGAGGCCGTGCAGGAAGCGGTCGGCGCTGTCCGAGGAGGCGCGGCGCGCGTAGTCGCCCATGCGGACGGCGAAGACGGAGTCCTCGCCCGCCGTGACGGCCATGCCGGCCCGGGGCGAGACCTCCAGGACGATGAGGCCGAGGCCGGTGGCGACGGCGTCGGCGAGCCGGGCGAAGGCGGGGTCGTCCCGGTAGCGGCGCAGCAGTTCGGCGTACTCCGCGTCGCGGGCGGGGAGCAGCTTGGGCTGGAGGCCGAAGGCGACGAGCCGGGCGGCGTCGGCCGCGTCCGCCGGGGTGACGGCGGCGGGTGCGGGCGCCGGGCGGTCGGGCTCGTAGGCGGGGGCGGGCCGGTCGGCGGGCTCGCTCCACGCGTCGGCGTGCTCTGCGCGGTGGTCGCTCACGACACTGGCTCCTCGGTGCGGATGGTGTTGCGGAAGGTGGTACGGGGGCCCGGGGCTGTCACGGCGCCTCCGTGCGGTCGGCGGCCATGCCGGCGGCGTCGAGCAGGGCCGTGCCGACGATCAGGTCGGCGCCGCCGAACTCCTCGTCGTCCAGCGGGGTGCCGTCGTCCACGGAGAACAGCAGGCGGCGCTCGCCCTGGCGGTAGGCGGTGCCGACCGGGGGGCTCGCGGCGTGCACGGCGAGCAGGGCGACGAGGTAGGGCAGGTCGGGGTCGCGGCGGCGGGCGTCGGCGAGGAGGCCGGAGAGGCGGCGCGGCGCGTCGTGCTCCAGGTCGAGCAGCTCCATCGCGGCGGCCAGCTGCTCCTCGCTGAAGCGGCTGTCGTCGGGGGTGGCGATCAGGTCCGGCTCGGGCATCTCGGCGCCGAGGTGTTCGCGGGCGGGGGCGGGCTGAGGAGCAGGTCGACCAGGTCGCCCACCCGGACGGAGACCGGGGTGCGCAGGCCGGTGCCGTGGGCGAAGAAGGCGTCGGTGGCGCGGCTCGCCTGCTCGACCGGGAGCGGCAGCAGCGGGCCGAGGAGCTGTCCGTACAGGTCGAGGCCGGAGCGGGCGGCGGGGGCGGCGAACGCCTGGCGGTCCTGCTCGGCGCGGAAGAGCGGTCCTGCTTCCAGGAGCCGGGACTGGAGCTGGGTGTGGCGGCGGATGCAGTCCTTGACGATGTCGACCAGCTCGGCGGCGCGGCGCTTGTGCTCGGGGTCCTCGGCCTCGTCGCGGGCCTTGCGGATGTTGGTGAGGATCGCGTTCTCGTGGCGGTAGCGGTCGGCGACGTGGTCCAGGGCCTCGGCGATCATGTCGGGCACGGCGTTGAGCCAGTCGACCGCGCGGACGTTGCGGCGGGTGGCGTCGAGCGTCTTGCGCAGCGTCTCCGCGTACTGCACGGTCCGGTAGCGGGCCTGTTCGGCGGCGAGCTGGGCGTCGGCGAGGCGGCCCCGGCTGATCAGGACCTCCAGCTTGACCTCGGCGGCGATCTGGGCGCTGGTGACGTCCGTGTCGAGGGCGCCGACCAGGACGTTGACCGCCTCGTCGGTGGCCCGCAGATAGACGCTGCCGCCGTGCCCGGGGACCTCCTCGATGAGCTTGAAGTCGTAGTCGCGGCGGACGTAGACGCCGTCGGGCCCGAAGGTGCCGTAGACCGCGCGGAATCCGCGGTCCACGCTGCCGACGTTGATCAGGTTCTCCAGGACCCAGCGGGCGACCCGTTCGTGCTCGGCGGCGGGGCGGGAGGGGGCCTGGGCGGCGACGCGCGGGAGGAGCCTGGTCACTATCTGGTCGTGGTCCGCGCCCGTGTCGAAGTCCATGTTGAGCGTGACGTGGTCGATGGCGGCGAGGGCGACCTCGGCCATCGCGTACCCGCTGTACTCACCGGCGAGGTTCGCCTTGCGCACGTCCAGGTCGTGCAGCGGCGCGGTGCAGGCGAGCGCGCGCAGCCGCCGCGACAGCCCCTCGTCGGCGGCCGGGCCCGGTGCGGGCCGCGGCCCCGCGCTGAGCTGGGGCGCAGCGTTGTCCGTGTAGGCAGGCGAAGTCACGGTGCACAGATTAGGTCCTCGCACTGACAACGGTCGAAACGGCGCAGAAGGGCCGCTCCCGGCGGACCGGTCAGGCCCCCGCGTTCTCCCCGCCCTCTTCCCCGTAACCGCCGCCCCCTGGCGTACGCAGCACCAGTACGTCGCCCGGTCCGGCGTCCGCGCTGTCGCAGGCGGCCAGCTCGGTGCGGCTGCCGTCGGCGCGTTCGATGTGCTGGCTGCCGAGGGCGCCGGGTCCGCCGCCCGCCATGCCGTACGGGGGCACGCGGCGGTGTCCGGTGAGCAGGGCCAGGGTGACCGGTTCGAGGAAGCGGATGCGGCGCTCGACCCCGCGCCCGCCCCGGTGCCGGCCCGCTCCCCCGCTGCCCTCGCGCACCCGGAAGCTCTCCAGCAGGACCGGGTAGCGCCACTCCAGGATCTCGGGGTCGGTGAGCCGGGAGTTGGTCATGTGGGTCTGGACGGCGTCGGTTCCGTCGAAGTCCTCGCCCGCGCCGGAGCCGCTGGCGACGGTCTCGTAGTACTGCACCCGGTCGTTGCCGAAGGTCAGGTTGTTCATGGTGCCGGAGCCCTCGGCCTGGACGCCCAGGGCCGCGTAGAGCGCGCCGGTCACCGCCTGCGAGGTCTCGACGTTGCCGGCGACGGTGGCGGCGGGCGGGACGGGCGCGAGCATGGAGCCCTCGGGGATGCGGATCTCCAGCGGGTTCAGGCAGCCGCTGTTGAGCGGGATGTCGTCGGCGACCAGGGTGCGGAAGACGTACAGCACGGCGGCCATGACCACGGACTTCGGGGCGTTGAAGTTGCCCGGCTGCTGCGGGGACGTACCGGTGAAGTCGATGACGGCGGCGCGGGCCTCGCGGTCCACGGTGACCGTCACCTCGATGACGGCGCCGTTGTCCGTCTCGTAGCGGTAGTGGCCGTCGTCGAGCCCGGCGACGATGCGGCGTACCGACTCCTCGGCGTTGGCCTGCACATGGCCCATGTAGGCGTCCACGACCTCGGTGCCGAACTGGTCGGTCACGGCGCGCAGTTCGGCGATCCCCTTCTCGTTGGCGGCGATCTGGGCGCGCAGGTCGGCGAGGTTGGTGCCGGGGTCGCGGGAGGGGTACGGGGCGGTGGTGAGGTGGTCGCGGGTGGCGTCCTCGCGGAAGGTGCCGTCCCGGACCAGGAGCCAGTTGTCGAAGAGGACGCCTTCCTCGTCCACGGTCCGGCTGAAGGCGGGCATGGAGCCGGGGGTGATGCCGCCGATCTCGGCGTGGTGGCCGCGCGAGGCCACCAGGAAGCGCAGCACCGGCCCGTCGGCTGTGGTGTCGAACACGGGTGTCACGACGGTGACGTCGGGCAGGTGGGTGCCGCCGTGGTACGGGTCGTTGATGGCGTAGACGTCGCCGGGGCGCATGGTGCCGGCGTTGCGCCGCAGCACTTCCTTGATCGACTCGCCCATGGAGCCGAGGTGGACGGGGATGTGGGGCGCGTTGGCGATCAGGTTGCCGTCGGCGTCGAACAGGGCGCAGGAGAAGTCGAGGCGCTCCTTGATGTTGACGGAGCGGGCGGTGTTCTCCAGGGTCACGCCCATCTGCTCGGCGATGGACATGAAGAGGTTGTTGAAGACCTCCAGCATCACCGGGTCGACCTGGGTGCCGACGGCCTGCCGGGCGGGGCGCGGGCGGGCGCGGGTGAGGACGAGGTGGCCGGTGGCGGCGAGTTCGGCCTGCCAGCCGGGGTCCACGACGGTGGTGGCGTCGGCCTCCGCGACGACGGCGGGGCCGGTGACGACGTCGGTGGCCCTGAGGTCGTCCCGGCGGTGGAGCGGGGCCTCCTGCCAGTGCCCTTCCGCGAACATGCGGGCGGTGTCGTGGGGGTGGGGTGTGGTGGGGGCGCCCTCGTCGCGTGCGGCGGGCCGGATCTCGGCGTGGCCGCCGGCGGTCCCGGTGGCCTCGACGGAGACGGTCTCCACGACGAGCCCCCGGTCGGCCGTGAAGCCGTAGCGGGCGCGGTGCTCGCGGGTGAAGGCGTCGGTCATGGCGGCGGCCGTGTCCAGGGCGACGGGCAGGCTCGCGTCGGTGCCCTCGTACCGCAGCAGGACGCGAGCGCGGGTGCTGATGGCGTCGGCGGGCACCCCGTCGGCGCGCAGGTCGTCGCTCGTACGGGCGGCGAGTTCGTCGCACAGCTCCCGCACCCGGCTCTCGGAGTCCGCGTCCAGGGCGGCTTCGAAGGACTGCTCGCGCATGGCGGTGGCGTCGGCGAGCCCGATTCCGTACGCGGACAGCACTCCGGCCAGCGGCGGGACGAGGACGGTGTCGATGCCGAGGGCGTCGGCGACGGCGCAGACGGCCTGGCCCCCGGCGCCGCCGAAGCCGGTGAGGGCGTAGCGGGTGATGTCGTGGCCGCGCTGTACGGAGATCTTCTTGACGGCGTTGGCCATGGAGAGGACCGCGATCTCCAGGAAGCCGGCCGCGGTCTCGGCGGCCGTCCGCTTGGTGCCGGTGGCCCGGGCGACCTCCTCGGCCAGCTCCTCGAAGCGTTCGCGCACGAGGTCCGCGTCGAGGGGCTGGTCGCCGTCCGGGCCGAAGACGGCGGGGAAGTGGGCGGGGCGGATGCGGCCCAGCATGACCTGGGCGTCGGTGACGGTCAGCGGCCCGCCCCGGCGGTAGCAGGCGGGGCCGGGGACCGCGCCGGCGGAGTCGGGGCCGACCCGGTAGCGACGGCCGTCGAAGTGGAGGACGGAGCCGCCGCCGGCCGCGACGGTGTGGATGTTCATCATGGGGACGCGCATCCGGGCGCCGGCGACCTCGGTGCCCAGTTCGCGTTCGAACTCGCCCGCGTAGTGCGAGACGTCGGTGGAGGTGCCGCCCATGTCGAAGCCGATGACCCGGTCGTGGCCGGCCCGGGCGGAGGTGCGGACCATGCCGACGACCCCGCCGGCGGGCCCGGAGAGCACGGCGTCCTTGCCGCGGAAGTGGGCGGCCTCGCGCAGGCCGCCGTTGGACTGCATGAACATGAGCCGGATGCCGGGGAGTTCGGCGGCGACCGAGTCGACGTAGCGGCGCAGGATCGGCGAGAGGTAGGCGTCCACGACGGTGGTGTCGCCGCGCGGGACGAGCTTGATCAGCGGGCTGACCTCGTGGGAGCAGCTGATCTGGGTGAAGCCGGCGGCCCGGGCCTCGGCGGCGACGGCCTGCTCGTGGGCCGGGTGGCGGTAGCCGTGCATCAGGACGACGGCCGCGCTGGTCAGCCCGTCGGCGCGGGCCTCTCGAAGCAGGCGGGCGACTTCGTCGCGGTCGAGCGGGGTGAGGGTGCGGCCGTGGGCGTCGATGCGCTCGGGGACCTCGACGACCCGGTCGTAGACGGCTTCCGGGAGCAGGATGCGGCGGTCGAAGAGGCGGGGGCGGTTCTGGTACGCGATGCGCAGGGCGTCCCGGAAGCCTTCGGTGATGACCAGGAGGGTCGGTTCGCCGCGCCGCTCCAGGAGGGCGTTGGTGGCGACGGTGGTGCCCATCTTGACGGCGGCGACCCGGTCGGCGGGGACCGGCTCTTCGGGTCCGAGGCCGAGCATCAGCCGGATGCCGGCGACGGCGGCGTCGCGGTAGCGGTCCGGGTCGTGCGAGAGGAGTTTGCGGGTGACGAGTTCTCCGTCGGGGCGCCTCCCCACCACGTCGGTGAAGGTGCCGCCTCGGTCGATCCAGAACTCCCAGCGCCCGGTCATGCCCCCATAGTGGCCCGCCGTCCGGTGATCGCGGAACAGGGCGGGGGCGGCGCGCCCCCGACGCGCTGCACTCCTGGGGTGTTACGGGGTGTTTCCGCCGGTCAGACCGCCGGGGCGTCCGGGCCGATCCTGCTGCGTACCGCGGACTGGACCTCGGCCTCCTCGGCGGGGTCGGCGGCCAGGCGGCGCAGCCGCTCGGCGACGCGGAGGTCACCGGTCTCGGCGTGGCGGGCGGCGACCTCGCGGGTCGTCTCCTCGCAGTCCCACAGGCACTCGACGGCGAACCCGGTGGCGAAGGACGGATCGGTGGCCGCGAGGGCCCGGGCGGTCCGGCCGCGCAGCTGCGAGGAGGACGTCTCCCGGTAGATGTGGCGCAGTACGGGTGCGGCGCAGGCGATGCCGAGGCGGCCGGCGCCGTCCACGAGCGCCCACAGCCGTGGCGCGTCGGGTCCGTCGCCGCGTACGGCGTCGCGCAGCGCGCCGAGCACCGCGGGGGCGTCCTGCGGGCCGCCGCGTCCGGCCAGCACGCCGGCGGCGGAGGCTCCGAGGGCGTCGGGCCTGCGGGCCCAGCGGCGGGCGCGCTCCACGGCGTCCTCGCCGCACATCCGCTCGAAGGCGGCGACGGCGGCGTCGGGGACGGTGCCCCGGGGTTCGGTGGCGGCGGCCTCGATCAGGTCGAGCACGGCGGGGTCGCGGACCTCGGCGGCCAGATAGTGGAGGGCGGCGCAGCGGGCGGCGTCGGGTCCGCTGCGGGCGGCCTCGACGATCTCGGGCCGGTCCTCGGGGCCCGCGACGGCGGCGAGGCAGCGGGCGGCGGGCACATGCAGCACGCTGCCGCGCTCCAGGCCCTGCCGGGCCCAGTCGAAGACCGCCTGGACGCTCCAGCCGGGCCGGGGGCCGCCGGGGCGCATCTGGCGCTGCCAGCGGTCGAAGGACCCCTGCTCGGACGCGGCCCGGACGCGGGCGCCGACCGCCTCGCGCGGGTCGTCGGCCCAGAGCCGCCAGGGGCGGGGCTCGTAGGCGTCCCGGACGGTCGCGGCCAGCTCGGCGCGGCCCTCGGGGTCGTCGGGGAAACGGGCGAGCACGGGCTCGGCGAGGGAGCGGAGTCCGGCGTCGTCGTCGCGCAGGGCCAGCTCGTCCAGGGCCCAGGCCCAGTTGGAGCCGGTCGCGGCGTAGCGCCGCAGGAGGACGAGGGCGTCGGCGCGCCCGTAGGAGGCGAGGTGGCCGAGGACGGACAGGGCGAGCCCGGTCCGCGAGTCCTCGGTGTCGAGGTGGTCCTCGGGGTCGGTCAGGTGCCGCTCGATCTCCTCGGTGCCGCCGTCGAGGTCGAGGTAGAGGCGCGCGTAGTACAGGGAGCGGTTCTCCACCTGCCAGTCGTGGCGCGGGTCGCTCAGGACGCAGTGGTTGAGGGCCGCCAGGGCCTCGGAGCGCGGTGCGGCGAGCGCGTGGAGGGTGCCGTCGCCGCGGCCTCTCTGGAGCAGCCCGAGCAGGGTGCCGCTCGGCGCTATGAACGGATCGAACATGGGGAAAGCCTCACATCAAGCTGTCGACACAACCGGGACTGTGCAGTTCCATGTGCTCCGGGACGAGCACTGGGGCGAGCCCTAGGCCGCGCAGCAACATGATTCGCCGACCGCCGTCTTCTGCCTGGTGTAGAGCATCTTCCTCTGCCTCTCGTCGGGTGGCCCGGATCGGGCCCGCGACGTCATGATGACCCAGTCATTTCGCCACCGCGACCACATTTACGGCGTACCCGTCAGCGGGCGCCGAAGAGTTCCAGCAGGTCGTCCTTGCCGAACATGCGTGCGGTGTCGACCGCGGAGGGTGTTCCGGCGGCCGGGTCGGCGCCCGCGTCGAGGAGGGCGCGGACGACCGCTTCCTCGCCCTTGAAGACGGCTCCGGCGAGGGGGGTCTGGCCCCGGTCGTTGGCCCGGCCCGGGTCGGCGCCGCGGGCGGCGAGGGCGGTGACCGCGGGGGCGTGCCCGTGGTAGGCGGCGAGCATCAGCAGCGAGTCGCCCCGGTCGTTGGTGAGGTTGGCGGGCACCCCGGCGTCCACATAGGCGGCGAGGGCGTCGGCGTCGCCGGCGCGTGCCAGGTCGAACACCTTGGAGGCCAGCTCCACGACCTCGGGATCGGGGACGTCGCTCATCGGGGTACCGCCTTCCTTGACCGTTCGGGCCGCCGTCGGCGGCCGGGACGTGCACGGCGGGGGCCGTGCGAGTGAACCGACAGGGTACTGCCCGGGCGGGTCCATGATCAGGCCCGGGTTTCCCCTCCGCCGATCGGGTGGATAATCACCCTTTTCACCCGATTACGCCTTTTATCTTATGGATACTTGGGGTGAGCCTGGAAGGACTCATGGTGACCGTCCCCTCCAACCAGGAGAACACTCATGATCCTTTCCATGTCCGGCGTCGTCATCCTCGGCATCATCGTCTTCCTCTTCTTCAGGAAGGACGGCCTCAAGGCGTCGCACGCCCTCGTCACCGCCCTGTTCGGCTTCTACCTGGCCGGGACCGCCATCGCACCGAGCATTACCGCGGGCGGAGCGAGCCTGGCCGGACTCCTGGGCGGGATCAAGTTCTGACCCTCCGCCTCCGCACCGACCCCTTCAGGAGACAGACGTGGCCAGGCGACCACTCCCCCGCATTCTGAGCAGCGGCAGCGCTTCGATCACTCGCAGTCGAGAGTTCGCGCGCACGGCCGCCGACAGCGCCACCGATGTGCTCCATCCGCTGATCACGCTCACGCGCGGTCTGCGGCTGCTGGCCGGCGCAGGACGGCAGAAGTGGGCCGCGACACCCAAGGACCGGCGTGGCCCCACGCTGTTCCTCGTCGCGGCCTGCGTACTCGTGGTCGCGCTCATCCCGTACGGGCCGGTGCTGGCCCTCGTCACGGTGATGGGCGCAGCCGCATGGATGGGACGCGACCGCACCCCCGTCAGGACCGGCCCCGACGAGGCGGAGACCGCGCGGCTGCGCTCCCTGTACGAAGCCCTCGTGCCGTACTTCTCGACGGCCGAGGACCCCGAGCCGCTGTTCAGCCACGGCGGCGACTGGGAGAAGGTCTTCAGCGGTTACGCGTTCGACGGCGACGGCCGCGTCTCGCGCCTCCAGGTCGCGTATCCCGCGTACTTCACCGACAGCGAGCCCGAGTCCCGGGCCCGGATCGAACAGCTGCTGCACGCCAAGTCGGGCCGCGGCCGGGAGTACCGGTTCAGCTGGGACGAGGAGGGCAACCGGCTCGTGATGAGCGTCCTGGACGCCCTGCCGACCTCGCTCACCGCCCAGCGCTTCGTCACCGCCCCGGCGAGACCGTCCTCGGCTTCACGGACGAGGACGCCGTACGGCGCACCCTGCCGGTGAGCGACGGCACCGGCACCCGGGACGCGCCCGGCGTCGTCTGGCGCACCGGCCCCCGCTCCACCGAGCCGCACCTGCTCGTCGCCGGGCAGCCCGGCAGCGGCACCACCACCCTGCTGCGGTCCATCGCCCTCCAGGCGCTCCAGCAGGGCGACGTCCTCATCGTGGAGGGCAGTGGCACCGGCGAGTACGCCTGCTTCACCGGCCGCGAAGGCGTCCTGGCCGTCGAGTGCGGGCCCGCCGGGGCGCTCTCCACCCTGGAGTGGGCGGCCAACGAGACGGAGCGCCGGCTGATCGAGGCGAACCGCGCCCGGCAGGCCGGGGACCCGGTCCCCGAGGACCTGACCCGGCCGCTCTGGATCCTGCTGGACCGGCCGAGCGCGCTCGCCCGCCCGTCCGGTGACGGCACGCCCGACGCGCAGGAACTGCTCCAGATCCCGCTGCGGCACGGCCGGGCCGCCCATGTCGTCGTGGTCCTGGCCGAGGCGTTCGACCACCTCGACGGCCTCGGCGAGACCGTCCGGACGCACACCAGGGCCCGGGTGGTCCTCGGCGAGTGCACCGCCGAGCAGGTCGCGTCGGTGCTCGGCACCGGACCGCACACCACCCCGCCGCCGGACGCCCCCGCCGGACGCGGCTACGCCCGGTTCGGCGCGGGGCCGGTCCTGCGCATCCAGGTCCCGGCCACGCCCGACCCGTACGACGACGCCACGAGCGAGGCGCAGCGCGCGGCGGTGCTCAGCCTGCTGCCGGAGCGGCGCACGGCGGTCGAGGCGGGGGCGCCGGAACCGGCGCCGGTCGAGGCCGTGGAGGCGCCGGTCGCGCTGGAGGCCGTGGCGGTCGGCGACTGAACGCGTGACAGCGGCGGAGGAGGGCCCGGCGGCGCGCCGGGCCCTCCTCCGTCTTTCACGCCACGAACGTACGCGGTGCCTCCACGCCCGCCCCGCCGCCCGCGCCGACCAGCCGGGCCGCCTGGGCGAGCCGCTGGGCCGCCTCGTCCGCGACCGGGCCGCCGACCGTGAACGGCAGCCGTACGTAGCCCTCGAAGGCGCCGTCGACCCCGAACCGGGGCCCGGACGGCACGCGGACCCCGACGCCTTCGCCGGCGACCGCGAGCCGGGAGCCGGAGAGGCCGCCGGTGCGCACCCAGAGCGTGAGCCCGCCGCCGGGCACGGAGAACTCCCACTCCGGCAGCTCCCGGCGCACGGCGGCGACGAGCGCGTCGCGGTTCTCCCGGGCCTGTTCCCGGCGCAGCCGTACGGCCTCCTGCCAGCCGCCGGTGCGCATCAGCCAGTTCACCGCCAGCTGTTCGAGGACGGGGGTGCCCATGTCGGCGTACGCGCGGGCGGCGACCAGGCTGCGGATCACGTCGGGCGCGGCCCGGACCCAGCCGATCCGCATACCGGCCCAGAACGCCTTGCTGGCCGACCCCACGGTCAGGACAGTGCTGCCCGCCGGGTCGAACGCGCAGACCGGGCGCGGCATCGCCACTTCCTCGTCGAGGTGCAGCTCCCTCATCGTCTCGTCCACGACGAGGACCGTGCCGGCCGAGCGGGCGGCGTCCACGAGGGCCCGGCGGCGCTCCTCGTCGGCCAGTGCCCCGGTCGGGTTGTGGAAGTCCGCGACGACGTAGCCGAGCCGGGGCGCGGCGTCCCGCAGGACCTGGCGCCACCGGTTCAGGTCCCAGCCGCCGAGCCCCTCCTCCATGGCGACCGGCACCAGCCGGGCCCCCGCCTCGCGCATCAGCTGGAGGATGTTGGCGTAGCTCGGGGACTCCACCGCGATGCGCTCGCCGCGTCCGGCGAAGAGGTGGCAGATGGCGTCGATGGCGCCCATCGCGCCGGTGGTGACCATGATCTGCTCGGGCATGGTCGGGATGCCGTCGGCGGTGTAGCGGTCGGCGATCATCTGGCGCAGGGCGGGCAGCCCGGCGGGGTAGTCGCCGTGGGTGTGGGCGTACGGGGGCAGCTCCTCCAGGGCGCCCTGGACGGCCCGGGTCAGCCAGGGCTCGGGGGCGGGCAGCGAGGCGCAGCCCAGGTCGATCATGGAGCCCAGGGCCTCGGGCGGCAGGGGCTCCAGGCCGCGAGCGGGCAGCGGGTTGCCCGCGGGGACCGCCGTCCAGCTGCCCGCGCCGCGCCGGGACTCCAGGAAGCCCTCGGCCCGCAGCGCCTCGTAGGCGGCGGCGACCGTGGTCCGGCTGACGGCGAGGGCGACGGCCAGCTCGCGTTCGGCCGGGAGGCGGGCGGCGACCGCGACCCGGCCCTCCAGGACGAGCAGCCGGATGCCGTCGGCGAGGGCGCGGTAGGCGGGCGGGCGGCGGCTGCCGGGGCCGGCCGGCCGCTGCTGCTGGGCCTGGAGCTGCCGGGCCAGCTGGGCCGCGCCGACCGCCGAAGTCCACTGCGCCATGAGAATCAGTCCACCTTCCTCGGATTGGCCATGGTTGGCGGCCAATCCCCTGCCACAGAGTGACACGGAGCAGTCCAACACCACCACACCAGGGGGCACCCCTTGTCCAAGATCCTCACTCGTCGGCTGGTCCAGCTGTACGCGGGGCTCGCGCTGTACGGGGCGAGCTCGGCCCTCCTGGTCGTCGCCGGTCTCGGCCTGGAGCCGTGGGGTGTGCTGCACCAGGGCCTCGCCGAGCGCACCGGGATCAGCATCGGGGTGGTCTCGATCATCATCGGCGCGATCGTGCTGCTGCTGTGGATCCCGCTGCGGCAGCGGCCGGGCCTGGGCACGGTGTCCAATGTGTTCGCCGTGGGCATCGCGATGGACGGCACGCTCGCTCTCGTCCCCGAGGCGCACGGCCCGATGGCGCGGGCCGGGGTGATGGCGGCGGGGATCGTGCTGAACGGTGCGGCGACCGGGCTGTACATCAGCGCCCGGTTCGGACCCGGCCCCCGGGACGGCCTGATGACCGGGCTGCACCGGCGGACCGGCCGGTCGATCCGGCTGGTCCGCACCGCGATCGAGATCGCGGTCGTGGTCACCGGATTCCTGCTCGGCGGCTCCCTGGGCATCGGCACGGTGCTGTACGCCCTGGCCATCGGCCCGCTCGCCCAGGTCTTCCTGCGGGTCTTCGCGATCCCCGGCGAAAGCGCCCCCTCGGCCGGGACGCCCGCGCCCCGGCGGTCCATACTGCGGCGGTGACCTCCGAACGCCACCCCTATCTGGACCACCCCGCTCCGCTCGCGTTCGCCCACCGGGGCGGGGCGGCGGACGGCGCCGAGAACACGGCGGCCGCCTTCCGCCGCGCCGCCGACGCCGGGTACCGCTACTTCGAGACCGATGTGCACGCCTCGGCGGACGGCCGGCTCGTCGCCTTCCACGACGCGACGCTGGACCGGGTGACGGACGCCCGGGGCCGCCTGGCCGAGCTTCCGTGGAGCGAGATACGCCGGGCCCGGGTCGCCGGGCGCGAGCCGCTGCCGCTGTTCGAGGAACTGCTGGAGACCTTCCCCGAGGCCCGGTGGAACGTGGACGTCAAGGCGGAGGCCGCCCTCGAACCGCTCCTGGAGCTGATCCGGGCGACGGGCGCCTGGGACCGGGTGTGCGTCGGCTCGTTCTCCGAGGCCCGGGTCGCCAGGGCGCACCGGCTGGGCGGCCCGCGCCTGGCCACCTCGTACGGCGTGCGCGGGGTGCTCGGCCTGCGGCTGCGCTCGTACGGCATCCCGGCGGCGCTGCGCGCCGGGGCGGTGTGCGCACAGGTGCCGGAGAGTCAGAACGGCATCCGGGTCGTCGACCGCCGCTTCGTGCGCGAGGCCCACGCGCGGGGGCTCCAGGTGCATGTGTGGACGGTGAACGAACCGGAGCGGATGGCCGCTCTCCTGGACCTCGGTGTGGATGGCATCATGACCGATCACATCGAGACGCTGCGCACGGTGCTGAGCGAGCGGGGGGCCTGGGCCTGACCCGCCGCCGGCCGGGCGGGCGTCTTCACGGGGAGATCTCCAGGGGGCGCCATGACGGCCGGGACCACAGACACCGCCGAGCCGGCCGAGGGCGCGGCCGGTCCGGACGGCCCGGCCGCGCGGCGCAGGGAGCAGCGCGGCTGGTACTTCTACGACTTCGCGTGCTCCGTCTACTCCACGAGCGTCGTCACGGTCTTCCTCGGCCCGTATCTGACCTCGGTCGCCAAGGCCGCCGCGGACCCCGACGGCTTCGTCCACCCGCTGGGCATCCCGGTGCGCGCCGGGTCGCTCTTCGCGTATGCGGTGTCGGCCTCGCTCGTCCTGGCGATCGTCCTGATGCCCGTGGTGGGCGCGGCGGCCGACCGTACGGGCCGCAAGAAGCCGCTCCTCGCGGCGACGGCGTACACCGGGGCCGCGGCGACGACCGCCATGTTCTTCCTGGCCGGGGACCGCTATCTGCTCGGCGCCTTCCTGCTCATCGTGGCGAACGCCGCGACGGCGGTGGCGATGATGGTCTACAACTCCTACCTGCCGCAGATCGCGGAGCCCGAGGAGCGCGACGACGTCTCCTCGCGCGGGTGGGCGTTCGGCTACACCTCCGGGGCGCTGGTCCTCGTACTGAATCTGGTCCTGTACTCGGGCCACGACTCCTTCGGCCTCTCCGAGTCCGAGGCGGTACGGATCTGTCTGGCGTCGGCGGGCCTGTGGTGGGGCGTCTTCACCGTCATCCCGCTGCGCCGGCTGCGCGACCGCCGGGTGGCGCCGGGCGGCGGCGGTGCGGCGACGGGCTCGGGGTGGCGGCAGCTGCGGGCCACGCTGGCGGACATGCGGCGCCATCCGCTGACCCTGTCCTTCCTGCTCGCCTACCTGGTCTACAACGACGGCGTGCAGACCGTGATCTCGCAGGCGTCGGTGTACGGCTCCGAGGAGCTGGACCTCGGCCAGTCGACGCTGATCACGGCGGTGCTGCTGGTGCAGGTGCTCGCGGTGGCCGGGGCACTGGCGATGGGCCGGGTGGCCCGGGTGTACGGGGCGAAGCGCACGATCCTGGGCTCGCTGGTGGTGTGGACGCTGATCCTGGTCGCCGGGTACTTCCTGCCGGCCGGCTCGCCCGTCTACTTCTATGTGCTGGCGGCGGCGATCGGTCTGGTCCTGGGCGGCAGCCAGGCGCTGTCGCGCTCCCTGTTCTCGCACCTGGTGCCGCGCGGCAAGGAGGCCGAGTACTTCTCGGCGTACGAGATGAGCGACCGCGGGCTGAGCTGGCTGGGGCCCCTGGTCTTCGGTCTGGCCTACCAGCTGACCGGCAGCTACCGGGACGCGATCATCTCGCTGGTGGTCTTCTTCGTCGTGGGCTCGGTACTGCTCGCGCGGGTCCCGCTCCGGCGTGCGGTGGCGGCGGCGGGAAACCCCGTACCGGAGCGGATTTAGACGTTGAAGTAAAAGGCCGGTAGTGTACGCCTTTGGCCTGCCCCGGGTGACCGTTACGGCGAGTGGAACTTCGCGAACCGTTGGGTGACAACTTCCGTCAAAGGTGACAAACCGGGTATGGGCGGGTACTTGAACCCTGGGAAACCTGAAAATCAGCGGTTCGACGGGCGACGCATGACCGGCAACGGGAATCTTTGCCGCCGACCGGACGTTGACCGATTGACGACGACAGCGACACCTGTCCTGTGGGCGACAAGCCCGGGAGGCACGATTCATGAGTGAGCGAGCTCTCCGCGGCACGCG
Organism: Streptomyces drozdowiczii; assembly: GCF_026167665.1. Lineage (NCBI taxonomy): Bacteria > Bacillati > Actinomycetota > Actinomycetes > Kitasatosporales > Streptomycetaceae > Streptomyces > Streptomyces drozdowiczii. The sequence continues at coordinate 5,924,971 of NZ_CP098740.1, read as the reverse complement.
ACTCGTGGTTACCAGCTACGAGACGGACCGCGGCATCGATCTGGCCCCGCGCCAGGCGGTGGAGTACGCATGCCAGAACGGACATCGATTCGAGATGCCGTTCTCGGTAGAGGCGGAAATTCCGCCGGAGTGGGAGTGCAAGGCGTGTGGCGCCCAGGCACTCCTGGTGGACGGGGACGGCCCCGAGGAGAAGAAGGGCAAGCCCGCGCGTACGCACTGGGACATGCTCATGGAGCGGCGCACGCGCGAGGAGCTGGAGGAGGTGCTGGCCGAGCGGCTGGCCGTCCTGCGCTCCGGGGCGATGAACATTGCCGTGCATCCTCGGGACAGCAGGAAGTCTGCGTGACCCGCTAGCACGGTTCCGCGGCAGGCCGCGGGTTCGGTACGAATGTGTACCGGGCCCGCGGCTTTGTCGTTTGCCGCAGCCCGTCCCGGCCATCGTCAGGGATGGTCCTCAATCGCCGGACGGGCTTGAAAGGGTCACCGCGTCAGCGGCGGGCGGGGCTCGTCGTTCGGGCCGGAGGGCTCGTCGCGGATGACCTCGCCCTGGACCACCTTGCCGTCCGGGCGGTGGATGCGGGCCTGCTGGAAGGCGTCCGAGAAGCCGCCGGGGGCGGCCGTCCGCATGCGGCGGTCCAGCGAGCGTTCCGCGTAACGGCTGAGTGCCGTGCGCACCGGCGGGACGAGGAGCAGCAGCCCGGCCACGTCCGAGATCAGGCCGGGGATCATGATCAGCAGCCCGCCGAGCATCAGGAAGCCGTTGCCCCGGCCGCTCTCGGGGTCGGCGGGCGAGGAGCCGTCCGCGCCCGGCTGCCCCGGCATCCGCTGAAGCGTCTCCGTGAGATTGCGGAAGGCCCGGCGGCCCGCGCTCTTGATCACCGCGGCGCCGAGCACGATCCCGGCGGCCAGCAGGATCACGACGGTCAGCCCGCCCGCGGCGTCCGCCACCAGGATCAGCAGCCAGATCTCCAGCACCGCCCAGGCGGCGACGGCGAGGGGTACGAAGGTCCGGGCGCGCGAGCGTCTGCGGGCGGTCTGGGGCGGTGTGCCGGTCGTCATGCCCCCAGTGTGCCTGGCCACACGTCCGTACGCCGTAAGAGGGGCCCAGGCCCGGGCCGGCTCAGGGGGTACGGCGGCCGAGCACCTTGTTCGTCCGGCTGGTCACGCCCCAGGCGGTCACCCGCCAGAGCGCCTCGACCAGGATGTCCTTGCTCATCTTGGAGTCGCCGACCTCGCGGTCCACGAAGGTGATCGGCACCTCGACCACATGGAAGCCGGCCTCGATCGCGCGGCGGGCCAGGTCGACCTGGAAGCAGTAGCCCTGCGAGGCGACCTCGTCGAGCCCGATGCCCTTCAGGGTCTCGGCGCGGAAGGCCCGGTAGCCGCCGGTCACGTCCCGGGTCTGCAGGCCCAGCATGAGGCGGGAGTACGTGCTGCCGCCGCGCGAGATGAACTCGCGGGACTTGGGCCAGTTCACCACCCGGCCGCCGGGCACCCAGCGGGAGCCGAGGACCAGGTCCGCGCCCTTGAGCGCTGTGAGCAGCCGGGGCAGCTCCTCGGGCTGGTGGGAGCCGTCGGCGTCCATCTCGACCAGGACGCCGTAGTCGTGCTCCATGCCCCAGCGGAAGCCGGCGAGATAGGCCGCGCCGAGCCCTTCCTTGCCCTTGCGGTGCAGGACGTGGACGTGGTCGTCCTCCGCGGCCAGCTCGTCGGCGAGCTTGCCCGTCCCGTCGGGGCTGTTGTCGTCGGCGACGAGAATGTGGGCCTCCGGCACGGCGGCGCGCACCCGGCTCACGATCGGCTTGATGTTCTCGGCCTCGTCATAGGTCGGGATGATCACCAAGACACTGCCGAGCGGGCCGAATCGCCGCTGACCGCCGTCGTTCACTTACTGCCCCTCACGTCCGTACGCAGGTGCACACCATATCGAGCGCGGCGGCGCGGAATGCCGACCCGGTCGGGGTGGCGCGGGAGCCGCGGCGGACAGAAGAGCGGAATCGGGGACAGAAGTGCGGATCGGGGCCCGGTGTCCTTCGGGCCGACCTGGGACCCGCTGGCTGCGGGTCGACCTAGAGCCGTTGTCTACTGAACGTCCGGGCCCCACCCGGGTCGCACCCTCCGTCCGGCTGAAACCTTCCCTCGCCCCCGAGGCGCGGGCGCTGAACCTGGCTGTCAGTGGCGGTGCGCCGGTGCGGCACACCACCCCGTGACCCAGCGGCGTTCGACGACTGCGTGGAGGTTTCACCGGTCGGACGTCCTGTGGTGGACTCGGCCGAACCTACCGGCCGATGGCCGCATTCTGTCAATACTTGGCTGACCTGCGTCGATTACGGAGATTGCCTGGTCAGTCCCGAAGATCCCCAGGTAGCGGAAGAGCCGGCCCGACTTCGATCGGCGGACCGGAACGGCCGCACGTCACTCGTTCGGCCTTACGTAGACAGTTTGTCCGAGGACCACGGTGCGCAGGCAGACCGGCAGGTCGGCGCCGGGGCCGAGGTCGGGCAGCCCCGGCGTCCCGGACCGGGGGTCGGTCGACCAGCGCGCCACCCGGTCGTCCGGCGCCTGGACCACCAGCTGGTCGGTGCGCCAGACCGCGTAGTCGGCCGGGGCGCCGGGCACCAGGGTCCCCGCGTCGTCCCGCCCGAGGGCCCGCCAGCCGCCCCGGGTGTGCGCGGTGAAGGCGGCCCGGACCGAGACGCGGTGCTCCAGGGTCCGGTGGAAGGCGGCGGCCCGTACGGTCCCCCACGGGTCCAGCGGGGTGACCGGGCTGTCCGAGCCGAAGGCGAGCGGCACACCGGCCCGCAGCAGCGCCGCGTACGGGTTGAGGGTGGCGGCCCGGCCGGCGCCGAGGCGCTGGGCGTACATGCCCTCCTCGCCGCCCCACGCGGCGTCGAAGGCGGGCTGGACGGAAGCGGTGAGGCCCAGCTCCGCGAAGGCCGCGACGGTCTCGGGGGTGAGCATCTCCGCGTGCTCGACGCGATGCCGGGCGGCGCGGATCCGGGCGAGGCCCACCTTCTCGGCCGCTTCCCTGATGCCCTCGACGACCGCCGAGAGCGCCGCGTCCCCGATGGCGTGGAAGCCGGCCTGGAGCCCCGCCTCGGTGCAGGCGGCGACGTGGGCGGCGATCCGGGCGGCGTCCAGGTGGGCGGTGCCGGTGTGCGGGGCGTCGGCGTACGGCTCGTGCAGGCAGGCGGTGTGCGAGCCGAGCGAGCCGTCCACGAAGAGGTCGCCGGCCGCGCCGACGGCGCCGAGTTCCCGGATGCGCCGGGCGTCCTTCTCGTCGGCCACCTCCTGGGCCCAGTAGCCGAAGACCCGGGGGCCGGGCTGCTCGGCGGCCACCTTCAGGAGCCCGGTGAAGTCGTCCTCGTCGGAGATGTCGGGGCCGCCGCACTCGTGGAGCGAGCCGATGCCGAGGGAGGCGGCGTGGCGCAGCGCGGCACGCTGCGCCTCGGCGCGCTGGGCGGGCGTGACGGCGTCGTGGGCGGCCGCGCGCACGGCGTGGTGGGCGGCGGCGGTCAGCGGCCCGTCCGGGTGGTATCCGGGCATCGTGGTGACGCCGGGGACGAGGTCGAGCAGGGCGGTGCTCACGACGGCGGAGTGCACGTCGACCCGGGGCAGGTAGACGGGCCGGCCGGCCGCTGCCTCGTCCAGCTCGGCGCGCGAGGGCGGGCGCTGCTCGGGCCAGCGGGTGGCGTCCCAGCCGTGGCCGAGGACGACCCGGTCGGCGGGGTGGGCGGCGACGTGGGCGCGGACGCGGGCGAGGGCGTCCCGAGGGTGCGGGCGCCGGAGAGGTCGAGGCCGGTGAGGGCCAGACCGGTGGAGGTGGTGTGGACGTGGGCGTCGGTGAACGCGGGGGTGACCAGCGCCCCGTCGAGGTCGATCACCTCGTCGACGCCGCTCGCGAAGGCGTCGGCGGCGCCTTCGGAGCCCACCCAGGCGACATGGCCCCGTTCGACCACCATGGCGGTGGCGAAGGGGTCGGCGGGGCTGTGGACGTCTCCACCGCGCAGCAGCACGGTGCGGTGTTCGCTCTGGGGGGCGGTGCTCTCGGTCATGAGCACCAGTCTCCCGCCTGCCGGGGCGCCCGCCGTGCGCGACCCCCTAGATCTGCGGCGGGCGCGCCTCGTACGGGGTGGACAGGACGACCGTGGTGCGGGTGGAGACGCCCGCGAGGGAGCGGATGCGGGTGAGCAGGTTCTCCAGCTCCAGCGGGGTGGCCACGCGGACCTTGAGGATGTAGTTCTCGTCTCCGGCGACGCTGTGGCACGCCTCCAGCTCGGGGACGCCGGCGAGCCGTTCGGCGATGTCGTCCGGGGCGCTGGGGTCGAACGGCTTGACCGAGATGAACGCGGTCAGCGGCAGGCCGACCGCCTCCGGGTCCACGACCGCGGCGTAGCCGCGGATCACCCCGCGCTGCTCCAGCCTGCGGACGCGCTGATGAACCGCCGAGGTGGACAGGCCGGTGGCCTTGCCCAGGTCGGTGTAGCTCATCCGCCCGTCCTTGACGAGCAACTCCACGATGTGACGGTCCAGCTCCTCCATATGGATCAATCTATGGCCATGAGTCGTTCCCGGCACAGCTGCCCAGCCCTTGGGACGGCACCTGCGGCGGGCATGTGACCAACGCCACAGGTTTACGCGCCAGTAGTGGGACACGGAACGGTTACGGCCGATCGGTGGCGGGAAGTGCTTGCTGTGGCCGAGGCCACAGCGTCATGCCGGCCCATCCGAGGGGGATTTCCCATGCCACACCTGAAGCTCACCGGACGTACCGAACCGGAGCCCGTTGATCCGTTCGAGGACTCCGCTCCCGACGCGTACGACACCTTCGAGATGTACCGCGTCGTCTGCCCCGACTGCGCGCAGCCCATCGCGCTCCTGGCGGACGAGGACGTGCTCCCGGAGCACGCGCTGTGCCCGTCCCCGTGGAACCCGTTCGTGCTCACCGTGTGCCCCGGTACGGGGCGCGCCGCCGGGGACCGCCCCGCCGAGGCGGACGGGGTGCAGGAGCAGGAGACGGCGCTGCTGCTGACGCTCCCCCAGGGGCTGGACTGGCGGACGCAGCCCTTCTCGCACGCCGGCGGTGCCGGTTCCCGCCCGATCCGGGTGGCCCACCCGCTCCGGCGCCAGGCCGCCTGAGCCTCCTTCTTCCGAACGCGCGGCCGGGGTGCGTGAGCAACCCGGCAGCCGGGGAGAACCGGGTGAACACGCGCCCGAATCGAACAGCCAGTGACCCCAGCGCGTCCCACGGCGTTGGCCCGGTATGACCCCGCTGCATTCCACGGCCGGCCCCGGGCGCCGCCGGCTCGCCGCTCCGCCCTCCGAAGAATCGGTTCCGCAGGCCGGTTCCGTACCGGCGTCCCAGTCCGAACCGCCCCGGTCGGCGCCGCGCACGGTGCCCCATTCGAGCGATCCGCCGATCTACCGCGCGCTGCTGCGGCACTGGGAGAGCACGGGCCGGACCCTGCCGGGCCGTCATGACCAGGACTGGAACCGGATCATGACGACGCCCGTGTGGTCCGAGCGGCCGCTGCGGATCAGCGGGACTCAGGGCCCGCGAGGTGGCGCGCGATGACCATCCGCTGAATCTGGTTGGTGCCCTCCACGATCTGGAGCACCTTGGCCTCACGCATGAGGCGTTCGACGGGGAAGTCCTGCGTGTAGCCGTAGCCGCCGAGCACCTGGACGGCGTCGGTGGTCACCTGCATCGCGGCGTCCGTGCAGAAGAGCTTGGCCATGGCGGCCTGGCGGGAGAAGGGGCGGCCGGCGTCCCTGAGCCGGGCGGCTTCCAGATAGAGCGCGCGGCCGGCCTCGATGCGGGTCGCCATGTCGGCGAGCATGAACCGCAGGCCCTGGAAGTCCGCGATGGGGCGCCCGAACTGCTTGCGGCCGGTGGCGTAGCCGAGGGCCTCGTTCAGGGCGCCCTGGGCGACTCCGATGGCGCAGGCGGCGATGCCGAGGCGGCCGGAGTCGAGGGCGGAGAGGGCGATGGCGAAGCCCTGGCCCTCCTCGCCGATCCGGCGGGCGTCGGGGATGCGGACGCCGTCGAAGTGGAGCTGGGCGGTGGGCGAGCCCTTCATGCCCATCTTCTTCTCGGGGACGGCCGCGCTCAGCCCGGCGGCGTCACCGGGGACGAGGAAGGCGGTGATGCCCCGGGCGCCCTCGGCGCCGGTGCGGGCCAGCACGGTGTAGAAGTCCGCGATGCCGCCGTGCGTGATCCATGCCTTGGTGCCGGTGATCACCCAGTCGTCGCCGTCCCGTACGGCCTTGGTGCGCAGCGAGGCGGCGTCGGAGCCGGAGGCGGGTTCGGAGAGGCAGTAGGCACCGAGCAGGCCGCCGGAGAGCATCGACGGGAGGTGTTCGGCGCGCTGCTCCTTGGTGCCGTAGCCGGCGAGTCCGTGGCAGGCGAGGGAGTGGACGCTGACGCCGAGGCCGACGGTGAGCCGGGCGGCGCTCAGCTCTTCGAGGACCTGGAGGTAGACCTCGTACGGCTGGTCGCCGCCGCCGTGTTCGGAGTCGTAGGGCAGGCCGAGCAGGCCGGACTCGGAGAGCAGGGTGAAGATCTCGCGGGGGAAGCGGCCCGCTTCCTCCTCCTCGGCCGCCCCGGGGGCGATCTCCCGCTGGGCGATGTCCCGTACGAGGTCGATCAGTTGGACGGATTCCTCGGTGGGCAGACGGCGTTCGACCCACTGCGGGGCACGGTCGGACATGACGGCGCTCTCCTCCCTGTCGGGCGTTGCGGCGGTCGCGCGCGCGGGGTGTGCGCGGCGCCGCCGGGGGATCTCCGGGCGATGCCCGAAATCACTGCTGTCCAGCCGATGTTGCCCTCCCGGATTACGGGAGGCGCAGGCAGGCGGCTGTGGCGGGACGAGTATGCCCGATCGGATGGCATCCGTCACCGGTTGACCGAACATACGAATGAACGGACTCAGGGCACCGGCTCCGGGCGCCCGGAGATCATCGAGATTGGTCCGAACCATTGACCCAACTGGTCTAGTCCATCTACCGTTCCCGGCGAACCGGCTTTCCGCGTTCATGCCAAATTCGAGCGCCGGAAGCCGGTGGTCCACTGGCACGTCCCCTCCCCCACGAGGAGCAACCATGACCGGACTGCATCGCCCGGGAGCCCGTCTTCGGGCCCTCGCCGCTGCCGCGTGTACCGCCGCGCTGGGCGCAGCACTGCTCGGCGTCGCCGGCACCGGTTCCGCCGGCGCGGCCCCCACCGCGCCCCGGGCCGCCGCACCGGCAGCAGCACCCGCCGCCCCCACAGCGGCCGGTGACAAGGTGGTCGGATACTTCACCGAATGGGGTGTCTACGACCGGAATTACCACGTCAAGAACATCGAGACCTCGGGTTCGGCCGACAGGCTCACGCACATCAACTACGCCTTCGGGAACGTCCAGGGCGGCAAGTGCACGGTCGGCGACTCGTACGCGGATTACGAGAAGGCGTACACCGCCGACCAGTCCGTCGACGGGGTCGCCGACACCTGGGACCAGGAGCTGCGGGGCAACTTCAACCAGCTGCGCAAGCTGAAGAAGCTGCACCCGGACCTGAAGGTGCTGTGGTCCTTCGGCGGCTGGACCTGGTCCGGCGGCTTCGGTGAGGCCGCGCAGAACCCGGCCGCGTTCGCCGACTCCTGCTACAACCTGGTCGAGGACCCCCGGTGGGCCGATGTCTTCGACGGCATCGACATCGACTGGGAGTACCCCAACGCCTGCGGTCTCACCTGTGACACCAGCGGCCGGGACGCCTACGGCAAGCTGCTGTCGGCGCTCCGCTCGAAGTTCGGCGGCGACAACCTGGTCACCTCGGCGATCAGCGCGGACGGCTCCGAGGGCGGCAAGCTGGACGCCGTCGACTACGGCGGCGCCGCGCAGTACGTCGACTGGTACAACCCGATGACGTACGACTTCTTCGGCGCCTGGGACGCGAAGGGCCCGACCGCCCCGCACTCCCCGCTGACCTCCTACACGGGCATCCCGAAGGACGGCTTCGACAGCGAGGCGGCCATCGAGAAGCTGAAGGCGCAGGGCGTCCCGGCCTCGAAGCTGCTGCTCGGCATCGGCTTCTACGGACGCGGCTGGACCGGCGTCACGCAGGACGAGCCGGGCGGCACGGCGACCGGCGCGGCCCCGGGCACGTACGAGGCGGGCATCGAGGACTACAAGGTCCTCAAGAACACCTGCCCCGCCACGGGCACCGTCGCGGGCACGGCGTACGCGCACTGCGGCACCGACTGGTGGAGCTACGACACCCCCGCCACCATCGGCACCAAGATGGCGTACAAGAACCAGCAGGGCCTGGGCGGCACCTTCTTCTGGGAGCTGAGCGGTGACACCACCGACGGCGAGCTGATCAAGGCGATCGACTGACCCGGTGACGCGGTGAACGTCGGGGCGGGGAGCCTTCCGGACTCCCCGCCCCGACGTGCGTACTAGAGCAGGCCGAGCTGCGTGACGAGCATGGCGACCACGACCACGAGGGTCCAGCCCGCGATGTGCTCCAGCAGCTTGGGGCCGTCGTCGGGGCCGCCGGTACGGGCGCGGAGGCGGGCGGCGGTGAGGGTGGCGGCGTTCGCGCTCATGGCATCTCGTTCGGTCGGCCGGCAGGGGGTGTACCCAGCACCCGGCCGGGACGTGACCACGATGCCAGCCCGGCGGGTCCGGGGGTAGAGACGTCCGTCACTGGCCCCGGCGGTCGGCCCCGCCCACCTCCCCCACGACGTGCGGAAACCGTGCGAGGGACGGTGGCGGGTGTGCCGCAGACCACACCGCGCGATCAGCGCACCTCGTACGCCCTGATCATGGTCTGGCTCACCCGGGCGCCCTCCTTGTCCGTGAGCGTGACCTTCAGGTGGACGAACGTCCCGGCGGGCGCGTCGCCCGGGAGGCGGACCTGCCAACCGTCACGGGTGGCCGTGGCGCGGGCCTCGTGCCAGCCGGTGACCGATTCGACGGTGGCCCCGGTGCCGTACGCGTACTCCAGGCCGACCTTCCGCAGCGTGGCCGGCCGGGCCGAGTCGTCGGTGACAGCGCCGAGGCCGATCGTGGTCGGCTCCCCCGCCGGGCGGGAGTTGCGCAGGTCGGACGGTATGTCGAGGACCGGGATCAGCAGGTGCTGGGCGCCCTGGTCCGAGGGGTCCGTGGTGAAGACCCACTCGGTGGCGTAGGCGAGGCCGGTGCGGTCGAGCGTGCCGGCACGGCGCTGCCACTGCTGCTGGAAGGTGACCTCCGCCTTCTTGCCGGGCAGGTCGAAGGTGCCGGAGACCGCGGCCTGCGGTTCGCCGTCGATCAGGAGCCGCCGGGTGCCGGAGTCGGTCAGGGCGAGGGTGGAGTCGTGCCCGCCCGCGTCGCCGAACGGGGCGATCGTGTAGCCGAGGCGGTTGCTCTCGCGGTTCATCAGCGGCTGGGCGTAGGTGTTGCGGACGGGCCCGTAGGGCGACTTGTACCACTGGGACGTCGTACGGCCCTTGTCCAGCTCGCGCGGCCCGTCGTAGGCGGTGCCGCCGTACGGGCCGAGGTCCCGGCGCATCAGCGTGGTCCAGGTGACCCCGTCGCGGCCGGCCGGGGTGAAGTACTCGGTGCGCTGCTGGGGCGCGTGCAGCGGCAGGGTGGTGCCGCCGGCCCAGACCGCGGGGATGCCCGGCGCGCCGACCTTGACGTCCGACCAGTACGTCGCGTCGTCGGCGCCCTGTACGTGGTAGCGGGCGTCGGTGGCCGCGAGGTCGCGGTCGCGGACGCGCTGGGTACCGCTCGGGAGGGAACCGTGCCCCACGAGGGCGAGGTTGTAGACGTACGGGCTGCGGTCGGTCGCGGTGCCCGACCAGCTGAGCGAGACGTCGCCCTCGTCCAGCGCGGCCCGCACCGCCAGGGAGTCGGCCCAGGTGATGGTGGCCTGCGGCAGGCCCTCCGCGCCGGTCAGCTGGAACCGCCCCTCGCTGTCCGGGACGGCCGCCACGACGCCCACGGCACCGGCCCGCTTCGCGGCCTGGTCCCAGAGGAAGGCGTTGCCGCCGCCGGGGCCCGCGTCCACGAGTGCGATGCGGCCCTTGAGGTCGTGGGCGGCGAAGTTCGCGTCGGTGCCCTTGCCGATGTACGTCACCGGCGCGGAGCCCTTGCCGTCGAACTCGGTCCCCTTCTGCACCGGCAGCGAGTCGAGCACCCGGCCGCCGGTGACGGTGAGGGCGGCGCGCGGCGCGGTCTGCCGCGCGGAGGCGAGGAACGTCAGCCGGTCGTCACCGTGCGCCGGCTGGGCGTAGATCCCCTTGACGTACGACGGGACGGTGGTGAGGTAACCGGTCTGGAGGCTGCGCGAGTCGTCCAGGCCGAGGGCGAGGCCGATGGCGAATCCGGCGCTCTGGCTGGGGCGTTCGGTGTCCCAGGAGATGCGGCGCGCGTCGCGGGCGTCGAGGGTGACCTCGGTGTCGCCGGAGACCGCCAGCTTCTCGCGGTAGAGCTGGCTGACCGAGTCCACGCTGCCGATGTCGCCGGGCTCGTCGCGGGTCATGAGCAGGCCGCTCAGCGCGTAGGTGCCGAGGGGCACCCGGATCGTGGTGCTGCCGGGTTCGGGGTAGCCGAGGGTGTAGCGCTTCGCCGTGTCGCGGTGGTCGTCGAACAGCTGGAAGGCGGACGGGGACGACGCCGGGTCGCCGTGCCGGTCGAGCCCCTTGACGGTGAGGTCGGCCGACGGGACCTCCATGTGCACGCCGAACGGCACGGTGACGCGGACCCCGTGCGACCCGGTCGCGACGAGGCGGCCGGTGACCGTGCCGTACGCCCCGGCGGCCAGGCGGGTGCCCGGGTCGATGCGCACCGGCACCTCGGCGGTCCCCCGCGCCGGGACGGTGACCGTGGTGCGGGCCGGACGCGCGAAGCCGGAGAGGCGGCTGCCGTCGTCGCCCCGGACGTCCTCGACGCGCAGGCCGAGGCGGACGTCCTTGCCGGTGAGGTTGGTGAGGGTGACCGTCCTGTCGACCGGGTCGAGGTTCCGCTGCGGGTACGCGAAGTCGCCCAGGAGCGGCGCGGGCGGGGCGGTGACCGGCTGGGTCACGGCGCGGGCCACGTCCATCGGGCCCGCGCCCTGCTCCAGGACCGGCGCGTCGGTGGGCCGGGCCGACGAGGTGAGCAGGGCCTTGAGCCCGGCCGGGGTCAGCTCGGGGTGCTGCTGGAGGAGCAGGGCCGCGCCGCCCGCGACGTGCGGGGTGGCCATCGAGGTGCCGGACATCTCCTGGTACGCCTGGGCGCCCCGGCCACCGGAGTTGGCGGCGACGACGCCGACGCCCTGGGACGCGAGGTCCGGCTTGGCGCTCACGCCGTCGACGGAGGGGCCCCGGCTGGAGAAGGAGGCCGTGGCGTTCTTCCGGTCCACCGCGCCGACGGTGAGGGCGCTGGGGGCGCAGCCGGGCGTGGAGACGGTGCCGTGCAGCGAGGCGTTGCCGGCGGCTATGACGAACAGGGCCTTGTCGCCGAGGCGTTCCACCGCGTCGACGCCGGGTCCGGCGCAGGCGGTGTCGCCGTCGGAGCCGAGGGACATGGAGACGATTCGGGCGCCCTGGTCGACCGCCCATTCCATGCCGTTGACGATGCCGCTGATCGAGCCGGAGCCGTCGTCGTCGAGCACCTTGCCGATGAGCAGGTCCGCCTTGGGCGCCATGCCCGCGTAGGTGCCGTGCGACGCGGCGCCGGTGCCGGCCACGGTGGACGCGGTGTGGGTGCCGTGGCCGGTGCGGTCGTCGGTGGCCGGGGTGGTCACGAAGGTCTCGCTCGCGGCGACGCGGCCGGCGAGGTCGGGGTGGCCGGCGTCGACCCCGGTGTCCAGGACGGCGACCTTGACGCCGGAGCCGTCGAGCCCGGCCCGGTGCGCGGTGGTGGCGCCGGTGAGGGGCACGGTGGGGGTGCCGAGGCCGCTGACGGCGGTGCCCTTGACCTTGGCGTCGAGCCAGATCTTGCGGACGGTGCCGGTGGCGGCGGTGGCGGCGGTGGCGGCCGTTCGGGCCGTGGAGCGCTCGGTGGCCGGGGCGCTCGGGGCGCTCGGGGCGAGCTTCTGCCAGGCGTCGGCGGCGGACTCCTTGCTGACGGCGAGTCCGGCGCCGCCGATGGACTCCAGGGTCGCGGTGGTCCGGGTGCCGGGGACGGCGGCGGTGCGCAGGCCCCGGGCAGCGGCGCCGCCCGCGTACTCCACGACGACGGGCAGGGTGTCCGTGTGCGCGTCGTCGTAGCCGTCGGCGACGAGCCGCCCGATGTCGAAGAGCGCGTCGTCCACGAGCCCGGCGTCCACGAGGCGTTCGACGCCCTGCGGGAACACATAGGTCCGCTTGCCGTCCTGCCAGGTCGCGGCGGCGTGGTCGGTGCCCTGGCCGTCGGCGCCGCGCAGGGCCGCCGAGAGGACCCGGCCGGCGCCGTCCACCCGTGCCTCGACCACATCGCCGGTGATCAGGGTGACGGTGACCGCGCGGCCGGGGCTGTCGGTGAGCGGCCGGGTGGTGTCCGCCGGGGTGCCGGCGGACACGGCGGGGACGGCCGCCGCGAGCAGGGCGGCGGTGGCCAGCCCGGCGGCTGTCCGGCGCCATGGCCTCGTACGTCTCATCGTGGGTCTCCAGGAGGAAGGTGTCCGGTGTCCTCGGAGGGAGGGGCCCGGTGAGCAGCAGCGTGGCCAACGCCGCTGCCCTGTGGGGGGCTTGGGACTGGCGAGTGGCTGCCATGACGTAATCCCGACACCGGCGCGGAGCCGGTCGCCGGCACCGCGCGGGGGGTCCGTTGCCAGGCCGCTTCGCAGGTGGCGACACTTGTGCCATGTCGCCCCGTCCAGAAGTGCCCCCGTCCCCGTCGGCCGTGCCGCCGCCCGGGCCGCCCGCCGCCGCGCGCTCCTCCCTGATCCGGTTGCAGGAGGACCTGCGCAGAGCCGATGACTCGCTGGTGCGGCTGCTCGCGGCGTGGCGGCCCGACGGCCGTGAGGTGCCCGGGCAGTTCGTGGAGTTCTGGGAGGGGCGCGAGGCCCAGGCCCGTCGGCTGTACGAGCTGGAGTACGGGGCCCGGACGTCGCTGCTGGGGTTCCAGTCGGGGGCCAACACGGTCGCCCCGGTCCCGTCCACGCTGGCGGACCCGGCGGACGGGGCCCCGGAGGAGGCGGAGGGGGAAGAGGGGGCGCGGGACGCCGAGGCGGAGCCCCCGTTGCGCAAGGACGGCAATCCCCACGCCGCGTACCGCGTGGTCGTGGACCGGGCCTTCCTCACCGAGCCGGAGGCGCTGCGGGCGCTGGACGAGCGGCTGGCGGCCGGTCATCAGGTGCGGGTGGTGGACCAGCCCCTGATCAAGCTCCTCATAGCGGACGAGGAGACCGCCATGGTCCAGCTGGAGGCGGGCCGTTCGATGATTCTCGGGCCGCCTCTGGTGCGGCTGGCGGTCGAGCTGTTCGAGTCCGTGTGGCAGCGCTCTCGGCCGTATCTGCGGGAGGACGGCGACCTCGACCCGGCCGACCGGCGGCTGCTCCAGCTGATGCTGTCCGGGCTGACGGACGCGGCGACGGCCCACCAGCTCGGCACGTCGCCCCGTACGGTCCAGCGCAGGCTGCGCGCCCTGATGGACGCGGCCTCGGTCTCCTCGCGCGTCCAGCTCGGCTGGTACGCGATGCGCAACAACTGGGTGTGAGCGGTCCGCCCGGGGCACGCGCGGCACCCCGGGCGGCGGGTCGTCACACCCGGGTCGTCACATCCGGGCGGTGTAGTACTCCAGCGTCCTGCCGTGCAGGCGCTTCACCGGGTCGGTGTACCGGTCCGCCATGGTGTTCTGCTGGGAGTAGTTGGTCACCACCCAGGTGAGGTCCTTCCCGTCGACCGTTCCGTCATGGTTGATGTCGGCGGAGCGCTTCGAGGTGCCCCGGGCGTCGTACACGGCGGCGGCGTCGCGTACGTCGATGACGTCGTCGCCGTTGACGTCACCGGCGACCAGGGCCGCCACCGACGAACCGGTCGTCCCGGACACGGCCCCGGAGCCGGAGAGGCCGAGGTCGATGTCCTCGTTCCAGGTGAAGTGCCCCGGCACCCGGATCTCCAGGCGGTAGGGCCGCACGGCGGGCGCGAGGCCGCTCGCCGAGACCCGGGCGGCCGCGTCGGCCGTCAGGGTGTGCCGGGTGCCGTCCGGCGCGGTCAGCTCGGTGCGGATGCCGTCGAGGCTGTAGTCGCGCGTGGTGTCGTAGCCGTAGTCCTTGGTCAGCAGCGCCTCGGCGGCGGGCCGGGCGTTGAAGGTGGACTCGTCGTTCAGCATCCGGACGGAGCCGTAGAACTGGATGTTCAGCGGCACCTTGGTGCCGGTGGTGTCCGTGGCGCTCGTGGTCCCCGTGGTGAGTCCCGCCGATGCCGTCCAGTGCCCGCCCATCACCTCGTACGTCACCTTGAGCAGCGGCATCGAGTCGCCGCTCAGGCCCTCCGCGTCCGAGACGTCGAAGCTGAGCGTGGAGTACGAGGAGGCCCCGGCCGACACGTCGGTCCTGGTGATCTCCGACGGGCCGTGCGCGGCCAGTTCGGCGGTCGGCTCGATGCCTGTGATGCGGATGTTGCGGTCGTCGTAGCGGATCTGGGAGCTGAAGGACTTCCAGTGCTTCAGGTCGTGCGCGGTGAGGGTGTAGGTGACCCGGTCGCCCGCGCGGGCTGCGGGCCGGTCGGCGTCGGCGACGACGTAGGGCATGCCCTCCTTGATCAGGTTCAGCACGCGTACGTCTCCGATGTTCCCGGCGGCGTCCGTGGGCCACATCTTGACGTAGGCGGTCGGCGGGCCCGCAGAGATGGGGATCGTGAGGTCGACGTTGCCCTTGGAGTCGGCATTGACGTGGCCGGTGGGGGCGTTGGGGCTGTAGTTGGAGTAGTAGAGGGCGTTGTCCTCCGGTCCGATGGCCAGCCCGGCCTTCCGGATCGCGTCCGTCTCGCCGTCGCGCAGCGCGCCCCTGAAGGTGAACGAGGTCGCGTCCGCAGGGCGTTCGACCACGACGGGGCGGGACGGGTCCCAAGCACCGTACGGGTCCTCGTACGCCGGGGCATGCGAGTCGACGTAGATGTCGCGCAGCACCGAGTCGGTGCCGCCGAAGGCATCGGTGCCCACGATCCGCAGCTTGTAGTGGCCGTCCTCGATCCAGCGGCCGCGCGGGTCGAACGGGGTGGCCTCGCGCCCGGTCACCGGGTGGTACCAGCCGCCGACGGTCGCGGTGCCGTACAGCACGCCCTCGCTGAGGCCGGTCGTGTTGATCCCGCCGATGTAGCCGAGGTCCCTGCCCCGGGTGTCGGAGAGGAAGACGTCGACGCTCGTCAGCTGCCCGGCCATGCGCAGGTCGAACGTGGCGGCGCCGCCGCCGACGGACCCGGCGTCGGAGAACTGGTTGGTCGACATGACCGGCTTCGTCATGTCGACCTCCGCGAAGCCGGACGCGGCGACGCGCAGCCCGAACGGCATGCGCAGGACGTGAAGCCCCTTGCCCTGTACGGGAGTCAGGGTGACGAAGCCCTCGTAGTAGCCGGCCGGGGCGTCGGCCGGAACCCGCAGGGTGGTGCGGACGGGCGTGCTGCCGTGCGGCTTGCTGGTCACCTGGCGGTCGGCGGACAGGGTGATACCGGCGGCGCGGGTGTCCCCGGACGCCCCGTTGCCCCGGGTGAACGCGACGCCGACTTCGTAACGGCCCTTGGAGCCGCTGTCGTTGACCAGGTCCAGCCGCTTCTCGACGCGGGTGGACCGGCGGACCGGGAGCACCCCGAGGTCGAGGGCGCCGGTGCGGTGGTCCAGCTCGGACCGGGTGCCGTCCAGGGAGACGTACGGGGTCTTCGCGGTGATCCGGAGGGAGGTCTCGGTGTGCACGGCGGCGTACGGGTCGACCGCGCCGGCGCCCGCGTCGAAGACGCTCACCTTGCCGGGCATCGGGCGGGCGGTGTTCATCAGCGCCGCCTTGACCCCGTCCGGCGTGAGCCGGTGGTCGTGCTGGAGCAGCAGCGCGGCGGCCCCGGCGACGTACGGCGAGGCCATGGAGGTGCCGCTGAGGCGGGCGTACGCGGCGGAGTAGTCGCCGGTCTCCGGCGCGACGGTGTCCGCCGGGACGGACGAGAGCACGCTGACGCCGGGCGCGGTGACCTCGGGCTTGATGGCGCCGGTGCCGTAGGCCGGGCCGCGCGAGCTGAAGTCCGCGAGCCCGCCGCTGCCGAGCACGAAGGTCCCGGACTCGGTGAACGTGACGCGGGCGGTGGCGTCGGCGGTCCCGGCGGCCAGCGCGGCACCCTCGGCTGCGGTGAGCGAGAAGGCCGGCACATAGGCGGGGCTCTCACCGATGTAGTTCGGGATGTGCCCCTCGTCCGCGTTGTCGTTGACGAGGAGGACGGCGACGGCGCCCATGGCGGCGGCGCGGCGCACCTTCTCGTCCAGGGTGATCCCGCCGCGCTTCACGAGGACGGCCCTGCCCTTGACGTCCTTGCCGCTGTAGCCGGCCGCGGTGCCGGTGCCGACGTCGGCGACGGGGTAGGTGCCCGCGGTCAGCTCGGAGAGCGCGTCGCCGAACGGCTGGGCGAGCAGCCGCCCGGTGGCGGTGGTGGTGCCCGCGCCGATGCGGAACTCCGGCAGGGTCATCGGCTCGTCGTGCGCGCCCACGGTGAGCGGGAGCGCGGCGGCGCCCGGCGTGCCCAGGGTGTTGGTGCCGGGGCCGCTGTTGCCGGCGGCGATGACGGTGGTGATCCCGGCGAGCACGAGGTTGTCGGCGGCTATCGCCTGCGGGCTCATCGGGTCGTTGACGGCCGCGCCGAGCGACATGTTGACGACGTCCATGCCGTCGTCCGCCGCCCGGTCCATCGCGGCCATGATGTCGCTCGTACGGCCGCTCCCGTACGGGCCGAGCACCCGGTACGCGTACACGGAGGCGCCGGGCGCGACGCCGTGCGCGGCGCGCTCCTTCGAGGTGTCACCCCGGCCCGCGACGATCCCGGCGACGTGCGTGCCGTGCTCGGTGTAGTAGGCCGAGCCCTGGTTGGTCTCGGCCTGCCCGGACGCCTTCCAGTCGGCGTAGGTGGTCTCCATCGGGTCGGCGTCGTCGTCCACGAAGTCGTAGCCGCCCTTGTACGCGGCCTCGAGGTCGGGGTGGTGGTAGTCGATGCCGGTGTCGATGATGCCGACCTTGACGCCCTTGCCGGTGACGCCCTCGGCGTGCAGCCGGGCCACGCCGTCGTCGCCGGTGGTCCCCGAGGGCCCGGGCGTCCCGCCGCCGTCGGCAGGCGCCGGGCGGTCGAGCGCCTTGACCGTGGTGTCCGGCCAGACGGCGGTGACCTCGTCGTTGTCGAGGAGTTCGGCGACGCGGTCGCCGGGGAGCCGGAGGCTGACCCCGTCGAAGCTGTGGGTGTAGGTGCGCCCGGGTTCGGGCGCCGCCGCCGTCCTGGCGCGGTTCTTGAACATGTCGTCCAGCCCGGCCCGGAAGCGCTGGTGCGCCTTCGTCACGGCGTCCTTCGCCGCGTCCTCGCCGACCGTGCGGCCCTCGGCCGCGGCGAGCAGGCGGGCGGTCCTGGCCGGCGGGGTCTTGAGCTGGACGATGACGTCGACGGGCTTGCTGCTGCGCAGCGCGGCCTTGTCGGTGAGGTGCAGGCCGCCCATGTCCAGGGCGGCCATGCGGTGCAGGGCACCCAGCTCCTGGTCGTCCAGGGAGGCGACCAGGTCGGCGGCGTCCGGCGCAGCGGACGGGGAGGGCGCGGCGAAGGCTGCGGGGGCGGTGGCCGCGAGGGTGGCGAGCACGGTTGCCGCCGCGGCCAGGGCGAGGTGTCTGCGCCCCGGGGCTTGCGTCATGATTCGTGGACTCCGCTCTGGGCAGGGACGGACGGTGTCCCCCTCACCTCGTGAGCTGTGGGGGACGGGCATCGCATGATCGTCGGCGCGTGGGCCTCCGGTGGGAATGGGAAGCCGGTGGCGAGATCACGCCTGTCGTCAAGTCGCCATCGCGGCCCGGTGGGTTCGGGATGTGGCGACAACACGTCGTGTCATGCATCCGCCACGCGGGTGTGCTGCGGGGCCCCGGCCTGGCTCGGTAGACCCGTGCCACGACCTTTCGCCGGTGCCCGGGGTTCCGGCGGGAGATCCCCGACGTGGTCCCGGTCCTGCCGAGGCCCCCGCCATGCGAAAGGGCACTCATGTCCCGCCCCATCACCACGCGCCGCAGACGCCGGTTCACCGCCGCCGTCCTGGCGGCCGGCCTGACCGGCTCGCTGATGAGCCTGTCGGCACCGCCCGCCCAAGCCGCCGACGTGCCGCACCCGTTGGGCACCGCCGTCCCGGACGCGCCCAAGAAGGCCCTGACCGCCCAGCGCGACAAGCTGGGCGCCCACGACCGTACCCTCCTCCAGAAGGCGGAGAGCAGGAAGGCCGGGACGGTCACCGTGCTGCTGGCCACCGGCGAGGGCGACACCGAGGCGCTGCGCAAGAAGGTCGCGGACCTCGGCGGCCGGGTCGCCAGGGCCGACGACAGGCTGGGCTACGTCCGCGCCACCGTGCCGACCGGCAAGGTCACCGCGCTCGCCGCCCTCTCCTCGGTCCGGGCCGTCGACCTCGACGAGACCTTCAAGATCCCCGACCCGTCACCGGTCACCAGCAGGGACAAGAAGGACACGAAGGACCACGGCGGCCACGGCCCCACCACGCCGAAGGCCCCCGGCCGCACCACCCCGGCCGACAACCCCTACCTGCCCGTGGCCGAGACCGGGTCCACCGGCTTCACCGAGGACCACCGCTCCTGGGACGGCCGGGGCGTGACCGTCGGCATCCTGGACACCGGGGTCGACCTCGCCCACCCGGCGCTCCGCACCACCACGACCGGACAGCCGAAGGTCGCGGACTGGGTCACCGCGACCGACCCGGTGACCGACAACGACCCGACCTGGCTGGAGATGCGGCTGAAGGTCACCGCGAAGGACGGCACCTTCCGCTACGGCGGGGTCGACTACAAGGCGCCGGACGGGGAGTACGAGTTCCAGCTCTTCGAGGAGTCCGGCACCTGGGGCGGCGAGCTGGAAGGGGACGTCAACCGGGACGGCGACTACAACGACACGTTCGGCGTCCTGTACCGCAAGACGGACCACCGGGTGTGGGTCGACGCGAACCTCGACCGGACCTTCGGCGACGCCGATGTGGTCGAGCCGTACGCGAAGTCCGGCAAGTGGGCCGCCTTCGGCAAGGACGACCCCGCGACGGCCGTCGCCGAGTCGATGCCGTTCACCGTGGAGTACCGCGACGACGTGGACCTTTCGGCACGGGGCGGCACGAGCGCCGGCAAGAAGGCGGACTTCGTCAGCATCGGTATCGTCTCCGGCGCCCACGCCACCCATGTCGCCGGAATCACCGCGGGCCACGGCCTGTTCGGCGGGAAGATGGACGGCGCCGCGCCCGGCACCCGCATCGTCTCCGAGCGCGTCTGCCTCTTCGCCGCCGGCTGCACCTCGTACGCCCTCACCGAGGGCATGATCGACGTCGTCGTGGACAAGCGGGTGGACGTCGTCAACCTCTCGATCGGCGGGCTGCCCGCGCTCAACGACGGCGCCAACGTCCGCTCGGTCCTCTACAACCGGCTGATCGACGAGTACGGCGTGCACATCGTCTCGTCGGCCGGCAACGACGGTCCCGGCATGAACACGGTGTCCGATCCGGCGGTGACGGACAAGGTCATCGCGGTCGGCGCCTCGGTCAGCAAGGACACCTGGTGGGCGGATTACGGCTCCGAGGTGCGGGACCGCCGGTCGCTGTTCCCGTTCTCCGCGCGCGGGCCGCGTGAGGACGGCGGGATGAAGCCGGAGATCGTCGCCCCGGGCGCCGCGGTCTCCTCCATCCCGACCTGGCTGCCCGGCGAGGGCGTGCCCCAGGCGGGCTACGAACTTCCCCGGGCTACGGCATGTTCAACGGTACGTCGATGGCCTCACCGCAGGCCGCGGGTGCCGTCGCCGTCCTGCTCTCGGCCGCGTCCGCCTCGCACGTCGAGGTGTCGCCGGCCGGGATGCGCTCCGCGCTGACCGGCTCGGCGACGTATCTGCCGGACCAGCCGGCGTACGCGCAGGGGGCCGGCCTCGTCTCCGTACCGGCGGCGTGGAAGCTGCTGGCGAAGGGCCCGAAGCCGACGTCGTACTCCGTCGAGGCACCGGTCTGCGGTGTCCTCGCGGCCATGCTGACCACTCCCAAATCCGGTACCGGCGTGTACAACCGCTGCTCCCCCGACGACGGCGGGCAGTCGCTGCACCGTCCGAAGAACTACACGGTGAAGCTCACCCGCACCGGCCCCGGCAGCCGTGAGGCCCGCCTCTCCTGGCTCGGCAACGACGGTACGTTCAGCGCCCCGCGCACGGTGCGGCTGGACCGGGGCAGGGCCACCTCCGTCACCGTCCGCGCCCGGGCGAAGTCCGCCGGGGCGCACTCGGCGCTGCTGCGCGTGGACGACCCGGCGACCCCGGGCGTCGACCGGCTGGTCCCGGTCACCGTCGTGGCCGCCGCCGACCCGGCGAAGCCGTCGTACGCGGTGTCCACCGGCGGCGCGGTGGACCGCAACGCCACCCGCTCGTTCTTCGTCTCCGTGCCCGAGGGCGCGGCGGCGCTGAAGGTGGACCTGTCCGGCGTCGCCCGGGACAGCCAGACCCGGTTCCTGGCGGTCGACCCGCAGGGCATGCCGGTCGAGGACACCGCCGTGAGCCGCTGCTACACCCACTTCTCGGACGAGGCGGACTGCGCCCCGGGCTCGCGCACGTACCGGCAGCCGATGCCGGGCGTCTGGGAGTTCGAGGTGGAGGCGCGCCGCACCTCGCCGCTGCTCACCAACCCGTACCGGCTGACCGCGACCGTGCAGGGCGCCACGCTCGACCCGGCGTCCTCGGTGATCGACCGGGCGGCGCTGCACGCGGCGACCGAGAAGAGCTTCACGGCCGTCAACCGGTTCGCGCCGGTGACCGCGCACGCGGTGGGCGGCGCCCTGGGCGCCCTCTCCGAGGCCCACCCGGCCGTCGCCGACCAGGACATGACCGGCAAGCAGGTCACGGTGCCCCGGGACGCGACGCGCTTCGAGGTGTCGATGGGCAACGCCTCCGACCCGGACGCGGACCTGGACCTGTATCTGGTGGCCCAGTCGGGGGCGCTCGTCGCGTCCTCCACCAACGGCGGCTCCCGTGAGTCGATCGTGATCGACAAGCCCACGCCCGGGTACTACCTGCTCTACATCGCCGGTACGGACGTGCCGTCGGGCAGCACCGAATTCGACATCCAGGACACGATGTTCTCCTCGTCGCTCGGTTCGGTGACCGTGGACCAGGACAAGCCGGTGCGCCTGGCGTCGGGCAGGTCGGTGAAGGTGAGCGGGCGTCTGGTGGCGGACACCGTGCCGCCGGCGGGCCGCCGCATGGTGGGCCGGTTCTCGCTGGCCTCCGACACGGGCACCCTGCTGGGCAGCGCCGATGTGCTGCTCGGCGAGGTCAGCACGCCGCACGCGGAGGTCACGTCCTCGTTCGGCCCGGCCCTCGCCTTCAGCCTGGACGACACCGGCCGGGTCGCGGGTTCCCGGCAGGTGTCCGGCAAGGGCCGGCCGATGCGCTGGGACGCGGAGAACGGCGTCACGCTGCTCGACAACGCGGACGCCCGTGACGGTCACGTCCTCGGCCAGAGCCCGACCAAGGGGTACGCCACCGGTCAGCTGACGCTCGCCGAGGGCACCCGGGCGGGCGTCTGGGACGCGGACGGCAAGCTCACCACGCTGCCGCTGCCCGACTGGGAGGACTACCGCTTCGCGCGCGGCTTCGCCGTCAACGACTCCGGCACGGTCGTCGGCAACGCCACGGGCACCATCACCGACCCGGCCACCGGCCGCAGCCTCGAAGTGAACGAGGGCTTCGTCTGGAGCGCGGCGGACGGCTTCCGCAAGCTGCCGCACCTCACCGACAGCCGCGGCCTGACCGAACCGATCGCCGTCAACAACGACGGCATCGTGGTCGGCCACTCCGCCAAGGACGGCAAGCGCCGTGCCGTCGAGTGGGACGCGGACGGGAGGATCACCGACCTGGGCACGCTGCCGGGCATGCCCGACAGCTACGCCGAGTCGGTCAACGCCTCCGGCACGGTCGTCGGCGCCAGCGGTGACGACGCGTTCGTCCTGAAGCCCGGTGGCACGATGACCCGGCTGCCCGACTTCGGCTTCGACGCCAAGGCACTGAAGGTGAACGACGCCGGCTGGATCATGGGCACCGCGCAGACCGCGCCGGACACGGAGACCGCGGTCGTGTGGGACCCGGAGGGCCGCATGTACGAGCTGTCGGCCATGACCGGCTCCTCGCGCTTCGTGCCACTGGAGGGCATCTCCCTCAACAACCGGGGCGAGGTGGCGTACTACGCCATGGACGTGGAGGACGGCGGCTCGACCAAGGTCGTCCTGGCCGAGCTGCCTTCCTGACGCTCCCCCGCCCGGCGGGGTCGCCCTCCCCGCCCAGGAGTCTCGGCGTCGCGGGACGCCGGCCGTGCGGGTAGACAGGTCGTATGCAGACCTTTCTCCCCTTCTCCGGCTTCACGGAGTCGGCCGGCGTCCTGGACGCCAGACGGCTCGGCAAGCAGCGGGTGGAGGCTCTGCAGGTGCTCCGCGGCCTGACCGTGCCGGGTTACGGGTGGCGCAGGCATCCGGCGGTCCGCATGTGGGCGGGATACGAGGAGGCGCTCGTCCGGTACGGGCTCGACGTCTGCGCGGTCTGGACGGCCGAGGGGCGCGCCGACACCTGCGCCGGCACCCTGGTCCACGACTTCCGGGCCCACACGGGCGGCGCGCCGGTCCGCTCCCAGCCCGAGCTGTCGGCGGAGGGGGAGCTTCCGCCGTGGCTGGGCGATCCGGAGTTCCATCGCAGCCATCAGTCGGCGCTGCTCCGCAAGGACCCGGAGCACTACCGGGGCCGGTTCCCGGGCGTGCCGGACGACCTGCCGTACGTGTGGCCGGCGTCGGACAGGTCCTAGGCGGTGGTGAAGCGGCGCAGGTAGCCGTCGAGCCCGTCCGGCGTGGTGCCGGCCCATCCGATGTACCCGTCCGGGCGTACGAGGAAGAGCCCGGTGCCGTAAGCCGCGGGGGCGCTCCCGCTCACCACCCGGGCGACCGGTCCGCCCGCGACGCCGGGTGCGTCGGTCCCGAGCGCGAGGAGCGTCCAGTGCGGTCCCCGGAAGGCGTCGAAGAGGCGGAGGCCGTCGACGGTCGCGTCGGGTGCGCGGTCGCCGGCCCGGAGCGCGTCCTCCGGGACCGCGTTCCGTGACTCCTCGGTGAGCGGCGACTCCCGGTATCCGAGCCCCAGTTGGCGGGTGGCGCCGCCTCGGCGGACCTCGCCGCGGTGGACGCCGGTGGACAGGTCGAGCATCTGCGCGGCGACCGGGCGGCGCTCCTCCTCGTAGCTGTCCAGGAGGGCGGCCGGGGCGCCGCCCGTCAGGACCGCCCCCAGCTTCCACCCCAGGTTGTAGGCGTCCTGGACGCTGGTGTTCAGGCCCTGGCCGCCCGCCGGGGAGTGGACGTGCGCGGCGTCCCCGGCGAGGAAGACCCGGCCCGCGCGGAAGCGGTCGGCCAGGGCGGCGCGGGGGCGGAAGTCGGAGGCCCAGCGCACCTCGGTCAGGGCATCGGCGGGGAGGTGGGTGCGCGCGGCGAGGACCTTGCGGATGGCGTCCGGGGTGAGGTCGACGTCGGTCCCCTCCGGGAAGCGGGCGGTCAGCTGGAAGTCCTCCGTGCCGGCCAGCGGGCAGACGGCGAGGAAGTCGCCGCCGTCGTGGGGCGGGAAGATGTGCCAGTTGTCGCGGTCCAGACCGGTGATCCGGACGTCCGCGACCAGCGTCGGGTTCGGGTCGACGGTCTCTCCGGTCATCCCGATGCCCAGCGCGCGGCGCACCGCCGAGCGGCCACCGTCGGCGGCGACCAGATAGCGGCCGCGCACCGCACCGCCGCCGGACAGCTGCGCGGTGACGCCCTCCGCGTCCTGCGTGAGGCCGACCACTTCCCGGCCGAAGGCGATCTCTCCGCCCAGCTCCGCGAGCCGCGCCGCCAGGATCTCCTGGGTGCGCCACTGCGGCACCATCCACGGCTTGTTGTACGGCGCGTCCTCGCTCGGCTCGACCGGGTCGAACATGTGGTGCTCGCCGACGCGCTCGCCGTTCCGCCAGACCATGCCGACCGGGTAGGTACCGCCCGCCGCGTGCATCGCGTCGACGACGCCGAGGTCGTCGAAGACCTCCATGGTGCGGGGCTGGAGGCCCTTGCCCCGGGAGCCGGGGAACAGCGCCTCCGCGCGTTCCAGGACGGGCGCGCGCACGCCGCGCCGGGCCAGGTCCACGCCGAGGGCGAGTCCGGTGGGGCCCGCGCCGACGATCAGGACATCCACGTCCATGACGATTCTCCTTAACGCTGTTAAGTGCTCGGTGGTTCCGAGAGTGCCCTTAACGGCGTTAAGCTGTCAAGCGTGAGTACCGAACGACGCGCCCCCCTCGACCGCCGACGGGTCGCGGACACGGCGTTGCGGCTGCTGAACGAGGTCGGCCTGGACGGGCTGACCCTGCGCGCCATCGCGAAGGAGCTGGACGTCAAGGCGCCCGCCCTGTACTGGCACTTCAAGGACAAGCAGGCGCTGCTGGACGAGATGGCGACGGAGATGTACCGGCGCATGCTGGCCGGCACCCCGCTCGACCCGGCCGACACCTGGCGGGAGCTGCTGCGGAAGTCCAACCACGCCCTGCGCACGTCGCTGCTCGGCTACCGGGACGGCGCGAAGGTCTTCAGCGGTTCGCGCTTCACCGGCGCGGTGCACGCCGAGCAGATGGAGGAGAGCCTGCGCCTGCTCACCGCCGCCGGGTTCACCCTGGCCCAGGCGGTGCGGGCGGCCACCACGACGTACATGTTCACGCTCGGTTTCGTCATCGAGCAGCAGGGCGCCGAGCCCCTGCCGGGCCTGCGCCGGGAAGGCTTCGACGTGGACGAGCGGGCGCGGATGCTCGCCGCCTACCCGCTCACCGCCGCGGCGGGCGCGGAGATCTTCGCGGACTACGAGCAGCACTACGGGGAAGCGCTCGACCTGGTGATCGCGGGCATCGCGGCGGCCTACGGCGTCGACTGACGGCGCCCGCCGCGCCCGGGCGGGGTCACTCCAGGTCGATGACGACCTTGATGTCGCCGTCCCGCGCGGTGAACGCCTCGGCGGCGTCCCGCAGCGGCACCCGCCGGGTGATCATCCGCTCCAGCCAGGCCGGATCGGCGCGCCGGAGGGCTTCGGCGCCCGCCCGGTAGTGGCGCGCATTGGCATTGACGGACCCCACCACGGCGGTGTTCCCCCGCACCAGCGCGTTGTTGAGCGCGCCCGCCTCCACCGGCAGCCGGTGGGCCTCGGGCGACACGCCTATCAGGCAGACGATCCCGTAGCTCGCGGTCCCCCGCATCGCCCCGAGGACCACGTCTCCGGCGCCCGTCGCCTCGATCACCACGTCGGGCCGGAGGGCGGCGGCCACCTCGTCGACGGAGCCGCTGTGGTACGTGGCGCCCAGGCCGGCCACCAGAGCGGGCTTCGGCCCCGAGGTCACCCGGTCGAGCACATGGACATCCAGCCCGCGCTGCCGGCCGAGGAGCGCGGCGAGCAGGCCGATCGGTCCGGCGCCGGTCACCAGGACCCGCTCCGGCTCGAACCAGGAGCGCGCGCCGATCCGTTCGACCTGCTCCCACGCCTTGGCCAGCACGGTGGCCGGTTCGAGCAGGACACCGACGCGCTCCAGGGACGGGTCGAGCCGGACCGCGTAATCGCTCTCAACGGTCCAGAACCGGCTGGCGTAGCCGTGCCGTTCCCTGATCCCGCGCTCCGTGTAGCGCCCGTTGCGGCACATGTCGAACTCGCCCCGGGCGCAGGCGCCGCACGGTTCCGGATCGGGGCGCCGCACGATGCCCACGACCAGGTCCCCGGCGGCGAAGCCGCTCCCCGCGGGCGCCTGCCGCACCCGGCCCAGCGACTCGTGCCCGATGATCAGCCGCTCCTCGCCCTTCGGCGCCCGCCCGAGCCCACCGGCCACGATCTCCCTGTCCGTGCCGCAGACCCCCACGGAGATCCCGTCGACCAGCAGCTCCCCCGCACCCGGCACCGGGTCGGGCACCTCGCAGACCTCAAGGCTCTTCGCGGCCGAGGGCCGGACGGTCACGGCACGCACAGGCACTCCCTTCGAGCAGCGGGCTCAGATCAGCCCGAACGAGCGCAGCGCCCACCGCTGCGCCGGCGTCGGATGCGCGGGCCAGTAGACGTAGCACACCCCGCCGGTACCGCTCTTGACGTTGCCACTGGCGTCGTACCGCTTCGTCCGCAGCCAGATGGTCTCCCACTCGTGGCGCTTGTAGACGTGGCGGACGGCGTCGTCGTTCGGCGATGCGGGGTCGTTGGCGATGACGTCGCCCTCGGCGGTGAAGCCGATGACCGTCATCAGGTGGCCCGACGTGCCGTAGCCCGCGCCGGTCAGCTCCTCCTTCAGGAAGGACTGGGAGGTGATGACGGGGATGCCCGCGCGGACCAGGGTCTCCACGTCGCTCAGGGAGCCGAGCCGGGTCACGGCGGCGCTCATGTCGCGGTACGTCGCCGCGTAGGCCGCGTTGAACGGCCAGTTGCCGCAGCCCTCGTACTGGTTGTCGTACGTGAAGCGGGCGGCGTGGCAGACCGAGGGATCCTGTATGCCGGGCTCCACCCAGGAGAGGTCATCGGCGGAGGGCTTGCGGCCCCAGTACTCGATGATCATCTGCGAGGAGGTGGGGCTGCACCACGCCTCGCCGCCGTTGTCGTACTCCGGGTACTGCCCGACGTGGACGTTCTGCGAGTAGCGCGGCACCGGCAGCTCGCGGACCAGGCCCGGGGTGCTCGCGGGCACGGTGAAGCGGTCCGGGATGTCCGAGGCCATCGCGCCGATGCGCCACACCGTCGGGGTGAGGCGGCTGCCCGGCGTGCGGTACAGGGTCAGCCGGAGGCGGTACGACAGCAGCCGCAGCCCGCTCGCCGCGTCGTCCACCGAGAAGGTGTCGGTCCAGATGGAGCTCTTGCCGTCGCTCTGGTCGTCCACCGAGGTGCGGCGGATGTCCGCGTCACCGGCGGCCCAGCGCCCCATCACGTACCACGGGGTCTCGGTGCCGTCCGAGTAGCGGCCGCACAGCTCGATCCGGATCCAGGTCCCGGCCGGGGTCTCCGCGTTCCAGGAGGCGATCACCTCGGTCGCGGGGACGGTCGAGCGGTGCACCGGCGAGGTCCAGGTCGCGTACTCCCAGGCGGCGGTGGTGCCGGTGTGCGGGTCGGTGTAGTCCGTACGGCCCAGCGGGTGGGCGATGACCAGACCGGCCCGGCGGCCGGCGACCGCACGGGTCCCGGCGCGGTCGCCGCAGCGCCAGTCGGTGTACGTGGTCCAGGCGTGGTTGTCCACCGAGGGCGGCGCGGGCCGGGCGCGGCGCGGGGCCGCCGCCGCGGAGGCGGCGGACGACAGCGTTCCGGCACCGGCGGCCGCCACGACGGCGGCGGCGAGGACGGTGCGGCGTGAGGTGGGACTGGGCATGGGCGAGACCCCCGGTCGTCGTCTGCGGATTGGGGCTGCGGTGCACGACAGTGGGGCAACTATCGCGGGTCGCGTCCCCGTTCGGCCAGCGATTCGACCCGCGCCGATCAACCAATATTGGTCTCTACCACTGGCGTGACCTGCGGCTGGGCCGAACGGCCTACGGCCCGCCCCGGCTCGTAGGCTGGGCCGCATGAACGATCTCGCGCCCCACGCCGCGCGGCTCTCCGCCCTCCCGCCGTCCTGCGGGCCGGTGCGCCTGGTCGCCGTCGACGGCCATGCGGGGTCGGGCAAGAGCACCTTCGCCGGCCGGCTCGCGGAAGCGCTCGGCGGGGCGCCCGTGCTGCACCTGGACGACCTCGCCACGCACGAGGAGCTGTTCGGCTGGACCGACCGGATGCGCGTACAGGTGACGGGCCCGCTGTCGCGCGGCGAGCCCGCGCGCTACGCGCCGTACGACTGGACGGCACGGGCCTTCGGTCCCGTCAGGACCCTGGAGCCCGCGCCCGTCGTCCTGATCGAGGGCGTCGGGGCCGGCCGGCGCGCCCTGCGGCCGCTGCTGGCGCGGCTGTTGTGGATGGACCTGCCCGCCGAGGAGTCCTGGGCGCGCGGCCGGCGGCGCGACGGTCCCGCGCTGCGCTCCTTCTGGGATGGCTGGACGGCGGCGGAGACCGCGCATTTCGCGGCCGATCCGTCGCGCCCTTCGGCGGACGTTCTGGTACGGCAGTTGCCCCTGGGGTACGAGTGGCTGGAGGGACCCGGACGACAGCGGCGCTGAACCGTTTCGTCACCCGGTGTGACCGGCTCGCGCCACCCTCTCGCGCCGCCGGAAAACGGCTCGGAAGTACCTCAACTCCGCTTGACCCGGGGGCGGTACAGGTCTTACGTTCTCAATGTGCGGCTTTTCGGAGCCCCCAACAGACGCGAAGCCCCCGGTTGTTCCCCCGTGACCGGGGGCTTCGTCCTGTGCTCCCGCGCCTCTTCACCCGCCTCGCCCTTACCCTCGGTCACGGCGCGTCTTCGGCCTGCGGCACCCTTCGTCGGATACGCACCGCACAGGTACGATGCCTCTCGGTGCGGTCAATTCCCGTCCACGGCACAGCGATTCGGCGCGCCTGCGGCAGGCCCTGGGCGCGCTTTCGGGCGGCGGGACATCCTGGGGGCACGTTTGTGGGGGACCTGATGGACTTCGGTACGCAGGGCGCGCAGGCCCCGGCCGACCTCGCCTGGCTGCGGGGCGTGGACGCCTACACGATGGGCGCGTATCCGCAGGCCGAGGAGGAGTTCCGGGCGGCCGTGGGCCAGGATCCGGGCATGGCGGACGCCTGGCTGGGCCTGCACGCGCTGCGCGTCGACACCGCATCGGCGCTGCTGCACATGCACCGCCACCGCGACCGCTTCGGCGAACAGCGCACCCGCTACCGGCGCACGCTCAACTCCTGGTACTGGCTGGGCTGGTGGGTGCAGCCGGTGCTGGAGAGCCCGCGCGATCTGCTGCTCGCGCACGCCTCGCACTGGCTGGACGGCCGCCATGTCGCCGAGCTGGACCGGGCGCTGGCTGCCCTGCCGCCGGTGGAGACCGACCCCCAGGTCCGCTTCCTGCACGCCTGCCGCTCCTACCTGGTCAAGGACTGGGAGCAGCTCGTACGCCACACCGAGCAGCTGATCGACGACCCCCTGCTGGGCATCGAGGCGGGGCTGTTCGGCGGGATGGCCCGGGTGCGCCTCGAGATGTACGGGCAGGCGGAGCCGATGCTCGCGACGGCCCTGATGCGGTGCCGCAGCGAGCAGCCGCAGCGCAAGGAGCTTCGCTACTGGCTGGCCCGCGCCCACGAGGGCACCGGCCGCAGCGCCGCGGCGCTCCCCCTCTACCGCGCCGTGCACCGCATCGACCCGGCCTTCATGGACACCTCCGCGCGCCTCGCGGCCATCGCGGACTACGACGGGCTCGACGGCTCCGACGAGGTGCCGGACCTCGCGTCCGTCTCCCTGACCGGCATGGAGGCGGACGCGCTCTACGCCGAGGGCGCCGCGCCGCCGGGCGCCGACCCGGCGGACGGGCGGGAGCTGCCGCCCGGCGGTGATCCGCAGGACGTGCCCGGTGCCGGGGGCGCCCCGCGGCCCGGCAAGGTGCGGGCGAAGTCCCCGGCGGCGCAGCCGTTCCCGGCCGGGCCCAGCGACCCGGCGCTGCTGGCCGAGGCGCTGGCCGAGCTGGAGCGGATGGTCGGCCTGGAACCGGTGAAGCGCCAGGTCAAGGCCCTTTCGGCGCAGCTCAACATGGCGCGCCTCCGGGCGGGCCAGGGGCTCCCCGTACAACCGCCGAAGCGGCACTTCGTGTTCTCCGGGCCGTCCGGCACCGGCAAGACGACCGTGGCCCGCATCCTGGGCCGGGTCTTCTACGCGCTGGGCCTGCTCGGCGGCGACCACCTCGTGGAGGCGCAACGGTCGGACCTGGTCGGCGAGTTCCTGGGCCAGACCGCCGTGAAGGCGAACGAGCTGATCGATTCGGCGCTGGGCGGGGTGCTGTTCGTGGACGAGGCGTACAGCCTGTCCAACACCGGGTACAGCAAGGGCGACGCGTACGGCGACGAGGCGCTTCAGGTGCTGCTCAAGCGGGCCGAGGACAATCGGGACCACCTGGTCGTCATCCTGGCCGGCTATCCGGAGGGCATGGACCGGCTGCTGTCCACCAACCCCGGGCTCTCCTCGCGCTTCACGACCCGGGTGGACTTCCCCAGCTACCGGCCCCTCGAACTCACCGCGATCGGTGAGGTGCTGGCCGCCGAGAACGGCGATGGGTGGGACGAGGAGTCGCTGGAGGAGCTGCGCTCGATCAGCGGCCATGTGGTGGACCAGGGCTGGCTGGACGAGCTGGGCAACGGCCGCTTCCTGCGGACGCTGTACGAGAAGAGCTGCGCCTACCGCGATCTGCGGCTCTCCGGCTGCACGACGATGCCCACCAGGGACGACCTGGCCACGCTGCGGCTGCCGGACCTGATGCAGGCGTACGGCGAGGTCCTGTCCGGGCGCGGCCCGGTGGGCCGGGGGCAGCAGGAGCCGCCGGCGCTGTGAGCCGTGCGGCCGGCCACCGGGGCGTTCCCCGGTGACCGGGCCGGGCTCAGCCCACCAGGGCCCCGTCCGGGTCCGTCGTCCGCTCCTCCGTGCGGCGCGGCTCCGCCACCCGGTGCGCGGGGTCGCGGACCTCGCCGACCAGCGTCTCCAGGACGTCCTCCATCGCGACCAGGCCGAGCACCCGGCCGGACGCGTCCGCGACCTGGGCGAGGTGCGTGGCGGCGCGGCGCATCACGGTGAGGGCGTCGTCCAGCGGGAGTTCGGCCCGTACGGTGGCCATCGGGCGCCACAGCTGCTGCGGCACCGCGCGCTCCCGGTCCTCCAGGTCGAGGACGTCCTTGACGTGCAGGTAGCCCATGAACGGGCCGCCGCCCTCGGCGCAGACCGGGAAGCGCGAGAAGCCCGTGCGGACCGTCAGCTCCTCGATGCGGCGCGGGGTGACCGAGGGGTCCACGGTCACCAGGGACGCCCGGCGCAGCAGGACGTCGGTGACCGGGCGGCTGCCCAGCTCCAAGGCGTCCTCCAGGCGTTCCTGCGCCTCGGGTTCGATGAGGCCGGCCTGCCCGGAGTCCTCCACGAGGCGGTTGAGCTGCTCGCTGGTGAAGACGGCCTCCACCTCGTCCTTCGGCTCGACGCCGAAGAGGCGCAGCACCAGCCGGGCGCAGGCGCCGAGCGCCGCGGTGACCGGGCGGCAGAGCCGGGCGAAGCCGACGAGGCCGGGGCTCAGCCAGAGCGCGGTCTTCTCGGGCGCGGCCATCGCCAGGTTCTTCGGGACCATCTCGCCGATGACGAGGTGGAGGAAGACGACGAGGACGAGCGCGAGGACGTAACCGAGCGGGTGGATCAGCCCCTCGGGCAGGTGCACGGCGGCGAACACCGGCTCCAGGAGGTGGGCGACGGTGGGTTCGGCGACGGCGCCCAGGGTCAGGGAGCAGACGGTGATGCCGAACTGGGCCGCCGCCATCATCTGCGGCAGGTTCTCCAGGCCGTACAGCACCTGGCGGGCGCGGCCGGAACCGGCCGCGGCGAGGGGGTCGATCTGGCTGCGGCGGACGGAGACGAGGGAGAACTCGGCGCCGACGAAGAAGCCGTTCGCGAGGACCAGGAGTCCGGCGAAGACCAGCTGGACGAGGCTCATCGCGCCGCCTCCAGGACCGCGGGCTCGGAGGCGTCCGTACCGGCGGCACCGGCCACCCGGACGAAGCGGACCTTCTCGGCCCGGTAGTGGCCGACCTGGCGGACCGCGATCCGCCAGCCGGGGAGTTCGGCCCGGTCGCCGGGGCGGGGATGCGGCCCAGCAGATCGGCGACGAGCCCGGCGACCGTCTCGTACGGGCCGTCGGGCACGTCGAGTCCTATGCGGCGCAGGGTGAGGACCCGGCAGCTGCCCTCGGCGTCCCAGGCGGGGCTGCCGTCCTCGGGCGGGGCGGGGGCCAGCTCGGGGCGGTCGGCGCCCTCGGCGTCGTGCTCGTCGCGGACCTCGCCGACCAGTTCCTCGATGATGTCCTCCAGGGTGACGACCCCGGCGGTGCCGCCGTACTCGTCGACCACGACGGCGATCGGCTGCTCCTTGCGGAGCCGCTGGAGAAGTTGTTCGACGGGCAGCGTCTCGGGCACCAGGAGCGGCGGCACGGCGATCCGTCCGGCCGTGGTGCGCAGCCGGTCGGGGGCCGGGACGGCCAGGGCGTCCTTGAGGTGGATCATGCCGACGACCTCGTCGATGCGTTCCCGGTAGACGGGGAAGCGGGACAGGCCGGTGGCGCGGGTGAGGTTGAGGACGTCCTCCGCGGTGGCGGAGGTCTGGAGGGCGCTGACCTTCACGCGCGGGGTCATGACGTGCTGGGCGGTGAGCCCGGCGAGCGACAGGGTCCGCACGAAGAGGTCGGCGGTGTCCTGTTCGAGGGTGCCCGCCTCGGCGGAGTGCCGGGCGAGGGAGACCAGCTCGCCGGGGGTGCGGGCGGAGGCCAGCTCCTCGGTGGGCTCGACGCCGAGGAGGCGTACGAGCCGGTTGGCCGCGGTGTTCAGGGCGCCGATCACCGGCCGGAAGAGGCGGGTGAAGCGGGCCTGCGGTCCGGCGACGAACCGGGCGACGGTGAGCGGGCGGGAGACCGCCCAGTTCTTCGGGACGAGTTCGCCGATGACCATCTGGACGGCGGCGGCGAGCAGCATGCCGGTGACCACGCTGACGGTGGGCACGGCGCCGTCGGGCAGCCCGGTCAGGGCGAGGGGGCCGTCCAGCAGCTGGGCGAGCGCCGGTTCGGCGAGCATGCCGACCACCAGGGAGGTGATGGTGATGCCGAGCTGGGTGCCGGAGAGCTGGAAGGAGAGCTCGCGCAGGGCGTCGGTGACGGTGCGGGCCCGCCGGTCGCCCTCGGCGGCGGCGCGCTCGGCGTCCGCGCGTTCCACGGTGACGAGACCGAATTCGGCCGCCACGAAGAAGCCGTTGGCGAGGATGAGAAGGAATGCCGCGCTGAGCAGCAACAGGGGGTTGTCATGCCGCCGCCTCCACGGAGGGGGCGGCGCAGGTACTACCGGACGATCCGTCCATTGCTGGAGGGAGTCACTCCTCGGGTCGCAGGAAAATCCCCGCCGGCCGCGTGGGCCTTCGGGCGGGGCGGGGCGCGCACGGGGCGCCACCGCCCTCCAGAGTAATCAACGGGAGGCCGTGCGGGGCAGGGGGCTCAGCCGTTGTCCGTGCCCGTGCCGTGGCTTTCGGCGAGGGCGCGCAGGGCCCGGGCGTCCTGGATGGCGCGCTGCTTGGCGATGCCGGGCTGGATGCCGAGGGCGGGCATGCTGGTGCCGTCGCTGAGGTCCAGGAAGACCCACGGGTCGCCCACCCGCAGGTTGACGCGGACGATTTCGGCCCAGGAGAGGCGGCGGCTGCGCGTGAGGTTGACCACCGTCACGCCCTCCTCGTCCGCGACGACCTTGGGGCGGCTGAGCAGCGCCAGGACGCCGAAGAAGAGCAGCGCGGTGAAGACGAAGCTGACCCGCTCGCCCCCGCTGAGCTGTTCGAGGGTGAAGGCGACGACGGTGATGACGGCGAACATCACCGCGCCGACGGTCAGCAGGACCACCCGGGTGCGGGTCGGCCGGAAGGTGACCGGCAGGGCCGGCGGGCCGGGCGGGGGTGCGGGGGCTGACATCGTGCTCTTCTTCCGTCTCCCGCCGTCAGAGACGGCAGGCGTGGATCGCGGTGGTGAGGATGGCGCGGGCGCCGAGGTCGTACAGGTCGTCCATGATCCGCTGCGCCTCGGCGGCGGCGACCATGGAGCGGACGGCGACCCAGCCCTCGTGGTGCAGCGGGGAGATGGTCGGCGACTCCAGGCCCGGGGTGAGGGCGACGGCGCGCTCCAGGTGCTCGACGCGGCAGTCGTAGTCCATCATCACGTAGCTGCGGGCCACCAGGACGCCCTGGAGGCGGCGCAGGAACTGCTGGACCTTGGGGTCGTCCGCTGGGGCGCCGGTGCGCCGGATGACGACGGCCTCGGAGGTCATGATGGGCTCGCCGATGACCTCGAGACCGGCGTTGCGCAGGCTGGTGCCGGTCTCCACGACGTCCGCGATGACCTGGGCGACGCCGAGTTCGATGGCGGTCTCGACGGCGCCGTCGAGGTGGACGACGGAGGCGTTGACGCCTGCCTCGGCGAGGTGCTTGGCGACGATGCCCTCGTAGGAGGTGGCGATCGTCAGGCCGTCGAAGCCCTCGGGGCCCGCGACGGTCCCGGGCTTGGTGGCGTAGCGGAACGTGGAGCGGGCGAAGCCGAGCTGGAGGATCTCCTCGGCCTCGGCGCCGGAGTCCAGCAGCAGGTCGCGGCCGGTGATGCCGATGTCGAGCCGGCCCGAGCTGACGTAGATCGCGATGTCGCGGGGGCGCAGGTAGAAGAACTCGACCTCGTTGGCGGGGTCCACCAGGACGAGTTCCTTCGACTCCTTGCGCTGCTTGTAGCCCGCCTCATGGAGCATCGCCATCGCAGGCCCGGAGATAGCACCCTTGTTGGGGACGGCGATGCGCAGCATGAGGTCGGGTTTCCTTTGCGAAAGGTGTGGCGGGATGACGTACGGGGGGTGCGGGCCTGGCTCAGAGGTGGGCGTAGACGTCGTCCAGGGAGATCCCGCGCGCGACCATCATCACCTGGACGTGGTACAGCAGCTGCGAGATCTCCTCGGCGGCGGCGTCCTTGCTCTCGTGCTCGGCGGCCATCCAGACTTCGGCGGCCTCCTCGACGACCTTCTTGCCGATGGCATGGACCCCCTTCTCCACCAGTTCGGCGGTGCGGGAGGTGGAGGGGTCGCCGTTGGCGGCCTTGAGCTTCAGCTCGGCGAAGAGCTCTTCGAAGGTTTTGTTCGCCATGATGTGCTCAGAATACGGGGTGCCGCGCCCGCACTCAGCGCCAGGGTTCGCTGACCGAGCGCAGTGTGGCGGCGGTGGCGACCGCGGCGGTGACCGCTTCGTGCCCCTTGTCCTCGTTGGACCCTTCGAGACCGGCGCGGTCGAGCGCCTGCTCCTCGTTGTCGCATGTGAGTACGCCGAAGCCGACCGGGACGCCGGTGTCGACGGCCACCTGGGTCAGCCCGTTGGTGACGCCGTGGGACACGTATTCGAAGTGCGGGGTGCCGCCGCGGATGATCACGCCGAGGGCGACGATCGCGTCGTACCCGCGCCCGGCCAGCACCTTCGCGACGACCGGGAGCTCGAAGCTGCCCGGGACCCGGAGCAGGGTCGGCTCGTCGATGCCCAGCTCGTGCAGGGCGCGCAGGGCGCCGTCGACGAGCCCGTCCATGACCTTCTCGTGCCACTGCGCGGCGACGACCGCCACACGGAGGTCGCCGCAGTTGCGTACGGACAGTTCGGGTGCGCCCTTGCCGCTCATGTCTCTCCTGGCTTTTCTGTACGGGTGTCTGCTGGTGGTGCTACTGGTTGCCGCAGGCGGACGCGGGGACCGCGTCGAGCCAGGGCAGGTCGTGTCCCATGCGGTCGCGCTTGGTGCGCAGGTACCGCAGGTTGTGCTCGCCGGCCTGGACGGGCATCGGCTCGCGCCCGGTGACGGTCAGGCCGTGCCGGGTGAGCGCGGCGGTCTTGTCCGGGTTGTTCGTCATCAGGCGCAGGCTGCGCACGCCGAGGTCCGCGAGGATCTGGGCGCCCGCCGCGTAGTCCCGGGCGTCGGCGGGCAGGCCGAGTTCCAGGTTGGCGTCGAGCGTGTCGACGCCGCGCTCCTGGAGCTCGTACGCGCGGAGCTTGGAGAGCAGGCCGATGCCCCGGCCCTCGTGGCCGCGGAGATAGACGACGACGCCGCGCCCCTCGTCCGTGATCCGCTCCATGGAGGCGTGCAGTTGGGGGCCGCAGTCGCAGCGCTCGGAGGCGAAGATGTCGCCGGTCAGGCACTCGGAGTGGACCCGGACCAGGACGTCCTCGCCGTCCCCGATCTCGCCGTGCACCAGCGCGACGTGCTCGACGCCGTCCACGGTGGAGCGGTAGCCGTACGCGGTGAACGCGCCGAAGCGGGTGGGGAGCCGCACCTCGGCCTCGCGGCGGACGGTGGGCTCGTTGCTGCGGCGGTACGCGATCAGGTCCTCGATGGAGATGATCGTGAGGCCGTGCTTGCGGGCGAACGGCACCAGCTGGGGCAGCCGCAGCATGACGCCGTCCTCGCCGGCGATCTCCACGATCGCGCCGGCGGGCCGGAGTCCGGCGAGCCGGGCGAGGTCGACGGCGGCCTCGGTGTGGCCGTTGCGCGCGAGGACCCCACCGGAGCGGGCGCGCAGCGGGAAGACGTGGCCGGGGCGCACGAAGTCGCCGGGCCCGGCCGAGCCGCCCGCGAGCAGCCGGAGCGTGGTGGCGCGGTCGGCGGCGGAGATGCCGGTGGAGACGCCGTGGGCGGCCGTGGCGTCGACGGAGACGGTGAAGGCGGTCTTCATCGACTCGGTGTTGTGGTCCACCATCTGGGGCAGTTCGAGCCGTTCCAGCTCGTCGCTCTCCATGGGCGCGCAGATCAGTCCGCGGCACTCGCTCATCATGAACGCGACGATCTCGGGCGTGGCCTTCTCGGCGGCGATGACGAGGTCGCCCTCGTTCTCGCGGTCCTCGTCGTCCACGACCAC
Source organism: Streptomyces drozdowiczii (assembly GCF_026167665.1). Taxonomy (NCBI): domain Bacteria; kingdom Bacillati; phylum Actinomycetota; class Actinomycetes; order Kitasatosporales; family Streptomycetaceae; genus Streptomyces; species Streptomyces drozdowiczii. Next base: position 5,888,243 of record NZ_CP098740.1, on the reverse strand, counting down.
GACGGGCCGGCCGGCCGCGATGTCGCGGATGGCCTGCTCGACGGGGTCCAGGGCCAGGTCCTCGACGGGGACTTCGTGGTCCCGGTGCAACCAGGTGGGCTGGGCAGTCATGCCGTGGCTCCTTCCAGAGCGGGTGTCCGCGTACGCAGCCACCAGTCGCGCATGCCCCACAGGACGAGGGCGCCGTAGACGACGTAGATGAGACCGGAGAAGGCGAGCCCGCTGTGGAAGTTCAGCGGGACGCCGACCAGGTCGACCAGGAGCCAGGCGAACCAGAACTCGACCATGCCGCGCGCCTGGGCGAGCATCGCGACCAGCGTGCCCGCGAAGATGTACGCGTCCGCCCACGGGCTCCAGGAGAGCGAGGGGAAGGCGGTGAACAGGCCGCCGACCGCGAGGGTGCCGAGGGCCGCCCCGCCGACCAGGTAGCCGCGTTCGCGCCAGGTGGCGAACCGGACCGCTATGGAGCCGTCCTGGGCCTGCTGCCGCCCGCGGGTCCACTGCTGCCAGCCCCAGACGGCGACCGCGATGACGATGACCTGCTTGCCGACGCTGCCCGCCTGCTGGACGGAGACATTGGCGGCGACCAGCACGACGCCGGACAGGAGCTGGGCGGGCCAGGTCCAGATCGAGCGCAGCCAGCCGAGCGCGAGGGCGATCAGGCCGACGGTGTTGCCGATCATGTCGGACCAGATGATGTGCTGGTCGAGGACGGTGAACGCCTCGGAGTTCAGCCAGTGCAGGGCGCTCACTTCGCTTCCTCCGCGGTCTCCGGCGCGCCGTTGCCGAGCAGCCGCTCGACGTACTTCGCGATGACGTCCACTTCGAGGTTGACCGGGTCGCCGGGCCCCTTGATGCCGAGCGTGGTCAGCGCCAGGGTGGTGGGGATGAGGCTGATGGTGAAGAAGTCGGGTCCGGCGTCCACCACGGTCAGGCTGACGCCGTCGACGGTGATCGAGCCCTTCTCCACCACGTACCGGGTGAGGGCGGCCGGGAGCGAGATCTTGACGATCTCCCAGTTCTCGGAGGGGCGGCGCTCCAGGATGTGCCCGGTGCCGTCGACGTGGCCCTGGACGATGTGGCCGCCGAGCCGTCCGCCGAGCGCCATGGGGCGTTCGAGGTTGACGCGGGAGCCGGTCGTCAGGGCGCCGAGGCTGGAGCGGTTCAGCGTCTCGGCCATCACATCGGCGGTGAACTCGTGCTCGCCGAGGTCCACCACGGTCAGGCAGACGCCGTTCACGGCGATGGAGTCGCCGTGCTTGGCGCCCTCGGTGACGACGGGTCCGCGCAGGCGGAAGCGGGAGGCGTCGTCCAGTTGCTCGACGGCGGTGACCTCGCCCAGTTCTTCGACGATTCCGGTGAACATTCAGTTCTCCTTCCGGGCGGGGCCGGGGACGGCGGTGACGCGCAGATCGGGGCCGATGCGGACGGTCTCCGTCACGTCGAGGCGCAACGCCTCGGTGATCGTGGAGATTCCGGCGTCGGCGAGGGCGGCGGGGCCCGCGCCGATGAGGACGGGGGCGAGATAGCCGACGACCTTGTCGACGAGTCCCGCGGCGACGAAGGCGCCGGCCAGGACCGGGCCGCCTTCGAGGAGTACGGAGCGGACGCCGCGCCCGTGGAGGGCGGCGAGCAGGGCGGCCGGGTCGAGCCCGGGCCCGTCGGCCGCGCGGGGCAGCCGCAGGACCAGCTCGTCGGGCAGGTGGCCGGTCTCCGCGTCCTCGGCGACCGCGACCAGGGTGGGCGCGGTGGCGTCGAGGACCCGGGCGCCGGGGTGTACGGCGGTGGCGCGGGTGTCCATGACGACGCGCAGGGGCTGGACCGCGCCGTCGATGCCGCGCACCCCGAGCTGGGGGTCGTCGGCGCGGGCGGTGCCGGAGCCGACGAGGACCGCGTCGGCCTCGGCGCGCAGCCGGTGCACGTCGGCGCGGGACTCGGCGGAGCTGATCCAGCGGCTGGTGCCGTCGGCGGCGGCGACCCGGCCGTCCAGGCTCGCGGCGTACTTCCAGGTGACGTGCGGGCGGCCCAGCCGGACGGAGGTGAGCCAGGCGGCGTTGCCCGCCTCGGCCTCGTCGGCGAGGAGGCCCGCCTCGGCCCGGACGCCGGCGGCGCGGAGCGTGTCGGCGCCTCCGGTGGCCTGCGGGTTCGGGTCGCCGACCGCGTACACGACACGGGCGATCCCGGCCTCGACGAGCGCCCGGGCGCAGGGGCCGGTGCGGCCGGTGTGGTTACACGGTTCGAGGGTGACGTAGGCGGTCCCGCCCCGGGCCCGGTCGCCGGCCGCGCGCAGGGCGTGGATCTCGGCGTGCGGGCCGCCGGCGCGCTGGTGGAAGCCCTCGCCCGCGGTCTCGCCGGCGGCGTCGAGGACGACGCATCCCACGACCGGGTTGGGGCTGGTGGAGCCGAGGCCGCGGGCGGCGAGCGCGATGGCTCGGCGCATGGCGGTGATGTCGGCTGCGGTGTCCACCGGGTCCTCCTGCCTCTTCGGGCACGGACTCCGGGGCCTGTCGATGACGACAGAAGAAGCGGAACGCACGACAGGGACGCCTGAAGCCGGAAAACACGGAGGGGTCCGGTGATCCGGAACCTCCGCCGACGGCGGCGTACCCGCGAAACGGCCCGCCGCGCACTGCCTCCCATCCGGACTTTAACCGTCGGTCCAGGAATTTCACCTGGTCAACCGGCCGCTGGATGCGGACGGGTCGCGGACTGTAACCGCCGGTTCGGAATTGCACCGACCCCGGAGTGCGCTGCTGCTGGTACACGATCAGTGTGCCACGACCCGGCAGGGGCCAACCGGGTGAACGCTGTGGAGTGGCTCACAGACAGCACGTAACAAGAACTCTTTCGGACATCCGCACAGGAATGAACCGCGCGGGAACGTTATTGGTCCAGACCTATTGACGCACTGGTCTAGTCCTCTTAATCTCTGCGTCACCTCCGAGGAGCGGTCCCACGGTGTGCGCACGCCCGGGACCAGGCACGACCCACCCCCTTTGTTCAGTTGTGTTCTGCCGACCTCCCCAGGAGGAACCGAACGTGCTGTCCCCCACCCGTGCGAGAGCCTCGCTCCTCGCCGCCGGCGCGGGCATCGCCGCGCTGCTGATCGGCTCGCTCTCCGCGACCCCCTCGCAAGCCGCCGACCAGGAGTCCTGTCGCCCCGACGGGCTCTACGAGACGCCGGGCGTCGCCGTCCCCTACTGCTCCGTGTACGACTCCGAGGGCCGCGAGAAGATGGGCGCCGACCACCCCCGGCGCGTCATCGGCTACTTCACCAACTGGCGGACCGGCAAGGACGGCAAGCCCGCCTACCTGGCCTCCGACATCCCCTGGGACAAGGTCACCCACCTCAACTACGCCTTCGCGCACGTCGACGGGGCCAACAAGCTCTCCGTGGGCGCGGACGGGCCGGAAAACGCCTCCACCGGCATGACCTGGCCGGGCGTCAAGGGCGCCGAGATGGACCCGGACCTCCCCTACAAGGGCCACTTCAACCTGCTGAGCAAGTTCAAGAAGCAGTACCCGAACGTGAAGACGATGGTCTCCGTCGGCGGCTGGGCCGAGACCGGCGGCTACTTCGGCGACGACGGGGAGCGGGTCGGCTCGGGCGGCTTCTACGCGATGGCCACCAACGCCGACGGCTCGGTCAACCAGGCCGGGATCGACACCTTCGCGGACTCGGCGGTCGACTTCGTCCGGAAGTACGGCTTCAACGGCGTCGACATCGACTACGAGTACCCGACGACCATGAAGGACGCGGGCAACCCGCTGGACTGGACGCTGTCCAACGCCCGCCGCGCCGGCCTGGTCAAGGGCTACGCCGCGCTGATGAAGACCCTGCGCGAGAAGCTGGACCGGGCCTCCGCCGCCGACGGCCACCACTACCTGCTCAGCGTCGCCGCCCCCTCTTCGGGCTATCTGCTGCGCGGCATGGAGACGTTCCAGGTCCAGAAGTACCTGGACTACGTCAACATCATGTCGTACGACCTGCACGGCGCCTGGAACGAGTACGTCGGCCCCAACGCCGCGCTCTACGACGACGGCAAGGACGCGGAGCTGGCCCAGGCGAGCGTCTACTCCACCTCGCAGTACGGCGGCACCGGCTACCTCAACACGGACTGGGCCTACCACTACTTCCGCGGTTCGATGCCGTCCGGCCGTATCAACATCGGCCTGCCGTACTACACCCGCGGCTTCAAGAACGTGCAGGGCGGCACCAACGGCCTGTGGGGCAAGGCGGCTTCGACCGACTGCCCGGCCGGTGCGGGGCTGACCAAGTGCGGTGACGGTGCCGTCGGCATCGACAACCTCTGGCACGACCTGGACACCAACGGCAAGGAGTCGCCGGCCGGGTCCAACCCGATGTGGCACGCCAAGAACCTGGAGAAGGGCATCGTCGGCGACTACGTCACGGACTACGGGTTCCCCGCGGACACGAAGCTGACCGGCAGCTACGTCCGCAACTACGACTCGACGCTGGTCGCGCCGTGGCTGTGGAACGCCCAGAAGAAGGTCTTCCTCTCCACCGAGGACGAGCAGTCCGTGCGGGCCAAGGCGGACTACGTGGCCGACAAGGGCATCGGCGGCACGATGATCTGGGAGCTGGCCGGCGACTACGGATGGAACGCGGCCAAGGGTCAGTACGAGCCCGGCTCGACGCTCACCTCGACCATGTACGACACCTTCAAGAAGGCGGCGCCGTACGGGGCGAAGCGCTCCACCATCGACCTGCCGGCGCAGGCGCTGGACATCGACGTCTCCTTCGGCCAGTTCCCGCTGGGCGACTCCAACTACCCGATCAGCCCCAAGCTGACGATCACCAACCACACGAAGGCGACGCTGCCGGGCGGCACGGAGTTCCGGTTCGACTACTCCACCTCGGCGCCGGCCAACGCCAAGGACCAGTCGGGCTTCGGCACGACGATCGTGCGCAGCGACCACACCGCCGCGAACAACATCGGCGGACTGAAGGGCGACTACAACCGCGTCTCGCTGAAGCTGCCGTCCTGGCAGAGCCTGGCGCCCGGCGCGTCGGTCCAGGTCGACTTCGTGTACTACCTGCCGACGTCCACGCCGTCCAACTGGACGGTGACCTTCGGCGGCACGTCCTACGCGCTGGCGGCGGACCTGGCCCGGGGCACGACGGTGGTCGAGCCGGGCACGGGCTCGACCCCGACGCCCGACCCGTCGGGCGGCACCTGCGCAGCGGGGGCGTGGAGCGCGGGCGCGGAGTACGGCGCCGGTACGACGGTGAGCCAGGACGGCCACCAGTGGAAGGCGAAGTGGTGGACGAAGGGCGAGAAGCCCGGCTCCACGGGCGAATGGGGCGTCTGGCAGGACCTGGGCGCCTGCTGAGTTCCGGGGCGGGCCCGTACGCGGGCCCGCCCCGGCAAACCAAGCCCGTCCGGCGATTGAGGACGGAACCGGCTCGCCGGTCCGGGGCGGGTGCGCGTGCGGCCCGCCCCGGACCACCCAAGCCCGTCCGGCGTTTGAGGACGGAACCGGCTCGCCGGTCCGGGGCAACTCGCGGGGGCCCGGACCGGGACACGGATCAAGCGCCCGGCGCGAAAATCGCCTCCTGCGCCGCATCCCGCGCCGCGAGCAACGCCCCCCGGCGCACCGCCGTGCCGCCCAGCAGCCCCGCCCGGACCTCCGTGCGCAGCGGGGACATCGCGGCCAGCCGCTCCTCGACACGGGCGGCCAAGGCGTCGCCCCCCGCGTGGCCCACCTCGCCGGAGAGCAGGACGAGCCCCGGGTCGAGGACCGACGCCACCGCGGCGGCGCCCAGCGCGATCCGGTCGGCCAGGGCGGCGAGGAAGCCCTCGCCGTCGCCCTCCCCCGCGAGCGCCGCCCGGACGGCCGCCGCCGCACCGGGCTCCTGCCCCTCATCCGCGACGGCGATCCCGTACCGCGCGGCCAGCTCGCAGAGCGGCGCCGAACTGGCCAGCGAGTGGAAGCCCCCGTCGCAGTTGACGGCCGAGGGCGTGCCCGCCGTGCCCGGGACCGGCAGGAAGCCGAGTTCCCCCGCGCCGCCCGAGGCCCCCCGGCGCACCTTCCCGTCGAGCATGACCGCCGCCCCCACCCCGTGGCCGAGCCAGATCAGGACGAACGTGTCGTGGCCGCGGGCCGCGCCGACGCGGTGCTCGGCGACGGCGGCGAGGTTCGTCTCGTTGTCGACCAGCACCGTCGCCGGCAGCCGCTCCTGGAGCGCCCGGACCAGGCTGCGGTGCCAGGACGGCAGCCCGCTGCTGTCCCGCAGCTCCCCCGTGACCGGGTCGATCAGGCCGGGTGCGCCGATGCCGACGCTGTGCAGGGGCGCGCTCCCCGCGTTGCGGACGGTGGCCGCCAGCAGCGCGACGGCCCGCTCCACGGCGTCGTCCCCCTCCGTCTCACCGACCGGCAGCGTCGCCTCGGCCAGCGTGGCGCCCAGCAGATCGGCGATGACGACGGCGACGCTGTCGGTGCGCACGTCGAGCCCGGCCAGCAGCGCGCGGTCCGCGACGATGCCGTAGAGCCGGGCGTTGGGGCCCCTGCGGTCGGCCCCGGTCTCGCCGACGACATGGATCAGACCCGCGCCCTGGAGGCGTTCCACGAGGTCCGCGACGGTGGGCCGGGAGAGCCCGGTCAGGGTCTTCAACTGCGTGGCCGTCAGGGGGCCGTCCTGCTGGAGGAGCCGCAGGGCGAGCCGGTCGTTGATGGCCCGGGCGGTGCTCGGTGATGCGGGCATGCCGGAATCCTTCCAGATCACCGCCGAACCGGAGACGTACGGACGGTCTATTTATCAGGCAGGGTTCCTGATAGTTTATCGCCCGCATCGTGGAACAGGACTCCAGGGGAGGGCACGGCGGTATGACAACCACATCCACGGCTACGGTCTTCGGCACCAAGGAGGTGCGGCGGGCCAGGTACGCCATCGCGGCGGTCTTCACCGTGCACGGGTCGGTGACCGGCAGCTTCGCCACCCGGGTCCCCTGGATCCAGGACCACGCGGGAGTGAGCGCGGGCCAGCTGGGCCTGGCGCTGGCCTTCCCCGCGATCGGCGCCTCGGTCGCGATGCCGCTGGCCGGCGCCGTGAGCCACCGCTTCGGCGCGCGGACCGCGCTGCGCGGCCTGCTGGCCCTGTGGACACTGTCCCTGGTCCTGCCCGCCCTGGCCCCCAACCTGCTCACCCTGTGCGCGGCGCTGTTCGTGTACGGGGCCTCGTCCGGCATGTCCGACGTGGCGATGAACGCGCTCGGGGTCGAGGTGGAGAACCGCCTCGACAAGTCGATCATGTCCGGGCTGCACGGCATGTGGAGCGTGGGCGCCCTGCTGGGTTCGGCGGCGGGCACGGTGGCCGCCCACGCGGGCACGGACGCCCGGCTGCACCATGTGATAGCCGCCGGGGTGCTGACCCTGCTCGGGCTGACCGCCTGCCAGTGGGTGTTCGACCTGCGCAGCGAGCCGGACGAGGAGCCGCCGCCGCGCTTCGCGCTGCCGCCCAGGTCGGCCCTGATCATCGGTGCGGTGGGCTTCTGCGCGGTCTTCGCCGAGGGGGCCAGCCTCGACTGGTCGGCGGTCTACCTCCGCGACACGCTGGACAGCTCGGCCGGTCTCGCGGCGGTGGCCACCACCGCGTTCGCGCTGACGATGGCGGTCGCCCGGATCGCCGGGGACCGGGTCGTGGACCGCTTCGGCGCGGTGCGCACGGTACGGGCCGGAGGCGTCCTGGCGACGGTCGGCGGGGTCCTCGTGGTCACCGCCCCGCATGTGGCGCTCGCGATGTGCGGCTTCGGGCTGATGGGGCTCGGCATCGCCGTGGTGGTCCCGCTCGCCTTCGCGGCGGCCGGGCGCAGCGGGCCCAAGCCGGCCCAGGCCATCGCGGGCGTCGCGACGATCACCTACACCTCCGGGCTCATCGCCCCGTCGGCGATCGGTTCGCTGGCCGAGGCGACCTCGCTGGTCGTGTCGTTCGGCCTGGTGACGGTGCTGGCGTTCGGCCTGGTCCTGGGGGCGGGGGTGCTGCGGGCCGGTGACCGCAAACCGGTGGCCGGGGGCGCGGTACGGGACGCGGCGGCGGCCGAGCCCCGCGCCTGACCCCTCCCCGGGCGTCGCGGAACCGGCGAAGCGGAATAGGTGGGTCCGGCCGGGGCGCGCGGGCCGGGCACCACTACCATGGCGCTGATCTTTTCCGCGACGAGCGCCGTGGCCGGCCGGCACGGGCTCGCGCACCTACACACAGGGAGCAACCATGGGCCTCGGCGTGCGCTGGACCTTGCACGGCGACGGGAAGACGCCCGCACCGGGAGCGGTGGTCCGCCCCGACGAGCGGCTCTCCTGGCCCCGCACCTTCGGGCTGGGCGCCCAGCACGTGGTCGCCATGTTCGGCGCGTCGTTCGTCTCGCCGGTCCTGATGGGGCTCGACCCCAACCTGGCGATCATGATGTCCGGTGTCGCGACGGCCATCTTCCTGCTGGCCACGCGCGGCCAGGTGCCGAGCTATCTGGGCTGTTCGCTCTCGTTCGTCGGGGTCGCCGCGACGATCCGGGCGAGCGGCGGCGACAGCGCGGTGGTGACCGGCGCGGTCTTCGTGGTCGGCGCGGTGCTGTTCCTGGCCGGTCTCGCGGTGCAGCGGTTCGGCGCGCGGATCATCCACGCGGCGATGCCGCCGGTGGTGACCGGCGCGGTGGTCATGCTCATCGGGTTCAACCTGGCGCCGGTGACCGCGTCGACGTACTGGCCGCAGGACCAGTGGACGGCCCTCCTCGTGATGCTGTTCACCGGTCTGGCCGTGGTGTGCCTGCGCGGCTTCTTCTCGCGGATCGCGATCTTCCTGGGGCTGGTCTTCGGTTACGTCCTGTCCTGGCTGCTCGACCTGGTCTTCGGGAAGATCCACTCCCCCGCCGGCGGCACCGAGTCGGTGGACCACTGGCGCCTGGACCTGTCGGGCGTCGGCAAGGCCGACTGGATCGGGCTGCCGTCCTTCCACGCGCCCAGCTTCGAGTGGTCGGCGATCCTGGTCGCCCTGCCCGTCGTCATCGCCCTGATCGCGGAGAACGCCGGGCATGTGAAGGCGGTCGGCGAGATGACCGGCCGCTCGCTGGACGGCAAGCTGGGCACCGCCATCGCGGCGGACGGCGCCGCCTCGATGCTGTCGACGGCGGTGGGCGGCCCGCCGAACACCACGTACTCCGAGAACATCGGCGTGATGGCCGCGACCCGGGTGTACTCCACCGCCGCCTACTGGGCCGCCGCCTGCTTCGCCCTGCTCTTCGGCCTCTGCCCGAAGTTCGGCGCGGTCGTGGCGGCGATCCCGGGCGGGGTGCTCGGCGGCATCACGGTCATCCTGTACGGCATGATCGGCCTGCTCGGCGCCCAGATCTGGCTGAACGCCAAGGTGGACCTGCGCAATCCGCTGAACCTGGTGCCGGCCGCGGCGGGCATCATCATCGGCGTCGGCGGGGTCAGCCTGAAGATCACGGACAACTTCGAGCTGAGCGGGATCGCCCTCGGCACCATCGTCGTGATCACCGGCTACCACGTCCTGCGCGCCTTCGCCCCGGCGCACCTGAAGACGCAGGAGCCGCTGCTCGACTCGGGCACGTCGGCGTACGACAAGGAGCCCCCGGCCACGGACGCGTGACCGGGGTCCCGGTCAGTCCTCCGGGAGTTCGACCGGGGCCAGCTCGTCGAAGCGGTCGCCGGGGCCGGGGTTGGTCGCGTCGGTCGCGCCGCCGAAGTGGGTCATCACGCCCCACACGGCGTTCAACGCGGTCTGCACGGCACCCTCGGCCCAGCCGGCCGTCCAGGAGATGTCGTCACCGGCCAGGAACAGGCCCCGCTTGTCGGCGGGCAGCCGGTCCTGCATGAAGTGCGTGAACAGCCGCCGCTGGTAGCGGTAGTGGCCCGGCAGGTTGGCCTTGAACGCGCCCATGAACCAGGGCTCGTTCTCCCAGGAGACGGTGACCGGGTTGCCGGTGATGTGGCTGCGGATGTCGACGTTCGGGTAGATCTCGCCGAGCGACTTCAGCATCACGTCCATCCGCTCGGTCGCGGAGAGCGGCAGCCACTTCAGGCTGTCGTCGCACCAGGTGTACGAGAGGCAGATGCTGGCCGGCCGGTCCGGCCCGTCGTCCAGCAGGTAGGTGCCCCGGGTCATCCGGTCCGTCAGTGTCATGGACATCGTGTCGCGGCCGGTGGTCTCGTCCTTGTCCAGCCAGAACGGCCGGTCGACGGGCACGAACAGCTTGGACGACTCCATGTAGTGGGTGCGCTCCATCGCCGTCCAGTGGTCGATCGGGAAGAGCGCGTCGTCGCAGGCGATCTTGGAGAGCAGCAGCCAGGACTGCCCGGTGAAGACGGCCGCCCGGAAGGTGCGGATGTCGCCCGAGGCGTCGGTGACGGTGATCCGGTTGCCGGCCGTGCGGTTGAGCCGGGTGACGGCCCCGCGCGGCTCGCCGCCGTGCAGCGAGGACAGCGAGGTGCCGAGCGGCCAGTGCGTGATCTTCCGCGGCTCCCGCTCCCACAGGCGCAGCGGGAGCTGCTGGCTGCCGCCGACGATGGAGCGGTGGTGGTCGTCCGCCTCGGTGTAGACGACCCGCAGGATCTCCAGGATGGAGTTGGGGAAGTCGGTGTCCCAGCCGCCGGTGCCGAAGCCGACCTGCCCGAAGATCTCGCGGTGCCGGAAGGACTTGAAGGCGTCGGAATCGCAGAGGAAGCCGTAGAAGGTCTGGTTGTCCAGCTTCTCGACCAGCCGGGACCAGATCTCCCTGATCCGGTCCACGTCGCGCTCGCGCATCGCCCGGTTCATGTCGGAGAAGTCGGCGCCCTCCTCCAGGCAGCGGTTCCAGGCGTCCATCACATCGCGGTAGACCTGCGGGAGTTCGTCGATGGTCCTGGCGTAGTGCGACTCGCCCTTGAGGTCGACCACGGTCGAAGGGGTCGCCGGGCAGAGCGGGTTGGGGAACGGCTTCGTCTCCAGGCCCACGAGGTCGATGTAGTGCTGGAGGGCGGTCGAGGAGGGCGGGAAGCGCATCGCGCCCATCTCGGCGGTGAGGCGTTCGCCGTCGGTGGCGCAGCCCTCGAACTCGACGGTGCGCAGCCGTCCGCCGATGCGGTCGGCCTCGTAGACGACGGGCTTGAGGCCCATCTTCATCAGTTCGTACGCGGTGATGATGCCGGAGAGCCCGCCGCCGATGACGGCCACCTCGGTGCCGTGCTCGGTCGCCGGTATCTGCCCGAGCCCCGCCGGGTGGGCGAGGAAGTCGTCGTACGCGTACGGGAAGTCCGGCCCGAACATGGTGATCGGCGGGGCCGCTTCCTCGGTGTGCTGGACGGCGGGGGGCACGGCGGTCATGGGGTACGGGCTCCTAGCGGACGGGCGAAGACGTGGACGGGGGCGGTGCGGGCTCAGACGAGGGAGCCGTACAGACCGGGGCGGCGGTCGCGGAGATACGGATTGGCGGCCCGGGAGTCCGCGAGGAGAGCGAGGTCGACGTCGGCGGTGACCAGCTCCTCGCCGCGCCCCGCACGGGCCCGGACGATGCCGTCGGGTCCGGCCAGGCAGCTCAGCCCGGTGAAGTCGAACTCGCCTTCCGGGCCGGTCCGGTTGACGTACGCGAGGTAGAGCTGGCTCTCGAAGGCGCGGACCGGGACGAGGGATTCCGCCACGAACGAGAAGGGGTGCATCAGCGCGGTCGGGACCAGCAGGAGATCGGTCCCGGCCAGGGCGTGCGCCCGTACGTTCTCCGGGAACTCGACGTCGTAGCAGGTCAGCAGGCCGATGCGGACCCCGTCCAGCTCGGCCTGGACCACGGGCTGCCCGCCCGGGGTGAACCAGCGCTGCTCGAAGTCCCCGAAGAGGTGGGTCTTGCGGTAGTTGGCGAGCGTGGTGCCGTCGGGGCCGATGAGCTGCGCGGAGTTGTACAGGGTGTCGCCCTCGCGCTCCGGGTAGCCGTAGTGGACGGCGATCCCGTGCCGCACGGCGATCTCGGCGACGGCACGGGCGGCGGGCCCGTCGGCGGCCTCGGCGAGCCGGGGGACGTCGTCACCGATGGCGTACCCGGTGAGATACAGCTCGGGGCAGACCAGAAGCCGGGCCCCGGTGGCGGCGGCGCGGCGGGCGGCATCCGCCAGCAGCTCGACGGACCCGGCAACCGAGCCGGGACGCCCGGAGCTCTGGAGCAGGGCGGTGCGCAACGGCGGCATGGCTGACCTCGGACGATACGGGCGGGGCGGGGACGTAGAAACGGTACGTTCAGCCGTTCGGCCCGAACAAGACGCGACCGTTGCGCACCGACGCCCGATCCGTTGCGCGGATCGCACGGGCCGCGGCGATTCATTGCGCCGCTCCGGCCCGACCCGCGGCCGGCCCACTCCAGCCCGTCCGGCGTTTGACGACGGAACCCTCGCCGGAGGGCCCGGCCCACCCGGCGGACGGCCCTACCCCGGGGACCCGGAGGAGAAGCGCCGCAGCAGCGGCGAAAGCACCAGCACGGACTTCGTCCGTTCCACGTACGGCTCCCCCGCGATCCGCTCGAGCACCTGCTCGAAATGCCGCATGTCCGCCGCGAAGACCTGCACCAGCGCATCCGCGTCGCCGGTGACCGTGGACGCGGAGGCGACCTCGGGATAGCGGGCGAGGCCCTGCTTGATCGACTCCGGGGACGTGTTGCGGCTGCAGTAGATCTCGATGTACCCCTCGGTCTCCCAGCCGAGCGCCGCCGGGTCGACCCGCACGGTGAACCCGGTGATGGCCCCCTCGGCGCGCAGCCGGTCGACCCGGCGTTTCACGGCGGGCGCGGACAGGCCGATGATCGAGCCGATGTCGGCGTAGGAGCGGCGGGCGTCCTCGGCCAGGGCGTGGACGATGCGTTCGTCGAGGTCGTTCAGTCGCACGTCGTACGGGTCACTTCTCTGCGAGGCACGGACGGAGCCGGGCATGACTGTGCCGGGGAGCGGCAGATGCCACCCCCGGCAGTAGACCACGGCTCGCACCCGGCCGGTCGAATCCCGGCCGGACAGGCCCTAGCTCCAGCTGGCGTGCAGCGGCTTGCCCTCCGCGTAGCCGGCCGCGCTCTGGACGCCGACGACGGCCTTCTCGGCGAACTCCGCGAGCGAGGCCGCGCCCGCGTAGGTGCAGGAGGAGCGGACGCCCGCGATGATCGAGTCGATCAGGTCCTCGACGCCGGGGCGCGTCGGGTCCAGGAACATCCGCGAGGTGGAGATGCCCTCCTCGAAGAGCGCCTTGCGGGCCCGGTCGTACGCGGACTCGTCGGAGGTGCGGTTCTTCACGGCGCGCGCGGACGCCATGCCGAAGGACTCCTTGTAGAAGCGCCCGTCGGCGCTCTGCTGAAGGTCGCCCGGGGACTCGTAGGTCCCGGCGAACCAGGAGCCGATCATCACGTTGGACGCCCCGGCCGCGAGCGCCATGGCCACGTCGCGCGGGTGGCGGACGCCGCCGTCGGCCCAGACGTGCTTGCCGTACTTCTTCGCCTCGGCGGCGCACTCCAGCACGGCGGAGAACTGGGGGCGGCCCACTCCGGTCATCATGCGGGTGGTGCACATGGCGCCCGGTCCGACGCCGACCTTGATGACGTCCGCGCCGGCCTCGATGAGGTCGCGCACGCCCTCGGCGGCGACGATGTTGCCCGCCACGATCGGCACCTGCGGGTCCAGCGCCCGGACCGCGCGCACCGCGCTGATCATGGACTCCTGGTGGCCGTGCGCCGTGTCCACGACCAGGGTGTCCACACCGGCGTCGAGCAGCTGCTTGGCCTTGCCGGCCACGTCGCCGTTGATGCCGACGGCGGCGGCGATGCGCAGCTTGCCGGCCGCGTCGGTGGCGGGGGTGTAGAGCGTGGCCCGCAGAGCGCCCTTGCGGGTGAGGATGCCGACGAGCCGGCCGTCCGCGTCGACGGCGGGGGCGAGCTTGCGGTTGGCGCCGTCCAGCTTGTTGAAGGCGTCGCGCGGGTCGATGTCCGCGTCCAGGACGACCAGGTCCTTGGACATGACCTCGGAGAGCTGGGTGAAGCGGTCCACACCGGACAGGTCGTGGTCGGTGACCACACCGACGGGCCGGCGGTCCGCGTCCACGACGACCCCGGCACCGTGCGCGCGCTTGTGCAGCAGCGACAACGCGTCGGCGACGGTCTGGCCCGGCGACAGCTCGATGGGCGTGTCGAGCACCAGGTGGCGCGTCTTCACCCAGGAGATGACCTCGGTGACGACCTCGATCGGAATGTCCTGCGGGATCACGACGAGGCCGCCGCGGCGGGCGACGGTCTCGGCCATCCGGCGGCCCGCGATGGCGGTCATGTTCGCGACGACCAGGGGGATGGTGGTGCCGCTGCCGTCGGGCGACGACAGGTCGACACCCTGGCGCGATCCGACCGCCGACCGGCCCGGGACCATGAAGACGTCGTCGTACGTGAGGTCGTACGGGACCGAGGGGGACTCTGTATAGCGACCGGTGCCGGGCTCAAGAAAACGCATAACACTCATTTTTTCATACGAAATGGCGCAGGTCGCTTCCACGAAGACACAGCAAATGACCCCCACGCTCGTATGTTCCTACGAAAGGAGCGCTGCGGGAGTCCCGGGCAAGTGCCACCTGCCTTACCCCCGGACCTTACCCGAACAGCTTTCAACCATTCCCGATCATCTGCCCTGGACCTGGTGACAGGGGGTCAGGTAGCTTCAAACCCGCAGGTCCCGTGGGTCACCACAACGCCCCGGATGAACGGACGGATCGTGCTCAACTTCCGTCACCCGTACGACCGGAGAGGATCACGACCCGCCCGTGGAGAACGAACTGCCGGACATCTACTGCCCGTTCCCCCAGCGGACGAACCCGCACGTCGCCCACGTACGGGAGCATCTGGATTCCTGGACCCGCAACACCGGCCTGGTGCACCGGGATTCGGCCAGGGAGCGCTTCGAGCAGGCGGACTTCGGCGCGTTCGTCGGGATGGTCTACCCGACCGCCGACAGTGAGACCCTGGACCTCGTCGCCGACTGGTTCGTCTGGCTCTTCCTCGTCGACGACCAGCTGGACGACGGCCACCTCGGCCGGAGCCCGGAGCGCGTGCGGGACGTCGTCGCCCTGATGCTGGCGGTGGTCGAGGGCACCCGCACCGGCGTGCTGGAGAACGAGGAGCTGCCCGCCGCCGTGGTGGCCCTCATCGACCTGTGGCAACGTACGACGCCGACCGCGGCGGTGCACTGGCGGCGCAGGTTCGCCTGGCACCTGAAGAAGTACCTCACCACCGCCACCACCTGGGAGGCCGGGAACCGGGCGGCGGGCATCGTGCCGTCGGAGGAGCTCTACATAGAGAAGCGCCGCCACACCGGCGCGATCATCGTCTGCATGGACCTGATAGAGATCGTCGCGGGCATCGAGGCGCCCTCCTCGATCCACAACGACCCCCGGTTCATCACCGCGCTCGAAGCGTCCTGCAACCACGTCTGCTGGGCCAATGACGTGTACTCGTACGAGAAGGAGCAGGTGCTCGGCGAGATCCACAACCTCGTCCACCTGGTCCGCCACCACCGCGGCTACGGCAAGCAGGAGGCGCTGGAGCACGTCTGCGCGGAGATCGCCGTCGAGACCGAGCGCTTCCTGGCGGCGGAGACCGAGCTGCTCGAGGCGTATCCGCAGCTGACGCCGATGCTGGAGCCGTACCTCGACGGCATGCGCAGCTGGATGCGCGGCAATCTCGACTGGTCCCGGCAGACGCCCCGGTACAACCCGGCCGACGTCAGTCAGTACGAGCAGCCGGAGCAGTATCTGGAGTCCACGGTCCTGGGCGTCCCCCAGGACTGAGCACCGGAGCCACGGGAGAGGGGCGGGCGGTCCGTGACCGCCCGCCCCTCTCCGCTGTGCCCGTGTGCCCGTACGTCTCAGTCGCCGTCCGGGTCCGCGCGCTCCAGGGCCGGCCGGCGCGGGGCGGCGGACTCGGTGAGGAGGTAGTCGGCGGCGGCGGTGTCCGTGACCAGACTGGTGACCAGGCCGGACCGCAGCACCGCGCCGATCGCGGCGGCCTTGCGCTGCCCGCCCGCGATGGCGACGACCTCGGGGATCCGGCGCAGCCGGTCCGCCTCGACGGTGATGCACCGCTCGCCGAGGTCCCGGCCGACCCGGCGGCCCTCCGCGTCGAAGAGGTGGGCCGACATCTCGGCGGCGACGCCGAGCGAGGCGTAGTGCCGGCGCTCCTCGTCGGAGAGCATGTCGTGCACGGTCGAGATGCCCGGCTCCCAGGACCCGATGGAGACGGCCGCGACCGTCACCTTGTCGAAGTACTCGAAGGCCCGGGCGATCCCCGTCTGGTGGCGCAGCGCGGCGGCCGTCGCCGGGTCGGGCAGCAGCATCGGCGCGTAGATCGGGTGGGCCTCGCCGCCGGAGACCTGGGCGGCGCGCCGCACCGCCTCCACCGAACCGCGCTCGGCGGTGCCCGCGTCGTACACCCCGGTGAGCTGCACGACCGTGCACGGGGGCAGCCGGTCGAGGGCGGCGGCCATGTGGATGGTCGAGCGGCCCCAGGCGAGCCCGAGCACATCGCCCTCGGTCACCAGTTCGCCGAGCAGGTCGGCCGCGACCTCGCCCAGGTTCTCCGGGTCCGCCGCGTCGTCCTGCTCCTCCGCCGGGGACTCCACGACGACCGCGTGGCGCAGTCCGTAGCGGGCCCGGAGCGCGTCGGAGCGCTCGGCGTCCAGCTCCGCGGGGACCCGGATCTCGATGCGTACGAGGTCGCGCTCCAGGGCGGTCTCCAGGACCCGGGCGACCTTGAAGCGGCTGACGCCGAACTCCTCGGCGATCTGGATCTTGGACTTGCCCTCGAGGTAGAAGCGGCGGGCCATGGCCGCCGCCTGCACCAGCTCCGCGGGCCCCATCCGCAGGGCGGACCGGCCCGCCGACATTGCAGACACCGCGTTCTCCTCACTGCTGTTCACGCTCTTGATACGCCGTTCATCCTGTCAGATACGACGCTCCCTGACCGGTCCCGTCGGACCCCGTTCATCTGCCCTTGGCCCGGGTGACGCTCGCCCGCCCCGGCCGCCCCGGACTCAGTGCGCGCAGGCCCAGCCGGCCGCGCCGATGGCCCCGTCGGCCTTGGCGCGCAGGGCGCGCACCGCGGCGGCCGGGTCCTCGGCGCCGTAGACCGCCGAGCCGGCGACGAAGACGTCGGCGCCGGCCTCGGCGCACCGCTCGATGGTGGACTCGGAGACGCCGCCGTCGACCTGGAGCCACAGATCGAGCCCGTGCTTGGAGATCAGCTCACGGGTGCGGCGGATCTTCGGCAGCATGATGTCCAGGAACGCCTGGCCGCCGAAGCCCGGCTCCACGGTCATGATCAGCAGCATGTCGAGCTCGGGGAGCAGGTCCTCGTACGGCTCGATGGGCGTCGCCGGCTTGAGCGCCATGGAGGCGCGGGCGCCCTTGGCGCGGATCTCCCGGGCCAGCCGGACGGGGGCGGCGGCGGCCTCGGCGTGGAAGGTGACCGACCCGGCGCCCGCCTCGACGTACTGCGGTGCCCAGCGGTCGGCGTCCTCGATCATCAGATGGCAGTCCAGCGGCGTGTCCGTGGCCCTGGCGAGCGATTCCACGATCGGCACGCCGAGGGTCAGATTGGGCACGAAGTGGTTGTCCATGACATCGACATGGAGCCAGTCGGCACCTTCGACGGCCTTGGCCTCATCGGCGAGGCGCGCGAAGTCGGCGGAGAGAATACTCGGGTTGATCTGGGCCATGGGCCAAGCCTGCCATGTTCTGCGTCACTTCCCGGCCTCGGTGCGCTCCAAAGGCTCACGGGATCATTACGGTTCGCGCATTCCCGGCGTTTCGCCCCGGTGAGGGGCGTGCGGTCAGGCGGTACGACGGAGCAGCGCCAGATACATCGCGTCGGTGCCGTGCAGATGCGGCCAGAGCTGGACGTCGGGCCCGTCGCCCAGCGCGGGCACGCCCGGCAGCAGCGGACGGGCGTCGATCCACTCCGCCTCCACGGGCGCCCCGCCGCGCCCCTTGAGCACGTCCTCCACGACGACCCGGGTCTCCGCGAGGTGCGGCGAGCAGGTCGCGTACCCGACGACACCGCCGACGCGTACGGCCTTCAGCGCCTCGCGGAGCAGCCCGCGCTGGAGCGGGGCGAAGCCCTCCAGGTCCTCCTTGCGGCGGCGCCAGCGGGCCTCGGGGCGGCGGCGGAGGGCGCCGAGCCCGGAGCACGGCACGTCCACCAGGACCCGGTCGAAGCTGCCGGGGAGCCAGGGCGGGCGGGTGCCGTCGGCGGTGATCACCTGGTAGGGGCCGGGGTTGCCGGCCAGCGCGCGTTCCACGAGGCGGGCGCGGTGCGGCTGCTTCTCGGCGGCGAGCAGGGCGGCGCCGCGGTCGGCGGCGAGGGCGGCGAGCAGAGCGGCCTTGCCGCCGGGGCCCGCGCAGCCGTCCAGCCAGCGGGCGTCGCCGCCCTCCAGCGGGGCGTTGGCCAGGGCGGCGGCGACGAGCTGGCTGCCCTCGTCCTGGACCCCGGCCCGGCCCTCGCGCACGGCGGTCAGGGCGCCGGGCTCGCCGCCCTCGGCCATCCGCACGGCGTAGGGCGACCAGCGGCCCGGGAGCGAGTTGTCCGCGCCCAGCTCCTCGGTGAGTTCGTCCGTGGTGGACCGGCCGGGGCGGGCGACGAGGGTGACCTCGGGGCGCTCGTTGTCCGCGTCGAGCAGGTCCTCGATCCCGGCGCGGCCGCCGCCGAGCGCGTCCCAGAGCGCGGAGACGATCCAGCGCGGGTGCGAGTGGACGACCGCGAGGTGGTCCTCGGCGTCGTCCTCGTAGGCCGGGGCCACCTTCGCGACCCAGCCGTCGAGGTCGTCGGCGGACACCTTGCGCAGGACGGCGTTGACGAACTTGGCGCGCCCCTCCCCCAGCACCACCCGGGCCAGCTCCACGCTCGCGGAGACCGCCGCGTGGGTCGGGATACGGGTGCCGAGGAGCTGGTGCACGCCCATGTTGAGCACGTCCAGGACCGGCGGGTCGACCTCGCGCAGCGGCCGGTCGATGCAGGCGGCGACGATCGCGTCGTACGTCCCCTGGCGGCGCAGCGTCCCGTAGACCAGCTCGGTCGCCAGGGCGGCGTCGCGGTGGTCGAAGTCGCCCTTGGCCCTGGCCTTCTTCAGCAGCGGGGGCAGGACGAGGTTCGCGTACGCGTCGCGCTCGTCCACGGCCCGCAGGACCTCGAAGGCGAGGAAGCGGACCGGGTCCTTCTGGGGACGGCGGTGCGGCTTGGCGGGACGGCGACGCGGCTGGTCGTTCACGGTGAAAGGTGCTCCGCTGGAGATGAGAGGACGAACCCTCCCAGCCTACGTCCCCGCCCCGGGGGATCAGCTCCCGACCAGCTCGCCGGGGACGATGCGCACCCCGCGCGCCCAGTCGGCGGCGCGCATCGGCTTCTTGCCCTGCGGCTGCACCCACAGCAGCTCGACCGCGTGCGACCCGGTGCCGACGAACACGTTGTTCTTGCCGACCGACAGCTCACCGGGCGCCAGCTCGGACCGGTCGACTGCGGGGGTGGCCTGGACGAGCTTCAGACGCTCGCCCCGGAACAGCGTCCAGGCGCCGGGGGCGGGGGTGCAGGCGCGGATGACCCGGTCGACGCGGAGGGCGGGCGCGGACCACTGGACCTGGGCGTCCTCGACGGTGATCTTCGGCGCGAGGGTGACCCCGTCGGCGGGCTGCGGCACGGCGTGCAGGGTGCCGTCCTCGATGCCGTCCATGGTGGCGGCCAGCAGCCCGGAGCCGGCGAACGCCAGCCGGGTCAGCAGGTCGCCGCTGGTGTCGGTCGGGCGGACCTCCTCGGTCAGGACGCCGTAGACGGGCCCGGAGTCGAGGCCCTCCTCGATCAGGAAGGTGGACGCCCCCGTCACCTCGTCGCCGGACATCACCGCGTGCTGCACCGGGGCGGCGCCGCGCCAGGCGGGCAGCAGCGAGAAGTGCAGGTTGACCCAGCCCTTCGCCGGGATGTCGAGGGCCGCCTTCGGCAGCAGCGCACCGTACGCGACGACCGGGCAGCAGTCCGGCGCGATCTCCCGCAGCCGCGCGAGGAAGTCCTCGTCCCGGGGCCTGGCGGGCTTCAGCACCTCGATCCCGGCCTCCTCGGCGCGCTCGGCGACCGGGCTGGCCACCAGCCGCCGGCCACGCCCCGCGGGCGCGTCGGGCCGGGTCACGACGGCGGCCACCTCGTGCCGGCCGGAGGCGATCAGGGCGTCGAGTGCGGGGACGGCTACCTCGGGGGTGCCGGCGAAGACGAGCTTCATGGGTGGCTGACTGCCTCTCAGGCCGGACTCTCAGGCCGAAACGTTACGGTGACGAGCAACGCACAAGTCTATGGGGCGGCGGGCCGGGGGGCGTACGCACAGTCGCGCGCCCCTCGCTGGTGCGCATACGCCCCCCGAGCGTGACCAGATCCCCCGGTGCGGCGTTGGTCAAGAGAGATTGACCGAAGCGAGCCGCCCTGGTGCGGCCCGATCCCTTTCAACGCCGGTTCGAGAGGCTTCTTCATGGCCGACCACGCAACCCACGACGCCCAAGCGCGGGCCAGCCTGCATCTCCTGGTGCGGGACATCGAGCGGGTCCGGCGGCAGGTGGACGCACTGCGCACGCTCACCGCACAGCTGGGCAACGTCTACCGTCCGCGCCGCACCGGCCCCTCCGCGGGCTTCGTCGTATACGGCAGGGCCCCGGCCCCCACCGTGAGACTGGCCCAGGAACTGCGGGACAGCGTCGAGACCCTGGTCACGGCGGCCGTGGACTTCGACCGCTCACTGGGCTTCTCCTGGGACGCGGTGGGCTCCGCGCTCGGGGTCACCAAGCAGGCCGTACACCGCCGCTACGGCTCCCGCCGCACCGCCCCGCAGCCCACGTCCCCGGAGCCCGCGGAGGTGGTCCCCCAACGCACCCCCACGGTCCCCGCGGCCCGGGCCCCCCAACCCCCGACGGACCGCCCCAACCCGTTCCCGGGCCCCCGCAACGGCTGACCAGGGCTGAGTTTCGCCGCCCCTCGCACCCACGAGGGGCGGCGAAATCACGCGGAAAATCCAGCCCGGGCGCTTGAGGACAAGACCCCGGCCGAGACGCGCCCGCACAAAACCGAGCCCGTCGGCACATCAAGCCCGTCCGGCGCTTGAGGACAAAGACCTCAGCCGATGTCCACCGGATCCACCCGCACCCGCACCGCCCCCCACCCCGCTCCACGCGCGCAGCGCGCAACGCCGCGGCCAACGCCGCCCCGCTCCCGGGCGGCACCCGCACCAACGCCCGCTCCCAGACCTCCCCGCAGGCGCCTCGAACGCCCGCCGGGGCCGCCCCGGCTCCGCGGCCGGCACCGGCACGGGTCCCAGCACCTCCGCGTCCGAAGGCAACCGCGCCACCGCGAAGAACGCGGCCAGCGCCTCCGGCTCCCCCGTCACCGACGCCATCCGGGACACCGGCGGAAAGCCCAGCTCCGCCCGCTCCGCCAGCTCCCGCCGGGCGTGCCCGACCGGGTCCCACCGGACCAGCGCCTGCACCGGCCGCAGCGTCGGCTCGGCGACGACGACCACCGTGCCGCCCTCCGGCCGCCCCCGGACCAGCGCCGCTGCCGCCGTCCACCGGCGCAGCGCCTCCTCCCCGGCGCGCAGGTCGGGCCGCCCGACCATCGCCCAGCCGTCGAGCAGGAGCGCCGCCGCGTATCCGCCCTCGGCGACCGGCTCGGCGCCCGGCGTGCTGACAACCAGCGCGGGCTGGTCCGGCACCGAGTCGAGGACGTGGTCGCGCCCGGACGTCCGCACCGGCACCGCCGGGAACGCCCGGCCCAGCTCCTCCGCCGTGCGCCGGGCCCCCACGATCTGGGCGCGCAGCCGCCGCCCGCCGCAGGCCACGCAGTGCCAGGACGTCTCGGCCCGCCCGCACCACGCGCAGTTCAGGTCCTGCTGGTCCGGCGCCTCCAGCGGCCCCGCGCACTGCCGGCACCGGGCGGGCTCCCGGCAGCGCTCGCAGGCGAGCCGGGGGGCGTAACCGCGCCGGGGCACCTGGACCAGCACCGGACCGGTGCGCAGCCCGTCCCGGACGGTCTGCCAGGCGAGGCTGGGCAGCCGGGCGGTCCGGGCCGCCCCGTCCCGCGCGAGCTCGCCGTCGCCCACGGTGCGGATGACGGGCGCCGCCACCCGCACCTGCTCCCGGTCGGCGCGCAGCGGCAGCGCCCACCCGCTCTCCACGAGCTGCGCGGCCTCCACGGTGCAGCTGACGGAGCCGAGCAGGAAGGCGCACCGCCCGTGCGTGGCCCGCAGCTCCAGGACCTCGCGGACGTGCGGGAAGGGGGCGCGGTCGTCGCTGTGGCTGGAGTCCCCGTCGTCCCAGACGACGACGAGCCCGAGGTCGGCGACGGGCGCGAACATCGCCGCCCTGGTCCCCACGACGGCCCGGACGGAGCCGCGCCGCACGGCGAGCCATTCCCGGTAGCGCTTCCCGGGCCCGGAGCCGGCGGTGAGCAGCGCGTGCCGCCCCTCGCCGAGCAGGGCGGTGAGCGCGGCGTCGACCCGGGCGGCGGTCCGCCCGTCGGGGACGACGACGAGGGCGCCGCGCCCGGAGGACAGGGTCGCGGCGACGGCCGTGGCGATCTCGGCGGGCCAGTGCGGTCCGGGGAGCGCGGTCCAGACGGCCCGGGGGGCGCCACCGCCCGCCAGCGCGGAGAGGAACGCGGGCCCCTGCGCGTACCGCTCCCAGCTCCCGGGGGCGGGGGGCGCGGGGGCGGGCAGCGGCGCGGGTGACGGCTTGGACTCGGCCTGCGCGTTGCGCGGGGGACGGCGAGCTGGAGGACGTCGGCGAGGCTGCCCGCGTACCGGTCGGCGACGGCGCGGGCGAGGGCGAGGAGGCCGGGGCCGAGGACGGGCTCGGGCGAGACGACGGAGGCGAGCGCGGCGAGCGCCCCGTTGTAATCGGACTCGGCCAGCCGCTCGACGAGGAAGCCGTCCACGAGCCCGCCGCCCTCGCGCCGGCCGCCGCGCACCTGGCGGCCCCCGGCGCCGAAGCGGACCCGGACGCGCACCCCGGGCTGTGCGTCGGCGTCCAGCTCCTCGGGGACGGCGTAGTCGAAGTACTGGTCGAGGTGGAGCGCGCCCTTGTTGACGAGGACGCGGGCCACGGGCAGCTCCTTGGCGAGGGCGGCGCCGCGCCAGGTGCGCGGTTTGGCGCGCGGCACATCGGCCCGGCGGACGGCCTCCCGGATCAGCGCAAGCTGTTCCGGCGCCCCCGCCCCGGGCTCGTCGGACCGCTCGTTCTCGCTGCTCACAGCTCCATCCCTACCAGACGCCTCGGACAACGGCGCCGCCCTGCCCCGTAACCCCCGGGCACCGCAACGCCGGAGCCCGGACACCGCAACGGCGTCCGGGCTCCGGCGGGAAACTGCCTGGGCCGTCCTTACAGACCGGCGGCGGCGCGCAGCGCGTCCACCCGGTCCGTGCGCTCCCAGGTGAAGTCGGGCAGCTCGCGGCCGAAGTGACCGTACGCGGCGGTCTGGGCGTAGATCGGGCGCAGCAGGTCGAGGTCGCGGATGATCGCGGCCGGGCGGAGGTCGAAGACCTCGCCGATGGCGTGCTCGATCTTCTCGGTCTCGACCGCGGCGGTGCCGAAGGTCTCCACGAAGAGGCCCACCGGCTCGGCCTTGCCGATCGCGTAGGCGACCTGGACCTCGCAGCGGGCGGCGAGGCCCGCGGCGACGACGTTCTTGGCGACCCAGCGCATGGCGTAGGCGGCCGAGCGGTCCACCTTCGACGGGTCCTTGCCGGAGAAGGCGCCGCCGCCGTGGCGGGCCATGCCCCCGTAGGTGTCGATGATGATCTTGCGGCCGGTGAGGCCGGCGTCGCCCATCGGGCCGCCGATCTCGAAGCGGCCGGTCGGGTTGACCAGGAGGCGGTAGCCCTCGGTGTCGAGCTTGATGCCGTCTTCGATGAGCTGGTTCAGGACGTGCTCGACCACGAACTCGCGGATGTCGGGCGCGAGCAGCGAGTCGAGGTCGATGTCGCTGGCGTGCTGCGAGGAGACGACGACGGTGTCGAGGCGGACGGCCTTGTCGCCGTCGTACTCGATGGTGACCTGGGTCTTGCCGTCGGGGCGCAGGTACGGGATGGTCCCGTTCTTTCGGACCTCGGACAGCCGGCGGGAGAGCCGGTGCGCGAGGAAGATCGGCAGCGGCATGAGCTCGGGGGTCTCGTCGCAGGCGTAGCCGAACATCAGGCCCTGGTCGCCGGCGCCCTGCTTGTCGAGCTCGTCCTCGTCGCCCTCGACCCGCTTCTCGTACGCGGTGTCGACGCCCTGGGCGATGTCCGGGGACTGGGCCCCGATGGACACCGAGACGCCGCAGGAGGCGCCGTCGAAGCCCTTCTTCGAGGAGTCGTAGCCGATCTCCAGGACCTTGTTGCGGACCAGCGTCGGAATGTCGGCGTACGCCTTGGTCGTGACCTCACCCGCGACGTGCACGAGACCGGTGGTGATCAGGGTCTCGACGGCGACGCGGGAGGACGGGTCCTCGCGCAGGAGCGCGTCGAGAATGGTGTCGCTGATCTGGTCGGCGATCTTGTCGGGGTGGCCCTCGGTCACGGACTCCGAGGTGAAGAGACGGCGGGACACATCGCTCCCTGAGGTTGCAGCGGCTGCTGGCTGATCATTGGCCGGACGGTCCGGGAGCTGCGCCCGGCACGGTCCAGGGAGCAGTTTATCGGTCGGCTCCGTCGGTCGGACAACGTGTCTCGCCCTTTGGCCGCCCTGTGACGCGTTCCACCAGGGCCGGAAGCCCCCGGAAGCCCGCTGCCACAAGGCCCCCGACCGTGTCGCGGGGGCGCTCCCGGCCCCGGCGTGTCACCTGGAATTCATCCGAGGCGCGCCGCGACGAGGTCCCACACCGTGTCGGCCAGGGCCTCCTTGGGCCCGTACGGGACGGGGGTCTCGGTGCCGTCGGCTCCGAGCACCACGGCCTCGTTCTCCTCGGAGCCGAAGGTCTTGCGCTCCCCGACCTCGTTGACCACGAGCAGGTCGCAGCCCTTGCGGCGCAGCTTCTGGCGGCCGTTGGCCAGGACGTCGTCGGTCTCGGCGGCGAATCCGACGACGATCTGCCCGGGCGTGGCGCGCTCGGCGGAGACCTCGGCCAGGATGTCCGGGTTGCGGACGAGCGCGATCGGGGCGGGCTCCTGGCCGTCCTTCTTCTTGATCTTGCCGGTGGCGTACTCGGCGGGCCGGAAGTCGGCGACGGCGGCGGCCATGACCACGACGTCGGCGTCCCGGGCCGCCTTCAGCACGGCCTCGCGCAGCTGCGTCGCGGTGCCGGCGCGGACGACGTCGGCGCCGGACGGGTCGGGCAGCCCGGTGTTGGCCTCGACCAGGGTGACCCGGGCGCCGCGCGCGACGGCGGTGCGGGCGAGGGCGTAGCCCTGCTTGCCGGAGGAGCGGTTGCCGAGGTAGCGGACCGGATCGAGGGGTTCCCTCGTACCGCCGGCGCTGATCACCACGTGCCGGCCCGCGAGGTCGGGGGCGGCCGTGCCCCGGGCGAGGACCCGGCGGCAGACCTCGTAGATCTCGCCCGGGTCGGGGAGCCGGCCCTTGCCGGTGTCGACGCCGGTGAGGCGGCCGACGGCGGGCTCGATGACGACGGCGCCCCGGCGGCGCAGCGTCGCGACGTTCTCCTGGGTGGCCGGGTGCTCCCACATCTCGGTGTGCATGGCCGGGGCGAAGACGACCGGACAGCGGGCGGTGAGCAGGGTGTTGGTGAGCAGGTCGTCGGCGAGGCCGTGGGCGGCCTTGGCGAGCATGTCGGCGGTGGCGGGGGCGACGACGACGAGGTCGGCGTGCTGCCCGATCCGGACGTGCGGGACCTCGTGGACGTCGTTCCAGACCTCGGTGGAGACGGGGTGGCCGGAGAGCGCCGACCAGGTGGCGGCGCCGACGAAGTGGAGGGCGGACGCGGTGGGGACGACCCGTACGTCGTGGCCGGACTCGGTCAGCCGGCGCAGCAGCTCGCACGCCTTGTACGCGGCGATGCCGCCGCTGACCCCCAGAACGACCTTCGGCTTGTCCACTGCGTCTCCCCGCACTCGGTTGCGTACGCCTCCATGCTGCCTCACGGGTACCCGCCCCGGACGGTCGCCCCGGACACACCTCGGGCCCGGCGGATGATCCGCCGGGCCCGAGGTGAAACGGTGCGTCGTCGCTGCTTACTGCGCGGGGCCCTCGATGGCCTCGGACGTGAGCAGGCCCGCGTTGATCTCGCGGAGCGCGATCGAGAGCGGCTTCTCGTGGACGTGGGTGTCGACGAGCGGACCGACGTACTCGAGGAGGCCCTCACCGAGCTGCGAGTAGTACGCGTTGATCTGGCGCGCGCGCTTGGCGGCGTAGATCACGAGGCTGTACTTCGAGTCGGTTGCTTCGAGGAGCTCATCAATCGGCGGGTTGATGATGCCCTCGGGCGTGGTGATGGAAGAGGACACGCTCTGCCTTCCGAAGGGGATGAAGATCAAAGAATTCTTTGACAGTCAGGGGCCTTGGTGCCGGGCCCCCGCTGCCGGTGTTTCACTCGCCGGCAGCGCGGTGGCCGGAAGCCTCCAGCATCAAGGCTAGCAGCTCACGCGCCACGTCCTCGACGGAGGTGTTGACGAGCGTCGTATCGAACTCCGCCTCGGCCGCCAGTTCCACCTTGGCGGCGCCGAGCCGGCGCTCGATCACCTCGGGCGCCTCGGTCCCCGGCCGGTGAGCCGGCGGACCAGCTCCTCCCAGCTCGGCGGGGCGAGGAAGACCAGCTGGGCGTCGGCCATGGACTGGCGGACCAGCCGGGCGCCCTGGAGGTCGATCTCCAGGAGCACCGGCTCCCCCGCCTCCAGCCGCTCCTGCACGGCGCGGCGCGGCGTGCCGTAGCGGTTGCCGGCGAACTCGGCCCACTCCAGCAGCTCACCGTTGGCGATCAGCTTGTCGAACTCCTCGTCGTCCACGAAGAAGTAGTGGACGCCGTTGCGTTCGCCGGGGCGGGGCTTGCGGGTCGTCGCCGACACCGAGAGCCACACCTCGGGGTGGACCTTGCGCATATGCGCGACGACCGTGCTCTTGCCGACCCCCGAGGGGCCGGAGAGCACGGTCAGCCGCGGACGTACGTCCGGGGTACGGGGGACGTCCCCCGGGATGTTGCAGCCATGGAGCGATTATCCAGGTTCTCAGGGGTGCCTGAGAACTCAGGCGGCGGTGCCGCCGAACTCGCGCTCCAGGGATGCGATCTGGTTGGAGCCAAGACCGCGCACACGACGGCTCTCGGAGATGCCGAGCCGCTCCATGATCTGCTTGGCACGGACCTTGCCCACACCGGGCAGGGACTCCAGCAGGGCGGAGACCTTCATCTTGCCGATGACGTCGTTCTCCTGGCCCGACTTGATGACCTCGTGGAGGGAGGCGCCGGAGTGCTTGAGTCGATTCTTGACCTCGGCCCGCTCCCGGCGAGCCGCGGCGGCCTTTTCGAGCGCGGCTGCGCGCTGTTCAGGGGTAAGGGGCGGAAGAGCCACGCCTACGTCACCTCGGATGTCGATCTGTCGGATACGGACCGGTGAGGCGGCGGGATCGCCCCTCACCTGCTGAGCCGCGAACACCCCGTGCGCGTCGGCTCTCGACGGAGACTAGCGGCCAAGGCCGCCGGAGTCAGCGAGAACAGACGAAAAGTCCTGGTCAGCCTCTGCCGACCAGGACTTTTCAGGCATAACCACCGAGTTTTTTCGTCAGGGTTCCGTCAACACACGGTAGACATGTCGGCGTCAGCGGGCCGCGACGGCCGCGCGGACCTCGTCCGCGAACCGTTCCGCGGCCCCGCGCAGCCCCGCCACGTCCGGACCGCGGCGCAGCACGCCCCGGCTCACGCTGGGCACCACATTGCCGACCGCGTCGCCGAAGACGCCCGGCAGATCCGCCGGGGTCGCCCCCTGCGCGCCGATGCCCGGGGCGAGCAGCGGTCCGTTGATCGCGAGGTCCACGCCCGCGTCGCCCAGCGTGGCGCCGACGACCGCGCCGACCGAGCCGAGCGGTTCGGCGCCCGCGTTCTCGGCGGCCATGTGGTCGAGCATCAGCTGGGCCAGCGGACGGCCGTCGGCGGCCGTGGCGCGCTGCACCTCGGCGCCCTCCGGGTTGGAGGTCAGCGCGAGGACGAAGACGCCGGCGCCGGAGACCGCCGCCGCGTCGAGCGCGGGCCGCAGCGAGCCGAAGCCGAGGTACGGCGAGACGGTGACCGCGTCCGAGAACAGCGGCGAGTCCTTGTCCAGGTAGGTCGCCGCGTAGGCGCCCATGGTCGAGCCGATGTCGCCGCGCTTGGCGTCCATCAGGACCAGGGCGCCGGCCGCGCGGGCCTCCTCGACGGCCTTCTCCAGGACGGCGATGCCGCGCGAGCCGAACCGCTCGAAGAACGCGGACTGCGGCTTGAGCACGGCGACCCGGTCGGCCAGCGCCTCGACGACCGTACGGGTGAAGCGCTCCAGGCCCGCGATGTCGTCGCTGAGGCCCCAGGCGGTGAGCAGCGAGGCGTGCGGGTCGATGCCGACGCAGAGCGGGCCTCGGGTGTCCATGGCGTGGCGCAGCCGGGCGCCGAAGGGTTCCAGGGTCATTTCGCTGCCTTCCGGGATTCCGCGCCGACGGCGTCGGCGAGCGTGGCGTACGGGGAGGCGGCCAGGCGCGCGGCCAGGCCCTTGTGGATCGCGCGGGCGTAGAACGGGCCCTCGTAGATGAAGGCGCTGTAGCCCTGGACGAGGGTGGCGCCCGCCAGGATGCGCTGCCAGGCGTCCTCGGCGTTCTCGACGCCGCCGACGCCCACCAGGGTGACCCGGTCCCCCACGCGCCGGTACAGGCGGCTCAGGACCTCCAGGGAGCGTTCCTTGAGGGGGCGCCGGACAGGCCGCCGGTCTCCTTCACCAGGGCCGCCGGGGACTTCAGGCCCAGGCCCTCGCGGGCGATGGTGGTGTTGGTGGCGATGATGCCGTCCAGGCCCAGCTCGACGGCCAGGTCGGCGACCGCGTCGACGTCCTCGTCCGCGAGGTCCGGGGCGATCTTGACGAGCAGCGGGACGCGGCGGTGGGTGACGGTGCGGTCGGCGGCCTCGCGCACGGCGGTGAGCAGCGGGCGCAGCGACTCGGTGGCCTGGAGGTTGCGCAGGCCGGGGGTGTTGGGCGAGGAGACGTTGACGACGAGGTAGTCGGCGTGGGCGGCCAGGCGCTCGGTGGACTTCACGTAGTCGGCGGCGGCGTCGGCCTCGGGGACGACCTTGGTCTTGCCGATGTTGACGCCGACGGTGGTGCGGAAGACCGGGTTGCGGGCGGCGAGGCGGGCGGCGACGGCGGCCGAGCCCTCGTTGTTGAAGCCCATGCGGTTGATCAGCGCGCGGTCCGCGACCAGGCGGAACAGCCGCTGCTTCGGGTTGCCGGGCTGCGGTTCGCCGGTGACGGTGCCGATCTCGACGTGGTCGAAGCCGAGCATCGCCATGCCGTCGATCGCGACCGCGTTCTTGTCGAAGCCGGCGGCGAGCCCGAAGGGGCCGTGCATCCGCAGGCCCAGGGCCTCGGTGCGCAGCTCCTTGTACCGGGGGGCGAGGGCGGCGGCCAGGAAGGTGCGCAGCACGGGGACGCGGGCGGCGAGGCGGATCCAGCGGAAGGCCAGGTAGTGGGCGCGCTCGGGGTCCATGCGCTTGAAGACCAGCTGGAAGAAGAACTTGTACATCAGGTGTCACGGTCCTCATGAAGAGGGGGACACCGTTTCCGGTGTCCCCCTGTGGGCTGCCTAGTCGCGGGCCGCGGTCAAGTGTTCCGCGTGTTCCTGGAGGGAACGGACGCCGACGTCCCCGCCGTTGAGGGCGTCGATGCCCTGGACGGCCGCGGCGAGCGCCTGGACCGTGGTGAGGCAGGGCACGGAGCGGGCGACGGCCGCGGTGCGGATCTCGTAGCCGTCGAGCCGGCCGCCGGTCCCGTACGGGGTGTTGACGATGAGGTCGACACCGCCCTCGTGGATCAGCTTGACGATGGTGGGCTCGCCGTTCGGGCCCTCGCCCTCGGACTGCTTGCGCACGACCGTGGCGTTGATGCCGTTGCGCTTGAGGACCTCGGCGGTGCCGGAGGTGGCCAGCAGCTCGAAGCCGTGGGCGACCAGCTCGCGGGCCGGGAAGATCATCGAGCGCTTGTCGCGGTTGGCGACCGAGATGAAGGCGCGGCCCTTGGTGGGCAGCGGCCCGTAGGCGCCGGCCTGCGACTTGGCGTACGCGGTGCCGAAGACCGAGTCGATGCCCATGACCTCGCCGGTGGAGCGCATCTCCGGGCCGAGGATGGTGTCGACGCCCCGGCCGTGGATGTCGCGGAACCGCGACCACGGCATGACGGCCTCCTTGACGGAGATCGGCGCGTCCAGCGGCAGCGTGCCGCCGTCGCCGGTCTTCGGCAGCAGGCCCTCCTCGCGCAGCTCGGCGACGGTCGCGCCCAGCGAGATCCGGGCGGCGGCCTTGGCCAGCGGGACCGCGGTCGCCTTCGAGGTGAAGGGCACGGTCCGGGAGGCGCGCGGGTTGGCCTCCAGGACGTAGAGGATGTCGCCGGAGAGCGCGAACTGGATGTTGATCAGGCCGCGGACGCCGACGCCCTTGGCGATGGCCTCCGTGGAGGCGCGCAGCCGCTTGACGTCGTGGCCGCCGAGGGTGATCGGGGGCAGCGCGCAGGCGGAGTCGCCGGAGTGGATGCCGGCCTCCTCGATGTGCTCCATGACGCCGCCGAGGTACAGCTCGGTGCCGTCGTAGAGGGCGTCGACGTCGATCTCGATGGCGTCGTCGAGGAAGCGGTCGACCAGGACCGGCCGGGTGGGGCTGATCTCGGTGGACTCGGCGATGTACGCGGAGAGCCGGGTCTCGTCGTACACGATCTCCATGCCGCGCCCGCCGAGCACGTACGACGGGCGTACGAGGACGGGGTAGCCGATCTCGTCGGCGATCTCCTTGGCCGCGGCGAAGGTGGTGGCGGTGCCGTGCTTGGGGGCGGGCAGGCCGGCCTCGGCCAGGACGCGGCCGAAGGCGCCGCGGTCCTCGGCGGCGTGGATCGCCTCCGGGGAGGTGCCGACGACGGGCACGCCGTTGTCCTTGAGCGCCTGCGACAGGCCCAGCGGGGTCTGGCCGCCGAGCTGGACGACGACGCCCGCGATCGGGCCCGCCAGGGACTCCGCGTGCACGATCTCCAGCACGTCTTCCAGCGTCAGCGGCTCGAAGTACAGGCGGTCGGAGGTGTCGTAGTCGGTGGAGACCGTCTCCGGGTTGCAGTTGACCATCACGGTCTCGTAGCCGGCGTCGCTGAGCGCGAAGGAGGCGTGGACGCAGGAGTAGTCGAACTCGATGCCCTGGCCGATGCGGTTGGGGCCGGAGCCCAGGATGATCACCGCGGGCCGGGTGCGGGGCGCGACCTCGGTCTCCTCGTCGTACGAGGAGTAGAAGTACGGGGTCTTCGCGGCGAACTCGGCGGCGCAGGTGTCGACGGTCTTGTAGACCGGGCGGATGCCGAGCGCGTGGCGGACCTCGCGGACGACGTCCTCGCGCAGGTCGCGGATCTCGGCGATCTGGACGTCCGAGAAGCCGTGCCGCTTGGCCTCGGCCAGCAGCTCGGGGCCGAGCTTGTCGGCGGCGGCCAGCTCGTCGGCGATCTCCTTGATCAGGAAGAGCTGGTCCACGAACCAGGGGTCGATCTTCGTGGCGTCGAAGACCTCCTCCTGGGTGGCGCCGGCCCGGATCGCCTGCATGACGGCGTTGATGCGGCCGTCGGTCGGGCGGACCGCCTCGGCCAGCAGCTCGGCCTTGTCGCCGGGGTCGCCGGTGAAGGTGAACTGCGAGCCCTTCTTCTCCAGGGAGCGCAGCGCCTTCTGGAGGGCCTCGGTGAAGTTCCGGCCGATCGCCATGGCCTCGCCCACCGACTTCATGGTGGTGGTGAGGGTGGAGTCGGCGGAGGGGAACTTCTCGAAGGCGAACCGCGGGGCCTTGACGACGACGTAGTCGAGGGTCGGCTCGAAGGAGGCCGGGGTCTTCTCGGTGATGTCGTTCGGGATCTCGTCCAGCGTGTAGCCGACGGCCAGCTTGGCGGCGATCTTGGCGATCGGGAAGCCGGTGGCCTTGGAGGCGAGCGCCGAGGAGCGGGAGACGCGCGGGTTCATCTCGATGACGATGACGCGCCCGTCGGCGGGGTCGATCGCGAACTGGATGTTGCAGCCGCCGGTGTCGACGCCGACCTCGCGGATGATCGCGATGCCGATGTCGCGCAGCCGCTGGTACTCGCGGTCGGTGAGCGTCATCGCCGGGGCGACGGTGATCGAGTCACCGGTGTGGACGCCCATCGGGTCGAAGTTCTCGATGGAGCAGACGACCACGACGTTGTCGTTGCGGTCGCGCATCAGCTCCAGCTCGTACTCCTTCCAGCCGAGGATGGACTCCTCCAGCAGGACCTCGGTGGTCGGGGAGAGCGTGAGGCCCTGACCGGCGATGCGGCGCAGCTCCTCCTCGTCGTGGGCGAAGCCGGAGCCGGCGCCGCCCATCGTGAAGGAGGGGCGGACGACGACGGGGTAGCCGCCGAGCGTGTCGACGCCGGCGAGGACGTCGTCCATGGAGTGGCAGATGACCGAGCGGGCGGACTCGCCGTAGCCGATCTTCTCCTTGACGGCCTCCACGACGCCCTTGAAGAGGTCGCGGTCCTCGCCCTTGTTGATGGCCTCGACGTTGGCGCCGATGAGCTCGACGCCGTACTTCTCCAGCACACCGTTCTCGTGCATGGAGATCGCGGTGTTCAGCGCGGTCTGGCCGCCCAGGGTGGGCAGCAGCGCGTCGGGGCGCTCCTTGGCGATGATCTTCTCGACGAACTCGGGGGTGATCGGCTCGACGTAGGTGGCGTCGGCGATCTCCGGGTCGGTCATGATCGTCGCCGGGTTGGAGTTCACCAGGATGACGCGCAGGCCCTCGGCCTTGAGCACGCGGCACGCCTGGGTGCCGGAGTAGTCGAACTCGGCGGCCTGCCCGATGACGATCGGGCCGGAGCCGATGACCAGGACGGACTGGATATCGGAGCGCTTAGGCACGCTGGCCCTCCATCAGGGAAACGAAGCGGTCGAAGAGGTACGCGGCGTCGTGCGGGCCGGCGGCCGCCTCGGGGTGGTACTGGACGCTGAAGGCCGGCCGGTCGAGCAGCTGAAGGCCCTCGACCACCTGGTCGTTCAGGCAGACGTGGGAGACCTCGGCGCGCCCGTAGGCGGTGTCGGAGACCTTGTCGAGGGGGGCGTCGACGGCGAAGCCGTGGTTGTGCGCGGTGACCTCGACCTTGCCGGTCGAGCGGTCCTGCACGGGCTGGTTGATGCCGCGGTGGCCGTACTTCAGCTTGTACGTGCCGAAGCCGAGCGCGCGGCCCAGGATCTGGTTGCCGAAGCAGATGCCGAAGAGCGGGGTCTTCCGCTCCAGGACGCCCTGCATCAGCGCGACGGGGTGGTCGGCGGTGGACGGGTCGCCGGGGCCGTTGGAGAAGAAGACGCCGTCGGGGGCGACCGCGTAGATCTCCTCCAGGGTGGCGGTGGCGGGCAGGACGTGGACCTCGATGCCGCGCTCGGCCATCCGGTGCGGGGTCATGCCCTTGATGCCGAGGTCGACCGCGGCGACCGTGAACTTCCTGGTGCCGATCGCGGGGACGACGTACGCCTCCTTGGTGGCGACCTCCGCGGACAGGTCGGCGCCCTTCATCTCGGGGGCCTCCTGGACGCGGGCCAGCATCGCGGCCTCGTCGGTGACCGCGTCGCCGGAGAAGATGCCGACGCGCATGGCGCCGCGCTCGCGCAGGTGGCGGGTGAGGGCGCGGGTGTCGACGCCGCTGATGCCGACGACGCCCTGGGTGGCCAGCTCCTCGTCGAGGGTGCGGCGGGAGCGCCAGTTGGAGGGGGTGCGGGCGGGGTCGCGGACGACGTAGCCGGAGACCCAGATCCGCTTCGACTCGGGGTCCTCGTCGTTGACGCCGGTGTTGCCGACGTGCGGGGCGGTCATCACGACGACCTGGCGGTGGTACGAGGGGTCGGTCAGCGTCTCCTGGTAGCCGGTCATGCCGGTGGAGAAGACCGCCTCGCCGAAGGTCTCCCCCACAGCCCCGTAGGCGCGGCCGCGGAAGGTGCGGCCGTCCTCCAGGACGAGTACGGCGGGAGCCTGGGCTCCCCGGGTGGAGGTCGTCATCGTGAGATGCCTTCCGTAGTGCTGGTGAGGTGGTTGACGGCGTCGACCCAGGCGGGGTGTTCGGCCGAGTGGTCGGAGCGGAATCCGGAGTCGATCAGCCGGTCGCCGAGCGCCCAGGTGATGACGAGGAGTCCGCCCTCGGGCAGGACCTTGCCCGCCAGTGCCTTTTCGGTGCGGGCGCCGCGCAGGTCGGCGGCCGGGACGAAGAAGTCCGCGGCGCCGGGTCGTACGACGTCCAGGCCCTCGGCGGTGAGGGTCAGCTCGACGCGGCTGCGGGTGCCGAGGCCGTGGGCGACGATCCGGTCGAGCCACTGCCCGGCCGTGGTCGACGCGTGGTAGCGGCCGGAGAGGGTGAGCAGCTTCTCGCAGTCCGCGAAGCCCTCCGGCGCGGTGGCCGGGGCGGGCAGGTCGGACTGGAGGTTTCCGCGCCACTTCCAGCCCTGGCGCATCAGCCAGTAGACGAACGCGACGAGGACGAGGAGTCCGATCACCCAGCTGATCCGGGCGGACCAGTCGGTCACTTCCGCCGACTTCTGCTCGGCGGCGAGTTGGTACAGGGTCTGTGTTGTCACGCGAGCTTCCCGTCGACGACCGTGGCACGGCCCCGCAGGAAGGTGTGGGTCACTCGGCCCGGCAGCTCGCGCCCCTCGTACGGGGTGTTGCGGCTGCGGGAGGCGAAGCCCGCGGGGTCCACCTCTCCACGGTATGCCGGATCGACCAGCGTGAGGTTGGCAGGCTCACCGGCCGAGACGGGGCGGCCGTGTCCTTCGAGCCGTCCGATGGCCGCGGGGCGCGCCGACATGCGGTCGGCGACGCCGGCCCAGTCGAGCAGCCCGGTCTCGACCATCGTCTGCTGGACGACGGAGAGCGCGGTCTCCAGGCCCACCATGCCCATGGCGGCCGCGGCCCACTCGCAGTCCTTGTCCTCGTGCGGGTGCGGGGCGTGGTCGGTGGCGACGCAGTCGATGGTGCCGTCGGCGAGCGCCTCGCGCAGGGCCATGACGTCGGCCTCGGTGCGCAGCGGCGGGTTCACCTTGTAGACCGGGTTGTAGGACCGGACCAGCTCGTCGGTGAGGAGCAGGTGGTGCGGGGTGACCTCGGCGGTGACGTTCCAGCCCTTGGACTTGGCCCAGCGCACGATCTCCACGGAGCCCGCGGTCGACAGGTGGCAGATGTGGACCCGGGAGCCGACGTGCGCGGCGAGCAGGACGTCGCGGGCGATGATCGACTCCTCGGCGACGGCGGGCCAGCCGCCGAGGCCCAGCTCGGCCGAGACGACGCCCTCGTTCATCTGGGCGCCCTCGGTGAGGCGGGGCTCCTGGGCGTGCTGGGCGACGACGCCGTCGAACGCCTTCACGTACTCCAGGGCGCGGCGCATGATGACCGCGTCGTCCACGCACTTGCCGTCGTCGGAGAAGACCTTCACGCCGGCGGCGGAGTCGTGCATGGCGCCGAGTTCGGCGAGCTGCTTGCCCTCCAGGCCGACGGTGACGGCGCCGACGGGCTGCACGTCGCAGTAGCCGGACTCCTTGCCGAGGCGCCAGACCTGCTCGACCACACCGGCGGTGTCGGCGACGGGGAAGGTGTTGGCCATGGCGTGGACGGCGGTGAAGCCGCCGGCCGCGGCGGCCCTGGTGCCGGTGAGGACGGTCTCGGAGTCCTCGCGGCCGGGCTCGCGCAGGTGGGTGTGGAGGTCGACCAGGCCGGGCAGCAGGACCTGTCCGGCCGCCTCGATCACGGTGGCGTCGCCGGCGTCGAGGCCGGTGCCGACGGCGGCGATGGTCTCGCCGTCGATGAGGACGTCCTGCGCGTCGCCGCCGAGTACCTTCGCACCGCGGATAAGGATCTTGCTCATGGTTACTTGTTCTCCTCGGTACGGGCGGCGGTGGGGGCGGAAGAGGGGGCTGCGGACTCGTAGCCGCCGAGCAGCAGGTAGAGCACGGCCATGCGGATGGAGACGCCGTTGGCGACCTGCTCCACGACCGTGCAGCGGTCGGAGTCGGCGACCTCGGCGGTGATCTCCATGCCGCGGACCATGGGTCCGGGGTGCATGACGACGGCGTGCTCGGGCATCTTGGCCATCCGCTCGCCGTCCAGGCCGTAGCGGCGCGAGTACTCGCGCTCGGTCGGGAAGTAGGCGGCGTTCATCCGCTCGCGCTGCACACGGAGCATCATCACGGCGTCGGACTGGGGCAGCACCTCGTCCAGGCCGTAGCTGACGTCGCAGGGCCACTGCTCGACGCCGACCGGGACCAGGGTGGGCGGGGCGACGAGGGTGACGTGGGCGCCGAGCGTGTTCAGCAGGTGCACGTTGGAGCGGGCGACCCGGCTGTGCAGGATGTCGCCGACGATGGTGATCCGGCGGCCGTCGAGGTCCTTGCCGAGCCCGGCGTCGGCCCCGACGAGCCTGCGGCGCATCGTGAAGGCGTCCAGCAGGGCCTGGGTGGGGTGCTCGTGGGTGCCGTCGCCGGCGTTGACGACGGCGCCGTCGATCCAGCCGGAGGTGGCCAGCCGGTACGGGGCTCCGGAGGCGCCGTGCCGGATGACGACGGCGTCGGCGCCCATCGCCTCCAGGGTCAGGGCGGTGTCCTTGAGGGATTCGCCCTTGGAGACGGACGAGCCCTTCGCGGAGAAGTTGATGACGTCGGCGGACAGCCGCTTGGCGGCCGCCTCGAAGGAGATGCGGGTACGGGTCGAGTCCTCGAAGAAGAGGTTGACCACGGTCCGGCCGCGCAGGGTCGGGAGCTTCTTGATCGGCCGGTCCGCGACCCTGGCCATCTCCTCGGCGGTGTCGAGGATCAGGACGGCGTCGTCGCGGGTGAGGTCGGCGGCCGAGATGAGGTGGCGCTTCATCTGGGTGTTCTCCGGGTGGCTGGAGGTTTCAGGCATGCGGGCGCGCGGAAGCCGCCGCACGGCGGGCGGCCGTACGGAGGGGCAGCTAGCGCTCGACCGCGGGGGCGGCCTGCTCGACCCCGAGCAGCACGGCGTCGCGGCCGTCCTCCTCGGCGAGCTGGACCTTGACCGTCTCCCGCAGCGACGTGGGGAGGTTCTTGCCGACGTAGTCGGCGCGGATCGGCAGTTCGCGGTGGCCGCGGTCCACGAGGACCGCGAGCTGCACCGCGCGGGGCCGGCCGAGGTCGCCGAGCGCGTCGAGGGCGGCGCGGATCGTGCGGCCGGAGAACAGGACGTCGTCCACGAGGACGACCAGGCGGCCCTCGATGTCGTCACCGGGGATCTCGGTGCGGGCCAGGGCGCGCGCGGGACGCAGCCTCAGGTCGTCGCGGTACATCGTGGTGTCGAGGGAGCCGACCGGCATCGTGCGGCCGGTGATCTCTTCGAGCTTGGCGGCGAGCCGGCGGGCGAGGAAGACCCGCGGGTCGGGATGCCGAGGAGCACCACGTCGTCGGCGCCCTTGGCGCGTTCGACGATCTCGTGGGCGATGCGGGTCAGGACCCGGGCGATGTCGGGAGCCTCCAGAACGGGGCGTGCCGCATTGCCGGTGGCGTCGTGCTGTGCGTCCATAAGAAACGGACCTCCTTCTCCGCCTCACGGGACGGACCTTAAAGGACGTCGAAATTGCGTCGTCCACGATACCAGGGCCCCTGCCGGAGTTCGCCCGCACCCCCGGGGAAAGCCGGTACGGACCATCTCAGCTTGACGCGACCAAGTAACGCTGCGTAACCTCACAGTGAGTTACCAGCCACGCGGCCCAGCCGCGTACGTTCCAGCGTCCGGGGAGCCTTATGTCCAGCGAATACGCAAAACAGCTCGGGGCCAAGCTCCGTGCCATCCGCACCCAGCAGGGCCTCTCCCTCCACGGCGTGGAGGAGAAGTCCCAGGGCCGCTGGAAGGCCGTCGTGGTCGGCTCGTACGAGCGCGGCGACCGTGCCGTGACCGTGCAGCGCCTTGCCGAGCTGGCGGACTTCTACGGCGTTCCGGTCCAGGAGCTCCTGCCGGGCACGACGCCCGGCGGTGCCGCCGAGCCGCCGCCGAAGCTGGTCCTCCAGCTGGAGCGCCTGGCGCACGTACCGCCGGAGAAGGCCGGTCCCCTCCAGCGTTACGCGGCGACGATCCAGAGCCAGCGCGGCGACTACAACGGCAAGGTGCTGTCGATCCGCCAGGACGACCTGCGCACGCTGGCCGTGATCTACGACCAGTCGCCTTCGGTGCTGACGGAGCAGCTGATCAGCTGGGGCGTGCTCGACGCGGACGCGCGCCGCGCCGTCGCCCACGACGAGGGCTGAGCAGCCCCTCGGAGAAACGTGCCGCCGGGTTCGGCGGGGCCCCGCACGGGTGCCCCGCCGGGCCCGGCTTTTTCTCGTACGCGGTTCGCGCGAACATGCCGAAGGGCCCACGGCGTCAGCCATGGGCCCTTCGTCGGCGGAACGCCGCCGGGTCACTGCTCCCGGCGGAGATTCGGCTTGAGGTCCTTGAAACGGGCCAGCAGGCCGTTCACGAAGGACGGGGAGTCGTCGGTGGAGAACTCCTTGGCGATCTGCACCGCCTCGTCGATGACCACCGCGTCCGGGGTCGCGTCGACCCAGATCAGCTCGTAGGCACCGAGCCGCAGGATGTTCCGGTCGGCGACCGGCATGCGGTCGAGCTCCCAGTCCACGGCGTAGGTGACGATGAGGTCGTCGATGCGGTCCGCGTACTGCGCGTACCCCTCCACGAGCTCCATCGTGTACTCGGTGACCGGCGGCTGGCGGGTGTCGGACCGCGAGTGCCGTACCCAGTCCGCGAGGACCGTCAGCACGGACTCGTCGCGCTGGTCGGCCTCGAAGAGGATCTGGAAGGCGCGCTTGCGCGCCGTGTTGCGAGCAGCCACGACTACTTGTTCACCCGGCTGATGTACTCGCCGGAGCGGGTGTCGACCTTGATCGTCTCACCCGTGGTGATGAAGAGCGGGACGCCGATCTCGTAACCGGTCTCCAGGGTGGCCGGCTTGGTGCCGCCGGTGGAGCGGTCGCCCTGGACGCCCGGGTCCGTGTGCTGGACCTTCAGCTCGACGGCGGCCGGCAGCTCGACGTACAGCACCTCGCCGTCGTGCTGGGCGACGGAGGCGGTGAAGCCCTCGATCAGGAAGTTGGCGGTGTCGCCGACGGCCTTGCGGTCGACCATCAGCTGGTCGTACGTGTCCATGTCCATGAAGACGAAGTAGTCGCCGTCCATGTACGAGAACTGCATGTCGCGCCGGTCGACGGTGGCCGTCTCGACCTTGATGCCTGCGTTGAAGGTCTTGTCCACGACCTTGCCGGAGAGCACGTTCTTGAGCTTGGTGCGCACGAAGGCCGGGCCCTTGCCGGGCTTGACGTGCTGGAACTCGACTACGGACCAGAGCTGGCCCCCGTCGAGCTTGAGCACCATGCCGTTCTTGAGGTCGTTCGTGGAAGCCACGGTTGCGGAATCTCCTGGGCTGAAGCTGGTGGAACGACCGAGGTACGCGCGCTAGAGCGCGAGCAGCTCCTTGGTCGTAATGGTGAGTAGCTCGGGTCCGCCGTCCGCCTCGGGGCGCACGACGAGCGTGTCATCGATCCGGACCCCGCCCCGGCCCGGGAGGTGGACCCCCGGTTCGACGGTGACCGGCACACAAGCGTCCAGTTTACCCATGGCCGCGGGTGCCAGCTGCGGGTCCTCGTCGATTTCGAGCCCCACCCCGTGGCCGGTGTAGGGCGCCAGGCCCTCGCCGTGGCCCGCGGAGTCCAGGAGATGGCGGGCGGCCCGGTCCACGTCGCGGTACTCGGCGCCGGGCAGCAGGGCCTCGCGGCCGGCCCGCTGAGCGGCGAAAACCAGCTCGTACAGCTCGATCTGCCAGTCGGCGGGCGCCGTTCCGATGACGAAGGTCCGGCCGATCTCGCAGCGGTAGCCGCGGTAGTTGGCGCCCAGGCAGACCGAGAGGAAATCTCCTTCCTCGACCCGCCGGTCCGAGGGCCGGTGGCGGCCCCGGCCGGAGTTGGGGCCGGTGGCGACGGAGGTCGCGAAGGCGGGGCCGTCGGCGCCGTGGTCCACGAGCCGGCGTTCCAGTTCCAGGGCCAGGTGCCGTTCGGTGCGGCCGACGAGGATCGATTCGAGGAGTTCGCCCAGGGCCTGGTCGGTGATCTCGGCCGCGATCCGCAGGCAGCCGATCTCCTCCTCGTCCTTGACGATGCGCAACTGCTCGACCGTCGCGCCCAGATCGGCCAGCCGCAGCCTGGGGGCGACCGAGGCCATGGCCCGGTGCCGGGCGACCGTCAGGTCGTGCTCCTCGACGGCCAGCGACTCCGCGCCGGCCGCCGCGGCCAGGTCGGCGGCGGCGACCACGGGGTCCCGCCCGCCACCGGCAGCGCGTCGACCCGTACGTGTTCGTCGGTGCGCCCGTCGGCCGGGTCACCGGTGGGCGGCCGGGGGCAGAGCAGGACGTCCTCGCCGGGGCCGAGCAGCAGCACGGCACCCGGGGGCGCTCCCCCGGCCAGGTAGCGGACGTTGGCGGGGCGGGAGACCAGGGCGGCCGCGGATCCGACTGCGGCGCACCGGTCGCGGAGCAGCCCGCGTCGGACGGCGTACACCTCTGACATGCGTCGAGCGTACGAGCGCGGCGGCGCGCCCGCCCGGCGGGCGCATCCGACCGGGGGCGGGCGGCCCGGCTACCAGGACGGGGGGCTGGCCAGGGAGCGGGCGAGTATGTCGTCCAGGACCCGGGCGGTGGTCTCCACGTCGTACGTCGAGTTGTCGATGATCGGGAGCCCGGAGCCGTACCAGCCGGCCATCCGGCCGTGGATGCGGGCGACCTCCTCGTCGGAGAGGCGGCGGTTGCCGCTGCGCTCCGCGTTGCGCTCCAGGACGATCTCCAGGCCGGGCAGCAGCACGACGGGCAGCAGTCCGGGGCCGACGTGCCGCTTCCAGCCGCCGAGGCCGACGACCGGCCGGTCCGGGAAGACCGCGTCGTCCAGGATGCAGGAGATCCCGTTGGCCAGGAAGTTGCGGGCGGCGAAGCCGCAGGTGCGGCGGGCCAGGCGGTACTGGGCCTCCGACTGGTCGTTCCACCCGGCCTGCGGGTCCGCGAAGCCGGAGCAGACCCACTCCCGGACGTCGTCCAGGCTGACATGGGCGGTGGGCACCCGGCGGCGGGCCGCCCAGAGCCGGGCCACGGTGGTCTTGCCGGCGCCCGCCGGGCCGATGAGGAGCACCGCGAGCGTGGCGTTGCCCGTGCCGGGCTCGGCGGGCGGCGCGGGCAGCGGGACGGGTCTGCCGGGCGGCAGCTGGATGTGCCCGGTGGTCTCGCGGGAGACCGGGGCCGGGGCCTGCTGCGGCGCCGGTCCGCTCCAGCCGTGGCCCTGCGGCGGGCCCGCGGGCGGCGGCGGCCCGGGGTGCCCGGCGGGCGGGCCGGCCGGGGGCTGGTGCGGCGGGCCGGGGTGCTGGGCCTGGGGCGGCCAGCCGACGGGGCCGTTTCCGGGACCCTGGGGCGGAGGCAGCGGGGCCCCCACTGCGTGCTGCATCCGGTGCAACTCCGTCTCGTACAGGCAACTGGCGCTGGTGCAACGGCAACCGTACCTTCCCCGGCCGCCGCTCGGACAACGGCCGGGGAGGGTCTGGAGTGCCCGCGGGCCTGTACGGGCCCTGCTCAGTCGGTGAGTTCGTCCGCCAGGGCGCGCAGGGCGAGACGGTAGGAGCCGATGCCGAATCCGGCCACGGTCCCGGTGGCGACCGGGGCGATCACCGAGGTGTGGCGGAATTCCTCCCGTGCGTACGGGTTCGAGATGTGCACCTCGATCAGCGGGGCGGTGCGCTGGGCGGCCGCGTCCCGCATCCCGTACGAGTAGTGCGTGAAGGCGCCCGGGTTGATGACGACCGGAATCGATCCGTCGGCGGCCTCGTGGAGCCAGCGGATCAGCTCGCCCTCGTCGTTGGTCTCGCGCACGTCGGCGTCGAAGCCGAGCTCCTTGCCGAGGGTGCGGCACGCCTCCACGAGCCCGGCGTACGAGGTGGAGCCGTAGACGTCGGGCTCGCGGGAGCCGAGGCGGCCGAGGTTGGGGCCGTTGAGCACGAGGACCCGGCGGGTCATGCCGAGACCTCCCCGTAGGCGGCGAGCAGGACGGCCGGGTCGGGGCCCTCCAGGACGGCGGGCTTGCCGAGGCCGTCCAGGACGATGAAGCGCAGCAGGTCGCCGCGCGACTTCTTGTCGACCTTCATGTTCTCGAGGAGCTTCGGCCACTGGTCGCCCCGGTAGGTGAGCGGCAGCCCGACGGACTCCAGGATCGCGCGGTGCCGGTCGGCGGTGGCGTCGTCCAGGCGGCCGGCCAGCCGGCCCAGTTCGGCGGCGAAGACCATGCCGACGGAGACGGCGGCGCCGTGGCGCCACTTGTAG
This sequence comes from Streptomyces drozdowiczii, assembly GCF_026167665.1. Taxonomy (NCBI): domain Bacteria; kingdom Bacillati; phylum Actinomycetota; class Actinomycetes; order Kitasatosporales; family Streptomycetaceae; genus Streptomyces; species Streptomyces drozdowiczii. Next base: position 5,845,676 of record NZ_CP098740.1, on the reverse strand, counting down.
CGCTCGTTCTTCTCGATCGCGTGGCCCAGGGTGTGGCCGTAGTTCAGGATCTCGCGGAGCCCGGACTCCTTGAGGTCGCTGGAGACGACCTCGGCCTTGACCCGGATCGAGCGCTCGATCAGCTCGGCGGTGTGCGGTCCGGCGGGCGTACGGGCGGCCTGCGGGTCCTCCTCGATCAGGTCGAGGATCACCGGGTCGGCGATGAAACCGGCCTTGATGATCTCGGCCATGCCCGAGACGTAGTCGTGGACCGGCAGCGAGTCCAGGGCGGCCAGGTCGCAGAGGACCCCGGCCGGCGGGTGGAAGGCGCCGACGAGGTTCTTGCCCTCGGCGGTGTTGATGCCGGTCTTGCCGCCGACGGCCGCGTCGACCATGCCGAGCACGGTCGTCGGTACGGCGATCCAGCGCACTCCGCGCAGCCAGGACGCGGCGACGAAGCCCGCCACGTCGGTGGTGGCGCCGCCGCCGACGCCGACGATGACGTCGGTGCGGGTGAAGCCGGTCTGGCCGAGCGCCTTCCAGCAGTAGGCGGCGACCTCGACGGTCTTGGCCTCCTCGGCGTTGGGCAGCTGGATCGCGATGGCCTCGTAGCCCTGGGCGGCGAGGTCCTGGCGGACCGCCTCGCCGGTCTCGGCGAGCGCCTCGGGGTGGAGGACCGCGACGCGCTTGGCCCGCTCACCGATGAGCCCGGGCAGCTCGCCGAGGAGCTGCCGGCCGATCAGTACCTCGTACGGGTCGGTGCCCGCGCTGCCGGCGATGCGGACGCGGGTGGGTGCCTGCTGGGTCATGGTGTGTTCTCCCGGCCGGACGGGGCTCCGTCCGGCAGCTCCAGTGCGTCGAGGACCGCCTGGGCGACCTCTTCGGGTGTGCGCTCGTCGGTGGCGACGACCGTGCGGGCGACCTCGGTGTAGAGGTGCCGGCGGGCCTCCATCAGCTCGCGCCACTGCCGGCGCGGGTTGACCGCGAGCAGCGGGCGGGCGGTGTTGAGCCCGACCCGCTTGACGGCCTCGTCCACGTCCATCGAGAGGTAGACGACCGGGTGGCCGGCGAGCAGCGCGCGGGTCGACTCGTCCAGGACGGCCCCGCCGCCGAGCGAGAGGACGCCGGTGTGTTCCGCGACGGCGGCCCGGACGGCCGCCCGCTCCAGCGCGCGGAAGTGGTCCTCGCCCTCGTCGTAGAAGATCTCCGCGATGGGCTTGCCGGCCGTCGCGACGACGTCCGCGTCGGTGTCCCGGTAGCCGGTGCCCAGCCGGCCGGCGAGCAGCTCGCCGACCGTGGACTTGCCGACGCCCATGGGGCCGACCAGGACGACCAGGGGTCCGGTCATCGGATCTGGAGGTGGTCGAGGTACGACGTCACGTTGCGGCGGGTCTCGGTGACGCTGTCGCCGCCGAACTTCTCCGCCACGGCGTCGGCCAGGACCAGGGCGACCATCGCCTCGGCGACGATGCCGGCGGCCGGGACGGCGCAGACATCGGAGCGCTGGTGGTGGGCCTTAGCGGGCTCACCGGTCACCACGTCGACGGTGGCCAGGGCGCGCGGCACGGTGGCGATCGGCTTCATGGCGGCGCGGACGCGCAGCAGCTCACCGGTGGTGAGGCCGCCCTCGGTGCCGCCGGCCCGGCCGGAGGCGCGCTTGATGCCGTCCTCGGTCACCAGGATCTCGTCGTGCGCCTTGGACCCGGGCACCCGGGCGAGGTCGAAGCCGTCGCCGACCTCGACGCCCTTGATGGCCTGGATGCCCATGAGCGCGCCGGCGAGGCGGGCGTCGAGCCGGCGGTCCCAGTGGACGTGCGAGCCGAGGCCGACGGGCACGCCGTACGCCAGCACCTCGACGACGCCGCCGAGGGTGTCGCCGTCCTTGTGGGCCTGGTCGATCTCGGCGACCATCGCCTTGCTCGCGTCGGCGTCGAGGCAGCGGACCGGGTCGGCGTCGAGCCGCTCCACGTCGGAGGGGACCGGGTAGACCCCGTACGGCGCCTTGGCGGCGGCCAGCTCCACGACGTGGCTGACGATCTCGATGCCCGCAGTCTCCTTGAGGTAGGACCGGGCGACGGCACCGAGGGCGACGCGGGCCGCGGTCTCCCGGGCGCTGGCGCGCTCCAGGACCGGGCGGGCCTCGTCGAAGCCGTACTTCTGCATGCCGGCGAGGTCGGCGTGGCCGGGGCGGGGCCGGGTCAGCGGGGCGTTGCGGGCCTGCTCGGCCAGCACCTGGGGGTCGACCGGGTCGGCCGACATGACCTGCTCCCACTTGGGCCACTCGGTGTTGCCGACCATGACGGCGACCGGGGAGCCCATGGTGAGGCCGTGCCGGACACCGCCGAGAAAGGTGACCTCGTCCTGCTCGAACTTCATCCGCGCACCGCGGCCGTAACCGAGCCGCCGCCGGGCGAGCGCGTCCGCCACCATCTCCGTGGTGACCGGGACGCCGGCGGGAAGGCCCTCCAGCGTCGCCACCAGTGCGGGGCCGTGCGACTCCCCCGCGGTCAGCCAGCGCAACCTGCTCAACGGTGCTCCTCATGCTCGCGCCTGAAAATCCAGCGGCGCGACCGGGTGCGCGGCCCTGGCCCGCCGCCCCCGATCCTCCCACGGACGGGGCCCCGGCCCCGCCGCCGGTCCAGCAGACGGACGGTTCGGGCGGTGCCGGGCGGGCGTCAGCGCGCGGCCAGCGCCTCTTCGCCGGCCTTGCGCATGGCGGCGAGCGGGGCGGGCGAGCGGCCCGTCATCTGCTCGACCTGGAGGACCGCCTGGTGCACGAGGAGGTCGAGACCTCCGACGACTGCGCCACCCTGGTCGGTCCAGGCGGAGGCGAGCCGGGTCGGCCACGGCTCGTACAGCACGTCGAAGAGCGTGCCGGGGCACTCCGGCACGGCCCCGGCCAGCGCGTCCGCCGCCCCTGCGGGGGTGGTCGCGACGACGAGGGGCGCGGTGAGCGCCCGGTCGGCCTCGGCCCAGTCGGCGATACGGATGTCGACGCCGAGCCGTTCGCCCCAGCCGCGCATCTCGTCGGCGCGGGCCGCGCTGCGGACGTACGCGGTGACGGGTCCGGCGCAGATGCCGGACAGGGCTGCCAGCGCGGAGGACGCGGTGGCGCCGGCGCCGAGGACCGCGGCGGACTCGACCTTCTCGACGCCGCGTTCGCGCAGGGCCGCGATCATGCCGGGGATGTCGGTGTTGTCGCCGGTGCGGCGGCCGTCCGCGCCGAGGACCACGGTGTTGACGGCCTCGACGGAGGCGGCGGTGTCGGTGACCCCGTCGAGCAGCGGGATGACGGCCCGCTTGAGCGGCATGGTCAGCGAGAGCCCGGCCCAGCTCCCGTCCAGCCCCTCGATGAACCCGGGCAACGCCTGCTCGTCGACCTCGAACCGGCCGTACGACCAGTCGTCGAGGCCGAGTTCGGCGTACGCGGCCCGGTGCAGGACCGGGGAGAGCGAGTGGGCGATGGGCGAGCCGAGGACGGCGGCGCGGTGCGGCCGCTCATTGGAGGCCATGCTGTTCCTTGAACTTCTCGTTGAGCTTCTCGTGCTCGGCCGCCGTCTTGGTGAACTGGGTCTTCTTGCCGTCGAGCGAGATGAAGAACATCCAGCCGTCGCCCGTGGGACTGAGTGTCGCGCGCAGAGCCTCGTCGCCGGGGTTGCTGATGGGGCCGGGCGGCAGACCGGGGTGGTAATAGGTGTTGTACGGATCCGGGTTGGTGCGGATCTCGTTCGAACCGATCTTGATCTTGCTCTGGTTCTTGAGGTAGTTGAACGCGGAGTCGAACTCGAGCTTCCGGTTCGTGATCGTGTTGTTCGGCTTCAGCCGGTTGTAGACGACCTCGGCCATCTTGCGGAAGTCGTCGTGCGTCAGGCCCTCCGCCTGGACCAGGCTCGCCACCGTGAGCACCTGCCACGGACCGTCCAGCTTGTACTTCTTCGCCGTTCCCGTGAGGTCGAGCTTCTTGTACTCCTCGTTGGACCGTTCGACCATCTTCTTCAGGAGCGCCTCCGGCTTCGTCTCCTTCGTCAACGGATACGCGGCCGGATAGAGGAAGCCTTCGAGCGGGTCCTTGATGTCCTTGTTCTTGCTCGCCCAGTCGGGCAGACCCAATTCGCCGCTCCTGGACTTCGCGACGTCCTTGGTCGTGCCCTTCTTGAGGCCGAGCCGTTTGTCCACGAGCGCGTAGACGGCGGCGTTCCGGTAGCCCTCCGGAATCACCAGAAGATTCTGGCTCTTCGGGTCCACCATCATCTTCACGGCCTCGGACGCCGACATCTGCGAGTGCAGGAGGTAGACCCCCGCCTGGATGCCCTTGCCCTTCGGGTTCTCGTTCTGGGCCGAGACGAAGGCGTCGACGCTCTTCACGACGCCGGCCTTCTTCAGGATGTTGCCGATGTCGTACCCGAACGCGCCCTTCGGGATCTCCACCTCGACCGAGCCCGAGCCGCTGCCCGAGTAGTCCGGGGCGGGGCCGAAGCGGTCCTTGTAGAAGGAGTAGCCGTAGTAGCCCGCGCCGCCGACGCCGGCGACCAGGACGAGGGAGACGACCAGGCAGGCGCAGCCGCTGCGGCCCTTCTTCTTCTTGCCCTTGCCCCGGCGCTCGCCGCCCCCGCCGCTGTCGCGGTCGTCGTCCTCGTCGTCGTAGTCGTCGTCCCGGGGCTTCTTCCGGTCGTCCTTCTCGTCCACGCCCGTGAAGAAGGGGTGGGTCTCCTCCGGCGGCTCCTCCGGGTCCCAGTCCGGGGTCGTCTCCGGAGCCGGGGCCGGTCCGGCCTCGCGGCGGCCCGGGGGCTGCGGGGGCGGGTACGCCTCAGGGGTGCCGTAGTAGTCGTTCGTCTCGCCGTAGCCGTACGTGGCCACGGGCTGGCCCTCGTACGGCGGCACCGCCTGCTGGCCCGTGTCCCAGCCGGTGTCGTAGCCGGGCTGCGGCTGCTGGGGCTGCTGCCCGTACGGGTCCTGCGGGTGCTGGTTCCCGTACGCCTGCTGCTGGTACTGCTGCTGCGCGTACGGGTCCTGCTGCGGCTGCTGCGCGTACGGGTCCTGCTGGTACTGCTGGCCGTACGGGTCCTGCGGCTGCTGCTGGTACGGGTCGTACTGGCCCTGCGGGTACTGCTGCTGGGCGCCGTACGGGGTCGTGCCGTCGTACTGGTTCTGGCCGTCGTACTGGGCCTGGCCGTGGGCAGGCTGCTGGCCGCCCCACCCCTGGTCCCCGTACAAGGGGTCCTCGGGATGCCACGGTTCGGAGCCGGGGCCCCGGCCATACTCAGTCATCGATCCCCTTGAGCCGCGAGACGATGTTCCGCCTCTTTGCTGTGCGGTGTTTGTTCGAACACCGCCGCATCGCGCGGAACGTTACCGTATTGCGATCAGACCACTACTTCGACGGCCTCGCCCGGCGGATTGCCCGAAGCGCGCTCCGACTCCAGAGCGTTTTGCAGGATCACCACAGCGGCAGCCTGGTCGATGACGGATCGGCCCTTTTTGGACTTCACGCCCGAGGCGCGCAGCCCCTGGGTGGCCGTCACTGTGGTCATCCTCTCGTCCAACAGGCGCACCGGAATGGGTGCGACCGCTCGGGCGAGCACATCCGCGAAGGCGCGGACCTTGGCGGCGGCCGGGCCCTCGCCGCCGCCCAGGGAGCGCGGCAGCCCGACGACGACCTCGATCGGTTCGTACTCCGCGACGATCTGTCCCAGCCGCCGGTGGGCGGCCGGGACATCGCGTCCCGGCACGGTCTCCACCGGCGTCGCGAGGATCCCGTCGGGGTCGCACGAGGCGACCCCGATCCGGGCGTCCCCGACGTCGATCGCCAGCCGGCGACCGCGGCGCATCTGCGTCATGCCCGGCGTCACGCCGTCTCGGTGACGAGGCGTTCGACGGCGGCGACGGCGTCGCCGATCGCCTCCGGGTTCTGGCCGCCGCCCTGGGCGACGTCCGGCTTGCCGCCGCCACCGCCGCCGAGGGTCTTGGCGGCGGTACGGACGAGGTCGCCGGCCTTGAGACCGCGCTCGCGGGCCGCCTCGTTGGTCGCGATGACGGTCAGCGGGCGCCCGTTGGCCGTCGTGAACAGCGCGACGACGGCCGGGCGGCCGCCCTGGATGCGGCCGCGCACGTCGAGGACGAGCTTGCGCAGGTCGTCGGCGGAGGTGCCGTCCGGCACCTGACCGGTGACCAGGGCGACGCCCCGCACGTCGATCGCGGAGTCCACGAGACCGGCGGCGGCCGCGAGGACCTTCTCCGCGCGGAACTTCTCGATCTCCTTCTCGGCGTCCTTCAGCTTGCCGAGCATGCCCGCGATCTTCTCCGGCAGCTCCTCGGAGCGGCCCTTGACCAGCTCCTGGAGCTGGGCGACGACCGTGTGCTCCCGGGCCAGGAAGTTGTACGCGTCCACGCCGACCAGGGCCTCGATGCGGCGTACGCCGGACCCGATGGAGGACTCGCCGAGCAGCTTGACCAGGCCGAGCTGGGCGGTGTTGTGGACGTGCGTACCGCCGCAGAGTTCCTTGGAGAAGTCCCCGATGGTGACGACCCGGACCCGCTCGCCGTACTTCTCGCCGAACTCCGCGATGGCGCCCTGCTTCTTCGCCTCGTCGATCGACATGACCTCGGCCTGCACGTCGAGTTCGCGGGCCAGGACCTCGTTGATCTTCTGCTCGACGTCGGTGAGGACCGTGCCCGGAACGGCGGCCGGCGAGCCGAAGTCGAAGCGGAAGCGGCCCGGGGAGTTCTCCGAACCGGCCTGGGCGGCCGTGGGGCCGAGCGCGTCGCGCAGCGCCTGGTGCGTGAGGTGCGTGGCGCTGTGGGCGCGGGCGATGGCGCGGCGGCGGGTGGAGTCGATGCTCGCGTACGCGGACGCGCCGACCGTGACCTCACCGACCTGGACGGAGCCCTTGTGCACGGAGACGCCCGGGACCGGCTGCTGGACGTCGCGGACCACGATGACGGCGCCGCTGTCGAGCCGGATGCGGCCCTGGTCCGCGAGCTGGCCGCCGCCCTCGGCGTAGAACGGGGTGCGGTCGAGGACGACCTCGATCTCGTCGCCCTCGGTGGCGGCGGGCGAGGGGACACCGTCCACGAGGAGGCCGACGATCGTCGACTCGCCCTCGGTCATGGTGTAGCCGGTGAACTCGGTGACGCCGGAGTTGTCGGCGACCTCGCGGTAGGCGGAGAGGTCGGCGTGGCCGGTCTTCTTGGCCTTGGCGTCGGCCTTGGCCTTGGCCCGCTGCTCCTGCATGAGGCGGCGGAACCCGTCCTCGTCCACGGAGAGCCCCTGCTCGGCGGCCATCTCCAGGGTGAGGTCGATCGGGAAGCCCCAGGTGTCGTGGAGCAGGAACGCCTTGTCTCCGGCGAGGACCGTGCCGCCGGCGGCCTTGGTCTCGGTGACGGCCGTCTCCAGGATGTTGGTGCCGCCCTTGAGGGCCTTGAGGAACGCGGCCTCCTCCGCGAGCGCGACGGTCTCGATGCGCTTGCGGTCGGTGATCAGCTCCGGGTACTGCTGCCCCATCGTGTTGACCACGACGTCGACCAGCTCGCGGACGACGGAGCCGGTGGCGCCCATCAGGCGCATGTTGCGGATGGCGCGGCGCATGATGCGGCGCAGCACATAGCCGCGGCCCTCGTTGCCGGGGGTGACGCCGTCGCCGATGAGCATCACGGAGGTGCGGATGTGGTCGGCGACCACGCGCAGCGAGACGTCGGTGGACTCGGCGGCGCCGTAGCGCACCCCGGTCAGCTCGGTGGCGCGGTCCATGACGACGCGCAGGGTGTCGGTCTCGTACATGTTCTGCACGCCCTGCAGGATCATCGCGAGGCGTTCGAGGCCGAGACCGGTGTCGATGTTCTTGGAGGGCAGGTCGCCGAGGATCGGGAAGTCGTCCTTGCCCTCGCCGGCGCCGCGCTCGTACTGCATGAAGACCAGGTTCCAGATCTCCACGTACCGCTCGTCGTTGACGGCCGGGCCGCCCTCGACGCCGAACTCGGGGCCGCGGTCGTAGTTGATCTCGGAGCACGGGCCGCACGGGCCGGGGACGCCCATGGACCAGAAGTTGTCCTTCTTGCCCAGGCGCTGGATGCGCTCGGCCGGGACACCGATCCTGTCGCGCCAGATGGCCTCGGCCTCGTCGTCGTCCAGGTAGACGGTGATCCACAGGCGCTCGGGGTCGAGCCCGAAGCCGCCGTCCGCCACGGAACTGGTCAGCAGCTCCCAGGCGTACTCGATGGCGCCTTCCTTGAAGTAGTCGCCGAACGAGAAGTTGCCGCACATCTGGAAGAAGGTGCCGTGCCGGGTGGTCTTGCCGACCTCCTCGATGTCCGGCGTACGCACGCACTTCTGCACGCTGGTGACGCGCGGCGCGGGCGGCTTGACCTCACCGAGGAAGTAGGGCTTGAACGGCACCATGCCGGCGGGGACCAGCAGCAGAGTCGGGTCGTCCGCGATGAGCGACGCCGAAGGGACAACGGTGTGACCGCGCTCCTCGTAGAAGCTCAGCCAGCGGCGACGAATTTCTGCCGACTCCATCAGTGGTCCTCATTCCGGTTGTACGAGTGGTAGGGGAGCTTGCGGTAGGGGGCGGGGGCCGGGTGCGGGTCCGCGTCGGCCGCCTCGACGGCCGGGCGGCGGGCCGGGGGCAGTTCGCGCGGGTCCGCCGCTTCGAGGCCCAGCGCCTCGCCGAGTTCGGCCTCGCGCCTGACCATGCCCTCGCGGACGTCCAGCGCGAAGTCCTTGAGCTTGTGACCGGCCACGATCGCCTTGTCGGCGGCCTGCGCCGCGAGGCTTTCCGGGGTCAGCTGCTTGATCTTCCGGTTGACCTTGGTGGTGGCCCATACCCCGGCGGCTGCGCCGGCGGTGAACCAGAACGTACGGCGGAACATCGCTGCGTCAGTCCTTAGATCCGCGGGAATTTCGGCCGCCGCGCTTCCTGCCGCGCGCGGACGGGACGGTCCGGCCGACGATCACCGAGCGCCGGGAACGTGCCTCCGGTTCCGGGGCGGACCGGCGGCCGATGGCCTGCCGGACCCCGTAGCCGAACGCCGCGACCTTGACCAGGGGACCGCCGAAGGTGGAGGCGACCGTGGTGGAGAGCGCGGAGGCGTTGGAGGTGACCTCCTGCACGTCCGTCGCGATGGCGTCGACCTTGTCGAGCTGGGTCTGCGCGGAGCGCACGGTCGCGGAGGCGTCCGCGAGCAGGGGGACGGCCTGTTCGGTCACGTCCGCCACGAGTTTGGTGGTCGCCCTGAGCGTCTGGGCGAGCCTCACCAGCACGACGGCGAGGAACGAAACCAGGATCGCCCAGAAGACGGCCACGATGATCCCGGCCACCTCACCACCGGACACAGTGCACCGCGCTCTCTGGCTTGTCGTCAGTCTCTGTCTTGTTCTCCTGCTCTGCGGTGAGGGCCGTCAGGGCGGCCGGTCACCTTCCCCCGAGCCTATCGCGCCGGGGCTCACGCCCCGCACCGCATGACCGGGCGGCCACCGGGGATCCGAACGGCGAGATTGTACGGAGCGCTTTCAAGCCAGTACTCTGCGTGTCTCATGCGACGCCCTCAGAATCCGCGCCCGGGCAATCTGCCCGCCGAGCTGAACGACTTCGTGGGCCGGGAGAGCGAGCTGGACGCTCTCGCCCGCTCCCTCGACGAATCCCGGCTCGTCACCGTGACCGGGGTGGGCGGCGTCGGCAAGTCCCGCCTGGTCACCAGAGCGGCAGCGCTGTTGGAGAAACGGTACTGCGACGGGGTCTGGCTGGTGGAGCTGTCCGCCGTCCACGACCCCGGGCTGCTGGAGCACGCCGTGGCCGAGGCGCTGGGGCTCACCGACCACACCGCCCGGCCGCCCCGCGCCGCGATCGTGGAGCACTGCGCGGACCGCCGCCTCCTGCTGGTGATCGACGGCTTCGAGCACCTGGTGGACGACTGCGCCGCGCTGGTACGGGAGCTGCTGCGCCGCGCCCCGCGGCTGCGGGTCCTCGCGGCGGGCCGACTGCCGCTGGAGCTGGCGGGCGAGGCGGTCCACCCGCTCGCGACCATGACCGACGAGGACGCCCTCCGGCTGTTCGCCGAGCGGGCCGCAGGCGTGCGCCCCGACTTCCGGCTGACCGGGCACGGCCGCGGCCACGCCCTGGAGCTGTGCCGCCGGCTCGACGGCATCCCGCTGGCCCTGGAGCTGGCGGCGGGGCGGCTGCGGGCCCTGTCGACCGAGCAGGTGCTGCAACGGCTGGACGACCGCTTCCGGCTGCTGACCGGGGGAACCCGGGGCGCCCTGGAGCGGCACCAGACGCTGCGGACGGCCATCGGCTGGAGCCATGAGCTGTGCGCGCCGCCGCAGCGGCTGCTGTGGGCCCGGCTCTCGGTCTTCGCGGGGCAGTTCGACCTGGAGGCCGTCGAGTACATCTGCAGCGGGCCCGACCTGCCCGCCGACTCGGTGCTCGACGTGCTGTCCGGGCTGCTGGCCCAGTCCGTGGTGCTGCGCGAGGACTCCCCCGCCGGCACCCGCTACCGGATGCTGGACACCGTGCGCGAGTACGGCGCCGAGTGGCTGGCCGCCACCGGGGACACCGACCGGCTGCGCCGACGGCACCGCGACTGGTTCCTGGGCCTGGCGACCTGGTGCGAGCTGGACTGGTTCAGCCCCCGGCAGGCGGAGGTGGCCGCCCGGGCCGAGAGCGAGCTGCCGAATCTGCGCCGGGCCATGGAGTGCTCGCTGGAGAGCCCGCAGGAGGCGCACCTGGCGCAGTATCTGGCGGGCACGCTGTGGTTCCTGTGGGTCGGCTGCGGGCGCCTCTCGGAGGGCCGGCACTGGCTGGAGCACGTACTGGAGGAGGAGACCCCGTACGACTCCTCGCGGCTGAAGGCCCTGTGGGTGCTGGGTTACGTGGCCGTCCTCCAGGGGGACCCGGTGGGGGCGATCTCCGCGCTGACCGAGTGCCGGGAGGAGGCCGAGGCGGCGGGCGACGCCACCGCGGCCGCGTACGCCGTGCACCGCACCGGGTGCCTGGCGCTGGTCACCGACGACATGGAGCGCGCCCGGGGCCTCCTGGACGACGCGCTCGGCCGCTACCGGGAGCTGGGCGAGCTGAACAGCAACGTCCTGATGGCCCAGGTCGAGCTGGCCATGGCCACCGGATTCCTGGGGGACGCGGAGCGGGCCGTCGCGATCTGCGAGGAGGTCCGGGACATCTGCGAGGACCACGGCGAGCGCTGGGCCCTGAGCTACGCGCTGTACGTCCTGGCCTACGCCGCCCTGGAGCGGGGCGACCCGGAGCGGGCCCGGCGGCTGCTCCTCGAATCGCTCGCCATCAGCCACGGCTTCCACGACCTGCTCGGCACGGTCCTGGCCCTCGAACTGCTGGCCCTGGTCACGGTCACCGAGGGGGACGCGGCCGAGGCGGCGCTGCTCCAGGGGGCCGCCGACCGGATCTGGCCGTCGGTGGGGCTGCCGCTGTTCGGCTCGGTGTACTACGGGGCGCCGAGGGCTCGCTGCGAGGAGCTGGCGCTGCGGGAGTTGGGCGGGGCGCGGTACGCGGCGGCGCTCGGCGCGGGCGGGGAGCTGGCGCCGGACGCGGCGGTCGCCCGGGCGCTCCGGACGCGGGAGAACGCGAAAGCCCGCCGCCTCCCCGGAGAACGGGAAGGGGCGGGCCTGAGCGCCGGTGAAGAGCGGCTACGCCTGGATCAGCGGGCGTAGTACTCGACGACGAGCTGCTCGTCGCAGATCACGGGGATTTCCTTGCGGTTCGGGTCCCGGTCAAGGCGGAAGGCCAGGGCCTTCAGGTTCACCTGCAGGTAGCGCGGGGTCTCGCCGTCGGTGTCGTAACCACCCTCGCGGGCCACCTGGAAGGGGACCTTGGAGCGGCTGCGCTCGCGGACCTGGACGACGTCGTCGGGGCGGACGCGGAACGACGGCTTGTCGACCTTGCCACCGTTGACCTCGATGTGGCCGTGGACGACCATCTGGCGGGCCTGGTAGATGGTCCGGGCGATGCCCGAACGCAGGACCAGCGCGTCGAGGCGGCGCTCGAGCTCGACGACCAGCGCCTCGCCCGTCTTGCCCTCGGCCTTCTTGGCGCGGTCGTAGGCACGCGCCATCTGGCGCTCGCTGATGTCGTACTGCGCGCGCAGACGCTGCTTCTCCAGCAGACGGACCTTGTAGTCCGAGTTCTGCTTGCGGCCGCGGCCGTGCTCGCCCGGCGGGTAGGGGCGGGCCTCGAAGTACTTGACCGCCTTCGGCGTCAGCGCGATGCCGAGCGCGCGGCTCTTCTTGACCTTGGGACGCGACTGATTAGGCACGTTCTCCAGACCTCCGTTGTAGGTTAGGTTAGGCTCACCTTACTCAAGGAGATCGCATGTCTCGCCCTGGGAACACCACACACGTCACGGACAGCACAGACAGCATCGACGCGCCTGATGGCGTCGAGATGACGGAGGACCGATCAGATCGTGGTCAGCCGCGTCCCAGCGGGCTTGAAATCACACGGATGCCGTCAGCAGCCGAGCGCACACGAACTCTCGTACAGAGTACCTGCTCCGCGGTACTGCTCGTTCCCGGGCTCGAAGCGGCGGGCTCGGACCAGCTGATGCCGCTGTCCCGGGGCGTGGGCCCGGACGGCGACCTGTTCCTGGAGTTCCCCGCGGATTCCCCGGCCGTACGGGCCGCGACGCACGCCCAGGACGACGAGCTGCCGGCCGTGCTGGAGATCACGGACGTCGCGCCGGTCTCCGTACCCCACCGTATCCGGGGCCGGGCCCGGGTCAGCGGCTGGCTGACCGCCGTCCCCGGGATGGCGGGCCCCGGCCGGACGATGCTGCGCCTGGAGACGGACGAGGCGCACATCGACGACCTGTGGGGCGTGGAGGAGGTCGAGGCCGAGAGCTTCCGCGACGCCGCCGCCGACCCGCTCGCCCTCCACGAGGCCGAGCTGCTCCAGCACCTCTACTCCTCGCACACGGAGGAGCTGGCGTCGCTGTGCGAGCTGCTCGGTGAGCGGGCCGTGTGCTCCTGCCCCGAGCACCGGCCGGCCGTGGTGCCGCTGGTGCTGGACCGGTTCGGGCTGCGGGTGCGCTTCTGCGAGCGGGAGGGCGGCTGCTTCGACGCCCGGTTCGAGTTCCCCGAGCCGGTGCGGGACGTGGTGGAACTCAGCCACGCCATGCACACGCTCTTCGCGGCCGCCGCCCGCTGAGGAGCGCGCGCGGGGCTCAGGCCGTACCGCCCGTCCCGTCCTCGTCGTCCGTCCGGCCGAGCCGCTCCCTGACCCGGTCCACCACGTCCGCGTACCGCGCCTCGGCGCCGTAGCGGGTGGGGCGGTAGTACTGCTTGTCGCTCACCGCGTCCGGTGCGTACTGCTGGGCGGCGATGCCGCCGGGCACGTCGTGCGGGTAGACGTAGCCCTGGGCGTGGCCCAGCTTGGCCGCGCCCTTGTAGTGGCCGTCGCGCAGATGGGCCGGGACCGGGCCGGCCAGCCCCTTGCGGATGTCCTCGCGGGCGGCGGAGATCGCCAGCGTCGCCGCGTTGGACTTGGGGGCGAGGGCCAGGGCGATGGTGGCGTGGCTGAGGGTGAGCGCCGCTTCGGGGAAGCCGATCAGGGCCACCGCCTGGGCGGCCGCGACCGCGGTGGGCAGCGCCGTCGGGTCGGCGAGGCCGATGTCCTCGCTGGCGGAGATCATCAGCCGCCGGGCGATGAACCTCGGGTCCTCCCCCGCCTCGATCATGCGGGCCAGGTAATGCAGGGCCGCGTCGACGTCGGAGCCCCGGATCGACTTGATCAGGGCGCTGGCCACGTCGTAGTGCTGGTCGCCGTCCCGGTCGTACTTCACGGCCGCCCGGTCGACGGTCTCCTCCAGGGTGAGGAGCGTGATCTCCTCCTCCTGCTTGGACAGCGCGGCCCCGGCCGCGGCCTCCAGGGCCGTCAACGCGCGGCGGGCGTCGCCCCCGGCGATGCGCAGCAGGTGCTCCTCGGCCTCCTCCGGGAGGCTCACCGCTCCACCGAGGCCGCGTTCGTCGGTGAGGGCGCGGTGCAGCAGGCCGCGCAGGTCGTCATCGGTCAGGGGCTCCAGCGTCAGCAGCAGCGAGCGCGAGAGGAGCGGGGAGATGACGGAGAAGTACGGATTTTCCGTGGTCGCGGCGATCAGGGTGACCCAGCGGTTCTCGACGGCGGGGAGCAGGGAGTCCTGCTGGGCCTTGGAGAAGCGGTGGATCTCGTCCAGGAAGAGGACGGTCTCCTTGCCGTAGCCCCCGGTGGCGCGGCGGGCACCCTCGATCACGGCGCGGACTTCCTTGACGCCCGCGGTGATCGCGGAGAGCTCGACGAATCGTTTGTTCGTCGCCTTGCTGACCACGTACGCGAGGGTGGTCTTGCCGGTGCCGGGCGGGCCCCAGAGGATGACCGAGGAGGGGCCGGCCGGTCCACCGCCGCTCTCGCCGACCAGGCGGCGCAGGGGCGAGCCCGGCTTGAGCAGATGCTGCTGGCCGACGACCTCGTCCAGCGTACGCGGACGCATCCGGACGGCCAGCGGGCTGCTGGACGGATCCTTCTCCTGGCGGTCTTCGGCAGCGGCGGTAAAGAGGTCGGGCTCCACGTCTCGAAGCCTATGCCACCCCACTGACAACGGTGCCGGGCCGGTGGTCCGGCCCGGCGGCGCGGGGGCGGGTCAGCTGGTCCAGAAGTCCCACCAGCGGGTCAGGATCAGCATGCCGATGATGCCGATCCAGAGCACCGGGGGCACCCAGTGGAACTCGGTGAGGCCGTTGCGCAGCCAGGAGGGCGCGGGGATGATCCCGTGCCGGATGTTGTGCGTGGTGATGTAGCAGAACATCAGGATGGTGGCGACCCAGGCCAGGCAGCACCACAGGCAGAGCGAGTTGATGTTGTACAGCGACTGGTACTGGAGCCAGGTGCAGAAACCGACGCCGAAGAGCGTGCCCGCGTTCATGCCGAGCCAGTACCAGGGGCGGAAGCGGGCCCCGGCCAGCAGGGCCAGGCCGATGCCGATGATCACCGGGTAGGTGACCATGCCCAGCCACGGGTTGGGGAAGCCGAAGGCGGACGCCTGCTCGCTCTTCATGATGTTGCCGCAGGCGACCACGGGGTTGAGGCTGCACCCGGGGACGAAGGAGGGGTCCTCCATCATCTTGAGCTTGTCCAGCGTGATGACCCAGGCGGCGAGCGTTCCGGCGGCGCCCGTGATCATCAGCAGGATGGCCAGCGCGCGGCTGCCGCCGATGGTCCGCTTCCCGCTCCTCTCGTCCTGGTCGGAGGAGGGATGGTCAACCGCTGCAGTCGTCATATCGCCGTTTCCGTCACTGAGTAGCCTGCTGGGGCAGGGTCATTGTGCCGCACGGCTCGGCCGCTCTTCCGTTCGATGCACATAAAGACGTACGCAGCGCAGCGGGCCTGTCCGGAAGCGGATCCCGGGCCCCGCAGCCGCGACGAGGCGGATCACGCCCCGCGCACCCCTCCCCGCGCGTCACATCGCGCACGGACGGAATCACCGCCCGGTGTGAATCCGCGCCCACGACGTTGACGCGAGGGGGCGGGCGGACCGCCCGCCCCCGGCACGTCTCACGCCAGGCGCGTCCGGACCGCCTCGACCACGTCGGAGACGGGGACCGGCGTCTGCTCGCCGGACTCCATGTCCTTGAGCTGGACGTGGCCCTCGGCCAGATCGCGCTCGCCGGCCACGATCGTGAACCGGGCGCCCGAACGGTTGGCGCTCTTCATCGCGCCCTTCAGCCCCCGGCCGCCGAACGCGAAGTCCGCGGCCACGCCCTCCCGGCGCAGCTGGGTGACGACGCCGAACAGGACCCGGCGCGCCTCCTCGCCGAGCGGGACCGCGAAGACGCTGGTGGTGGAGGGCAGGTCCAGCTCGATGCCCTCGGCCTCCAGGGCGAGGACCGTGCGGTCCACGCCGAGCGCCCAGCCGACCGACGGGAGCGCCGGGCCGCCGATCATCTCGGAGAGCCCGTCGTAGCGGCCGCCGCCGCCCACCGCCGACTGCGAGCCGAGACCGTCGTGGACGAACTCGAAAGTGGTGCGGGTGTAGTAGTCGAGGCCGCGGACCAGCTTCTCGTCGTCCTCGTAGATCACGCCCGCCTCGTTGAGCAGGTCGCGGACCTGCTCGTGGTACGCCTTGCACGCGTCGCAGAGGAAGTCGCGCAGCACCGGGGCGCCGGTGAGCTGCTTCTGGACCTCGGGGCGCTTGTCGTCCAGGACGCGGAGCGGGTTGATCTCGATGCGCCGCCGGGTCTCCTCGTCCAGGTCCAGCTCGCGCAGGAAGCCCTGGAGCGCGTCGCGGTAGACGGGGCGGCACTCCTTGTCGCCCAGCGAGTTCAGCAGGATGCGGAACTCGCGCAGGCCCAGTGCGCGGTACGCCTGGTCGGCCAGGATGATCAGCTCGGCGTCGAGCGCCGGGTCCTCGGCGCCGATGGCCTCGGCCCCGACCTGCGAGAAGTGGCGGTAGCGGCCCTTCTGCGGGCGCTCGTAGCGGTAGTACGAGCCGGAGTACCAGAGCTTGACCGGCAGGTTGCCGAGCTTGTGGAGGTTGGCCTCCAGCGCGGCGCGAAGCACGGACGCGGTGCCCTCGGGGCGCAGGGCGAGCTGGGAGCCGCCCTTGGTGGTGAGGGTGTACATCTCCTTGGTCACGATGTCGGTGGACTCGCCCACACCGCGCGAGAAGAGGGCCACGTCCTCGAAGCCGGGGGTCTCGATGTAGCCGTAGCCGGAGTTCTTCAGCGGTGCGGCGATCGCCTCGCGCACCGCGAGGTACTTCGCGGAGTCCGGCGGGGTCAGGTCGTACGTGCCCTTGGGGGCCTTGAAGGTGCTCACGATTCCGCTCTCGTCACATTCCTCGCCGGGGCGCGTCCACACCGTTCATTCCGGTCAGGAACGGGTTGGTGGCGCGCTCGCGGCCGATGGTCGTCTGGGGGCCGTGGCCGGACAGCACCACGGTCGAGTCGTCGAGCGGCAGGCACACACGGGCCAGCGACTCGAGGAGCTCGGCGTGGTCGCCGCCGGGCAGGTCGGTGCGTCCGACGGAGCCGGCGAAGAGCAGGTCGCCCGAGAAGAGGACCGGCGGGACCTCCGGGGTCTCGGGCATCCTGAACGTCACCGACCCCTTGGTATGGCCGGGCGCGTGCGAGACGCCGAACTCCATGCCCGCGAGGCGCAGCCGGGCGCCGTCGGTCAGCTCCTGGACGTCGTCCGGCTCCCCCACCGTCAGCTCGCCCATGAGCGGCATCCCGATGGAGCGGCCGAGCGCCTTCTCCGGGTCGCTCATCATGTAGCGGTCCTCGGGGTGGATCCAGGCCGGGACGTCGTGCGCGCCGCACACCGGGACGACCGAGGCGACGTGGTCGATGTGGCCGTGCGTCAGGACGACGGCGACGGGCTTGAGCCGATGCTTCTTCAGCGTCTCCTCGACTCCGGCGGCGGCCTGGTGGCCCGGGTCGATGATCACGCACTCCTCACCCGCGGCGGGGGCGACCAGGTAACAGTTGGTCCCCCAGGCCCCGGCGGGGAACCCGGCAATCAGCACGATCGTCCTCAATCGGTAGTCCTGCACGGAAGAGCGACCGCGAGGTCACAGCAGTTCAGAGCCTACCGGCGCTCCTCATTCCACAGCTAACCCATATACGGTACGGGGCGACCCAGGCCCGAACACACGACGTACAAGGAGAACACCCGGTGGTCACCAGCGATCAGCGGCGGCGGCAGCTCGCCCGGGAGAAGTACGAGCGGCAGCAGCGGCGCCGGGAGGAGGCCCGCCGGCGTACCAGGCGGCTGACGCTCGCCATCACTTCGGCGGTCGCCGTGGTGGCGGTCATCGCGGGCGCGACGTACCTCGCCACCAGCGGGGACGACGACAAGGACAAGACGGACGCGGCGGCGAGCCAGAGCCCGTCGGCCGAGGCGTCGCCCTCGCCCACGGAGGAGGCGAAGCCGGAGCCGGCGATGAAGATCGACAAGAAGGCCGAGTACACGATGTCGCTCAAGACGAGCCAGGGCGACATCGCGTTCACCATGGACGCGTCGAAGACCCCGCACACGACGAACTCCTTCAAGTCGCTGGCCGACAAGAAGTTCTTCGACGGCACCAAGTGCCACCGGCTGACCACGGAGAACATCTACGTGCTCCAGTGCGGCGACCCCAAGGGCGACGGCACCGGCGGTCCGGGCTACACCATCCCCGACGAGAACCTGACCGCGCTGGGCAAGGCGGGCACGGACGGCTCGGTGACGTACCCGGCGGGCACGGTGGCGATGGCCAATACCGGCCAGCCGCACACCGGCGGCAGCCAGTTCTTCCTGGTCTACAAGGACAGCAAGCTGCCGCCCACGTACACGCCGTTCGGCACGATGGACGCGAAGTCGCTGAAGGCCGTCGAGGCCGTCGGCAAGGCCGGAGTGGACGGCGGCGGGCCCGACGGTGCGCCGAAGAAGGCCGTGAACATCTCGAAGCTGACCGTCGACAAGGTGTGATCCCGGGGGCGGGCCCGCCGGGCGGCGAATAAATCCGGCCGTGCGGAGTGCGGACAGCCGGGCGGCCCGTCGCCTAGATTGGCGTCGTGCAGGGCGGGCGGTGCCCGCCCCAGGAAACTGTGGACGATGCCAGGGGGGTGACCCCTCACGGGCATCAGGTGGAGGAGGCGCTGTGAGCAGCGACCCGTGGGGCCGTGTCGATGAGACGGGCACCGTGTACGTGCGTACAGCCGACGGCGAGCAGGTCGTCGGATCGTGGCAGGCCGGTTCGCCGGCGGAGGCGCTGGCCTACTTCGAGCGCAAGTACGAGGGCATTGTGGTCGAGATCGGCCTCCTCGAACGGCGGGTGAAGACCACCGATCTGTCCGCTAAGGACGCGACGACCGCCATCGAGCACCTGCGCACCCAGGTCGACGAGCACCACGCCGTCGGCGACCTGGACGCGCTGCGCAAGCGGCTGGACGCGCTCGTCGCGACGGTCGAGTCGCGGCGCGAGGAGCGCAAGGCCCAGAAGGCGAAGCAGGCCGACGAGGCGAAGCACGCCAAGGAGGCCCTGGTCGCCGAGGCCGAGGAGCTGGCGCAGAGCGAGCAGTGGCGCTCCGCGGGCGAGCGGCTGCGCGCCCTGGTGGACACCTGGAAGGGCCTGCCCAGGCTCGACCGCAAGTCCGACGACGAGCTGTGGCACCGCTTCTCGCACGCCCGCTCGGCGTTCTCCAAGCGCCGCAAGGCCCACTTCGCCTCGCTGGACGCCCAGCGCGAGGAGGCCCGCAAGGTCAAGGAGAAGCTGGTCGTGGAGGCCGAGGCGCTCTCCGGGTCCACGGACTGGGGGACGACGGCCGCCCGCTACCGCGACCTGATGACCCAGTGGAAGGCGGCGGGCCGCGCCCAGCGCGAGGCCGAGGACGAGCTGTGGAACCGTTTCCGCGGTGCCCAGGACGTCTTCTTCGCCGCCCGCGGCGAGGTCTTCGCGGAGCGCGACGCGGAGCAGGGCGAGAACCTCAAGCTGAAGGAGGAGCTCGCCGACGAGGCCGAGAAGCTGGTGCCGGTGACGGACCTGAAGGCGGCCAGGGCCGCGTTCCGGGGCATCAACGAGCGCTGGGAGGCCGTCGGCCACGTACCGCGTGACGCCCGTCCGAAGGTCGAGGGACGGATGCAGGCGGTGGAGCGGGCGCTCCAGGAGGCCGAGGAGGCCGAGTGGCGCCGGACGAACCCGGAGGCGCGGGCCCGCGCCGCGGGTCTGACCGGTCAGCTCCAGGCTGCCGTGGACAAGCTGCGCGGCCAGATCGACGCGGCCCGCGCCTCGGGCAACAACGCCCGCGCGGACAAGCTGGCCCGTGAGCTGGAGGGCCGGCAGGCCCTGCTCGACCAGGCGCTCAAGGGCCTGGAGGAGTTCGGCGGCTGATCCGGTCCCGTGCCAGACGAAGAGGGGCCCTTCCGCACCAGGCGGAAGGGCCCCTCTTCGTCCGCGTGGCTACGGCCGGCGGGCCGAGGTGACCCGGTAGACGTCGTAGACGCCCTCCACGCCCCGTACCGCCTTCAGGACGTGGCCGAGGTGCTTCGGGTCGCCCATCTCGAACGTGAAGCGCGAGGTGGCCACCCGGTCGCGGGAGGTCTGCACGGCCGCGGACAGGATGTTGACGTGCTGGTCCGAGAGGACCCGGGTGACGTCCGACAGGAGCCGGGAGCGGTCCAGCGCCTCGACCTGGATGGCGACCAGGAAGACCGAGGACTGGGTGGGCGCCCACTCGACGTCCAGGATCCGTTCCGGCTGCTGGGAGAGCGAGTCGACGTTCACGCAGTCCGCGCGGTGCACGGAGACGCCGCTGCCCCGGGTGACGAAGCCGATGATGGGGTCGCCGGGCACGGGCGTGCAACAGCGGGCGAGCTTGACCCAGACGTCCTCGACGCCCTTGACGACGACCCCGGGGTCGGCGTTGGAGCGGCGCTTGGTGCGGCTGCGGGAGGGCGGGGTGCTCTCCTCCAGGTCCTCGTTGGCCGCGTCCTCGCCGCCGAGGGCCTGGACCAGCTTCTGCACGACCCCGGCGGCGGCGACGTGGCCCTCGCCGATCGCGGCGTACAGGGACGAGATGTCGGGGTAGCGCATCTCGTGCGCCAGGGTGACCAGCGAGTCGCCGGTCAGGATGCGCTGGATCGGCAGGTTCTGCTTGCGCATGGCCCGCGCGATGGCGTCCTTGCCCTGCTCGATCGCCTCGTCGCGGCGCTCCTTGGAGAACCAGGCGCGGATCTTGTTGCGGGCCCGGGGCGACTTGACGAAGCCGAGCCAGTCGCGGGAGGGCCCGGCGCCGGCCGCCTTCGAGGTGAAGACCTCGACCAGGTCGCCGTTGTCGAGCGTGGACTCCAGCGGCACGAGGCGGCCGTTGACCCGTGCTCCTATCGTGCGGTGGCCGACCTCGGTGTGGACGGCGTACGCGAAGTCGACGGGGGTGGCCCCGGCCGGGAGCGCTATGACGTCGCCCTTGGGCGTGAAGACGAAGACCTCGTTGCGCGAGAGGTCGAAGCGCAGGGACTCCAGGAACTCGCTGGGGTCCTCGGTCTCCTTCTGCCAGTCCAGGAGCTGGCGCAGCCACGCCATGTCGTTGACGGTGTCCTGGCCGCGCCCGGTGTTCTTGGGGACGTCGGTGCGGACCTTGGAGGCACCCGCCACGGCCTCCTGCTTGTACTTCCAGTGGGCGGCGATGCCGTATTCGGCGCGGCGGTGCATGTCGAACGTACGGATCTGGAGCTCGACGGGCTTGCCGCTGGGGCCGATCACCGTGGTGTGCAGCGACTGGTACATGTTGAACTTGGGCATCGCGATGTAGTCCTTGAACCGGCCGGGGACCGGGTTCCATCGCGCGTGCACGGTGCCGAGCGCCGCGTAGCAGTCGCGGACGGTGTCCACGAGGACGCGGATGCCCACCAGGTCGTAGATCTCGGCGAAGTCGCGGCCCCGCACGATCATCTTCTGGTAGACGCTGTAGTAGTGCTTGGGCCGTCCGGTGACGGTGGCCTTGATGCGGGCGGCGCGCAGGTCGGCCTGGACCTCGTCGGTGACGATGGCGAGGTATTCGTCGCGCTTGGGCGCGCGCTCGGCGACCAGCCGCACGATCTCGTCGTACATCTTGGGGTAGAGGATCGCGAAGGCGAGGTCCTCCAGCTCCCACTTGATGGTGTTCATGCCCAGGCGGTGGGCGAGCGGGGCGTAGATCTCCAGCGTCTCGCGGGCCTTCTTCTCCTGCTTCTCCCGCTTGAGGTACCGCATGGTGCGCATGTTGTGCAGCCGGTCGGCGAGCTTGATGACCAGGACGCGCGGGTCCTTGGCCATGGCGACGACCATCTTGCGCACGGTCTCGGCCTGGGCGGCCTCGCCGAACTTGACCTTGTCCAGCTTGGTGACGCCGTCGACCAGCAGGGCGACCTGGTCGCCGAAGTCGCGGCGCAGGGTGTCCAGGCCGTACTCGGTGTCCTCGACCGTGTCGTGCAGCAGCCCGGCCATCAGGGTGGCCGGATCCATGCCCAGCTCGGCGAGGATCGTCGTCACGGCGAGCGGGTGTGTGATGTACGGGTCGCCGCTCTTGCGCTTCTGGCCGCGGTGCCAGCGCTCGGCGACCTGGTAGGCCCGCTCGATCTGGCGCAGCGTGGAGGTCTCGGTCTTGGCGTCGTTGCCGCGGACGATCCGCAGCAGCGGTTCGAGGACCGGGTTGTACGGGCTGGAGCGCTGGACGCCGAGACGGGCGAGGCGGGCCCGGACGCGGTTGGAGGAGCCGCCGGAGCGGGACGCCGGGCCGGTGGGCGAGGCGGAGCCGGTGGCGGGCTTCGCGGGGGCTTGGGCGCGGTCGGGGCGGGCGCGGCCGGCTGGGCGGGCGAAGCGGGCGCGGGGCCGTTGGCCTCGGCGGACGCCGGGCCCGTGCCGGGCTGGGGCGCCGGAGGCTTCGGCTTCTCCGCGGCCTGCTGCTTCGCGGGCGCGGCGGAGCCCGCCTCGGGCTTGTCGGGCTGCGGGGCGGCGACTGGCTGGGCCTCGTCTGGCAAGAGCGCTCCTCGTGCGGATCCGGACACACCCGGAAGGGCCATCGTAACGACCCGGCGGCCGGTCCTCCCCCGGGGACCGTGAGAGCCCTGACAACGCCGACGGGCACCCGGTTGTTCCCGGGTGCCCGTCGGCGTCGGTGCGGCCGGTCCTCAGACCGTGATCAGGGCCTCCAGCGGGGCCCCGCGCAGGCTGTCGGCCAGGCGGGCCCGGCCGGCCAGGAAGCCCAGCTCCATGAGGACGGCGACCCCGGCGACCTGGGCACCGGCCCGGCGGATGAGCTCCAGGGAGGCGTCGGCGGTGCCGCCGGTGGCGAGCACGTCGTCGATGACCATGATCCGGTCGTCGGCGGACAGGTCCTCCGCGTGGATCTCGATCTCGGCGGTGCCGTACTCCAGCTCGTACGCCTGGCTGAGCGTGGCACCCGGCAGCTTCCCGGCCTTGCGGACCGGTACGAAGCCGAGGCCGGCCCGGACCGCGACGGGCGCGGCCAGGATGAAGCCGCGGGCCTCCAGGCCGACGATCTTCGTGGCGCCGTGCCGCAGGCACAGCTCCGCGAGGGCGTCGGTGAGGGCCGTGAAGGCGACCGGGTCCGCGAGCAGCGGGGTGATGTCCTTGAACATCACGCCCGGCTTCGGGTAGTCCGCCACGTCACGGATGCGGCTGAGCAGGAGCTCCCTGGTGCTGTCGGTGGTGCTGGTCATCAGCGCTTCCCCGGGGTCCGGCCGTGGCCCCTCGGCTCGCGACGCTGACCGACGACCGCACCGGCGGGGGCGGCGTCCTCGTGGTCGCCCTCGCCTCGGTCGTCCTCCTCGGTGTCGCCCTTTGCGGCGGCGGCCGCGCGCTTGGCGAGGACCCGCTTCTTCAGGGCCTTCATCTGCGGCTCGCGTTCCTTGAGGTCGGCGACCAGCGGGGTGGCGATGAAGATCGAGGAGTACGCACCGGCCGCGAGGCCGACGAAGAGGGCGAGCGAGATGTCGTTCAGCATGCCGGCGCCGAGGACGCCGCCGCCGATGAACAGCAGACCGGCGACCGGCAGCAGCGCGACGACGGTGGTGTTGATCGAGCGGACCAGCGTGCTGTTGATGGAGCGGTTGGCGACGTCGCTGTACGTCCACCGGGTCTGCTTGGTGATCCCCTTCGTGCCCTCCTTGAGGCTGTCGAAGACGACGACCGTGTCGTAGAGGGAGTAACCGAGGATGGTCAGCAGACCGATCACGGTGCCCGGGGTGACCTCGAAGCCGACCAGGGCGTAGACACCCACCGTGATGGTGATGTCGTGGACCAGCGCGACGAGGGCCGCGACCGCCATCCGCCACTCGAAGGCGATGGCCAGGTAGATCACGACCAGGATCATGAAGACGCCGAGGCCGGTCCACGCCTTGTTGGCGATCTGCTCGCCCCAGCTGGGACCGACGAGGTCGGCCGCGATCTTCTCGCGCGGGACGTCGAGGTCCTTGGCGAGCTTGTCCTGGATCTCGTCGGACTTCTGGGTGTCGACCTCGGTGATCTGGATGCGCAGACCGCCGTTGCCGAGCTTCTGGACGATGGCCTGGTGGCCGGAGGCGTCCGAGGCGAAGTCCTCCGCCTCGGAGACGGACACGCTCGTCTTCGGGGTGGTGAAGACGGCACCGCCCTTGAACTCGATGCCCATGTTCAGGCCGCTGACCACCAGGCCGAGGATGGCCGTGATGGTGATCAGGACGGAGACGCCGTACCAGATCTTGCGCTTGCCGATGAAGTCGTAGCCGACCTCGCCTCGGTAGAGACGGGCGCCGAGATTCCCGAGTCGCGACATCTCACGCCTCCTTCGGTTCGGTGGGGGCGTTGACACGACGGGAGCGGCGCAGCGGCGGCTTGGCACCGAGGCGCTTCGGGTCCAGACCGGACCACGGGTGGCCGCCGGCGAAGAACTTCTTGCGCGCCATGATCGTCATGAGCGGCTTGGTGAAGAAGAACACCACGACGACGTCGAGCAGGGTGGTGAGACCCAGCGTGAACGCGAAGCCCTGGACCTTGCCGACGGTCACCACGAAGAGGACGGCGGCGGCGAGGAACGACACGAAGTCGGAGACCAGGATGGTGCGCCGGGCGCGCGGCCAGCCGCGTTCCACGGCGGGACGCAGCGTACGGCCCTCGCGGATCTCGTCCCGTACGCGTTCGAAGTACACGATGAAGGAGTCGGCGGTGATACCGATGGCCACGATGGCACCGCAGACGGCCGGCAGGTTCAGCGCGAAGCCGATGGCCGGGCCGAGCAGCGACATGATCGTGTAGCTGAGGATGCCGGAGACCAGGAGGCTCAGCAGGGCGATGAACGCCAGACCGCGGTAGTAGGCCACCAGGTAGACGACCACGAGGGCGAGGCCGATGGCGCCGGCGATGAGCCCGGCCTTCAGCTGCTCGCCGCCGAGCGCGGCGGTGACGGTGGTGACGCTCTGCTCCTTGAAGGAGAGCGGGAGCGCACCGTAGGAGAGCTGGTTGGCCAGGGCCTCGGCGCTCTGCTGGTTGAAGCTGCCGGAGATCTCGGCGCTGCCGCTCAGCTGCTCGCTGACGCGGGGGGCGGAGACGACCTCGCCGTCCAGCGCGATGGCGAACTGGTTCTGCGGCTCCTGCTGCGTGGAGAGCTTCTTGGTGATCGCCTGGAACTGCTTGGAGCCCTTGCCGGAGAACTCCATCTGGACGATCCACATGCCGCGCTGCTGGTCGAAGGCGGCCTTGGCGGTCTTGACCTCGGTGCCGGACACCTCGGCCGGGCCGAGGACGTACTTGGCGTCGCCTTCCTGGCTGCACGCCACGACCGTGTCGCCGGCCTTGCTGCCCTGGGCGGCCTTGGAGCGGGACGCCTTGCTGGAGCAGTCGAGCGACTCGAACTGCTTCTGGAGCTTGGCGGCGGCGGCCTGGTCCTCGGCGGACGCGGACTCACTGGCCTTCGGCGTGGCGCTGGCCTTCGGCGACGGCGAGGAGTCGGCCTTCAGGGCGCCGGTGACCGCGCGGCCCTGGGTGGTGGCGGACGGGGACGGGCTGCCGGCCTTGTCGCCGTCCGTCGCCTTCTCGGAGGCGGACGCCTTCGGCGAGGGCGAGCCGCTGGCCTTGCCGGAGGGCGAGGCGCTGGGCTCCGGGGTGGGCGCGCCCTGGGCGACGGTCAGCACCGGCCGGAAGTACAGCTTGGCGGTGGTGCCGACCTGCTCCCTGGCCTCGGCGGAGTTCGTGCCCTTGGGGATGTTGACGATGATGTTGCGATTGCCCTGGGTCTGGACCTCGGCCTCGCTGACACCAAGACCGTTGACACGGCGGTTCATGATGTCGACCGCGGTGTCCATGTTGGTCTTGTTGATGGCCTTTTCCTGGCCGGGCTCGGCCTTGGCCTCCAGCGTGATGGAGGTGCCGCCCGCCAGGTCGATGCCGAGTCGCGGCGTCGGCTGGTGGGCCAGGAACATCCCGCCCGTGAGGGCGATCATGGCGATCAGGATCAGCGCCAGGGAACGCCCTGGGTTCCCCTGACCGCCGGCCGCGCCTCGGCCCTTCTTCGGTGCTGCCACCTTGTCGTTTCTCCCTGTCCAACCGCCCCGCGCCGGGTATGCGCCCAAGCGGCCACGAAGTTTAGTGGGGACCCGCCCCCGCGAAGGCACGCACGGACCGGGGTGCCGGACGCCTGTGGGCTCACGGCATCCCCGGGTCGCGGTGTGTTACTTCGCGTCGGCCTCGCCGTCGGCCTTGCCCTCGGACTTCTTGTCGTCCGCGGCCTCGGCTTCGGCGTCGGCGTCCGAGTCGGTCTTCTTGACCAGGTCGGTCTTCGCGTGGTCGGCCTCGGTGAGCGAGGAGGCGTCGTCGGGCACGACCGCGCCGTCGACGTCGAGCTCGGGGTCGTCGCCGTGGACGATGCGGTTGTACTCCGCGTCGTCCAGGACGGCGCCGATCGCGTTCTTCGCGTACACGGCGTGGACGCCGGGGGCGACCTCGAGGAGGACCGTGTCGTCGTGAAGCTCCTTGACGGTGGCGTACATGCCCCCGATCGTGCGGACGCCGGTGCCGGGCTGCATTTCATTGCGCATGGCCGCAGCCGCCGCCTGCTTCTTCTTGGCGGACCGCGTCATCAGGAACATGGCCCCGATGAGCACGATGAAGGGGAGGAGAGTCACGGGATTCACGGGACGAATTTCCTTCGCACGACCGCACTGGAGAACGGCCTGGTCTACGGGGGTGGGTACACCGACCCGTTACGGGCGGCATCGGCGGAGTCTAAGCGAGTCCGCATCGATGGAACAACGCCCAGCATGGCACCGTGGTTCCGCTTCCGGTCAACCTGTGACGCATCACGCCCCGAACAGGCCCTGTTGTCCCGTTACGCCGTGCTGCGGCGGGACCAGTCCCAGGTGGGCCCAGGCGGCCGGGGTGGCGACCCGTCCGCGCGGCGTCCTGGCCAGCAGTCCTTCCCGTACGAGGAAGGGCTCGGCGACCTCCTCGACGGTCTCGCGCTCCTCCCCCACGGCGACCGCGAGCGTGGACAGGCCCACCGGACCGCCGCCGAACAGCTTGAGCAGCGCCCCGAGCACCGCCCGGTCCAGCCGGTCCAGCCCCCGGGCGTCCACCTCGTACACCCCGAGGGCCGCCGACGCGATCTCCCGGTCGATCCGGCCGTCGGCCTTGACCTGGGCGTAGTCCCGTACGCGGCGCAGCAGCCGGTTGGCGATGCGGGGCGTGCCCCGGGAGCGTCCGGCGATCTCGGCGGCGCCCTCGGCGTCCAGCTCGACGTCGAGCAGGCGGGCGGAGCGGTGGATCACCCGCTCCAGTTCGGCGGGGGCGTAGAACTCCATGTGCCCGGTGAAGCCGAAGCGGTCGCGCAGCGGGGGCGGCAGCAGCCCGGCCCGGGTGGTGGCGCCGACCAGCGTGAAGGGGGCAGTTCCAGCGGGATCGCGGTGGCGCCGGGGCCCTTGCCGACGATGACGTCGACCCGGAAGTCCTCCATGGCCATGTACAGCATCTCCTCGGCGGGCCGGGACATGCGGTGGATCTCGTCCAGGAACAGCACCTCGCCCTCCTGGAGCGAGGAGAGGATCGCCGCGAGGTCGCCGGCGTGCTGGATGGCGGGGCCGGAGGTGATCCGGATCGGGGCGTTCATCTCCGCCGCGATGATCATCGAAAGGGTGGTCTTGCCGAGGCCCGGCGCGCCGGAGAGCAGGACGTGGTCGGCGGTGGCGCCGCGGGCGCGGGCGGCCTTGAGGACCAGGTCGAGCTGTTCGCGGACCTTCTCCTGGCCGACGAACTCGTCCAGGTCCTTGGGGCGCAGCGCCGCCTCGACGGCGGTGTCGTCGCCGTCCGCGCCGGCGTCGACCAGCCGTTCGTCCAGCCGGTCGTCCGTGCCGGCTCCGGTGTCGTCCCAGTTCATCTCGTCCTGTCCCGCCTCGGATGTCTCGGTGCCCCGCCGCAGGTGCCCGGCCGGGTCTGAAGGGTGGCCCGCGCCGCTCAGCGCGCCCGGTTGAGCGTTTGCAGGGCGGCGCGCAGCAGCTGCGGCACGGGTGCCTGGCCCCCGGCGGCGAGGGCTTCCTCGGCCTGGGGCGCGACGGCGGCGACCGCCTCGTCGGCCTCGCGGGTGGCGTAGCCGAGGCCGATCAGGGCGGCCTGGAGCTGGTCGCGCCAGGAGGCGGAGACGGCGGCGCCGATGCCCTGGCCGGGGGCGTGGGTGCCGATCGGCTCGCCGAGCCGGTCCTTCAGCTCCAGCAGCAGCTTCTGGGCGCCCTTCTTGCCGATGCCGGAGACGGCGGTGAGCGCCTTCTCGTCACCGGTGGCCACGGCGAGCCGCAGGGCGTCCGGGGTGTGCGTGGCCAGCATGGCCTGGGCGAGCCGGGGGCCGACGCCGCTGGCGGTCTGGAGCAGCTCGAAGACCTGCCGCTCGTCGTCGTCGGCGAAGCCGTAGAGGGTCAGCGAGTCCTCGCGGACGACGAGTGAGGTGGCGAGCCTGGCCTCCTGGCCGATGCGCAGGGCGGCCAGGGTGTTGGGCGCGCACTGGACGGCCATGCCGATGCCGCCGACCTCGATGACGGCCGTGGTCGGGGCGAGCGCGGCGACGGGGCCGGTGACGAAGGCGATCATCGGGGGACCTTCCGGACGGGTACGGCTGCGGTGCGCGGGACGCGCGGGGTGGCGCGGGCGGCGGTGGCCGCCGCGTGCGCCTGCTGGAGGCGGTTGGCGGCGGGGGCGCGCCAGATGTGGCAGATGGCGAGGGCCAGGGCGTCCGCGGCGTCGGCCGGCTTGGGCGGGGCGTCCAGCCGCAGGAGCCGGGTGACCATGGCGCCGACCTGCGCCTTGTCGGCGCGTCCGCTGCCGGAGACGGCGGCCTTGACCTCGCTGGGGGTGTGCAGGGCGACGGGGAGGCCGCGCCGGGCCGCGCAGAGCATCGCGACGGCGCTGGCCTGGGCGGTGCCCATCACCGTACGCACGTTGTGCTGGGCGAAGACCCGCTCCACGGCGACGCAGTCGGGGCGGTGCTCGTCCAGCCATTGTTCGATGCCGCGCTCGATCGCCACGAGCCGGTCGCCCAGCTCCGCGTCGGCCGGGGTGCGCACGACGCCCACGCCGCGCATGGTGAGCGGGCGGCCCGCGACGCCCTCGACCACGCCGACCCCGCACCTGGTCAGTCCCGGGTCCACGCCGAGCACGCGCACGGTCGCCCCTCCCTGCCGATCGGTCAACTGTTCCAGTGTTTCAGCAGGCTATCGGTCGGCACCGACAATGCGGCGGGCCGACGGGGTGTGTCCCCCGCCGGCCCGTCCACAACGGCTGTGTCAGACGCGGCTCAGGCGTCGACCTTCGCCATGACCTCGTCGCTGACGTCGAAGTTGGCGAAGACGTTCTGCACGTCGTCGCTGTCCTCCAGCGCGTCGATCAGCTTGAAGATCTTGCGCGCGCCCTCCTCGTCGAGGTCGACCTGCATGGTGGGCAGGAAGTTGGCCTCGGCCGAGTCGTAGTCGATTTCCGCCTGCTGGAGCGCGGTGCGGACCGCGACCATGTCGGTGGCCTCGCTGACGACCTCGAAGGAGTCACCGAGGTCGTTGACCTCCTCGGCGCCCGCTTCGAGGACGGCACCGAGCACGTCGTCCTCGGTCAGGTCGCCCTTGGGGACGATGACGACGCCCTTGCGGTTGAAGAGGTACGCGACGGAACCCGGGTCGGCCATCGAGCCGCCGTTGCGGGTCATGGCGACCCGGACGTCGGACGCGGCACGGTTGCGGTTGTCGGTGAGGCACTCGATGAGCACCGCGACACCGTTGGGGCCGTAACCCTCGTACATGATCGTCTGGTAGTCGACGCCGCCCGCTTCGAGACCGCCACCGCGCTTGACCGCGGAGTCGATGTTCTTGTTCGGGACCGAACTCTTCTTCGCCTTCTGGATCGCGTCCACGAGGGTCGGGTTGCCCTCGGGGTCCACACCGCCGGTGCGGGCCGCGACCTCGATGTTCTTGATCAGCTTCGCGAAGAGCTTGCCGCGCTTGGCGTCAATCACGGCCTTCTTGTGCTTCGTCGTAGCCCATTTAGAGTGGCCGGACATCTGCCTTCTCCTTCGCGTCACCAAATTCCGTACGAACCCGAGAGATCCTACCGGGATCGAGTCACCCGGCCGCGCGCACCATCTCGGTGAAGTACGCGTGGAGCCGGTGGTCCCCGGTCAGTTCCGGGTGGAACGAGGTGGCGAGGGCGTTGTCCTGCCGTACGGCCACGATGTGACCGCCGTGCTCGGCGACGACCTTCGCCCCGGCGCCCACGGACTCCACCCAGGGGGCCCGGATGAAGACGCCCTCGACCGGCCCGCCGTCGATCCCGGCGACGTCGACGGCCGCCTCGAAGGACTCGTTCTGCCGCCCGAAAGCGTTACGGCGCACGATCATGTCGATGCCGCCCAGCGTCTCCTGGCCGGACCGGGGGTCGAGGATCTTGTCGGCGAGCATGATCATCCCGGCGCAGGTGCCGTACACCGGCATGCCGGCCGCGATCCGCTCGCGCAGCGGTTCCAGCATGCCGAAGAGGGCGGCCAGCTTGGACATGGTGGTGGACTCGCCGCCGGGCAGGACCAGGCCGTCCACCTCGGCCAGCTCCTCGGGACGCCGGACCGGCCTGGCCAGGGCGTCCGCCGAGGCCAGGGCGACCAGGTGTTCCCGTACGTCGCCCTGGAGGGCCAGGACTCCGATCACAGGGGTGTCGTTCATCGGTGGCTACCAGCCGCGGTTGGCGTAGCGCTCGGCCTCGGGCAGCGTGTCGCAGTTGATGCCGACCATGGCCTCGCCCAGGTTCCGGGAGGCGTCCGCGATGATCTTCGGGTCGTCGTAGAAGGTGGTCGCCTTCACGATGGCCGCGGCGCGCTTGGCCGGGTCGCCGGACTTGAAGATCCCGGAGCCGACGAAGACGCCCTCGGCACCGAGCTGACGCATCAGCGCCGCGTCGGCCGGGGTGGCGACGCCGCCCGCGGAGAACAGCACGACGGGCAGCTTGCCCAGCTCCGCGACCTCCTTGACCAGCTCGTAGGGGGCGCGGAGGTCCTTGGCGGCGGCGTACAGCTCGTTGTTGTCGAAGCCGCGCAGCCGGGCGATCTCGTTCTTGATCTGGCGCAGGTGGCGGACGGCCTCCACGACGTTGCCCGTACCGGCCTCGCCCTTGGAGCGGATCATGGCCGCGCCCTCGGCGATGCGGCGCAGCGCCTCGCCCAGGTTGGTGGCGCCGCAGACGAAGGGGGTGGTGAAGGCGAACTTGTCGCTGTGGTTGACCTCGTCGGCCGGGGTCAGGACCTCGGACTCGTCGATGTAGTCGACGCCGAGGGACTGGAGGACCTGAGCCTCCACGAAGTGGCCGATGCGGGACTTGGCCATCACCGGGATGGACACCGACTCGATGATCTCCTCGATCATGTTCGGGTCGGACATCCGGGCCACGCCGCCGTCCTTGCGGATGTCCGCCGGCACCCGCTCCAGGGCCATGACGGCCACCGCGCCCGCGTCCTCGGCGATCTTCGCCTGCTCGGCGTTGACGACGTCCATGATCACGCCGCCCTTGAGCTGCTCGGCCATGCCGCGCTTGACGCGGGCGGTGCCGGTGGCCGGGGCGTCGGCGGACTGCGGGGTGCTGGGAAGCGTGGACACGGATGACCTCACTGGGGGGAGCGGATGCGGACGCGCCGAATGACGCGGTCCCGAGCAAACTCCCCCGCACCAGTCCACAGCAAGGGCCAATAGGAGGCCGGTGGATCGTTTTCGCCCCAGGGGGTCTTGTCGATCAGGGCCGGTCCGCCAGGGCCACCGGCGGCTCGTCGTCCATCTCGAAGGCCAGTGGGAACGGCGCGTGCCCCGCCAGCCGGAACCACCGCACCGTGCGGTGCCGGCGCAGCGCCCGCGCGGCCCGGACCGCGTCGTTGTGGAAGCGGCGCGCCATCGGCACCCGCCGCACCGCCGCCGCCAGCTCGGACGCCGCCTCCTGGCCCCCGGGGATCTCCCGTACCGCCTCCACCTGCGCACTCTCACCGAACACGGCGCGCAGGGCGGTGCTCAGCTCGCTCTCGGCGACCTCGCGGTGGTCCTCCGGCGACTGCCTCGCGGCGTGCGCGGCCTCGTAGAGCACGATCGACGCGGCCGGGTCGAGGACGCCGGAGGTGGCGAGCTCCTGGGTGACCGACGCCCGGCGCAGCAGTTGCGCGTCGAGGGCGGCCCGGGCCGCGTCGATCCGGGTGTGCAGCCGGTCGAGGCGCCCGGCGGTCCAGCTGAGGTACAGGCCGATCGCGACGAGCACCACGACGGCCCAGATGATGAGGGTTACGGTCACGGGCGGCAAGGCTACCGGGGCGCGGGGCCCCGGCCGGTCACTCCCGGGCCAGCCCGAACCGGGCGCGCAGCCCCGTGCGTTCGTCGGCCGCCACCGAGGCGGCCCCGTCCGTCACCGTCTCGTACACCGCGAGGATGTCCGCCCCGACCGTCGACCAGTCGAAGCGCCGCACATGGGCGCTCCCCCGCTCGCGCAGCCCGGCGCGCCGCTCCGGGTCGCCCAGCAGCCGGACCGCCGCCTCGGCCAGCGCGTCCGCGTTCTCGTTGGCGAACAGCTCGCCCGCCGCACCCTGGTCCAGGACCTGCGCGAAGGCGTCCAGATCGCTGGCGAGGACCGGCGCGCCCGCCGACATGGCCTCGACCAGGATGATCCCGAAGCTCTCGCCCCCGGTGTTGGGCGCCACGTACAGATCGACGCTGCGCAGCAGCCGCGCCTTGTCCTCGTCGCTCACCATGCCCAGGAACTCCACCCGCGAGCGCATCTCCTTGGGCAGCGAGGCGACGGCCTCCTCCTCGTCGCCCCGGCCGGCCACCAGCAGCCGGGTCTCCGGGCGGGCGGCGAGGATCGCGGGGAGCGCGCGCATCAGCACGGGCAGGCCCTTGCGGGGTTCGTCGATGCGGCCGATGAAGCCGATCGTGCCGCCCTGCCACTCGGGGCGGGGCTCGGCCCGCGCGAAGAAGTCGACGTCCACCCCGTTCGGGATGACCACGGCGTCGCCGCCCAGGTGCTCGACCAGGGTCCGGCGGGCGTACTCGCTGACCGCGATCCGCGCGCTGATCTTCTCCAGCGCGGCCTGGAGGATCGCGTACGCGGCGATCATCGCCCGGGAGCGCGGGTTGGACGTGTGGAAGGTGGCGACGATCGGCCCTTGCGCCGCCCAGCAGGTCAGCAGCCCCAGCGACGGCGAGGTCGGCTCGTGGATGTGGATGACGTCGAACGTGCCCTCGTGCAGCCAGCGCCGTACCCGGGCCGCCGACAGGAACCCGAAGTTCAGCCGGGCCACCGAGCCGTTGTACGGGACCGGCACGGCCCGGCCCGCGGAGACCACGTACGGCGGCAGCGGCGTCTCGTCGTCGGCCGGGGCCAGCACGGACACCTCGTGGCCGAGCCGGATCAGATGCTCGGCCAGGTCGCGGATGTGGAACTGCACACCGCCCGGAACGTCCCAGGAGTACGGGCAGACGATGCCGATCTTCACGTCGGGTCTCCGCTCCGGTCTCCACGGGGTTCGAGGTCGGCGATCCAGAGCCGTTGCAGCATGTGCCAGTCCTCCGGGTGAGCGGCGATGCCCACGGCGAACGCGTCGGCCAGGGCCTGTGTCATCACGGACGTCCTCGCGGCCCGGTCACCTGACTCCGGCACCTCGACCGGCGGATGGACGCGCGCCTTCATCACCGGTGTGTCGTCGTACGAGAGGGTCACCGGCAGCAGCAGCGCGCCGGTCTGCTGGGCCAGCAGCGCGGGCCCCGCCGGCATCCGGGCCGTGTCGCCGAAGAACGACACCTCGATGCCCGACGAGGACAGGTCGCGGTCGGCGACCAGGCAGACCAGACCGCCCGACCGCAGCCGCCGGGCCAGCGTCCCGAACGCGGCGCCGCCGGTGTGCGGCAGCACCTCCATGCCCAGGCCCTCGCGGTAGGCGACGAACCGGTCGTACAGCGATTCCGGCTTCAGCCGCTCGGCGACCGTGGTGAAGGGCACCTTCAGGTCCGTGGTGACCCACGCCCCGGCCAGGTCCCAGTTCCCCAGGTGCGGCAGGGCGAGGATCACCCCGCGCCCGGAGTCGAGCCCGTCCGTCAGCCGGTGCGCGTCCGTGACGTCGATCGACGCCTTGATCCGCTCCGGGCTCCAGGTGGGCAGCCGGAACGACTCCATCCAGTAGCGCATGTACGAACGCATGCCGGCCCGCGACAGGGCGGCCAGCCGGGCCGGATCGGCGTCCGGCACGACCCGCTTCAGGTTCGCCTCCAGGCGCAGCACGCTCTTGCCGCGCCGCTTCCACACCTGGTCGGCGAGGGTACGGAACAGGGCCCGGGCGGCCGGTTCGGGCAGCGTCTTGACCGCCGCCCAGCCCAGCCCGTACAGCGCGTCGCTCAGCCGCTCCTTCGGGCCGGGCCGCGCTTCGGCGCCGCTCACTGCCCCGCCGCGTCCGCCGCGTCCGCCTCCGCCGCCTCCCGGCGCACGGTGACGACCCGCTGGACCAGCGTCACCAGGCTGCCGACGGCGACGATCCACAGCGCGATCGGCAGCAGCACCTGGATGCCCGGCACCCCGAACTTGTGCAGACCCGCGAAACCGGCCGCGACCAGCGAGATCACCAGGCGCTCGGCACGCTCCACGAGCCCGTTGACCGCCACCGGCAGCCCGATCGCCTCACCGCGCGCCTTGGTGTACGAGACCACCTGGCCGCTCGCCAGGCAGAAGATCGCGACCGCGCACAGGATGTTGTCGTCCCCGCTGCCCGCGTACCAGAGGGCGAAGCCGCCGAAGATCGCACCGTCGGCGACCCGGTCGAGCGTGGAGTCCAGGAACGCGCCCCACCGGCTGGAGATGCCCGCCTGGCGCGCCATGTTCCCGTCGACGAGGTCCGAGAACACGAAGATCGTGATGACGATCGTGCCCCAGAAGAACTCCCCCATCGGGAAGAAGACCAGCGCACCGGCCATCACCCCGGCCGTGCCGATCAGGGTGACCGCGTCCGGGCTCACGCCGAGACGGAGGAGCAG
The DNA here is from genome assembly GCF_026167665.1 of Streptomyces drozdowiczii. Taxonomy (NCBI): domain Bacteria; kingdom Bacillati; phylum Actinomycetota; class Actinomycetes; order Kitasatosporales; family Streptomycetaceae; genus Streptomyces; species Streptomyces drozdowiczii. The sequence goes on along the minus strand of NZ_CP098740.1, from coordinate 5,810,673 downwards.
TGCGGCGAACGGCGTGAGGACACGCGTGAAAAAGGCACGCGCGTACTTGTTCAGCATGGCCTTCCCGAGGGGTAGCTGGGCCGCGTGACCCCGTCGGCCACCGGCTGGAGGGTGCTGAAGGCCCTGGCCGGATCAGGGAGCGGTGGCCGGTGCGTGCGGCTGCAAGGCGCCGGAGCGTCTCCATGGCGGAGCCATGAAGGCGTTTCGGCAACGCCGCAGACGTGCGTGCCGGGCGCCGCGAGCCCGGCCAGGGCCTTCAGCACCCTCCGCGCCCATCGTAGTCACGCGTTACGCCGTCCACTGTCCGGGCACCCCGGACTCCCCTGTGGACGCGGCCCCGAGGCGGTGCCAAGCTCGAAATACCGCGGGCGTCGCCGCCCCTCGGCGCGTGCCCGTGCGCCACCGACGGGAGGCATGATCATGGGCGACAAGGCACACGCACGCACCGGAGCCGCCGGAGGGGCACCGGCGGCCGGCCGCCACCCCCGCGCCCTGCGCAACGTGGCGCTGGTCGGCCACAGCGGCTCCGGCAAGACCACGCTGGTCGAGGCGCTCGCGCAGACCGCGGGCGCCCTCGGCCGGGCCGGCCGGGTCGAGGACGGCACGACCGTCTCCGACCACGAGGAGATCGAGCACCGCCAGAACCGGTCCGTCCAGCTCTCCCTGGTCCCCGTGGACTGGGACGGGCACCGCGTCAACCTGCTGGACACCCCCGGGTACGCCGACTTCGTCGGAGAGGTACGGGCCGGGCTGCGCGCGGCGGACGCGGCCCTCTTCGTGGTCTCGGCGGCCCAGGAGGCCGAGGCCGTCGCCGCGACCACCCGCGCCCTGTGGGAGGAGTGCGCCGCCGTCGGCATGCCCCGCGCCCTCGTGGTCACCCACCTCGACACCGCCCGCACCCCGTTCGACGCGATGACCCGGATCTGCGGGGAGCTGTTCGGGGGCGACGACCCCGACGCCGTACTCCCCCTCTACCTGCCCGTGCTCGGCCCCGAGGCCGCCGACGGGCACGCCCCGCTCACCGGCCTCACCGGCCTGCTCACCCAGCGGATCTTCGACTACTCCGGCGGCGAACGCGCCGAGCACCCGCCGTCCGGCGACGAGCGGGCCCCGCTGGCCGAGGCCCGCGCCCGGCTCATCGAGGGGATCATCGCGGAGAGCGAGGACGAGACCCTGATGGACCGCTACCTCGGCGGCGAGGCCATCGACACCGCCACCCTGATCACCGACCTCGAACGCGCCGTGGCCCGCGGCACCTTCCACCCCGTCCTCGCCGCCGCCCCCGCCGCCGAGGGCGCCCGCCAGGGCATCGGCACCGTCGAACTCCTCGACCTGATCACCGGCGGCTTCCCGACCCCCCTCGAACACCCGCTGCCCGCCGTCACCACCCCCGACGGCTCCCCGCTCCCCGCCCTGGACGGCGACCCCGAAGGCCCCCTGGTCGCGGAGGTCGTCAAGACGTCCTCCGACCCCTACGTCGGCCGGCTCTCCCTCGTCCGCGTCTTCTCCGGCACCCTGCGCCCCGACGACACCGTGCACGTCTACGGCCACGGCCTCGGCTCCCCCACCCACGAGGACCGCCCCTGCCACGAGGCGCGCACCCGGGTCGGCGCCCTCACCTCACCCTTCGGCAAGCAGCAGCGGCCCCTCGACGCGTGCGTCGCCGGCGACCTGGCCTGCGTCGCCCGGCTGGAGACGGCCGAGACCGGCGACACCCTCTCCGGCACCGGGCACCCCCTCCTCCTCGCACCCTGGACCACCCCCGACCCCCTGCTCCCGCTCGCGGTCCGGGCCCACGGCAAGGCCGACGAGGACAAGCTCTCCCACAGCCTGGCCCGCCTCGTCGCCGAGGACCCGGCCATCCGCCTCGAACAGAACCCGGACACCGGACAGCTCGTCCTGTGGTGCCTGGGCGAGGCCCACCTGGACGTCGCCCTGGACCGGCTGCGCGACCACTACGGCGTCCAGGTCGACACCGTCCCGCACCGCGTCGCCCTCCGCGAGACCTTCGCCGGACCGGCCACCGGACGCGGCCGCCACGTCAAGCAGTCCGGCGGCCACGGCCAGTACGCGGTCTGCGAGATCGACGTCGAACCCCTGCCCCCGGGCTCCGGCGTCGAATTCGTGGACCGGGTCGTCGGCGGCGCCGTCCCCCGCCCGTTCATCGCCTCCGTCGAGAAGGGCGTCCGCGCCCAGGCCGCCCGGGGCGTCGCCGCCGGGCACCCCCTGGTCGACATCCGGGTCGTCCTGCGCGACGGCAAGGCGCACTCCGTGGACTCCTCGGACGCCGCCTTCCAGACCGCCGGCGCCCTGGCCCTGCGCGAGGCCGCCGCCGAGGCGCACGTCCGGCTCCTGGAACCCGTCGCCGAGGTCGGCGTCCTGGTGCCCGACGACTACGTCGGGCCGGTCATGAGCGACCTCTCGGGCCGCCGGGGCCGGGTCACCGGCACCGAGCAGTCCGGCTCCGGACGCACCCTCGTCCGCGCCGACGTGCCCGAACTGGAGATCGGCCGGTACGCGGTGGAGCTGCGCGCCCTCACCCACGGCACCGGACGCTTCGACCGCTCGTACGCCCGCCACGAACCCATGCCCCCACAGCTCGCCGACCGCGTCCTCGCCCGGCGGGGGTGACGCGAAAGCACCCGCTCCCCCGAACGTTGTCCACAGGGCCGGACGGCGGACGTATCCGGACGATACGCTGAGACCCCAGCTCAGAAAGTGTGCCGGGCACGGCAGTTGGGAAACAGCCGCAGGAGCGGTTCCTCGGTGGCGAGTGGGGGCGACAGTGGCCAGCAACGGATTCGATTTCTCACCCGGAGCGCAGATTCCGCTCCAGGGTTCGGGAGGCGCGGCGGTGGCGACCAACGCCCTCGCCTCCGCGGCGTACCGCGACAGCCCGGTGGAGGAGATCCTCAAAGCCAACAGCGAGTGGCACAAGTCCGATGTGAAGAAGGGCCGCTCCGACTACTTCAAGCCGAACCTCGGCGAGGCGTTCGCCCGCGCCGTACAGGAGCGCATGCTCGGCGGCGCCCGCAAGGACCTCATCCAGTCCTTCGGCACCGACCCGCAGACCGTGGTCGAGCACTGCCTCTCCGCCAACAGCCTCCGCAAGGCACGGGACACCCGGCTCACCGCCGTCACCGTGCTGTTCGGCTTCCTGTTCCTGCCCGGCATGCTGCTGTGGGTCATCGTCTTCTGGCTGCGCGACAGCTTCGCCAAGACCAAGGACCGGCTCCTCACCATCCTCGGCAACAGCCTGCTGCCCCTCGTCGGCATCGGCATCGTCTTCCTGATGATCCGACTGCCGCTGACCGGGCTCCTCGGCCTCTACCTGCGCGCGATGTTCGTCGCCCCGGTCATCGGCTGGTACATCGCCAAACGGATCGCGGAGAAGTCCGCCCAGGACATGCGCGCCCGCTGGGAGGGCCTGCTCTCCGGCGGCGGGGTCACCGCCAAGATCCCCGAGACGGTCCCGAAGAACCCCAGCGAGACCGCCCGCGAGGCCCTGCGCCAGGGCCTGGAGAAGCTCTCCGCCGAGCAGCAGTCCAACTCCGTCTTCTACGCGGGCCCCAAGGGCATCCTCGGCATGGGCACCCGCTGGGGCAGCTGGCACCTCGCCGAGGACCTCGTCCCCAAGGAGCCCGGCAAGGAGATCCACCAGTTCCGCAGCTGGGACGTCATCCGCGTCATCCACGACCAGCTCAAACTGCTGGAACGCGGCCCGCTGAACACCGGCGGATTCCCCACCCCGTCCGTCAACCACTGGATCGTGACCCCCATCGGCGAGAACGCCGACGCCGTCACCCGCCCCCAGGGCGAGGACGTCGCCACCTACCAGATCAAGCCCCACGAGATACAGCGGATCTGCAACCACCAGCAGTTCGGCGGCGGCAACCGGCACTACCTCGGCGTGCAGTTCACCCTCTGGGACGGCCAGCTCGTCATCACCATGATGATCACCGTCACCGTCCTCTACGAGACCCTGCGCATCGAGGTCACCGGACACGCCCTCGGCCCCGTCCACTCCCTCTTCACCTCCAAGCCCGCCGCGAAGACCCGGACCGTCAACAAGACCGTCCGGTTCTGGGAGACCCGCGACATCACCCTCTCCCTGGTCGACGCCCACGAGGTCACCCGCCTCGCCCTGCGCGCCCCCTTCACCTGGTATCCGCCGCTCCTGGACCACCTCGGCGGCAAGATCGCCCTGCCCGAACCCTTCGGCCTCCGCCACGCCTGGGCCGAGAAGCCCTGGCGCCACCGCTTCATGGCCGACGACGCCATGCGCGCCGCGACCCCCGTCCTGCGCGTCGTGCACAACGCCGCCATCAAGGTCCTGGAGGAGCACGGCGTGGACACCGAGCGCTTCAACAGCCGCTCCTCGGTCCTCAGCGGCCTCGTCCAGCAGCCCACCCCCGGCAAGGCCGACCTCTACGACGCGTAACGAGGCCCGGGTACGCGAACGGGGCGCCCCGGAAGGAATCCGGAGCGCCCCGCACGGCGAGCAGGAAGCAAGGAAAGATCAAGCGGCCGGCCAGGCGTCCGCCAGCATCTTCCGGGTGTCCGCCAGCAGCTGCGGCAGCACCCGGGTGTGCCCCACCACCGGCATGAAGTTGGCGTCCCCACCCCACCGGGGCACCAGATGCTGGTGCAGATGCGCGGCGATGCCCGCCCCCGCCACCGCACCCTGGTTCATCCCGATGTTGAAACCGTGCGCACCCGAGGCCGCCCGCAGCGCGCGCATCGCCCGCTTCGTGAAATCGGCCAGCTCCGCCGTCTCCGGACCGTCCAGCTCCGTGTAGTCCGCGACATGCCGGTACGGCACCACCATCAGGTGCCCCCCGTTGTACGGGTACAGATTCAGCACGGCGTACACCTGCGCACCGCGCGCGACGACGAGCCCGTCCTCGTCCGACTTCTCCGGAATCCCGCAGAACGGACAGCCGTCCCCCGCCTCCGGGCCGGTCGGCTTGTTCTCGCCCTGGATGTACGCCATCCGGTGGGGCGTCCACAGGCGCTGGAACGCGTCGGGCGTCCCCACTCCGATCTGCTGCTCCGGCTCACTCGTCATGCCGGCCAGCATATTGCTTCACCTGTGCGGAGCGTGTCGCCGGGGCTGATCCCGTACACGCACCGCGATGCTGGGCCGATGAGCGCGCGCACCCCGGCCCCGCCCCCTCCCGCCCTCACCCGCTGGGAGCGGCGCACGGAGGTCCCGCTCCTCGCCGCCTCCCTGGTCTTCCTCGCCGGCTACGCGTTCCGCGTCCTCGCCCCGTACGACGCGCAGCCCTGGCACGACATCTCCCTCGCCCTCGTCGGCGCGACCTGGCTGCTCTTCGTCCTGGACTACGCGGTACGCCTCCGGCTCAGCGGCCTCGGCCCCCGCTTCGTCCGGGTGCACTGGCTCGACACCCTCGTCCTGGTGCTGCCGCTGCTGCGCCCGCTGCGCATGGTGCAGGTCTACACGGCGGTCCAGGAGAAGCGGGACCGCCCGCGCCTCGGCCTGTACGCGCGGGTGATCTCGTACGCCGGCCTGACCGCCGTGCTCCTCGGCGTCTCGGCGGCCCTCAGCGTGTACCACTGGGAGCACGACGCCCCGGGCGCCTCGATCCGCACGTTCGGGGACGCGGTCTGGTGGGCGTGCGAGACGCTGACGACGGTGGGTTACGGGGACGCCGTGCCGGTGACGGCGGGCGGCCGGATCATCGCGGCGGGCCTGATGGCGTGCGGCCTGGCGCTGCTGGGGGCGGTGACGGGCGCGTTCTCGTCGTGGCTGATCCAGGTGTTCCGGAGGCAGGACGAGCAGGAGCCCCCGGCGAGCGGGTAGCTCGGGCCGGGGGCTCCTGGAAAGGCTCGGGTCAGACCTGGACGCGGTCCTCGACGGCCTTGGCGATCTTGGCGATGGCCTCGTCGACCGGGATGCCGTTCTCCTGCGAACCGTCGCGGTAACGGAAGGAGACGGCACCGTTGGCCATGTCCTCATCACCCGCGATGATCATGAACGGGACCTTGTTCCGCTGCTGGTTCCTGATCTTCTTCTGCATGCGGTCCGAGGAGGCGTCCACGTCCACCCGCAGCCCCTGCTTGCGGGCCTTGGCCGCGAACTCCTGGAGGTACGGGATGTGGGTGTCGCCGATCGGGATGCCGACCGCCTGGACCGGGGCCAGCCAGACCGGGAACGCGCCCGCGTAGTGCTCCAGGAGCACCGCGAAGAAGCGCTCGATGGAGCCGAACAGGGCACGGTGGATCATGACCGGGCGCTGCTTGGAGCCGTCCGGACCCGTGTACTCCAGGTCGAACCGCTCCGGCAGGTTGAAGTCGAGCTGAATGGTCGACATCTGCCAGGTCCGGCCGATGGCGTCCTTGCACTGCACCGAGATCTTCGGGCCGTAGAACGCGGCCCCGCCCGGGTCCGGGACCAGGGGCAGGCCCTGCTTCTCGGCGACCTGGCGCAGGGTCTCGGTGGCCTCTTCCCAGGTCTCGTCGGAGCCGACGTACTTCTCCGGGTCCTTGGTGGACAGCTCCAGGTAGAAGTCGGTGAGCCCGTAGTCGCGGAGCAGGTTCAGGACGAAGGTGAGGGTCCGGTCCAGCTCCTCCGCCATCTGCTCACGGGTGCAGTAGATGTGCGCGTCGTCCTGCGTGAAGCCGCGCGAGCGGGTCAGGCCGTGCACGACGCCCGACTTCTCGTACCGGTACACCGTGCCGAACTCGAAGAGGCGCAGGGGCAGTTCACGGTACGAACGGCCGCGCGCGTCGAAGATCAGGTTGTGCATCGGGCAGTTCATCGGCTTGAGGTAGTAGTCCACCCCGTCGTCGAGCTGCATGGGCGGGTACATGCCGTCGGCGTACCAGTCCAGGTGGCCGGACTTCTCGAAGAGCTTGCCCTTGGTGGCGTGCGGCGAGTAGACGAACTCGTAGCCCTCCTCCTCGTGCCGGCGGCGCGAGTAGTCCTCCATGGCCCGGCGGATGACGCCGCCCTTGGGGTGGAAGACGGCGAGGCCGGGGCCGATCTCGTCCGGGAAGGAGAAGAGGTCCAGCTCGTTGCCGAGCTTGCGGTGGTCGCGCTTGGCGGCCTCCTCCAGGAACTCCAGGTGCGCCTTCAGCTCGTCCTTGGTCGGCCAGGCGGTGCCGTAGATGCGCTGGAGCATCGGGTTCTTCTCGCTGCCCCGCCAGTACGCGGCGGCGTTCCGCATCAGCTTGAAGGCCGGGATGAACCGGGTGGTCGGCAGGTGCGGGCCCCGGCAGAGGTCCTTCCAGCACAGCTCGCCGGTCTTCGGGTCGAGGTTGTCGTAGATGGTCAGCTCGCCGCCGCCCACCTCGACGTCCGCGCCGTCGTCCGAGGAGGCGGAGCCCTTGATGCCGATGAGCTCCAGCTTGTACGGCTCGTCGGCCAGCTCCTCGCGGGCGGCCTCGTCCGTCACGACCCGGCGGGAGAACCGCTGGCCCCGCTTCTGGATCTCCTGCATCTTCTTCTCGATGGCCTTGAGGTCCTCGGGCGTGAACGGCTTCTCGACGTCGAAGTCGTAGTAGAAGCCGTCCTTGACCGGCGGGCCGATGCCGAGCTTGGCCTCGGGGTGCAGCTCCTGCACGGCCTGGGCCATGACGTGCGCGGTGGAGTGGCGCAGGATGTTGAGGCCGTCCTCGGAGGAGATCTCCACGGGCTCGACGGTCTCGCCGTCCTGGAGCTCGTACGCGAGGTCCTTCAGCTCGCCGCCGACGCGGGCCGCGACGATGGTGCGCTCACCGGGGAAGAGCTCGGCAGCCGTAGTGCCCGTCGTCACCACGCGCTCTTCCCGCTCGGAATCGCGTTGGATGGTCACACGGACATCTGACACCGGTCTCTCCTGACTCAGGGGATGCACCCGCGTTTCTATTGCAAGTGCACTAGGAATCGTACCGAGCCCGGGGCCCCCATTGCGAAAGGCCCTACTCCCCCGTGCACGCCTCCTCGAAGAAGTCCACGTTCTCCTGGAGCGACTTCATCAGCCGGTCCCGCTCCTCGTCGTCCACCTGTACGGGGACGACCTGCGAGGCCCCGGTCAGCCGCCGGAAGCCGCCCCGGCTCTCCAGCCGTCCCTCCACCCGGACCGGCAGCCCGACCAGGTGGGCCTGGCCCGCGATCCGGTACGCCTCCTCGTCCAGCTCGATCCGGACGTGCGGCACCTCGGCCCCGGCCAGCACCCGCAGCCGTACGATCCCGGCTCCGCGCGGCCCGGACCGCCGCAGCCGGACGACGGCCCCGGTGATCCGTACCGTGACGGCGGGCTCGTCGCGCAGGTAGCGCGCCCCGGCCCGGCGCAGCGCGGGCAGGTCGCCCGGGGAGAACTCGACGGGCTCGGGGCGTGCTGGGCAGCCGGCGGGCGTTCCGGCGGCGGGCGCCCAGTCCAGCGCGATCGCGGCGCCCTCGGAGCCCCGGACGAGGGCGACGACGGCCTCCGTCAGCTCGCGGCTGACGCCCGCAGCGACGGCGTTGTCGAAGGCTTCCATGCCGCCGGTGGCCCGCTGGTAGTCCACCGCCTCGCGGGTGGCGTGCAGGGCGTGGTGGAGCCGGACGGCGACGGGGCGGCCCGGGTCGACGGGAACGAAGGCGGTGAGTGACCGGCCGCCGGGTCCTGGGCCGGTCAGGACGGGGCCGAGGGCGGCGAGGGCGCGGCTGCGGCGGCGGGCGCCGTGGTAGCCGGCCGGGCCCCGGACGGCGAGCGCACCGGCCAGCAGGATCTGGCGGGCGGCGCCGTGCAGCTGCTCCGCGCCGAGCCAGTCGGCGGCCCCGGCGGCGGGTTCGGGGACCCCTCGGTGCCAGCGGATCTCGTCGCTGGGGACGGTGAGGGCGACCAGGATCTCCCGGGCGGAGGGCTCGGCGCTGCGGGCGAGCGCGGTCAGGGCCTCGGTCAGCAGGTCCTCGCTGTCGGGGAAGGTCCTGGTGCGGGGTACGAGGAGGCTGGCGGTGGAGCCGGGCGGGGTCCAGCGGCTGTAGGGGCCGGTGCCCGGGCCGCGCCGCCGCCAGCCGTGCCGGGTGAGCAGGGCGCCGAGGACGGCGGGGTCGACGCGGGCGGGGTCGGGCAGGCCCCAGGAGGGCGGGGCGGCCTCGCCGCGGGTGCGTACGGACTCGTGCATCAGGGTCTCCCTCCCGCCCCGACGCGGGTCATGATCTCGCAGAGCGCACGGTCGTCGAAGACGCGCGAGGTCAGGAGCCGCACGGTGGTCCGGTGGCGGCCGGTCACGGGGTGGCCGGCCAGGTTGGTCCAGTAACAGCAGTGCCGCAGGTCGAGGCTGTCCGGGCCGGCCCGCAGCCAGTCGTCCTGGCTGCGCGGCACGAGCATCACGACCAGGATCTTGTGCACCGAGACGGGCGTCCGGGCGAGCTTCACCAGGTGGGCGTTGTCCAGCGTGAAGGCGAAGGTCGGGCCGGGCGGCCGGGCCGGTATCTGGTAGGTGCACTTCAGCTGGACCTTGATGGTCACCTCGTCGTCCACGAGATGGCCGGGGGAACCGTGGCTGACGTGCCAGTCGATGCCGTTGTCGGGGAAGGGCTGCGACAGCGAGCAGCCCGCCGCCGCGGCGACGGCGTGGAGGTAGCCCACCTGGAGGGTCTCCATGCAGGCGGTGGTGGCGAGTCCGCCGCGCAGCGGTGCGGTCCGCTGGGGCAGCAGCCCGCTCGGTTCGGGCTGCGCGAGCGCCATGGCTCCGTAAGCCTTCCGGGCCGTACCGATGGGGATGAGAGGGGGATGCGAAGTGCCGGGCGGTCAACTTCCGCTGCCGGTACTTGTGTTGTCACCGCACGGGACCGTGCGCAAACGGCGTATCAGGCAAAGGGTGCGGGTATCACCGAACCGGGCGGAGCAATCCCGCCATCTGCCGTGCGTGCGCGAGGAGTTCGGGGATGACTCATTGGTACGAAGGGCCGCTGGCCGCTTTCGACACGGAGACGACGGGTGTGGACGTCGAGGAGGACCGGATCGTCTCGGCCGCCCTGGTGATCCAGGACCGGGCGGACGGCCCGGTGCGCGTCACCCGCTGGCTGGTGAATCCGGGGGTGCCGGTCCCCCCGGGGGCGACGGAGATCCATGGGCTGACCGACGACCACCTCCAGCGCAACGGCCGCTGGCCGGCGCCGGCGGTGGAGGAGATGGCGCGGGCGCTGGCCGAGCAGTGCGCGGCGGGGCGGCCGCTCGTCGTGATGAACGCGCCGTTCGATCTGACGCTGCTGGACCGGGAGTTGAAGCGGCACCGGGCGTCGTCGCTGGGGGCGTACCTGGAGCGCTCGGCGCTGTGCGTGCTGGACCCCCGGGTGCTGGACAAGCACCTGGACCGCTACCGCAAGGGCCGGCGCACGCTCACGGACCTGTGCGAGCTGTACGGCGTGCTGCTGGACGGGGCGCACGACGCGGCGGCGGACGCGGCGGCCTCGCTGGAGCTGGTCCGGGCGGTGGGGCGGCGCTTCTCGGCGCGGCTCGAACGGCTGACCCCGGCGGAGCTGCACACGCTCCAGGCGGTGTGGCACGCCGCCCAGGCGCGGGGGCTCCAGGCGTGGTTCGCGCGGAGCGGGACGCCGGAGACGGTGGACCCGGCCTGGCCGCTGCGCCCGGAGCTGCGCACCGCCGCGTGAGGGGCGGAAGCGGTCGGACATGCAGAGGCCGGTCCGTCGGTGGTGCTGACGGACCGGCCTCTCCGGGGTGGGCGATACTGGGTTCGAACCAGTGACCTCTTCGGTGTGAACGAAGCGCTCTCCCACTGAGCTAATCGCCCGGGAACGGGTTGAACCATACAGGGCCGGGCGGCCCTGGTTCAAACCGCTTCCAGCCGGGCCGCGAGCCCGCGTCGCCCGGCTCGCATCATCAGGGCGTGGTTGGCGCGGAACACCGGCCGGCAGGGCAGCGCGAGGACCCGCATCAGCGTCCGGCGCACCTCGACCTCCTGCTCGTAGACGACGCGGGTGCCGGAGCCGCGGGGCGCGACCGTCCAGCGGACCCAGCCTTCGAGATCGCCGCCGAGCGCGGCTTCGAGGACGCCGTGCGCCGGGTCACGGCGCTGTTCGCGCACGGTCGTGACGAGGTCGTACGGCAGGACGGAGCGGATGCGGGTGGTGCCGGAGCCGCTGCCGGACCGGGTGGCCTCGCGGACCTGCGGCCACCACCGCGGGTAGTGCTCGACGCGTTCGAGTTCGGCGTACACGGCCTCGGGCGGCGCCCGGAACTCCCATACGCTGACGAATCGGTAGTGGTTCCAGTTCATCTCCCCAGGATGCGCCCCGGACGCGCGTACTCAGGCGGGTATCTGAGTACGCGGACGCATGTTCGGCCGCGTGGCGCGCAGCACACTCGCGTCCATGGAACATGTGCCGCCGCCCGCCGAGGAATTGGCGCTCCTCGATAGTGAACTGGCCCGGCTGGACGCCCGCCGGGCGCAGCTGCTGACCCGACGCGCCTGGCTGCTGCGGGCGCTGGAAGCCACCGGGCCCGCTCCCTGGGGCCCGGGCCCCGGCGGGTTCGCCCCGGCGCGTCCGGCGTCGAAGCGCAGTGCGCAGAACGTACTGCTGGTCCTCGGCGGGCTGCTCCTCGCGGTCGCCGCCCTGGCGTTCACCCTGGTCAGCTGGGGCGACCTGGGCATCGGCGGGCGCAGCGCGGCGCTGACCGCGGTGACGGCCGGGGCGCTGGCCGCTCCGGTGGCGCTGCTGCGCCGGGGCCTGGCCGCGACCGCGGAGGCGCTGGTGGCGGTGGCGTCGTTGCTGATGGTGCTCGACGCGTACGCGGTGTACGTGGCGGCACTGCTGGGCACGGACGGTGCCGCGTACGCGGGGACGGCGGCGGCGGTGCTCGCGCTGCTGTGGACGGCCTACGGGCTGCTCCTGGGCAAGCTGCGGCTGCCGCTGCCGCTGGCGGTCGTCGCGGCGCAGCTGCCGCTGGTGCTGTGGGTGTGGGCGGCGGACGGCGGGCCGCTGTGGTTCTCGGGGGCGCTGCTGGTGACGGCCGCGCTGGACGGCGCGGTGGCGCTGACCGTCGGACGGACGTCGGTACGGGTCATGGCGTGCGTCGCCCTGTGCGCGACGGGCGGGACGGGGCTGCTGCTGGCGCTGGCGGAGTCGCTGACGGCGGCCGGGCCCGCCGGTGCGGTGGTGCCGGGGCGCTGCTGCTGGCCGGTGCGGTGCTCGCCCTGGCGGGGGCGCGCCGGGCTCCGGTGGCGTTCGCGGCGGCGGGCGGTGTGGTGGCCGGTCTCGCGGCCGTGGCGGCGGTGGGCGGGGTGTTCGCGGCCGGGGTGCCGGACGGCTGGCGGGTCCTGGCGTACGTGCTGTGCGCCGGGGCGCTGCTGTTCTCCGTACGGGCTCCGCTGGGCGTCGCCGCGGCGCGGGGCCTCGGGTGGGCGTCGGCGGTCGTGGCAGCCGGCGCGGTGCTGGTGTCGCTGGCGCCGGTGGCGGTGGTCGCGGCGGGACCGGTGACGCGGCTGGGCGCGGTGTGGTCCGGTGCGCCGCGCGGCGGGGCCCGGGGCGCGGTGGGTGCGACGGATCTGCCGTGGGACGCGATGGCGTCCGCCCCGGCGGTGCTGCTGCTGGTGGCCGTGGCGCTCGGTGCCGCGTACCGCTGGTGGGAGGGGCTGCACCGGTGGGCGGCCGGGTCGGTTCCGGCGCCCGGGCCCGCCTGGCGGGGTGCGGTGGGGTCGGCCGCGGTGGTGCTGGGCTGGGCGGGGCTGATGGTGCTGCCGGCCGCGCTGGGCCTGTCCTTCGCGGCGGCCCAGGCGGGGCAGCTGGTCCTGGCCGTGGCGGCGTTCGGCCTGGTGGTGGCCGGGCTGCGGGCCGGCGCCCGGGGTGTGGCGGTGACGGCCGGTGCGGTCGGGGCGGCCGGTGCGGTGGGCGCGGCGCTGCTGTCGCTGGCGACGGAGGCGGCCACGTACACGGCTTTCGGTCTGCTGGTGGTGGTGTTCGTGGCGCTGGCGGTGGCCCTGGACCGGCAGGAGGGCGCCGCGCCCGTGGTGGTGTCGGCGGCGGCCTGTGCGGCGGTGGTGTGCGCGGTGGTGCCGATGGCCGCGCTGGGGCCTCGCTGGGCTTCGCGGCGCACGAGGCGGCTCTGCCGGTGCTCGTGGTCCCGGCGGCGACGGCGCTGGCGGGGGCGCGGCTGAAGGGCCACCCGGCGGCGGTGCCGGTCGAGGTGACCGGGGCGGCGGCGGGCGGGGTGGCGGTCGCCATGGCGGCGGGCGACGCGCGGTTCCTGGCGCTGGTGCTGGCGCTGTGCGGGGTGCTCGCGGCGGGGACGGCGCTGCGCCCCGAGCGGCGGGTGTGCGCGGGGTACCTCGCGACGGCGCTGTTCGTCTCGGCGGCGTGGGTGCGGCTCGCGGTGTCGGGGGTGTCGGCCCCGGAGGCGTACACCCTGCCGGTGACGGTGCCGGCGCTGGTGGTAGGGGTGCTGCGCCGGCGCCGCGATCCGTCGGCCTCCTCGTGGACGGCGTACGGGGCGGGGCTCGCGGTGACGCTGGTGCCGTCGCTGGGCGCGGCCTGGACGGACCCGCACTGGGCGCGCCCGCTGCTGCTGGGGCTGGCGGCCCTGGCGATCACGCTGGCGGGTGCGCGGCTGCGGCTCCAGGCGCTGCTGGTGCTGGGCGGTGCGGTGCTGGCGCTGGACGCGCTGCACGAGCTGGCGCCGTATGTGGTGCAGGTGGCGGGGGCGCTGCCGCGGTGGGTGGTGCCGGCGCTGGCCGGGTTGCTGCTGCTGGCGGTGGGGGCGACGTACGAGAAGCGGCTGCGGGACGCCCGGCGGCTGAAGGAGGCGCTGGGGCGGATGCGGTGAGGTGAGCGCGGGAACGCCGAAGGCCCGGAAGCTCTTGGAGCTTCCGGGCCTTCGGTCCGGGTGGGCGATACTGGGTTCGAACCAGTGACCTCTTCGGTGTGAACGAAGCGCTCTCCCACTGAGCTAATCGCCCGGGCGCACGGCCAACATTACCCCATGTCAGCGGCGCCCTCCGACCACCTGCCGGGTCACTCGTGGATCTTCCAGGGCATGACTATCCCGAACTTCCACACGTAGATCCCGACGAGCACCGCGATGATCACGAGTCCGATCACCGTGAGGATGATGTTGCGTCGGCGGACCTTGGGGTCGAGCGCCCGCTGGGCGGCCTCGGTGACCTTGCGCCGGGTCCAGCGCAGCACCAGCTGGGCCCAGACGAACTCGGTCGCCCAGATCGCCATGCCGCCGAAGATCACCAGCCAGCCGGGGCCCGGCAGCGGCAGCATGATGATGCCGGCCACGACGACGGCGAGGCCGACGACGAAGACGCCGACCTGCCAGCTGATGTGCAGTGGCCGGGACGCCTTGATGAAGCCGGGCGCTCTGGAGCCGAGCGCCGGTTCCTCCTTGGTCACTCCCGGTATGACGTCCCCCGTCGCGTCGCGGGGCGCTTCCCCCGCGGCGGGAGCCGGTGTCTTCGCCGCGGCGGCACCGTCCCGCTCGTCACTCTCCGCATTCATGGATCCAACCTACCGGACCGGCTCGCGTTCACTTGAATGGCCGCATGACGCAAAGTTACACACCGCTGTACGAGCTACCCGAAGCATCTCAAAACGGTCAGAGGGGTTTACAACGCCACCGTAGGTGGCATGTCGATTTCGCCGACGTGCGAATCCCCGAGCGCACACTGAGCGAAAGGCCCTGGCGCTTATGAACACCACGGTCAGCTGCGAGCTGCACCTGCGCCTCGTTGTGTCGAGCGAGTCCTCACTGCCTGTACCCGCGGGCCTGCGGTATGACACGGCCGATCCCTATGCCGTGCACGCCACCTTCCACACCGGAGCGGAGGAGACGGTCGAGTGGGTTTTCGCCCGCGACCTCCTTGCCGAGGGGCTGCACCGGCCCACCGGCACCGGAGACGTACGTGTCTGGCCATCCCGGAGTCACGGCCAGGGCGTCGTCTGCATCGCGCTGAGCTCCCCAGAGGGCGAAGCACTGCTCGAGGCCCCGGCACGGGCCCTGGAGTCGTTCCTGAAGCGGACCGACGCCGCGGTTCCACCGGGCACCGAACACCGCCACTTCGACCTCGATACGGAGCTCTCACACATCCTGGCCGAGAACTGAGCCAGGCCGAGAGCTGCGAGACGCCGTCCGACTCGGGGAGACGGCGTCGCGCGGACAACCTCATACGGCTGACACCGGCGCCGGTGCCACGGATCCACCGTGGCGACCGGCGCCGGTCCGCGTCGCGGCCGAGCCAGTAGAGTCGTCCGGCATCGGCGGGCGCCCGCACGCCGGAGGCCAGGGAGCGAAAGCGTGCTGATCCCCCACGACACCCGGATCGCCCTCGACCTAGTGGTCGATCTGGTGAACACCGCGCCGGAGAGCGAGCCGGAAGGGGGCGGGGCGCCGGCCGACGGACTCGCCGACGTCGCGGCGCTCCACGCGTTCGCCGTACGCCACCGCGTGAGCGGGATCGGCGTGCTCGACCAGCGGGACCTGAAGGCCGTGCACGACGTACGCGCCCGGTTCGCCGAGGTCTTCGCCGCCGGGGACGCGCGCACCGCGGCCGGACTGGTGAACGCCCTGGTGGCCGCGGCGGGCACGACGCCGCAGCTCACCGCCCACGACGGCTACGACTGGCATGTGCACTACTTCTCGCCCGACGCCTCGATCGCCGACCACCTGGCGGCCGACTGCGGCATGGCGCTCGCCTTCATCATCGTGGCGGGCGAGACGGAGCGGCTGCGGCGGTGCGAGGCGCCGGACTGCCGGAACGCCTTCGTGGACCTCTCGCGCAACCGCTCCCGCCGCTACTGCTCCAGCCGCACCTGCGGTAACCGCCTGCATGTGGCCGCGTACCGGGCGCGCCGCCGGGAAGCGGCCGGCTGACCGCTCACAGCAGGAAGAGATCGTGCAACGCGGCCATCAGCAGCAGGGTGCCGATGACCGAGAGGAAGATCATCAGAGGGGCTGGGAAAGCGCGAAGAGGCAGCCGCGCGGCTCTTCGGCAGGGGGTGCGGGGGCGTCGCCCCGAGAGGTGTCCACCATTTCGGGACGATCATGACGCAGTCCGGAGGGTGCTCCGTACCAACCTGCCTCTTCACGACGGGAGTTCACCCGTCATGGGGGGTTCGTTAATCGCTCCCGCGTGCGAGCGTCCGGCACATTTCCTAGCCCCCGCACCCTGCGGGCCCGTCGGCTCAGCGCAGCTCGCGCAGCATCCGCAGCTGGACCTGGCGGTGGACCCCGGTGCCGCCCTCGTGGCCGTTCCAGGGGTAGATCTCGATCTCCTTGGGCCCGGCCCAGCGGTTGTAGGCGGCGAAGACCGTGGAGGGCGGGCAGACCGCGTCCATGAGGGCGACCGAGTAGAGCGCGGGCACGGTCGCGCGGGCCGCGAAGCTGACGCCGTCGAAGTACGACAGGGTGCGGAAGACCTGGGTGTCCGCGCGGTGCTGGGTGGCGAGGAAGTGGACGATCTCCTGGTACGGGTCCTTGTCGGTGATCTCGACGGCCCGCCGGAAGTGCGTCAGGAACGGCACGTCCACGAACGCGGCCTTCACCTGCGGGCTGAGGGCCGCCACGGCCTGGGCGATACCGCCGCCCTGGCTGGCGCCGTTCACGACGATGCGGGCGGGGTCGACGGCCGGGTGGCTGCGGGCGACCTCGACGGCGCGCACCGCGTCCGTGAAGACCCGGCGGTAGTAGTACGTCTCCGGGTCGAGGATGCCGTTGGTCATGAAGCCGGGCGCCTGCGAGTTGGCGGCGCCGTACGGGTCCGGGGTGGCGCCCGCCGAGTGGTGGTTGACCGCGCCCTGGCCCCGGGTGTCCACGATCAGCGCGGCCCAGCCGGCCGAGGGCCACACCAGGTGGTCGTGGGGCAGCCCGCGCCCGCCGCCGTAGCCGAGGTAGTGCACCACGGTCGGCAGGGGGCCCTCGGCGCCCGCGGGGACGTTGAGCCAGGCGCGTATCCGGTGCCCGCCCCAGCCGGCGAACGACACGTCGTACGAGTCGACCGCGGCGAGCGCGCCGTCGTAGGGCGCGAACTCGGCGTCCAGCGGGTGGGCGGCGGCCTCGTCCAGGGTGAGCTGCCAGAAGGCGTCGAAGTCCTCCGGCTCGTCGGGGTCGGGCCGGTAGCCGCGCAGCTGGTCCAGGGGCAGGTCGAACAGGGCCATCGGTTCTCCGTTTCGGGCACGCGGAAGGGGGCGGCGTCCGCCGCACAGGTCCACGAGTCCCGCCCCCGGTTTCATGGGCCCGAACGCATACGTTCACGGCCCAGCGGGACGCTATGCGGCGCCGCCGGGCAGGGTCAAGGAATCCCGGGCGACCCGGGCGGAGCGATTCACCTGGTGAGACGGGGCGGGCCCCGCCGCGTGGTGCGGCGGGACCCGGGGGTCCGGACGGCTTCCGGTCTCAGATGCCGTGCTTCTTCAGGATGGCCTCGATGTCGCTGAAGTCCTCGCCGGTCCCCGCCGAGCCGGACTGCTTGCCCTGCTTGCCGCGCGTGCGCGCGGCCTCCGGCGAGGAACCCGCGCCGAGCGAGGGGGCCGACGCGGCCGGCTCCACGGCCTCGCCCCGGGCGGCCCGGGCGGCGGCCCGCCGCTCCTTGCGGCTGCCGCCGCCCCGGCGTTCGACCGCGCGCGTGATCATGAAGAGCAGCCAGGCCACGCCCAGCAGGCCGAAGCCCAGCCAGACGCTCGGCTTGAAGGCGATGTCCGACACCCACTTCACGACGCCCGTCAGCACCAGGCCGACCGGCACCAGCGCGTAGGCGGCGATCCTCGTCGCGGTGAGGAACCGCTTGCGGTACGCGGTGACGGCCGCGATGCCCAGGCCCGCCGCGGACACCGCGGAACAAATGGTCTCGGCAAGCATCGGTGCCTCCTGGCGCAGGGGGATACGTCCCTTCCATCCTGCACCGGCCACCGGGCGGGCGGCCATGCCCCGTGCCCGTATCAGGGACATCTCAGGGCCGGGCTCCTCCCCAGGTGCCGGGCGGCCGGCCTGCCGTGCACCCTGCGAGACTGGCCCCATGAGCGATTCCACCCCCGCCGCGCCGGTCGTCCTCGACGTCTGGTGCGAGCTCCAGTGCCCCGACTGCCACCACGCCCTCACCGATGTGCACGCCCTGCGGGCCCGGTACGGGGACCGGCTGGACATCCGGCTGCGGCACTTCCCCCTGGAGAAGCACAAGCACGCCTACGCCGCCGCCCAGGCCGCCGAGGAGGCCGTGTCCCAGGGCAGCGGCTGGCCGTACATCGAGGCGGTGCTCGCGCGCACCGGTGACCTCGGGGACCGGGGCGAGAAGCTGCTGGTCGAGGTGGCCGGGGAGCTGGGTCTTGACGCGGAGGAGTTCGACACCGCGCTCATCGACGGCCGGCACATGCTGATCGTGGACGCGGACCAGGCCGAGGGCAAGGCGATCGGGGTGACCGGCACGCCGACGTACGTGATCGGCGGGGAGCGCCTGGACGGCGGCAAGAGCCAGGACGGGCTGCGCGAGCGCATCGAGGTGATCGCCGACCGGCTCCTGGCCGAACAGGGCTGAGGGGGCCGGGCCTACAGCGGCTTCGCCAGGTTGTGCTGGGTCGGCTCGTAGCCCAGCGATTCGTACAGCCGCAGGGCCGGGGTGTTGGCCGTGACGACGTGCAGGCCGATCCGCGTCTCCCCCGCCGCCAGCGCGATCCGCTCGGCCTGGAGCATCAGGGCACGCCCGTAGCCGCGTCCCCGGTACGGCTCCGCCACCTCCACGTCGAACACGTAACCGACGCGCATGCCGGGGTGCATCTCGAACGGCGCCTCCCAGACATGGCCCACCGTCTCGCCCCCGTGGCGCAGGTGGTCCAGCCGCGCCCCCTCGGTGGCGAGGCCGTCCGGCAGGTGGCGGGCGTGGGAGGCGCGGGCCGCGGCCGGCGCCGCCTCGCGCGGGACGCCCCGGCTCACCAGGTTCTCCGTGTAGGCGGCGATCGCGTCGCGCTCCCAGGCGGCGAACTCCTCGGGTGTCATCGGGTGTGCGGTGAGCCCGTCCGGGAGGGCCGGGGGCTCCTCGGGCAGCGTCTTGACCATGTTGCGGCTGCGCTCGGTGTAGCCGAGCGCGGCGGCGAGCCGCTGCCCCGCGGTGTCCCCGGCGGCCACCTCCGTACAGACCTGGGCGCAGCCCCAGCCGCGCAGGATCTCCTCGGAGGCCAGCGCGGCGATGGTGCCCCGGCCGCGCCGGCGGACGGCCTCGTCGATCCGCAGGGCTCTGATCAGGCCCGTCGCCCCGCCCACGCCCGGCTCCACGGCGAGTGCGACGGAGCCGACGGGGCGTCCGTTGTCGCACACGTCGTACGCGCGCCGCTGTGCGCCGTCGGCGCCTGACTGGATCGGCCCGGCCGGCCGCAGTGTCGTCGTCATCAGGTGGTTTCTATCCCCTGCGCGGGGGCCCGTCACCCGCATTTACGCGGACGGGTCGGTCCCCGGTCACGGGTCCAGGTCGTCGGCCGCGCGCTCCTCGAAGATCCGCATCGCCTTGGCCGTCACCGGTCCCGGTGCGCCCGGCAGCTCCCGGCCGTCGACCCGGTGGACGGCCTGCACGTCACGGAGGGTGGAGGTCAGGAAGACCTCGTCGGCCCGGTCCAGGACGTCGAACGGCAGGTCGGTCTCCTGCGCGCCGGTCCACTCCACGGTGAGCGCCCGGGTGATGCCGGCCAGGCAGCCGGAGGCGACGGGCGGGGTGTGGAGCTGCCCGTCCAGGACGACGAAGACATTGGACCCGGTCCCCTCGCAGAGCCGGTCCGCGGTGTTGGCGAACAGCGCCTCGGACGCGCCCTGCTCGTGGGCGCGGGCGAGGGCGACGACGTTCTCCGCGTACGAGGTGGTCTTGAGGCCGGTGAGCGCGGAGCGTTCGTTGCGGGTCCAGGGCACGGTGACGACGGCCGTGGTGTCGGGGCGTCGGCTCACCTCGCCGAGGGCGACGACGAGGCCGGGTCCCTCGTTGCCGCGGTCGGAGCCGAGGGGCGAGATGCCGCCGGTGTACGTGATCCGCAGCCGGCCGAGCCCGACCGGATTGGCCTCCACGACGGCGGCGCAGGCGCGGCGCACCTCGTCCAGGTCCGGGTCGGGCAGGCCGAGGCCCCGGGCGGAGCGGGTCAGGCGGTCGAGATGGCGGGTGAGGGCGAAGGGGCGGCCCTGGGAGACCCGGAGCGTCTCGAAGACGCCGTCGCCGACGGTGAGCCCGTGGTCGAGCACGGACACCCGGGCGTCGTCGGCGGGGCGCAGCTCGCCGTTGACCCAGATCCTCATGGTGCGGTCCTTCCGGTTGCTTCGTATGCGCCCGACGCTACAGCGAGCAGCCTGGACGCCTTGAGTTCGGTCTCGTCCCATTCGCGTTCCGGATCGGAGCCCCAGGTGATGCCGGCGCCGGTGCCGAAGCGCAGCAGGGGTGCGGGTCCGGTGCGGTCGGCCCAGAAGGTCCTGATGCCGACGGCGAGCGAGGCGGTCCTCCGGTCGGCGTCCACCCAGCCGATGCCGCCGCAGTACGGGCCGCGCGGGGCGGTCTCCAGTTCGCCGATGATCCGCAGCGCGCTGGACTTGGGGGCGCCGGTGACCGAGCCGGGTGGGAAGGCCGCGGCGAGGATCTCCGGCCAGCCGGCGCCCTCGGCGAGGCGGCCGCGCACGGTGGAGACGAGGTGGACGAGGCCGGGGTGCTTCTCGACGGCGCAGAGGTCGGGGACGGTGACCGATCCGGTGGCGCAGACCCGGCCCAGGTCGTTGCGGACCAGGTCCACGATCATCACGTTCTCCGCGTGGTCCTTCTCCAGCAGGTCCGCCTCGGTGCGGCCGGTGCCCTTGATGGGCCCGGACTCGACCGTGCGGCCGTCCCTGCGCAGGAAGAGCTCGGGGGACGCGGTGGCGATCTCGACGCCGTGCGCGGGGAGCCGAATCGTTCCTGCGTACGGGGCCGGGTTGCCGCGCGCCAGCAGCGCGGTGAGGGCGTCCACGTCGGCCGGTCCCGGCCCCGGCAGCGGCGCGGTCAGCACGCGGCAGAGGTTGGCCTGGTAGACCTCGCCGGTCGCGATGTACGCGCGGATGCGGCGTACGCCTTCGGTGTACGCCGCCCGGTCGAGCGAGGAGGTCCAGTCCCCGGCCGCCGGGCCGCGCCAGGCGCCGGGGACCGGGGCGGGCACGGGAGCGGGGCGCACGGTGTCGAAGCGGGCGCAGGTCAGGGAGCCTTCGAAGCCCGCGCAGACGGCCCAGAAGCCGGACGAGTCGAGGGCGGCGGGATCACTGGTCACATCCCGCAGACCGGAGGCGACGAGGCCGCCGAAGCGGGCCATGGGAGCGAGGTCGTGCACGTCCGCGAGTGTAGGACGGCGCGGGGTGACCCGCGCCGGGGCGAGCGCACCTCAGCACGCTGCACAAACGCGTTTTTGTACTGGCCCGGGAATCCGCTAGAGTTCAACACGTCGCCGGGACGCGCAAGCGGACCGGGAAAGACAAGCGGACGTAGCTCAGTTGGTAGAGCGCAACCTTGCCAAGGTTGAGGTCGCCAGTTCGAACCTGGTCGTCCGCTCGCAGAAGGCGGGGGATTCTTCCCGGACTCCCGCCCCTGGTGGAGTGGCCGAGAGGCGAGGCAACGGCCTGCAAAGCCGTCTACACGGGTTCAAATCCCGTCTCCACCTCCAAGGACGATTAGCTCAGCGGGAGAGCGCTTCCCTGACACGGAAGAGGTCACTGGTTCAATCCCAGTATCGTCCACTGATCCGCAAGGATCACCGGTCCGTATGGATCACCCGCGCGATTAGCTCAGCGGGAGAGCGCTTCCCTGACACGGAAGAGGTCACTGGTTCAATCCCAGTATCGCGCACGCAGTACACGCGGGTTCACCTGCGCGATTAGCTCAGCGGGAGAGCGCTTCCCTGACACGGAAGAGGTCACTGGTTCAATCCCAGTATCGCGCACTGTCACGAAGCCCCGGTCGTCTCGGCGACCGGGGCTTCGTCGTGCTCGGTCAGGAGGAGAAGAGCATGCGGCCGAAGCTCTTCTGCCGGTAGTGACCGTGGTGGCCACCGTGGTGCGGGGCGCCCCAGGCGGGCGCGGGGGCGGCGGGGTACGCCTGCGGCGGAGCGGCCGGCGGCGGGGCCTGCTGGGCCCACTGGGACTCGATGCGGGTCAGCGTCTCCAGCTCGCCGTAGTCCAGGAATATCCCCCGGCAGCCGCTGCACTGCTCGATCTGGATGCCGTTGCGGTTGTACGTGTGCATCTGCGCGTGGCACTTGGGACACTGCATGTTCGGGCTCACTCCTCGCCGTTGGTTCGCCGTCGCCGGAATGCATGCCCGCCGACGGTCGGTTCACCCTACGACGTGTGTTCGGCCGCCAACTCGGGCGGGAGCGAGGCGATTCGGGCGCAGGCGTCGATCATCACCTGTTCCACCTCATCCGGAGCCCGGCCCTCCGCCGCCGACTTGGCCCAGGCGAGCGCGGCGGTCTGTACGGTCAGCGCGCGGGCCGCGACGTCGAGGGCGGGCCAGGGGTCGCCGTCGGGAGGTACGGCGGGGCCCCCGCCGGCCCGGTAGGCGTCCAGGAAGCGGAGCCAGACGTCCGGCGGGAGCAGCCCGGCGGCGTACCAGGCGGCGGGGCGGGCGAGGTCCCAGGCGGGGTCGCCGAGGCCGGCGTCGTCCACGTCGATGAGCAGCCAGGGGCCGTGCGGGGCGGGGTGGCGCACGAGCTGGCCCAGGTGGAGGTCGCCGTGGCAGAGGTACGCGCCCCGGCCGGCCGGAGGCGGTGCCTCGCCCCGCGCCCAGCCCGGCAGCCCGCGCCAGGCCGCGAGCACCGGCGCGACGGCCGGGTCGCCGGGGCGGGCGGCGCGCATCCGGTCGACGGCGAGCGCGGCTTTCGCGGGCCCGCGCATGGCGGGGAGCGGCCCCTGGGTCCCGGTCCGGTGCAGCCGGGCCAGGAGCGCCCCGGCCTCCTCCCAGGGCGCCGCGTCCGGGTCGCCGGGGTCGACGGGCTCGCCGTGGGGCCAGAGGGTGACGGGGCGGCCGTGCAGTTCGGTGAGGTGCGCCCCGTGCAGGGGCGCGAGCAGGGTGTCCGCCCGCCCCGGACCGGCGGCCAGGCGCAGCCGGGCGGCGAGGTCGGCGGTGTCCGTACCGGCGGCGTGCGCCTTGGCGACGACGGACCCGCTGCGGACGACGGTCCCGTCGTCGCGCTCGGCGAGCACGACGGCCGGCGGACAGACGCGCGTGCCGCAGCCGGCCGGGTGGACCGCCCGGTGGGCGAGGTCCCCCAGCGCGCGCACGAGTGCGGTGGTCACGGTCTCTCCCGGTGTCGCGGACGGGCTGTGGCGGTCACGCCCCGGCAGAGCGTACGCGGAGGGGAGGCGCCGGGGTCCGGGCAGCGCGATGTCCGGTCAGCTCCCCAGCTGACCGGACAAACGCTGCCGTCCGCCGCACCCCCGTCCCCACGGGGCTGTTGGCCGGATGTCCCGGTCCGGACCGCTCTTCCGGACCCGGGGCGCCGCTCAGCGCCCCAGCATCACGCCCACGGACGACGCCTGTGTGACCACTGCTTCCCAGCCGCCGAAGACGACGACGAGCAGGGCCGCCAGGGGAAGGACCATGACGGTCGCCACCAGCGGGTGGCGGCGGCCGGACGCGGCGTACGAGTCGCGTGTCCGCGTGCGGACCACCGTCCGTGCTGCCGTGTCAGCCATGGTTCCTCTCCTGACCCGATGTGGGGCGACGGGCGTTTGACCTCGGGGGACGAGTGCGACGCCCGCCGCTTGGACTCAACATTAGGGATCCGGGGGGGCGGGCGGCGTCATGCCCGCGTACCGAATCCCGGGCCTCCCGGAGGATGAGCCGTGCTCGGTCGGCGTACTCCCCTGGGTGGAGACCGGACTACGCG
The DNA here is from genome assembly GCF_026167665.1 of Streptomyces drozdowiczii. Lineage (NCBI taxonomy): Bacteria > Bacillati > Actinomycetota > Actinomycetes > Kitasatosporales > Streptomycetaceae > Streptomyces > Streptomyces drozdowiczii. The sequence goes on along the minus strand of NZ_CP098740.1, from coordinate 5,786,852 downwards.
GGCTTGGGGTCTTCCCGGAGGGGACGCTCGGAGCTGTCCTCCCTGGGGACCGGCTGTTCGACCAGGGCGAGGACCCTGGTCGCCATGAAGCGGGCCGTGCGCACCACGGACCCGTTCCGGGTGACTTCACTCACTTCGACCACGCCCCGGCGGACCGCGGTCTCCACCCGGCGGCCTGCCCGGGAGGCCACCACCTCGTAGGTCCGGGTGCTGTCCCCGGCGTCCACGACTATCTCGACTCGATCGCCCTTCATTGATCCAATCCCCCTTCTGCGACGGACCTTTGAGATCTCGCACGGGCCGGGGCGCCTGGATCCGCGGCTCCCTGACCACTCCTCAAGTCTCCCACCCGCCACTGACAATCGGATCCCCGTTGAGGGCGCGGCCTCTGAGCGCCCCGGGCGGCGGGTACGTAAGCTGTGCCTCGTCAGGCGTACCAGGCAGCGGGGATGGGCAGACATGGCGATGATGCGGCTCCGGCGCGAGGACCCGCGTGTCGTCGGCTCGTTCAGGCTGCACCGGCGGCTCGGGGCCGGCGGGATGGGTGTCGTCTACCTGGGTTCGGACCGGCGGGGCCAGCGCGTCGCGCTGAAGGTGATCCGCCCGGACCTGGCGGAGGATCAGGAGTTCCGTTCGCGGTTCGCGCGCGAGGTGTCCGCGGCCCGGCGGATCCGCGGCGGGTGTACGGCCCGGCTGGTCGCCGCCGATCTGGAGGCGGACCGCCCCTGGTTCGCCACGCAGTACGTTCCGGGGCCCTCGCTGCACGACAAGGTGGCCGAGGAGGGCCCGCTGTCGGCCGCGGAGGTGGCCTCGATCGGGGCGGCGCTCTCCGAGGGCCTGGTCGCGGTGCACGAGGCCGGGGTGGTCCACCGGGACCTGAAGCCTTCGAACATCCTCCTCTCCCCCAAGGGCCCCCGGATCATCGACTTCGGAATCGCCTGGTCGACGGGCGCGTCCACGCTGACGCACGTCGGTACGGCGGTGGGCTCGCCCGGCTTCCTCGCGCCCGAGCAGGTGCGCGGGGCGGCGGTGACGCCGGCGACGGACGTGTTCTCGCTCGGGGCGACGCTGGCGTATGCGGCGATGGCCGACTCGCCCTTCGGGCACGGCAGTTCCGAGGTGATGCTGTATCGCGTGGTGCACGAGGAGCCCCAGCTCTTCGATGTGCACGACGCGCTGGCGCCGCTGGTGAGCGCCTGCCTGGCGAAGGACCCGGAGGAGCGGCCGAGCACGCTCCAGCTGTCGATGCGGCTGAAGGAGATCGCGGCGCGCGAGGCGCAGGGGCTGCACGAGAGCCGGCCGCCCGTCCAGCGTTCGGCCCAGGAGGCGGACCGCCCGACCGGCCGGCTGGACGGCCCGTACACCGAGCAGCAGACCCGCCGGGCGGCCGGTCCGGCGCCCGGGTCGCGCCCGCAGAACCGGCCGTCGGCGGCGCGTTCCGCCCCCGCCCGCACCGGGGGCGGCCGGCCGGCGCAGCAGCAGCCGCCGCGCGGGACGGCGCGGCCGGCGAGGCGTCCGCAGGGCACCAACGGGACGAACGGCAGGCCGGGCACCCGGCCCGGCACCCGGACCACCTCGACGGGACGGCGCCCGGCCAACCCGAAGCTGCTGCGGCAGCGGCTCGTCGTCTTCGTGGTGGTGACGCTGCTGGTGGCGCTGGGGATCGCGGCGGCGCAGGGCTGCCAGGGCCCGGCCCGGGGGCTGGGCGTGGACCTGGGGCACGGTCCGAGCCAGAGCCAGTAATCAGCTCTCGGGGCGACCCGTGGCCACCGCGTAGAACGCGACCGCGGCCGCCGCGCCGACGTTCAGCGAGTCCACTCCGTGGGCCATCGGGATGCGCACCCACCGGTCGGCGGCGGCGAGGGCCCGGGCGGAGAGGCCGTCGCCCTCGGCGCCGAGCATCAGGGCGACCCGGTCCATCCGGTGCGGCGCCGCCTCCTCGATGCTGACGGCCTTCTCGGCGGGCGTCAGCGCGAGCACCGTGAACCCGGCCTCGCGTACGGCTTCCAGCCCCTGCGGCCAGGCGTCGAGACGGGCGTACGGCACGGAGAACACCGCGCCCATCGAGACCTTGACGGAGCGCCGGTAGAGCGGGTCGGCGCAGTCCGGCGAGAGCAGGACGGCGTCCATCCCGAGGGCGGCGGCGCTGCGGAAGATCGCGCCGATGTTCGTATGGTCGTTGACGGCCTCCATGACGGCCACGCGGCGGGCCGTGCGGAGGACTTCGGCTGCGGTCGGGAGGGGCTTGCGCTGCATGGACGCGAGGGCGCCCCGGTGGACGTGGTAGCCGGTGACGCGTTCTGCGAGGTCCGGGGCGACCGTGTAGACGGGGGCGTCGGTCTCCTCGATGACGTCCCGCATCCGGTCGGCCCACTTCGCCGAGAGCAGCATGGAGCGCATCTCGTACCCGGCCTGGCGGGCGCGGCGGATGACCTTCTCGCCCTCGGCGATGAAGAGGCCCTCGGCGGGCTCCTTCCTGCGCCGGAGTTCCACGTCGGTGAGGCTGACGTAGTCGGCGAGGCGGGGGTCGTCGGGGGTGTCGACGGTGAGGGCTTCAGCCATGGTTGACGCCGACCTCCACGACGGCGCCGATGACGATGACGGCGGGCGGGCGGACGTCCTCGGCGGCCACCCGCTCGGCCACCGTCGCGAGGGTCGCGTCGACGCGGCGCTGGGCGGCCGTGGTGCCCTCCTGGACGAGGGCGACCGGGGTCTCGGGCGCGCGGCCGTGCTCCACGAGCGTACGGGCGATGGCGCCGATCTTGTCGACGGCCATCAGGAGCACCAGGGTGCCGCGCAGCTTGGCGAGGGCGGCCCAGTCGACGAGGGAGCGTGCGTCGTCGGGGGCGACGTGCCCGCTGACCACGGTGAACTCGTGGGCGACGCCCCGGTGGGTGACGGGGATGCCGGCCGCGCCGGGGACCGAGATGGAGCTGGAGATGCCGGGCACGACGGTGCACGGGATGCCCTCGGCGGCGAGCGCCTGGGCCTCCTCCATGCCCCGGCCGAAGACGAACGGGTCGCCGCCCTTGAGCCGGACGACCGCCTTGCCTGCCTTGGCGTGCTCGATCAGCGCGTTGTTGATGGCCTCCTGGGCCATGTAGCGGCCGTACGGGATCTTCGCGGCGTCGATGACCTCGACGTGCGGCGGGAGCTCGTCCAGGAGGTCGCGGGGGCCGAGGCGGTCGGCGATGACGACGTCCGCCTCGGCGAGGAGGCGGCGGCCCCGGACGGTGATGAGGTCCGGGTCGCCGGGGCCGCCGCCGACCAGGGCGACGCCGGCGGTCCGGGTGCGGTGGTGCGGGGCGGCGATGCTGCCGTCGCGCAGGCCCTCCACGATCGCGTCGCGGACGGCGGCGGAGTGGCGCGGGTCGCGGCCGTGGGCGCCGGCGGTGAGCACGGCGACGGTGACGCCCTCGCTGCGGCCGGTGGCGGGCGTCCAGGCGGTGGCCGCCTCGGCGTCGTCGCTGCGGACGCACCAGGTGCGGGTGCGTTCGGCCTCGGCGGACGCGGCCTCGTTGGCGGCGTCGTCGTCGGTCGCGATGAGCGCGTACCAGGTGTCGGTGAGGTCGCCTTCGGCGTACCTGCGGCGCTCCCAGCGGATCTCGCCGGCGTCCGCCATCGCCTCGACGGAGGGGGTGGCGGACGGCGACACGAGGGTGACGTCGGCGCCGGCCGCGATGAGGGCGGGGAGGCGGCGCTGCGCGACTTGGCCGCCGCCGACGACGACTACGCGGCGCCCGTTGAGGCGCAGTCCGACGGGGTAGGCGGGGCGATCGGCGTGCTCGGCCATGGTGGTGCGGGCTCCTCGGGGCGGTGCGGAAGCGCGGGCCGCTGCGGCGATGGAGCGGCGAGGTGGGTGGTGTTCACGATACGGGGTGGGAGGGGTGCGCCTGCGGCGGGCCTTGCCCCCTCCCCGCCCCTTCCCGAAACCGGGGCGCCGCCCCGGACCCCGCGCCTCGAACGCCGGTGGGGCTGAGAGTGGCCGCGCCAAATCAAGCCCCTGCGGCGATTGAGGAGCGGGGGTACGGGGGCAGGGCCCCCGCAACGTGCCGCGCTACTTCTCCGTGACGCCCGCCGAGTCGAACGTCGCCACCTCGTGCATCGCGCGCGCAGCGCTCTGCACGATCGGAAGGGCGAGCAACGCGCCCGTGCCCTCGCCGAGGCGCAGGTCCAGGTCGACCAGCGGGCGCAGGCCCAGCTTGTTGAGCGCGGCCACATGGCCCGGCTCCGCGCTGCGGTGGCCGGCGATGCACGCGGCCAGGGCCTCCGGGGCGATCGCCCGGGCCACCAGGGCTGCCGCGCCCGCGCTCACGCCGTCCAGGATGACCGGCGTACGGAGCGAAGCGCCGCCCAGCAGGAAGCCGGCCATCGCCGCGTGCTCCAGGCCGCCGACGGCCGCCAGGACGCCGATCGGGTCCGCCGGGTCGGGCTGGTGGAGTTCCAGGGCGCGCCGCACCACGTCGATCTTGCGGGCGTGCATCTCGTCGTTGATCCCGGTGCCCCGGCCCGTGATCTCGGCCGGGTCCATCCCCGTGTACACGCAGATCAGGGCGGCCGACGCCGTCGTGTTCGCGATGCCCATCTCGCCGGTCAGCAGGCCCTTGTTGCCCGCCGCCACCAGGTCGCGGGCGGTCTCGATGCCGACCTCGATCGCCGCGTGGACCTCCTCGCGGGTAAGCGCCGGGCCCGTGGTGAAGTCCGCCGTGCCCGCCCGTACCTTGCGGGGCAGCAGGCCCGGCATCGGGGGCAGTTCCGCGACCGCGCCCACGTCGACCACGCACACCTCGGCGCCGACCTGGGACGCGAAGGCGTTGCACACCGCGCCGCCGCCGAGCATGTTGGCGATCATCTGGCCGGTGACCTCCTGGGGCCACGCCGTGACACCCTGCGCGTGCACCCCGTGGTCGCCCGCGAACACCGCGACGGCCGCCGGCTCCGGGATCGGCGGCGGGCACATCCGGGAGAGCCCGGCCAGCTGCGCCGAGATGATCTCCAGCATGCCGAGCGCACCGGCCGGCTTGGTCATCCGCTTCTGGCGCTCCCACGCCTCGCCGAGCGCCTTGGCGTCCAGCGGGCGGATGTTGGAGATCGTCTCCTGGAGCAGGTCGTGCGGCGCCTCGCCGGGCAGGGCGCGGCGGCCGTACGTCTCCTCGTGGACGACCCAGGACAGCGGACGCCGCTTCGACCAGCCCGCCTGCATCAGCTCCGGGTCCTCGGGGAACTCGTCCACGTACCCCACGCAGAGGTACGCCACGATCTCCAGGTGCTCCGGCAGGCCCAGCGCGCGCACCATCTCGCGCTCGTCGAAGAAGCTGACCCAGCCGACGCCCAGGCCCTCGGCGCGCGCCGCCAGCCAGAGATTCTCGACGGCGAGCGCCGACGAGTACGGGGCCATCTGCGGCTGTGTGTGCCGGCCGAGCGTGTGGCGGCCGCCGCGCGTCGGGTCGGCGGTCACGACGATGTTGACCGGGGTGTCGAGGATCGCCTCGATCTTCAGTTCCTTGAACTGCTTCGCCCGTGCCTTCGGCAGGGACTTGGCGTACGCCTCCCGCTGCTGCTGCGCCAGCTCGTGCATCGAGCGGCGCGTCTCGGCGGACCGGATGACCACGAAGTCCCACGGCTGCGAGTGGCCCACGCTGGGCGCCGTGTGCGCGGCCTCCAGGACGCGCAGCAGCACCTCGTGCGGGATGGGGTCGCTGCGGAAGCCGTTGCGGATGTCGCGGCGCTCCCGCATGACCCGCAGGACCGCTTCGCGCTCGGCGTCGTCGTAGCCGGGTGCGGGGGGCGCCGTGGGCGCCAGTTCGGGGGCCTCGGCCGTTGCGGGCTCCGCCTCGTCGCTCAGGTCCGGGGTCTCGATGACCTCGGGGCCGGGCTCGGGCTCGGAGACGGGAGCGAGTGCCTCCGGCTGTATCGGCTGTTCGGCAACGGCCTCCGGCGCGGGGGCGGCTTCCGGCTCGGGGGCCGGTGCGGGCTCGGCCACGGCCTCGGGCTGCGGCTCGGGTGCCGGTGCGGGCTGCGGCTCGGGAGCCGGTGCGGGCTGCGCCTGGGGGCCTGTACGGGCTCCGCCACGGCCACCGGCTCCGGCGCGGCAGCCGGGACCGGCTGCGCCTCGGGGGCCGTTACGGGCTCCGCCACCGCGACGGGCTCCGGCTCGGCAGCCGGGACCAGCTGCGGCTCGGGGGCCGCAACGGGCTCCGCCACGGCCACCGGCTCCGGCTCGGCGGCCGGTGCGGGCTGCGGCTCAGGGGCCTGTACGGGGTCCGCCACGGCCACCGGCTCCGGCTCGGCGGCCGGGACGGGCTCCGCGACCGCGACGAACTGCGGCGCGGCGGCCGGAGCGGGTTCCGGCTGCGGCTCGGCGGCTGACTCGGCCTGCGGCTCGGCGGGCGCCTCGGCTGCCGGTGCGAGCTGTGGCTCGGGGGCCGGTACGGGCTCCGCCACGGCCACCGGCTCCGGCTCGGCGGCCGGCACGGGCTCCGCGACCGGTGCCGGTGCGGCCACCTCGGCGACCGGAGCCGTCTCGGGCTCCGCCACGGCGACGGGATCCGGTGCCGCGACCTCGGCCGGGGCCGCCACGGGCTCCGCGACCGGCTGCTCGGCAACCGGCGCCTCCGGCGTCCACTGGTGGGCGGTCTGCGGCGGGATCTCGCCGAGCTGGGGGCCCGGGAGGGGCTGGTCCGCCGGCTGGGGGTCGAAGTACTCGGGTTCGGCCGTCGCCGGGCCCGCGTGGCGGGCGGGGGGCGCGCCGGCCGGGCCGCGGTCGGCCAGGGAGCGGACGACGCCGGCCCCCGACGTACCGCCGTAGGACGGCTCGGGCGAGGCCGGGCCGCGGTGCAGCGGGCGGCGTACGGGGGTCTGCGCGGCGGCGGGGATGCGGACGGCGCCGAGGTCGACGGAGCCGGAGTCGCGGCCTCCGGACTCGTGCGCGCCGGGGCCGGTCTCGGGCAGCGGCGCGGGGGCGGCCTGGTGCATGGCGTACGCGGGGGCCTGCTCCTGGAGCTGGACGGGGCCCTGGGCGTGGGCCGGGTCGGCGGGCTGGGGCTGGAAGTGCGGCTGGTAGGCGCCCTGCGCGGCGGGGTCGGCGTAGGGGTCCGCAGGCTGAGCCGTCGGCTGGGGTTCGCCCCAGGCGCCCTGGGCGCTCGGCATCAGGAGGAGGTCGTCGTCCTCGGGGGTGTGCGCGGAGGGTTCGAGGTAGGTGTAGGAGTCGGGCGCGGGGACGCCCGGCTGCTCCACCGTGCCCGTGTTCTCCGGCAGTCCCTCGCCCGGGATCCGGCCGGTGTCACTCATGCGTTCCCCTCGCCCATCGTCAGTGCTCCTTCGGCCCTTCGCCCGGGACGCCCGGACACGGCACGCGGTGCTCGTCCGGTGGAACGAGCGGGCGCACCGCGCGGCACGAATCGGTCGCGGACATCCTGCATTCTCGCGGTCGTTCGCCGCCGCGGCAGCTCATTTCGCCACGGCCCGCTGTGGACTGCGCCACGTTGCGCGTCCCAGGGTGTTGCCGTACCACAACGGGGACCAAAACGGTCCCCTTTTCCGGACATTGACGAACGAAGCGACGAACGTCCGGGAGCGGTGCGACGATCGGCCAGCCTACCTCGCACCGCTTGCCGACGGGTCAGGGGGCAAGGTCCGAACGAAGTGCGGAAAGCAGAAAGACGACCGTGCGTTCGCGCTCCGACCAGGCGGTCGTGTCGAGTTCCACGGACTGGAGGAGCGAGCAGTCGACCGTGTAGCCGTTTCCGGCCAGTGCGGCACCGAGTGCCTCGGCCTCGTCGCGGGTGGAGGCGTGCGTGACGATGCGCTCCGGGCGGCGGTCCGCGACGGCGGTGGCGACGGGGACTCCGCCGCCCCCGATGCGTACGACATCGGGCTCGGGCAGCCGTTCCAGTACGTGCGGGGCGCGGCCCTCGACGACCTGGAGCTGGACGCCGAAGGCGCGGGCGGCGGCCGTGGTACGGGCGCAGGCGTCGGGGTCGCTGTCCACCGCGAGGACCGCCGCGCCGAAGCGGGCCGCCTCGACGGCCAGCGCGCCGCCCCCGGAGCCGATGTCCCAGACGAGGTCGCCGGTGCGGGGGCCGAGGTGGGCGAGCTGGGCGGCGCGCAGGACGGGGCCCTCGCCCTCGCCGCTCTCCCCGGTCGGGCGGGCGCCCGGGTCCGGGTAGGCCCCGGCGGGCAGGGCCCATCCCCGTACGCCCTGCGGGTAGGCGGGGTGGCGGCCGGCGATCCAGGCGCCCTCGGCCTGCTGTTCGGGGCTGCCGCCGATGACGATGACGACGTTGGGGTCGCGCCAGACGTGGTCGGCGGCGGTGTCCGAGGTGACGACGGTGACCTGTTCGCGGTCGGTGCCCAGCTCCTCGCAGATGACGAACGTGCGGTGGACGCCTTCGAGGAGCAGGGCCAGTTCGACGGGCCCGGCGCCGGGCGAGGTGAGGACGGCGACCTTGTGGTGGGCGCGGCAGACGTTCACGGCGCGGCGCAGGGTGCGGGGGTGGGCGACGACCGTCTGGGCGTCCTCCCAGGGCATGCCGGCGCGGGCGAAGGCGGTGGCGACGGAGGAGACGGCCGGGACGACCTCGACCTCCAGGCCGTGCTGCGGGGCGCGCAGGGTGCGGACGACGCCGAAGAAGCCCGGGTCGCCGTCGGCGAGGACGACGGCGCTGCCGCGGTGGCCCGCGATGCGGCGGGCGGCGAGGTCGACGGAGCCGAGGCGGATGCGTTCGGCGGTCCGGGGGACTTCGGGCAGCGCGAGGTGGTGGGCGGCTCCGGCGACCAGGGTGGCGGCCGAGAGCGCTGCGGTGGCCGCTCTGGTCAGCGGCGAGCCGTCCCAGCCGATCACTGTGACCCGGTCGGCCATCTTGGTGTCATTCTCCTGGAGTCGTCGCAGGCGGGGCGGGTGGCCCGGGGGCGGGCAGGGTGAGGTTACCGGGTCCCCTCCGGCGGGCTGCCGGGGCCCCGTCGCCGGTCAGTTCCAGTCGTTGTAGGTGCCGTAGCCGCCGGCGTCGGCGAGCTGTTCGGCGACGCCTTCGAGGTCTTCGGGGAGCAGGCCCCAGACGATGAGGTCGGTGCGGATGTCGGTCCATCCGCCGTCCTCCGTCTGGGAGCGCGCTATGCGGGCGTTGCGCAGGACGCCCTCGCTGATGCAGCCGAGTTTCTGGGCGACCTGCTGGGAGGCGGTGTTGTCGGCGGCGGTGCGCAGTTCGATGCGCTCGAAGCCCTGGTCGCGGAAGAGCCACTGGGCGACGGCAAGCACGGATTCGGTGGCGTAGCCCTCGCCGCGGGCCCAGGGGGCGGTGATGTAGGCGGCCTCGGTGGAGAGGGTGCGCCAGTCGGTGTTGCGGAGCCGTACGGAGCCGACGAGGCGCTGGGTGAGGAACTCGGTGACGGCGAGGGCGATCCCGTCGCCCTTGGTCCGGTGTGCCGGAGCGATTCTGCGCACCCAGCGTTCGGCGTCGACCTGGGTGTAGGGGTGGGGTGCGTCGGTCCAGGCGGTGACCAGTTCGTCGTTCATCATCTCGATGTACGCGGGGATGTCCGCCATGTCGAATGGGCGCAGCACCAGCCGGTCCGTGCTGATGGAGATGTCCGGGAAGGTGGAAGTCATGCGCAGCTCCATGCCGAAGACCGTGTAAATGCACAGCATGCAGCATCGCCGGGGGCGCGTGCATGGCCGGGTCGGTACGGCGGAGCCCCGCACCCCCCGGGCGGGGTGTGCGGGGCTCCTCGGGCAAGTGCCGCGTACGGGTCAGGACTTGGCGTCACCGAAGGCCGGGACGACCGAGCCCTGGTAGGTGTCCTCGATGAACTTCTTGACCTCGTCGGAGTGGAGGAGCTTCACGAGCTTCTGGACGCGGGGGTCCTTCTCGTTGCCCTTCTTGACGGCGACGATGTTGGCGTACGGGTTGCCGTCGGCCTTCTCCAGGACGAGGGCGTCCTTGGCGGGCTTGAGCTTGGCCTCGATGGCGTAGTTGCCGTTGATGACGGCGGCGTCCACGTCGTTCAGGGCGCGCGGGACCGTGGCGGCCTCCAGCTCCTTGAACTTCAGGCCCTTCTTGTCGGTGATGTCGCTCAGCTTGGCGCTGGTGCCGACACCCGCCTTGAGGGTGATGAGGTGGTTCTCGGCGAGCAGCTGGAGCGCGCGGCCCTCGTTGGTGGTGTCGTTGGGGACGGCGATGGTCTGGCCGGCCTTGATGGCGTCGAGGCTCTTGGCCTTCTTGGAGTAGAGGCCGAGGGGTTCGAGGTGGACGGTGCCGACGGAGACCAGGTGGGTGTCGTTCTTCTTGTTGAAGTCGTCCAGGTAGGGCTGGTGCTGGAAGAAGTTGGCGTCGACCTGGCCGGTCTCGGTGGCGGTGTTCGGCAGGACGTAGTCCGTGAACTCCTTGACCTCCAGCTTGAGGCCGGCCTTCTCGGCGAGGTTCTTCTTGACGAAGCCGAGGATGTCGGCGTGCGGCGTCGGGGACGCGGCGACGACGAGCGCCTTGGAGGTGTCGCCGCTCTTGGACGACGGGTCGGAGTCCGTGCCGCAGGCGGTGAGGCCGAGGGCGAGGGCGGTGGTGGCCGCGGCGGCGGCGGTGATCTTGATGCTGGTACGCACGAAAAGTGCCTCTTTCAGGTGGTGATGGTGGTGCGCCCGGACAAGGAGTGCGGGCTTGGTGGGGAGAGGAAGTCTCAGGTGGTGCGGCCTCGGCGGGCCAGCAGGCGGACGGCGAGGTCGCCGATCAGCTGGACGAGGGTCACTATGACGATCAGCAGCGCGACCGTGATCAGCATGAACCGGTTGTCGAAGCGCTGGAATCCGTAGGTGACGGCCTTGGAGCCGAGCCCTTCGCCACCGACCGCGCCGGCCATCGCGGAGTAGCCGATGAGCACGATGACGGTGGTGGTGATGCCGGAGACCAGGGACGGCAGGGCCTGCGGGAGGAGGACCTTGCGGACGATCGTCGGGATGGAACCGCCCATCGACTGGACCGCCTCCACGAGCCCGTGGTCGACCTCGCGCACCGCCGTCTCGACCAGCCGGGCGAAGAACGGGATGGCGCCGACGGCGAGCGGCACGATCATCGCGGTGGGGCCGATGAAGGTGCCGACGACCCAGGTGGTGAACGGGATCAGGGCGATCAGCAGGATGATGAACGGCAGCGAGCGGCCGATGTTCACGATCACGCCGACGACCTTGTTCACCGGGGTGTTCTGGAGCAGTCCGCCCTTGTCGGTGAGGACGAGCAGGACGCCGAGGGGCAGTCCGACCAGGACGGTGACGAGGGCGGACCACAGCACCATGTAGAGGGTGTCGACGGTGCCCTGCGTCAGCAGTGGCTGCATTTCGGACCAGGTCACTTCGCCACCTCCTTGGTGAGCGGTGCGGGTACGGAGACGGGTGCGGCGTCCACCAGCTCGGCCTGGAGGCCCTGTTCGCGCAGGAAGCCGATCGGGACGACGTTCTCCTCGAACGGGCCGGGCAGTTCGATGCGCATGCGCCCGATCTGCTTGCCGCCGACGGTGTCCATGGCGGCGCCCAGGATCGAGATGTCGATGTTGTACGTACGGGAGAGCTGCGAGATCACCGGGCGGGCGGCGGCCTCGCCGTGGAAGGTGACGTCCACGACGGTGCGGTCGGGCGCGGAGGCGGTGCCGCCCACGGGGAACAGCTCGTGGGCCAGCTCGGAGCCGGGGGTGGCGAGCAGTTCGCCGACGGTGCCGGACTCCACGATCCTGCCTCCCCGCATCAGCGCGGCGGAGTCGCAGACGGTCTTGACGACGTCCATCTCGTGCGTGATGAGCAGGACGGTGAGCCCGAGCTGCTGGTTGAGGTCGCGCAGCAGCTGGAGGATGGAGCGGGTGGTCTCGGGGTCCAGGGCGGAGGTCGCCTCGTCGGACAGGAGCACCTTGGGGTCGCCGGCGAGGGCGCGGGCGATGCCGACGCGCTGCTTCTGGCCGCCGGAGAGCTGGCCGGGGTAGGACTTGGCCTTGTCGGCGAGGCCGACGAGGTCGAGGAGTTCGAGGGCCTTGCGGGAGCGCTCGCGGCCGGTGACGCCGAGGATCTCCAGCGGGAGTTCGACGTTGCGCTGCACGGTGCGGGAGGCCAGCAGGTTGAAGTGCTGGAAGACCATGCCGATGCGGCTGCGCGCCTCGCGCAGCTCCTTGCCGGCCCGGCGGCCCCGGCCCGCGAGCGCGGTGAGGTCCTGGCCGGCCACGGTCACGGTGCCGGAGGTGGGGCGCTCCAGGAGGTTGACGCAGCGGATGAGGGACGACTTGCCGGCGCCGCTGCGGCCGATGACGCCGTACACCTCGCCCTCGCGTACGTGGAGGTCGACGCCGTCCAGGGCGGTGACCTCGCGGTCGCGCGAACGGTAGACCTTCGTGAGGCCCGTCGTGGTGATCACAGGGGTTTCCGTCACTGTCGAGTGCGCGGCGCGGTGTCCGCCGGGCACGGGGCATGCGTCCGGGGGTGATCCGGACGTTTTCGATCGGACGTTCCGAGCGGGTTCCCGGGGCGTCCGGGCGCGGCGGTCACCGCGGGCCGGGGCCCGTACGGGCGGCCGGGAAGGATCTCGCTTCGGGGCGCGAGGCTCGGTCGTGGGCCCTCAGAAGGCGCGCATTCGACCCATACAACGAGCACCGGGCGTCGTGATCGCCTCGGTCGCAAGGGTGCGGCTGCTCGTCGTGGTCATGGGCACAAGTAAAACAGACGTGAGTTCGCCGCCGGACCGGTTGTCCGGATAGCGGACAGTCGTGGATGGGTCGCCGCGACGGCCTCGTATCGGCCGAACCTTTCCAGCCATACGGCTCTGACCTGCGGCGATGTGTCCGCAACGACCCCGGATGTGCCACTCCCCCGATGCCCGGGTCCAGCGCACCCTGTGGTCAAGGCCACGATCCCCGGCGAACCGGGGGCGAGGGCGGCGGGCCCGGCGCGCCGTAATACCCTCGGCTCATGCTCGACGCCCTGACGGTCGCGGTCGCCGTGGCCGCCCTCGCCCTCGCCGCCTGGTGCGGATACGCCGCCTACCGGGACCAGCCCACCAAGGACTGGCACTTCATCGGCATGGCCGTCGTCTCGCTGCTGGCCCTGGCGCAGCTGGTGACGGGGATCGTGCAGCTGGCCCGGGGCGAGCGGCCCGAGCAGGGCATGACCATCTTCATCGCGTACCTCGCCGGGGCGTTCCTCGCCGTGCCGGCGGCGGGGTTCCTGTCGCTGAGCGAGCGGACCCGCTGGGGCTCGGTGACGGTGGCGGCGGGCGCGGTGGTCCTGGCCGTCCTCGAAGTACGGCTCTACGACATCTGGGGAAGCTGACCGTGACCGACACCGACACCACGCAGGCGGCGGCCGGCGAGAAGCGGCCCTTCGACCTCGGCACCGGTCCCGGCCGGGTCCTCGTCTGGTTCTACGGCGTGTTCACCGTGGCGGCGGCTTCCCGTTCGATCGTCCAGATGATCCTGGACTTCGGCCGCGCGCCCCTGGCCTACGTGCTGTCGGCGGTCGCCGCGCTCGTCTACGGCTTCATCACGTACTCGCTGGTGCGCGGCGGCGAGCGGGCGCGCCGGACGGCGCTGGTGTGCTGCGCGGCCGAGCTGGCCGGGGTGCTGATCGTGGGGACGTGGACGCTGGTGGAGCCGTCCGCATTCGCCGACGCGACCGTGTGGTCGTACTGCGGCCGGGACTATCTGTTCATCCCGGTGATCCTGCCGGTGACCGGGATGATGTGGCTGCGCCGCGCCCGGACCGCGTGACGGTGGGGGCGCGGCGCTCGTACGGCTAGGCGCTGGCCACGTACGCGGACGGCGCCGGGGCCTCCTTCTCCAGCAGGATCATCATGACCCCGTCGCTGCCCGGGGCGTTGCCCACGGCGGCGTAGCCCGCGCGCTGATAGAGCCTCAGGTTGGCCTCGCTGCGGTGGCCGGTGTGCAGCCGGAAGCGGGTGGCGGCGCGCTCGTCGGCGAGGCCGGCCTCCGCCGCGCGCAGCAGCCGGGCGCCGAGGCCGTGGCCCCGGAGGCGGGGGTGGACGCAGAGCCGGCCGATCTGGCCGGTGCCCTCCTCGTCGGTCGAGCCCCGCACCGAGCCGACGACCTGGTCGCCGAGCCGTGCCACGTAGACCAGGTTCTCCGCGATCTCGGCGCGTACCGAGTCGAGGGTCTGGACGAGCGGGTCGATGCGGTAATTGCCGTACAGCTCCGCCTCGCTCTGGAAACAGAGGTACTGCAGCTTCAGAATCTCTTCGGCGTCCCGCACGTCCGCCGCCGAGATGGTCACGCTCATGCCCATGTGCGCATGCCTCCCGCTCACCTGATCCGCCGGTTGTCTCCCGCTCCTTTCCCACGGTTCAGGAGCGACAACCTCCGCCGCGAGCATTCTGCGCAGACATCCAAGGCATCGGGAACGGATGGGGCCCAAACTCCCCTGTGACATAGCCAACTCCCCTGCGATGTGACGGGAGCGGGGTGCTGACGGGGAGTCGGGCCCACAGTGCTACTTCTTCGCCGTGAAGTCCGCCGCCGCGAGGAGGGCGGTGTCCGGGTTGTCGGAGAAGATGCCGTCGATCCCGGTCGCGAAGTACGCGGCGAACGCGCCGAACGCGTCCCCGTACGCGTTCGGGTCGCTGCCGCGCCGGAAGTCGGCGGGCAGGAAGGTGTTCTCGTTGCGCATCGTGTACGGGTGGAGGACGAGGCCCTGCGCGTGGGCGTCGCGCACCAGGGTGGTGGGCTCGGCCAGCCGGCCGGCGGCGTCCTTGGGGATGATCAGGTCCAGGGTGGGGCCGATGCCCTGGGCGAAGGAGGCCATCCACTTGAGGCCGGCCGGCTTCACCAGGTCGTCCGTGGTGCGCGGGTCGCCGGACACCTCGAAGTCCCAGGGCTTGGTGCCCGTGCCGGAGAGCAGGACGATGCGCGGGGTCGCGACGAGCCGGGCCAGGCGCTGGACGCTGCCGGGCTCGAACGACTGGAGGATGACCGGGGACTGGGCGCGGTGGCGTCCGTAGCGGCGCAGCAGCTTGGCGAGGGGTTCCTCCAGGCCGAGCCCGATCCCCCGGAAGTAGGTGGGGTGCTTGGTCTCGACGTACAGCCAGACGGGCTTGCCGCGGCGGCGGCCCTCGCGGTCGGCCCAACGCAGGACCTCCTCGAAGGTGGGGACCTCCCAGCGGCCGTCGTAGAGCGTGTTCTTCTGGCGGTTGGCCGGGATGCGCTCCTTGGCGCGGAGCGTCTTGAGCTCGGCGAGGGTGAAGTCCTCGGTGAACCAGCCGGTGAGGGAGACGCCGTCGACGGTCTTGGTGGTCCGCCGGTTCGCGAACTCGGGGTGCGCGGAGACGTCGGTGGTGGCGGTGATGTCGTTCTCGTGGCGGCAGACGAGGTGGCCGTCGCGGGTGGGGACGAGGTCCTGCTCGATGATGTGCGCGCCCATGTCCAGGGCGAGCTGGTAGGAGCCCAGCGTGTGTTCGGGGCGGTAGCCGCTGGTGCCCCGGTGGCCGATGACGGTCGGGACGGGCAGGTCGAGGCGGTGGCCGCCGCGGCCTCCGTGTCCGCCGTTGCGGTCGGCCGCCTGCGCCGTTGCGGTGACGCCCAGGGCGGCGGTTCCGAGGACGGCCGCCCCCGCTCCGATGACGGTCCGGCGTCCCGGCGCTCCCTGCGCACGCTCTGTCATGAATGCTCCTCGCATGTGATGTACGGCACCTGTCGAGCGAGGATCGAGCGTAGGCA
This sequence comes from Streptomyces drozdowiczii, assembly GCF_026167665.1. NCBI lineage: Bacteria > Bacillati > Actinomycetota > Actinomycetes > Kitasatosporales > Streptomycetaceae > Streptomyces > Streptomyces drozdowiczii. The sequence continues at coordinate 5,771,159 of NZ_CP098740.1, read as the reverse complement.
GGGGCACGGTCCTGGGGGCGGCACCTGGACGAACATGGCGCGAACACATGTCAACACGGCGTATCCGTTGCGTGAACCCGATGTGCGATCGGCCGGTACCCGCGAGTATCGTCCTCACCTGCATGGACCTTTACAATCCGTCGCCCCGGCCGGCCCGGCCACTACACCGGAGGAAGCGTTGTCCCGTCTCGCACTCATCAAGGCAGTGCTCGGACCGATCCTGCGCCTGATGTTCCGTCCCCGGATGGAGGGCATCGAGAACATTCCGGGCAGCGGGCCGGTGATCCTGGCGGGCAACCACCTGACGTTCATCGACTCGATGATCATGCCGATCTGCTGCGACCGTCCGGTGTTCTTCATCGGCAAGGACGAGTACGTGACGGGCAAGGGGCTCAAGGGCCGGCTGATGGCCTGGTTCTTCACGGGCGTCGGCATGATCCCGGTCGACCGGGACGGCGGGCGCGGCGGTGTCGCGGCGCTGATGACGGGGCGCCGGATCCTGGAGGAGGGCAAGGCGTTCGCGATCTACCCGGAGGGCACCCGCTCCCCCGACGGCCGCCTCTACCGGGGCCGTACGGGCATCGCGCGGCTGACGCTGATGACGGGCGCGCCGGTGGTGCCGTTCGCGATGATCGGCACGGACAAGCTCCAGCCGGGCGGTTCGGGTCTGCCCCGTCCCGGCAAGGTGACCGTGCGCTTCGGTGAGCCGATGGAGTTCTCCCGGTACGAGGGCATGGACCGCGACCGCTATGTGCTGCGGGCGGTGACCGACTCCGTGATGGCCGAGGTGATGCGGCTGTCCGGCCAGGAGTACGTGGACATGTACGCGACCAAGGCGAAGGCCGCCTGATCCGGCGGAACGTACGAGAGGGCCCGCTTCCCCCGGTCCGGGGGGAGCGGGCCCTCTCGTACGCGCCCTACTCGTGCACGATGCCCTCCTCCAGCTCCTGACCGCGCAGCAGGAACCAGGCGACGGCGGCCGTCGCGACGAGGACGACGGCGCCGACGACCGAGGCGAGGTGCAGCCCGTCCACGAACGCGTCCTGGGCCGAGGAGACCAGCTCGTGCGCCTCGGGCGGCGGCAGCAGGTGCGAGGACTCCACGGCGCCGCCGAGCGATTCGTGCGCCGCGTCCGAGACGGCGGGCGGGGTGCCGGGCGGAGCCTGGAAGCTCTTGTAGGCCCCGGTCACGATGGAGCCGAGCAGCGCGATGCCGAGGGCGGCGCCCAGTTCGTACGCCGTCTCGGAGACCGCGGATGCGGCGCCCGCGTGCTCCTTGGGGACGCTGGAGAGGATGACGTCGGACGTCACGGTGAACGCGAAGCCCGCGCCGACGCCGACGATCAGGAGCAGCGCGCCGATGAGCGGGTAGGCCGTGTCCCGGTGGACGGCGGCGACCGCGGCCAGCGCCAGGCCGATGGCGCCGAGCCCGCCGGAGACCACCGTCCGTACGGTGAACCGCCGGGCGACCGTGCCCGCCAGCAGGCCCGCGGTGACGGCGCCGACGGCGGCGGGCAGTTCGGCGAGCCCGGCCTCCAGGGGGCCGCGGCCCTGGACCAGCTGGAGGAACTGGGAGAGGAAGAAGACGATCCCGGACAGGCCGAGGATGGTCAGCAGGTCGGCGAGGACCGCGCCGGAGAAGCCCCGGTGGTGGAAGAGCCGCATGTCCAGCAGCGGGGCGGGGAGCCGGAACTGACGGCGTACGAACCAGACCAGCGCCAGCAGCCCGGCGACGCCCACCAGGGCGGAGGTCCAGCTCACGCCGTGCGCGGCCATCTCCTTGATGGCGTAGACGACCCCGATCATGCCGACCAGCGAGAGGCCCACGCTCGGCAGGTCCCACGGTCCGGGCGCCGGGTTCTTCGACTCGGGGATCATCTTGATGCCGACCGCCACGAGCACCGCCATGACGGGCAGGTTGATCAGGAAGACCGAGCCCCACCAGAAGTGTTCGAGGAGGAATCCGCCGACCACAGGTCCGACGGCGGCACCGGCCGAGGCCATCGCGCCCCAGATGCCGATGGCGAGGCTGCGCTCGCGGGGGTCGTGGAAGAGGTTGCGGATCAGGGCCAGGGTGGACGGCATCAGGGTGGCGCCCGCGACGCCGAGCAGGGCGCGCGCCACGATCATCATCTCGGGCGTGTGCGCGTAGGCGTTGAGCACCGAGACCGCACCGAAGGCGGTGGCGCCGCACAGCAGCAGCTTCTTGCGGCCGATCCGGTCACCGAGGCTGCCCATGGAGACCAGGAGCCCGGCGATGACGAAGGAGTAGACGTCACCGATCCAGAGCAGCTGGGTGCCGGTCGGCTCCAGGTCCTCGCTGAGGAACGGGGTCGCCAGGCCGAGCACGGTCGCGTCGACGGCCACGAGGAGCACGGCGAGGACGAGGACGGCCAGCGCGATCCACCGCCCGGGGCGGTACGGATCGACGGGGGGCTCCGGGTGCTCTTCGACGCTGCTCATTGCTCCACGCTCCGGCGTGCGCCGCCGAGCAGCAACTCGACGATCATGTACGGGAAGTCCCGGGCGGCCACCCGGCCCGCCTGAACGGCCCACGCCCCGCTGCCGATGAGCCCGTACAGCGCCTCGGTCAGCCAGGCCGGGGTGAGGTCGATGCGGAATTCGCCGCGCTCCTGGCCGCGCCGGAAGAAGGCGGCGACGCGGGCGTCCAGCCGGTCCCAGCCGGCGTTCTGCTCGCCGCCCTCCCAGAGCTGGTTCTCCGTCACGAGGAACGAGAGCAGCCCGGCGCTCGGCTCCACCGCGTGGACGAACCGGCGCAGCGCGTCCTCGCTGGTGCCCTCGTCCATCGCGGCGGCGTCGAGCGCGGCCTCGAACTCCCGGATGCCCAGCTCCTCCAGCGCCCTGACCAGGGCGTCCCGCCCGGCGAAGTGCCGGTGCAGGGTGGCGCGCCCGATCCCGGCCGCCTTGGCGACCTCGTCCATGGTCGCGGTGGATTTACGGGTCAGCAGGGCGGCGGCACTGCGCAGCACCTGCTCACGATCAAGAGTCATGAGACGACACTAACCCGAATGAGACGTTGGTGTCTCATTCGGGTGAGTGTCGTCCCGCCGGTGTCAGCTCCAGGGCAGCGAGGCCCGGTGCCGCCAGTACGCCTCCGGCTCCTCCACCAGCGCCTCCAGCCTGGCCCGGCGTTCCTCGTCGAGTACGGGGACGGCCGCGTGGAGGTTGCCGGAGAGCTGGGCGACGGTGGCCGCACCGGAGAGCACGACGCCGGCCCACGGCTGGTGGAGCACCAGGGCGAGGGCGACCGCGTCGGCCCCAAGCCCCTCCTCGTCCGCGATCTCCCGCACGACGGCGGGCACCTGGTCGCCGGCGAGCCTGCCGTTGGCCATGCCCTCCTTGACGATGACGGTCAGCCCGGCCGCGTGCGCCTCGGCGAGCGCGGGGCCCGCCGAGGTCTCCAGCGCGTTGTAGGTGGCCTGGACCGTACGGAAGAGGGGGGCGCCGTCGACCGTGACGGCGAGGGCGGCGAGGATCGCCTCGGCCTGGGCGGGGCCGCTGGTGGAGATGCCGACGCTGACGCCCTGCGCGGCCAGTTCGGCGAGGCGGGCGTGCAGCTCCTTGTCGGTGAGCGCCGGGCTGTCCGGGGTGACCGAGTGGATCTGGTAGAGGTCCAGCCGGTCGCCCAGCAGGGCGGCGGTCTCGGCGCGCTGGCGTTCGAACGCGGCGAGGCTGTGGTCCTTGACCTCGTGCGTCTCCGCGTCGAGGCCCCAGTCGGCGGTGTAGGTGTAGCCCCATTTGCTGCCGACGACGACGTCGTCCGCCTCGGGGTGCGCGGCCAGCCAGCCGGCCAGGAACTCCTCGGCGCGCCCGTAGGAGCGGGCTGCGTCGAAATAGCGGACGCCCTGCGCGTAGGCGGCGTCGAGGAGTTCGTGCGTACGGTCGCGCAGGGCGTCGGGCGAGCGGTCCTGGGGCAGGTCGCGGTCGCGGTGGAGGTTGATGTAGCCGGGCCGGCCGACGGCGGCCAGGCCGAGCCCGATGTGGGCGGTGGGGGTGGTCGCTTCGGACAGTCGGGCGAACGGCATCGCGGGCTCCTCGTCGTCGGGCAGGACGCGCCTACCCTTCAACGTAGCCCGCGATGCCTCTCCGGCTACTTACGCGCGTCCGCCCAGGCGTGCTGCACGGCGAGGTCGGCCTTGACCTCGGCCAGCTGGGCGGCGACGGCCGAGGGGGCGGTGCCGCCGCGCCCGCTGCGGGAGGCGAGGGCGCCGGCCACGTTGAGGACGGTGCGGACCTCCGGGGTCAGGTGCTCGGAGATCTTCGCGAACTGCTCGTCCGTCAGCTCGTCCAGCTCGATGCCGTGGTGCTCGCACTCCTTGACGCACTCACCGGCCACCTCGTGGGCGACGCGGAACGGCACGCCCTTCTTGACCAGCCACTCCGCGATGTCCGTGGCGAGCGAGAAGCCGGCCGGGGCCAGCTCCTCCATGCGCTCCCGGTTGACGGTGAGTGTCGCCATCATGCCGGTGAAGGCGGGGAGCAGGACCTCCAGCTGGTCGCAGGAGTCGAAGACCGGCTCCTTGTCCTCCTGGAGGTCGCGGTTGTACGCGAGCGGCAGGGCCTTGAGCGTGGCCATCAGGCCCGTGAGGTTGCCGATGAGCCGGCCCGACTTGCCCCGGGCGAGCTCGGCGATGTCCGGGTTCTTCTTCTGCGGCATGATCGAGGAGCCGGTCGAGAAGGCGTCGTGCAGGGTGACGAAGGAGAACTCCTTCGTGTTCCAGATGATGATCTCCTCGGCGATCCGGGAGAGGTTGACGCCGATCATCGCGGTGACGAAAGCGAACTCGGCGACGAAGTCCCGGGACGCCGTGCCGTCGATCGAGTTGCCCGCCGAGCCCCGCTCGAAGCCGAGGTCGGCCGCGACCGCCTCCGGGTCGAGCCCCAGCGAGGACCCGGCCAGCGCGCCGGAGCCGTACGGCGAGACCGCGGTGCGCTCGTCCCACTGCCGCAGCCGTTCCGCGTCCCGGGACAGGGACTGGACGTGGGCCAGGACGTGGTGGGCGAAGAGCACCGGCTGGGCGTGCTGGAGGTGCGTACGGCCGGGCATGGCGACGTCCGGGTGCGCCTCGGCGAGGCCGACCAGGGCGTCCTGGAGGTCGGCGATCAGGGAGCCGATGACGCGGGCGTGGTCGCGCAGGTACATCCGGAAGAGCGTGGCGATCTGGTCGTTCCGGGACCGGCCGGCGCGGAGCTTGCCGCCGAGGTCGGGGCCCAGCCGCTCCAGCAGACCGCGTTCCAGGGCGGTGTGGACGTCCTCGTCGGCGATGGTGCCGGTGAAGGAACCGTCCGCCACGTCCGCTTCGAGCTGGTCGAGCCCGGCGATCATCCGGTTCAGCTCGTCCTCGGTGAGCAGACCGGCCTTGTTGAGGACGCGGGCGTGGGCACGGGAGCCGGCGATGTCGTACGGCGCGAGGCGCCAGTCGAAGTGGACGGACGCGGACAGCCGGGCCAGCGCCTCGGCCGGTCCGTCGGCGAAGCGGGCGCCCCAGAGACGTACGTCGCCGTTGCCGTTGCCGTTGCTCACTACGTGCTCCTCGGAAGTGCCACGATGCTTGGTAGGCATAACTATGCAGAGGTCTGCATGCTTTGTCAAAGTGGATGCCGGGGCGTTCGGCCGCCGGTACGGTCGGCCTTCGGAACACCTGGGGGGGATCATGGACGACGCATGGACAGCGGTGCGGCGCCTCGCCGAGGGCCGGCCCCTGCGCGAAGCGCTCGGCGGTCGGGACTCCGCTGAGGACTGGGTGGCACTCGACCTGGCGGTGCGGTATCCGCCCTGGTACGCCCCGGACGGCTGGGATGCGTCGGCCCGGGACGCCGCACCGGCCGAACCCGCGACCGCGCTCGCCCTGTGCCACCCCAGCGGCCGGATCCGGGAGGCCGCGCTCGACCGGGTCTCCCGCTACCCGGATCTGCTGCCCCTCCTCGTCGTGCGGTGCGCGGACTGGGCGGCCCCGGTGCGCGAACGGGCCCGAGCCCTGCTCGCCGAGGCGCCCGCCGCCGGGCTCGTCGCGCGGGCGGAGCTGGTCCTGCTCCTGGGCCGGCGCGAGCGGGGCGGGTTCGCCGTGGAGCTGCTGGGCCGGGCGCTGCGCGAGGGCCCCACCGAGCACCTGCGCCCGCTGCTGGAGAGCGCCGACCGGGCGACGCTCCGGTTCGCCCACCGCGTCGCCGTCCAGCGCGGACTGGTGCCGCCGCTCCGGCTGGCCCGCATCGCCGCCCGGTCGGGGGACGCCGTCCTCCAGGACCTGTGCGCGGAGGCGGCCGTCGCCGCGGTGCGCGGGACGGGCCGCGACGACGGCGTACTCGACCTCCTGCTGACCGGCCGCTCGGGCCGTGTCCGGGCCGCCGGAGTCACCGCGCTGCGGCGCGCCGGACGGTACGAGGAGGCGCGGGCCCACCTGACGGACCGTTCGGGCGTGGTGCGGGCCTGCGCCCGGTACGTGGTGCGCCAGGGCGGGACCGACCCGCTGCCCCTGTACCGGGAGCTGTGCACCCGCGAGGCCGTCGCCCCGGGCGCCGCCGCCGGGCTCGGCGAGTGCGGCGACCGGAAGGCGGACGCGGACACGCTGTGGGCCCTGGTCCGGCACCCGGACCCGGCCGTGCGCGCCCAGGCGGTGAACGGGCTGCGGGCGCTGGACGCGGTGCGGCGGGAGGGGCTGATGCCGCTGCTGGACGACCCGTCATCCGCCGTCGTACGAGCGGCCACCCGGGCCCTGCTCCCCCACGCGGCCGAGTTCCCGGTGGCGTGGCTGCGCGGGCGCGACAGCCCGGAGTCGCGCCGGGCGGTGCGGGTGGGGGCGCGACGGCTGCTGCGGGCGGCGGGTTGGCCGTGCGTCAGCTGACGGGGCGTTTGGGGGGCGGCCGAACGGTGAGGCGCCTAAAGTCCCTGGCATGCGAAGACTTATGACCACCGCCGCCGTTCTGCTCGCCCTCGGCACCGTCGTCGGGGCCGGCCGGCCCCCGCTGGCCACCGCCCCGCTGCCCCATCGGCTCGCCGACACGGGCGGCGGCACCCAGCTGATCACCGCCATGGCGGATTCCACCTCGTCCACCGCCGGCACCCTCACCTGGTGGGACCTGCGGGACGGGAAGTGGGTCGCCGCCGGGACCGCCGCCGCCCGGTTCGGCTCGAAGGGGCTCACCGAGGGCAGCACCCGGCAGCAGAGCACGTACACGACGCCGACCGGCCTCTACGACCTGCCGTACGCCTTCGGGGTCAAGGCCGCGCCCGCCGGCACGCGCTACTCGTACCGGCAGGCCACCACCAAGTCCTGGTGGTGCGAGGACAACGAGGCCGCCGCCTACAACCGCTGGGTCGAGCCGCTGCCCTCGGACTGCCGGGCCTCGGAGTCCGAGCAGATCACCGCGTACCCCACGCAGTACGCCCGCGCGCTCGTCATCGGCTTCAACTACGACAAGCCGGTACGCGGCCGGGGCGCCGGGATCTTCCTGCACGTCAACGGGTCCGGGGCGACCGCCGGTTGCGTCTCCGTACCGGCGGACGCGATGGACCGCATCCTGGCCTGGGCCGACCCGGCCCGCAGCCCGCACATCGCGATCGGCACCGTCGCCGGCGCCACCGCGATCACCAACTACTAACGCTCGTTCTGCGCGAGCCGCAGCAGATGGTCGGCGAGCGCCTGCCCGCCGGCCGGATCGCGGCTGATCAGCATGAGCGTGTCGTCGCCCGCGATGGTGCCGAGGATGTCGTGCAGTTCGGCCTGGTCGATGGCCGAGGCGAGGAACTGCGCGGCGCCCGGCGGCGTACGCAGCACCACCAGGTTGGCCGAGGCCTCCGCCGAGATCAGCAGCTCGGCGGAGAGCCTGCGCATCCGCTCCTCCTTGGCGGAGCCGCCGAGCGGCGCCTGCGGGGTGCGGAAACCGCCCTCGCTGGGCACCGCGTAGATCAGCTCGCCGCCGGTGTTGCGGATCTTCACCGCGCCCAGCTCGTCCAGGTCCCGGGAGAGCGTCGCCTGAGTGACGCTCAGCCCGTCGTCGCTGAGGAGCTTGGCCAGCTGGCTCTGCGAGCGCACCGGCTGCCGGTTGAGGATGTCCACGATCCGGCGGTGGCGCGCCGTGCGGGTCTGCGGCACCGAAGGCCCGCCGAACTCGGAATCCTGCGCCTCGGTCATCGTCGTCGCCTCATTCTCCGGAGTGCTTCTCTCCGGATCGTCCGTCCCCGTATGCCGCGTCGAGGGCACCCGGCAGCGCCCGGAGGAACGCGTCCACCTCCGCGTCGCCGATGGTCAGCGGCGGCATCAGCCGCAGGACATCGGGCGCGGGCGCGTTCACCAGGAGGCCGGCCCCCTGAGCCGCCTGTTGCGCCTGGGGCGCGAGGGGCTCGGTGAGCACGATACCCAGCAGCAGCCCGGAGCCCCGGACATGGGAGACCAGCGGGTGGTTCAGCGCCTCCACGCCCTCCCGGATGCGCTCGCCGAGCCGCTTGACCTGGTCGAGGGCGCCGTCGGCGGCCAGGGTGTCCAGGACCGCGAGGCCGGCGGCGCAGGCGACCGGGTTGCCGCCGAACGTCGTACCGTGCTGGCCGGGTTCGAGCAGGTCGGCCGCCGCGCCGAAGGCGACCGTGGCGCCGATCGGGAGTCCGGCGCCGAGCCCCTTGGCGAGGGTCACGACGTCGGGCTCGACGCCCTGGTGGGCCTGGTGCTCGAACCACGTACCGCACCGGCCGATGCCGGTCTGGACCTCGTCGAGGACGAGCAGGGTGCCGGTGGCCCGGGTGATCTCCCGGGCCGCCTCCAGATAGCCCTTGGGCGGGACGACGACGCCGTTCTCGCCCTGCACCGGCTCGATGATCACCAGCGCGGTCTCGGTGGTGACGGCGGACCGCAGCGCCTCCACGTCCCCGTACGGCACATGGGTGACGTCGCCGGGGAGCGGGGTGAACGCCTCGCGCTTCTTGGGCTGGCCGGTGAGCGCGAGGGCGCCCATGGTCCGGCCGTGGAAGCCGCCGTCGGTGGCGACCATGTGGGTGCGCCCGGTCAGCCGGCCGATCTTGAAGGCGGCCTCGTTGGCCTCGGCGCCCGAGTTGCAGAAGTAGACCTTGCCGGTCCGGCCGAAGAGCGCGAGGAGCCGTTCGGCGAGCGCGACGGGGGGTTCGGCGATGTACAGGTTGGAGACGTGGCCGAGGGTGGAGATCTGGGCGGTGACCGCCTCCACCACGGCCGGGTGGGCGTGACCCAGGGCGTTGACCGCGATGCCGCCGACGAAGTCGAGGTACTCGGTGCCGTCCGCGTCCCAGACGCGGGCGCCCTCGCCGCGCACGAGGGACAGCTTCGGGGTGCCGTAGTTGTCCATCAGTGCGTGCTGCCACCGCCGCGAAAGCTCGGCGTTGCTCATGACTCCCCCTGTGCGTCGGGCACGACCATCGTGCCGATTCCCTCGTCGGTGAAGATCTCCAGCAGGATCGAGTGCTGGACCCGGCCGTCGATGACGCGGGCGGTCTCCACTCCGTTGCGTACGGCGTGCAGGCAGCCCTGCATCTTGGGCACCATGCCGCTGGACAGCTCGGGCAGCAGCTTCTCCAGCTCGGTGGCGGTGAGCCGGCTGATCACGTCGTCGCTGTTGGGCCAGTCCTCGTACAGGCCCTCGACGTCGGTGAGGACCATCAGCGTCTCGGCGTTCAGCGCGGCGGCGAGTGCGGCGGCCGCGGTGTCGGCGTTGACGTTGTAGACGTGGTTGTCGTCGGCGGACCGGGCGATGGAGGAGATGACCGGGATGCGGCCGTCGTCCAGCAGGGCCTGGATGGCGCCGGTGTCGATGGCGGTGATCTCGCCGACCCGGCCGATGTCGACGAGCTCGCCGTCGATGGTGGGCCGGTGCTGTATGGCGGTGATGGTGTGGGCGTCCTCGCCGGTCATGCCGACGGCGAGCGGCCCGTGCTGGTTGAGCAGGCCGACCAGCTCGCGCTGGACCTGGCCGGCGAGCACCATGCGGACGACGTCCATCGCCTCGGGCGTGGTGACGCGCAGGCCGGCCTTGAACTCGCTGACCAGGCCCTGCTTGTCGAGCTGGGCGCTGATCTGGGGGCCGCCGCCGTGCACGACGACGGGCTTGAGGCCGGCGTGCCGCAGGAAGACGACGTCCTGGGCGAAGGCGGCCTTCAGCTCCTCGTCGATCATGGCGTTGCCGCCGAACTTGATGACGACGGTCTTGCCGTTGTGCCGGGTCAGCCAGGGCAGGGCCTCGATGAGGATCTGCGCCTTCGGGAGTGCGGTGTGCTTCCGCGCCGTCGTCATGAGCTGTACGCGCTGTTCTCGTGGACGTAGTCCGCGGTGAGGTCGTTGGCCCAGATGACGGCGGACTCGGTGCCCGCGGCGAGGTCGGCGGTGATCCGGACCTCCCGGAAGCGCATGTCGACCAGGTCGCGGTCCTCGCCGACCGAACCGCCCCGGCAGACCCAGACGTCGTTGATGGCGACGTTGAGCGCGTCCGGCTCGAAGGCGGCCTTCGTGGTGCCGATGGCGGAGAGCACCCGGCCCCAGTTGGGGTCCTCGCCGTGGATGGCGCACTTGAGGAGGTTGTTACGGGCGATGGAGCGGCCCACCTCGACGGCGTCGTCCTCGGTCGCGGCGTTGACGACCTCGATGCGGATGTCCTTGGAGGCGCCCTCGGCGTCCCCGATGAGCTGCCGGGCCAGGTCGTCGCAGACGGTCCGGACCGCCTCGGCGAACTCCTTCTGCTCCGGGGCGATCCCGCTGGCGCCGGAGGCCAGCAGCAGCACGGTGTCGTTGGTGGACATGCAGCCGTCGGAGTCGACCCGGTCGAAGGTGGTGCGGGTCGCGTCGCGCAGGGCGGCGTCGAGCCCGGCGGCGTCGATATCGGCGTCGGTGGTGAGCACGACGAGCATGGTGGCCAGGCCCGGGGCGAGCATGCCGGCGCCCTTGGCCATGCCGCCGACGGTCCAGCCCTCGCCGCCGGCGACGGCGGTCTTGTGCACGGTGTCGGTGGTCTTGATGGCGATGGCGGCCTTCTCGCCGCCGTGCTCGCTCAGGGCCGCCGCGGCCTTCTCGATGCCGGGGAGCAGCTTGTCCATGGGGAGCAGGATGCCGATGAGCCCGGTGGAGGCGACGGCGATCTCGCCCGCGCTGTGGCCCTGGAGGACCTCGGCGGCCTTCTCGGCGGTGGCGTGGGTGTCCTGGAAGCCCTGCGGACCCGTACAGGCGTTGGCGCCGCCGGAGTTGAGGACGACGGCGGAGACCTCGCCGCCCTTGAGGACCTGCTCGGACCAGAGGACCGGCGCGGCCTTGACGCGGTTGGAGGTGAAGACGCCCGCGGCGGCGCGGCGCGGACCGTTGTTGACCACGAGGGCCAGGTCCGGGTTGCCGTTCTCCTTGATTCCGGCGGCGATGCCCGCCGCCGAGAATCCCTGTGCTGCCGTGACGCTCACGGTGCGACTCCGATCGTGGAAAGACCTGTGTCCTCGGGCAGACCGAGGGCGATGTTCATGGACTGCAGGGCCCCGCCCGCGGTGCCCTTGGCGAGGTTGTCGATGGCGCTGATCACGATGATCCGGCCGGCCGCCTCGTCGTACGCGACCTGGACCTGCACGGCGTTGGAGCCGTAGACGGCGGCGGTGGCGGGCCACTGCCCCTCGGGCAGCAGGTCCACGAACGGCTCGTCCGCGTACGCCTTCTCATAGGCGGCGCGTACGCTCTCGGCGCTCGCCCCGGGCTTCGCCTTCGCGCTGCACGTCGCGAGGATGCCGCGCGGCATGGGCGCGAGGGTCGGCGTGAACGATACGGTGACCGGCTCGCCGGCGGCGGCGCTGAGGTTCTGGATCATCTCGGGCGTGTGGCGGTGGACGCCGCCCACGCCGTACGGCGACATGTTGCCCATCACCTCGGAGCCGAGCAGGTGCGGCTTGGCCGCCTTCCCGGCGCCGGAGGTCCCGGACGCGGCGACGATCACGGCCTCGGGCTCGGCGAGCTGCGCCGCGTACGCCGGGTACAGCGCGAGCGACACGGCGGTCGGGTAGCACCCCGGCACCGCGATCCGCTTGGTCCCGGCGAGGGCGGCGCGGCCGCCGGGCAGTTCGGGCAGTCCGTAGGGCCAGGTGCCGGCGTGCGGCGAGCCGTAGAATTTCTCCCAGTCGCCGGCGTCCCGGAGGCGGAAGTCGGCGCCCATGTCCACCACCAGGACCTCGTCGCCGAGCTGTTCGGCCACGGCGGCGGACTGGCCGTGCGGCAGGGCCAGGAAGACGACGTCGTGCCCGGCGAGCACGTCGGCGGTGGTGGGCTGGAGGATGCGGTCCGCCAGGGGGCGCAGGTGCGGTTGGAGGGCGCCGAGGGGCTGGCCCGCGTTGGAGTTGGCGGTGAGTGCGCCGATCTCCACCCCGGGGTGGGCGAGCAGCAGACGGAGCAGTTCCCCGCCCGCGTAACCACTCGCTCCTGCCACTGCTGCGCGTACCGCCATCGAAAGCCTCCTAGTCGATGGCATGACTATACGCAGTGATGCACTTTTATGCAAAGAATTCGCTTGGATCGCCGCGGGGACCCGCGGTCTAGGGTGGCCCCATGGCAACGATCAAGAAGTTCCAGGTGACCTTCGACTGTGCGGACCCCGAGCGTGTGGGGCGTTTCTGGTGTGAGGTGCTGGGGTACGTCGCGCCGGAGCCGCCGGAGGGGTTCGACTCCTGGGACGCGTACAACGCCTCGCTGCCGGTGGCGGAGCGGAATACCTGGTTCGCGGCCTCCGACCCCACCGGGGCCGGTCCGCGCATGTACTTCCAGAAGGTTCCGGAGGGCAAGGCCGCCAAGAACCGGGTGCACCTCGATGTCCGGGTGGGCGTCGGGCTCAAGGGCGAGGAGCGGCTTGCCGTGCTGGAGGCCGAGTGCGCGCGGCTCCTCCCGCTCGGCGCGGTGCGCGGGAAGCTGCTGACGGCCGACGAGGAGAACGAGTCCTGCCTCAACATGCAGGACGTCGAGGGCAACGAGTTCTGCCTCGACTGATGGAGCGGCTGCACCGCGTCGCCGTCCTCGTCCTCGACGGGGCCAAGCCGCTCGATGTGGGCATCCCGGCCCAGGTGTTCACGACCCGGGCGAGCATGCCGTACGAGGTACGGGTCTGCGGGGCGGCCCCCGGGCTCGTAACCGGCGGCGACGGTCTCGCGTACCACGTCACGCACGGGCTCGCCGCGCTGGCCTGGGCGGACATCGTCTTCGTACCCGGGTACCGGCAGCCGGACCGGGAGGATCCGCCCCGGGCCGTGATCGAGGCGCTGGTCGCCGCCCACGCGCGCGGGGCGCGGCTCGCCGCCATCTCGACCGGGGCGTTCGCGCTCGCCGCGACCGGCCTGCTCGACGGCCGCCGGGCCACCACGCACTGGCACTACACGCGCGCGCTCGCCGCGAAGTACCCGTTGGTCCGGGTGGACGAGAACGTGCTGTTCGTCGACGAGGGCAGCGTCCTCACCTCGGCCGGCGCCGCGTCCGGGATCGACCTCTGCCTGCACGTCCTCCGCGGCGACCTCGGCATCGCCGCGTCCAACCACGCGGCCCGGCGGCTCGTCGCGGCCCCGTACCGCAGCGGCGGGCAGGCGCAGTACGTGCCGCGCAGCGTGCCCGAGCCGCTGGGCGAGCGGTTCGCGGCCACCCGGGAATGGGCGCTGCACCGGCTCGGCGAGCCGCTGACCCTGGACACGCTGGCCCGGCACGCGGCGGTCTCGCCCCGCACGTTCTCGCGGCGGTTCGCGGAGGACACCGGGTACACCCCGATGCAGTGGGTGATGCGGGCCCGCGTCGACATGGCCCGCGAGCTCCTCGAACGCTCGGAGCGGGCCGTCGAGCAGATCGCCGCCGACGTGGGGCTCGGGACCGGCGCGAACCTGCGACTGCACTTCCAGCGCATCCTGGGCACCACCCCGAGCGAATACCGGCGCACCTTCGCCCGGGGCGAATAGAAGGTACGGCCGCCCGGGGGCACATCGAGGGCGAAGGGGGGCATACCCGCGCCGCTCCCGGCTGGCGGGATCCTTGCGGACCGTGGCGATCACGCCGCTGTCCGGGGCGCGCGGCGAGCGCGATCGTGGAGGGCGAAGAGAGAAGGGACATCTCACATGACTCGCATCGCCATCAACGGATTCGGCCGCATCGGGCGCAACGTGCTGCGCGCGCTGCTCGAACGCGACAGCGACCTCGACCTGGTCGCCGTCAACGACCTCTCCGAGCCCGCCACCCTCGCCCGGCTGCTGGCGTTCGACACCACCGCGGGCCGGCTGGGCCGCCCGGTCACCGTGGACGGGGACACCCTCGTCGTGGACGGCCGGCGCATCAAGGTGCTCGCCGAGCGGGAGCCCGCGCGGCTGCCCTGGGCGGAGCTGGGCGTCGACATCGCCGTGGAGGCCACCGGCCGCTTCACCTCGGCGAAGGCCGCCCGCGCCCACCTGGACGCCGGAGCGAAGCGGGTGCTGGTCGCCGCTCCCTCGGACGGGGCGGACGTGACGCTCGCGTACGGCGTCAACAGCGACGCGTACGACCCCGAGCTGCACACGATCGTGTCGAACGCCTCCTGCACCACCAACGCGCTCGCCCCGCTGGCCAAGGTCCTGGACGACCTCGCCGGGATCGAGCACGGCTTCATGACGACCGTGCACGCCTACACCCAGGAGCAGAACCTCCAGGACGGCCCGCACCGCGACGCCCGCCGCGCCCGTGCCGCCGGCGTGAACATCGTGCCGACCACGACCGGTGCCGCGAAGGCCATCGGGCTCGTGCTGCCCCGGCTGGACGGCAAGCTGTCGGGCGACTCCATCCGGGTGCCGGTCCCGGTGGGGTCGATCGTGGAGCTGAACACCACCGTGGCACGGGACGTGACGCGGGATCAGGTGCTCGACGCCTACCGGACCGCGGCCGAGGGCCCGCTCGCGGGCGTACTCGAATACTCCGAGGACCCGCTCGTGTCGGCCGACATCACCGGCAACCCGGCGTCCTCCATCTTCGACTCGGAGCTCACCCGGGTCGACGGACGCCACATCAAGGTGTCCGCGTGGTACGACAACGAGTGGGGCTTCTCCAACCGGGTGATCGACACGCTCACCCTGCTGGCCGGCCGCTAGGAACGGCCGGGCGGCCGCTGGAAACGGGCGGGGGGCGGTCACCGACCGCCCCCCGACTCCCTTGGCACCGGGCCGAGTTCACCTTCCGTTCGCCGTGCAACCTTCTCCGCGTCGTACGTGTCTCCTATGCGAGCCCTCACACCTCGTACGCCATTGGCTCCACGTACGCGACCAAGGAGAATTTTGTGGGCATTCGCACCATGCTGACCGTGGCCGTATGTGCCGCCACGGCGCTGACCGGCGGCGTGGCCGTCGCGGCGCCGGGGGGCGCGCAGGCGGGCACGGCCGGGGGAACGGCGACCACCACCGTCCGCGAGGACTTCAACGGGGACGGGTACCAGGATGTCGCCGTCGGGTCCCCCCAGGCGACGGTGGACGGGCAGCTCTACGCCGGTTACATCACCATCGCGTACGGCTCCGCCCAGGGCCTCGGCCCCGCGCGCACGACGACCATCGACCAGAACACCCCGGGCGTGCCGGGCGAAGCCGGCGAGGGCAACGGCCTCGGCTTCCAGATGGTCCCGGCCGACCTGGACCACGACGGGCTGACCGACCTCGCGCTGTACTCCAACGAATGGCTGCCCGAGCTGAGCAACTACGGCTCCGTGATCGTCCTGTGGGGCCGCACCGGCGGCATGACGGGCAAGGACTCGGTCCGCATTCCCGGCCCCGAGAGCGGCGAGATGGGGAACAACCTGATCGCCGGCGACTTCAACGGCGACGGCAAAGCGGACCTGATGATGGCGCACGGCTCGCAGGACGAGTACCTCGACCAGCGGAGCGTGCTCTACGGGCCGTTCAACCGGTCCGGGAAGCCCGCGCGCGAACAGTTCGTGCCCATGTTCGATTCGGACAGCCGCATGGACACCCCCGCCAAGGGCGACTTCAACGGTGACGGCATCGACGACCTCATCACCTTCTACGGGTGGGAGGGGAACGTCGAGGACACCCGGCTGTGGCTCGGCACCCCTCAGGGCCTGTCCACCACCTACACCCGGCTGCCCAGCGGCAGGGTCCCCGCCGTCGGTGACTTCGACCACGACGGCAAGGACGACCTGGCCCTCCGGCTGGTCCCGAACGGCAACGAGGAGGACTACCCCACCGACCCGGGCACCATCCGGATCCTCTACGGCTCCGCGAGCGGTCCGGGCACCACCCGGTCCCGGATCATCACGCAGGACACGGCGGGCGTCCCCGGGGTCAGCGAGAAGGGCGACCAGTTCGGTGCCCGGATGAGCGCGGGCGACGTCAACGGCGACGGCTACGACGACCTGGCGGTGGGCGTGCCGTTCGAGGCCCTGGAGTCCAAGGCGGGCGCGGGCGCGGTGGTCCTGCTGAAGGGCGGGCCCGGCGGGCTGAGCGGCACCGGCGCCAAGTCGTTCCACCAGGACACGGCGGGCGTGCCCGGGGTGGCGGAGAAGAGCGACCACTTCGGCGGTTCGGTGCGGCTGCTGGACGTGAACAAGGACGGGAAGGCCGACCTGACGGCCGGCGCCCCCGGCGAGGACCTGGAGGCGGTCGCGGACGGCGGTGCGGTGTGGTCGCTGCGCGGCGCCTCGACGGGGCTGACGACGACCGGCGCCCTCGCGTTCAACCCGGTCGACCTGGGGCTCCTGGCGAAGAAGTCCGGCTTCGGCCAGAACCTGGCCGGCGACAACGGACCCAGCCTCAACGGCTGACGTACGAGGGGGCCCCTTCCGCCGTCGCGGAAGGGGCCCCCTCGTCTGCGCTCTCCGGCGTCAGGCGCGCTCGTCGCGTGCCTTCGCCTCGCGCTCGGCGTTCCGCTCCTTGATGCGGACGTTCTCCTTGCGGACGTCCGCCTGGGTGGCGCGCTCCTTCCGCAGCCACTCGGGGTTCTCCTGCTTGAGGGCGTCGATCTGCTCGGTGGTCAGCGCCTCGGTGACCCCGCCGCGGGCCAGGCCCGAGATCGAGACGCCCAGCTTGGACGCGACGACCGGGCGGGGGTGCGGGCCGTTGTTCCGCAGGTCGCGCAGCCACTGGGGCGGATCGGCCTGGAGGGCCGCCAGCTCGGCGCGCGAGACGACGCCCTCCTGGAATTCGGCGGGGGTGGCGTCGAGGTACACACCCAGCTTCTTCGCCGCGGTCGCGGGCTTCATCGTCTGGGCGGTCTGGTGGGACTTCATGGGGTCAAGGGTATCCAGCGCGTGCGGCGCCCTCGACCACGGCCGGTAACCTGGCGGGGTGACAGGCCCCGGAGCAACCCCCTCGTTCCGGCTGGCGTACGTCCCCGGAGTGACCCCCGCCAAATGGGTGCGGATCTGGAACGAGCGCCTGCCGGACATCCCCCTGGAACTCGTCCAGGTCCCCGCCCACGGCGCCCAGGAGCTGCTGCGCGCCCAGGGCGCCGACGCCGCGTTCCTCCGGCTGCCGGTGGAGGGCACGGATCTCAGCGCGATCCCGCTGTACACGGAGACCACGGTCGTCGTGGTCCCGAAGGACCACCTGATAGCGGCGGTGGACGAGCTGTCGGTCGCGGAGCTGGCCGACGAGATCGTGCTCCACCCGATGGACGACGCCCTGCCCTGGGAGCAGCTGCCCGGCCGCCCGGCGCTGGAGCGGCCGGCGAGCACGGCGGACGCGATCGAGCTGGTCGCGGCGGGCATCGGCGTCCTCGTGGTCCCCCAG
Source organism: Streptomyces drozdowiczii (assembly GCF_026167665.1). NCBI lineage: Bacteria > Bacillati > Actinomycetota > Actinomycetes > Kitasatosporales > Streptomycetaceae > Streptomyces > Streptomyces drozdowiczii. The sequence goes on along the minus strand of NZ_CP098740.1, from coordinate 5,753,423 downwards.
TCGCTGGCCCGGCTGCACCACCGCAAGGACCTGACGTACCGGACGCTGACGGACGCGCCGGAGTCGCGCGTCGCGCTGTCCTGGCCGCAGGAGAGGACCACCGACCAGGTGGAGGACTTCATCGGCATCGTCCGCGGCCGTACGGTGAACAGCTCGCGCGGCCGGGCGGGCGCGGCGCCCGCCGCCCAGCCGAAGGCCAAGGACAAGGCCAAGCCGAAGCGCCCGTCCGGTACGGGGGCGGGCAAGGGCTCCGGGGGCGGCGCGGGGGCTCCGGCTCCAAGGCCGGCAAGGGCGCCCGCGGCGCCGCAGCCAAGCGCGGGAAGCCCCGCCGGAGGCCGTAGCGGCCCCGTTGTCAGTGCCGCCTGGCAGCATCGGGGGGCATGACGCACACCGAACGCCCGATGCCGCCCCTCGACGCCGACGAGCGCACCGGCCTGGAGAGCTGGCTCGACTTCTACCGGGCCACCGTGGCCCAAAAGTGCGAGGACCTCACCGACGAGCAGGCGCGCAGCGCCTCCGTACCGCCGTCGTCGCTGACGCCGATGGGGCTCGTCCAGCACCTCGCGGAGGTCGAGCGGACCTGGTTCCGGCGGATCCTGAACCGTGAGGACGTGCCGCCGCTGCACGGCCCGCCGGCCGGTCCGGGGGTGCACAGCGGGGGGTTCGACCTCCCCGCGGATGCCACCTTCGCCGGTGCGCTCGCGGCCTGGCAGGAGGAGATCGCCGTGTCCCGCACGGTCTGCGCCGGGCGCTCCCTGGAGGACTCGGCGCCCTTCATGGGCGGCGAGGTGAGGCTCCGCTGGATCTACCACCACATGATCGGCGAGTACGCCCGCCACAGCGGTCACGTCGATCTGCTCCGCGAGCGGATCGACGGGAGCACCGGTGTCTGACGGCCCGGGCGTCAGGGCCATTCGGGTGGATGTCAGGATAGTCGTATGACGAGCCAGGTTTACTTCGACATCACCATCAACGACGCTCCCGCCGGGCGGATCGTCTTCAATCTGTTCGACGAGATAGTTCCCAAGACCGCCGAGAACTTCCGCCAGCTGGCGACCGGCCAGAACGGCTTCGGTTACAAGGGCTCCTCCTTCCACCGCGTCATCCCGCAGTTCATGCTCCAGGGCGGCGACTTCACGCGCGGCGACGGCACGGGCGGCAAGAGCATCTACGGCAACAAGTTCCCCGACGAGAACTTCGAGCTGGCGCACACCAAGCCGGGCCTGCTCTCGATGGCCAACGCCGGTCCGAACTCGAACGGTTCGCAGTTCTTCATCACCACGATCGTGACGTCCTGGCTGGACGGCAAGCACGTCGTCTTCGGCGAGGTCGCCGACGAGGACAGCATGATCCTGGTCAAGCAGATCGAGGGCCTCGGCTCGCAGAGCGGCCGCACCCAGGCGAAGATCACCATCGCGGACTCCGGCATCCTCTGATCCCGGATCCCCGGCAGACCTGACGCGCCGCCCGACGCTTCCCGTCGGACGGCGCGTTTCCGCATTCGGAGACGCGTGCACTGTCAACCGATAGTTGACACTCCAGGACTGTCAACTTACGGTTGACACATGACGAATCCCGTAGTCCCGTCGCAGCCCGTCCGTCTCGACGACCTGATCGACGCCATCAAGAAGGTCCACTCCGACGCCCTCGAACAGCTCCAGGACGCCGTCATCGCCGCCGACCACCTCGGCGACGTCGCCGACCACCTGATCGGCCACTTCGTCGACCAGGCGCGCCGCTCCGGCGCCTCCTGGACCGACATCGGCAAGAGCATGGGCGTGACCCGCCAGGCCGCCCAGAAGCGCTTCGTCGCCAAGGCCCCCGGCGAGGGCACCGACCTCGACCCGAGCCAGGGCTTCGGCCGCTTCACCGCGCGCGCCAAGAACGTGGTGATGGCCGCCCAGAACGAGGCACGGGCCGCCGGCAACCCCGAGATCGGCACCGAGCACCTCGTCCTCGGCCTGCTCAGCGAGCCCGAAGGACTCGCGGCCGCGTTCATCAAGGCCCAGGGCGTGGTCCTGGACGCCGTCCGCCAGGCGGCCACCGAGGCGCTCCCCCCGGCCACCGAGGGCGAGATCCCCGAGCTGATCCCGTACAACGGGGACGCGCGCAAGGCGCTGGAGCTGACCTTCCGCGAGGCCCTGCGCATGGGGCACAACTACATCGGCACCGAGCACATCCTGCTCGCCCTGCTGGAGCACGAGGACGGCTCCGGCGTACTCAGCGGTCTCGGCATCGACAAGGCCGCCGCCGAGCGAGCCATCGCCGAGGCGCTGTCGCTCCTCACGGCCGGCAGGGAGACGCCCGCCCAGGAGGGGTGACCTCGGTACGGCGGAACGGCACAGGCGGCCGTGATGCCGCTACTCCAGGCGCAGGCTCCAGCGGCGGGAGCGCCCGGTGAGGGTGACGGTGGCGAGCGGGCCGACGTCGACGTTCCAGTACGTGGCCGGCGGGGCCTTCAGCGCGTAGACGAGGGCCGCGCGGACCACGGCCGGCTCGGCGACGGCGACGATCGCGCCGTCACAGGCGGGGCGGGTGTCCAGCCAGCCGCCTATCCGCGAGATGAACGCGAGCAGCGGTTCCCCGCCGTGCGGCGCGGAGCGCGGGTCCGCCAGCCAGGCGTCCACGGCCGCCGGTTCGAGGGCGGTGACCTCCGCGAGCGTACGGCCCCGCCAGCGCCCCATGTCGCAGTCGCGCAGGGCCGGTTGCACCAACGGGCGGAAGCCCAGGGCCTCACCGGTGGCGCGGCTGCGCGGGGTCGGTGAGCAGTAGCGCAGCTCGGCGGAGGCCAGGGGCGCCAGGGCCGGGGCGGCGAACTGGACCGCGTACCAACCGGCCTCGTCGAGCGGCCGGTCGTCATCGAAGCGCTCGCCGAGCAGGGCGGAGCCGCGCGCCGCGGCGAGGAGCGTGACCCGAACACTCATGGCCGCGATCGTGAGGGGCAACGCGACGCGGGTCAAGACGACTTTCGGGCACACCTACGCCGGAGTAGGGGTCAGGGCTGCGGGCGTGCCCTCCCAGGCCGTACGCAGTCGGCGCACGCCCTCCGTGATCTCGGGCGGCCCGGCGACCGAGGCGAAGCTCAGGCGGATGTGCGGGGCCGGGGGTTCGGCCGAGAAGTACGGGCGCCCCGGGGCGACGGCCACCCCCGCGCGCAGGGCCGACTGGACCATCGCGGCCTCGTCCGTGCCCGCCTCGGAGCCGGGCAGGGTCAGCCAGAGGTAGCCGCCGCCGGACGGCACCCGGGCCAGCCCGAGGCCCGGCAGGGCCGTCCGCAGCGCCGCCGTCATCGCCGTACGACGGGCGCCCAGCTCGGCGGACACGGCGCGCAGGTGGCGGGACCAGGCGGGCGAGCCGACCAGTTCGAGCGCGGCCTCCTGGAGCGGCCGGGGTACGAAGAAGCTGTCCACGATCTGGATGGAGCGCAGCCGCTCCAGGGCCGGGCCCCGGGCTGCCAGCGCGCCCACCCGCAGGCTGGGCGAGGCGGCCTTGGTGAGCGAGCGGGTGTGGACGACGACGCCGTCGGGGTCGTCGGCGGCGAGCGGCACCGGCAGCGGGCCCGCGTCGTCGTGCGCGAGGAGGCGGGCGAAGTCGTCCTCGACGACGAAGGCCCCCGCCTCCCGGGCGATCCGGACGACCTCGGGGCGCCGGGCCTCGGAGAGCACCGTGCCCGTCGGGTTCTGGAAGAGCGGCTGGCAGACGAAGACGCGGGCCCCGGTCGCCCCGAAGGCGGCGGCGAGCAGGTCGGGCCGGACCCCCTCGGAGTCCACCGGGACCGGCATCGGCCGCAGACCGGCCGCGCGGGCGGCGGCCAGCATGCCGGGGTAGGTGGGCGACTCGACCAGCACGGGCGCGCCGGGCGGGGCGAGGGCGCGCAGCGCGGTGGCCAGGGCGCTCTGCCCGCCCGCGGTGATCAGCACGTCGGCGGCGCCGAGCGAGGGCCCGATGTCCCGGGCGAACCAGGCGCGCAGCTCGGTGAGCCCGTCGACCGGTGGGCGGCTCCAGGCGCCCGGGCGGCGGCCGGCCCGGGCCAGGGCGGCGGCCAGGGCCCGTTCGGGCTGGAGCGAGGCGTGCAGATAGCCGCCGTTGAGTTCGATGACCCCGGTGGGCGGGGGGACGAGGCTGACCAGGAGGCCGGACGCGTCGACGGTGCGGGGCACCGCCTCCGGGGAGCCGTCGCCGCTGAGCGAGACCTCCTGCCAGGAGGTGTCACCGGCCGGGGGCGCCGGACGGGCGGACGGCTGCGCGCGGTAGGCGCCGGCCCCGGGGCGGGTCACCACGAGCCCTTCGGCGGCGAGCTGGGCGACGGCCCGCGAGACGGTCACGGGGCCGGCCCGGAAGCGCTCGACCAGGGCCCGGCTCGACGGCAGCTTCTCACCCGGGGAGTAGCGGTCCAGCTCGGATCGCAGGGCTGTGACCAGTTCCGCCACGCTGCTACGCTCATGCATGAGAGCAGAGAGTAGCGCTACTGCGCCGAACACGATAGCGGTCGCCCCCGCCGAGGACCGCCCGCGCCCGTCCGCTCCGGCTTCCGCCCCGGTCCGCCGGGGCACGCTGCTCGCGCTGCTGGGCGTGGTGACGTTCTCGCTGACCTTCCCCTCCACCGCCTGGGGCCTGGAGAGCTTCGGCCCCTGGTCCCTGGTCGCGCTGCGCAGCCTGCTCGCGGCGGTGCTGTCCGGCGGCTTCCTCCTCGCGGCCCGGATCCGGCTGCCGGCCCGGGAGCACTGGGCCGGGCTCGCCGTCGTGGCCGGCGGGGTGGTGGTCGGCTTCCCGCTGCTGACGACGCTGGCGCTGCGGACGTCCACGACCTCGCACGCCGCGGTGGTCGTCGGGCTGCTTCCGCTGACCACGGCGGTCTTCTCCTCGCTGCGGACCGGTGTGCGCCCGCCCCGCGCCTTCTGGGCGGCGGCGGTGGCCGGGGCGGCCGTGGTGATCGCCTTCACCGTGGCGCAGAGCGGCGGGGCGCTGTCGGCCGGGGACCTGTACCTGTTCGGGGCGCTGCTGGTGTGCGCGGCCGGGTACACGGAGGGCGGCAGGCTGGCGAAGGTGATGCCGGGCTGGCAGGTGACCGGCTGGGCGCTGATCCTCACGCTGCCGCTGAATATCGCGGGCGCCGCCGTCGCGCTGGCGTACGAGCCGGTGCGGCTCGGCGTGCACGGGGTCGTCGGTCTGGTCTGGGTGGCGGCCGGCTCCACGTTCCTGGGCCTGTACGTCTGGTACCGGGGCATGGCCGAGATCGGGGTCGCCCGGGCCAGCCAGCTCCAGCTCGCCCAGCCGCTGCTGACGCTGTTCTGGTCGTTCTTCCTGCTGGGCGAGGAGGTCGCGGCGGCGGCCCCGGTGGCGGCCGTAGCGGTCCTGGTCTGCATCGCGCTCACCCAGCGCGCGTCGCGCACCCGGTCCTAGACTGGTCAGCAGCACGGCACGCACGCCACCCGCGAGGAGGTCACTCCCGATGGAGGCACACAAGGGCGACCGGCTGCTGACGCACGGCAGGACCGTGGGGCAGCACGACCGGGTCGCGGAGATCGTGGAAGTGCTCGGAGACCGGGGCACTCCCCCGTACCGCGTCCGCTTCGACGACGGACACGAACATCTGCTCGCGCCGGGCCCCGACACCGTCGTCCAGCACACGGGCTGCACGGCGGGCCGGGACGCGGACATCACGTAACCCTCAGCGCGGCGGCCTCGCGCGCGAGCGGTAGTGGTCGGCGACCACGCGGTCCATCGCGCCGATCCGGTCCGCCGCCACGCTCTTCGCCGAGAAGTACGCGTGGCCGCGGACCTGGTCGTGCCCGGCCGCGAAGTCGACGTGGCGGGACAGCTCCGCCGGGTCCTGCCAGGCGGCGGGCTGGGCCGGGTCGCCGCACTTGTACAGTGCCTCGCCGATGAACAGGTCGACGCCCGTCCCGCGTACCGTGTCGGACCACCACGGCACCAGCTCCGCGTAGTCGGCGGCGGCGTTGCCGATGTGCCAGTAGAGCTGCGGGACCACGTAGTCCAGCCAGCCCTTCCTGATCCAGCCGCGCGTGTCCGCGTACAGATCGTCGTACGTCTGCACCCCCGCCCTCGTCCGCGAGCCCGCCGGGTCCGTGTCCGCGTTGCGCCAGACGCCGAAGGGGCTGACGCCGAAGCGGACGCCGGGCTTCAGCGCCTTGACGCGCTCGGACATCTCGCGCACGAGCCGGTCCGTGTTGTCACGGCGCCAGGCCGCCCGGTCCGGGAAGCCGGCGCCGTACTTCTCGTAGGCGTCGCCGTCCGCGAAGCTCTGGCCGGCCACCGGGTACGGGTAGAAGTAGTCGTCCCAGTGCACGGCGTCGACGTCGTAGCGGCGGACCGCGTCGAGCATCGCGTCCTGGACGAAGGCGCGGACCTCGGGCAGGCCGGGGTTGTAGTAGAGCTTTCCGCCGTACGGGAGCACCCAGCCGGGATTGCGGCGCGCGGGGTGGTCGGCGGTCAGGCGGGACGGGTCGGTGTGGTTGGCGACCCGGTACGGGTTGAACCAGGCGTGCAGCTCCAGGCCCCGGTCGTGCGCCTCCCGGACGGCGGTGCCCAGCGGGTCCCAGCCGGGGTCCTTGCCCTGTGTGCCGGTCAGGCACTCGGCCCACGGCTCGTACGCGGAGGGCCACAGCGCGTCGGCGGTCGGGCGGACCTGGAGGATCACCGCGTTCAGCTTCCGCTCCACGGCCCGGTCGAGGAGGGCGGTCAGCTCGTCCCGCTGCGCGGCGGCCGGCAGGCCCGGCTTCGACGGCCAGTCCGTGTTGGCGACGGTCGCCACCCACACGCCGCGCAGCTCGCGCCGCACCACATCGCGTCCGGCGGCCGGGCCGGGCAGGGCCGGCGCCCGCCCGGGCCGGGCGACCGCGTCACCGGCCACCGCCGCCGCTCCCACCACCCCGGCGACCGCCCCGGCCGCACCGGTCACGAACCCTCTCCGGGCCATCCCTCGCATCGCGTCGCACCCGCTCTCTCTCCGTACACGTCGAAGCCCCGCCGTATCCGCGCAATCCGGGCACCGGGGGTGTCCAGAGCCGAGCATGCACGCCCCGGGCTGCTATCCCTGGTAAGGCGCGGAGTAACGTCGGGGAGTCGTGGTGGAGCCCGGAACCAGACGGAAGCCGCCGAACGGGAACAGCGAAAGGCACGAGGTGACGGACTCTATGGCCGACATTGCACGCGTCGGAGTGGTGGGCTGCGGCCAGATGGGCGCGGGCATCGCGGAGGTGTGCGCGCGCAGCGGCCTCGACGTCAAGGTGGCCGAGACGACCGGCGAGGCGCTGGAGATCGGCCGGACCCGGCTCCACAACTCCCTGTCGAAGGCCGCCGAGCGCGGCAAGATCACGGCGGAGGAGCGCGACGAGACCCTGGCCCGGCTCAGCTTCACCACGGACCTCGGCGAGTTCGCCGACCGCGACCTCGTCATCGAGGCCGTCGTGGAGAACGAGCAGGTCAAGACCGAGATCTTCCAGGTGCTCGACCAGGTGGTGACCCGCCCGGACGCGATCCTGGCCTCCAACACCTCCTCGATCCCGCTGGTGAAGCTGGCCGTCGCGACCTCCCGCCCGGACCAGGTCATCGGCATCCACTTCTTCAACCCGGCGCCGGTGCAGCGGCTCGTGGAGCTGATCCCCGCGCTGACCACATCGGACGAGACCATCAAGCGCTCGGAGGCCGTGGTCCAGGACATACTGGGCAAGCACCCGATCCGCGCCCAGGACCGCTCCGGCTTCGTCGTCAACGCGCTGCTGATCCCGTACCTCCTCTCGGCGATCCGGATGTTCGAGTCGGGCATCGCCAGCCGTGAGGACATCGACAACGGCATGGAGATGGGCTGCGCCCACCCGATGGGCCCGCTCAAGCTCGCGGACCTCATCGGCCTGGACACGGTCGCCTCGGTCGCCGACTCCATGTACGCCGAGTACAAGGAGCCCCTGTACGCCGCTCCCCCGCTCCTCCAGCGCATGGTCGACGCGGGCCGCCTGGGCCGGAAGTCCGGGTCGGGGTTCTACCCGTACGCGTGACGGCTCGGGCCCGTACGCGCGGGGGCCGGGGAGCCCTCGCGCGTACGGGACACGGCTCAGCCCAGTCGTAAGTGGTGCAGCATCATCAGGGCGGCCGCCATGCCCGCCGCCGGGATCTCGCCGCCGGCTATCAGGTCGGGGACCAGCTTCAGGGGGACCCACTCGCGGCGTGAGGATTCGAAGGCGTCCTGCGGGTCGCCCGTCCGGTCCGCCTCCTCGCCCCAGTAGAAGTGGTGCCGGGCGTCGGTGAGGCCGTTGGACGGTTCCACGGTCAGGAGCGGGTGGAGCGGGCCGGGGCGCCAGCCGGTCTCCTCCTCCATCTCGCGGGCGGCCGCCGCCGGCAGGGACTCGCCGTCCTCCACCACGCCCGCCGCCAGCTCCCAGCCCCAGCTGTCGGTGATGAAGCGGTGCCGCCACAGCAGCAGCACCTCGTTCGCCGCGTTGACGACCGTGGCCGCCGCCACCGGGCGCAGCCGGATCACGAAGTGGTCGAGCCGGCCGCCGTCGGGGAGTTCGACATCGGCCAGGTTGACCCGGAACCACGGATTCTCGTACACGGGTTGTTCGTTCAGGTTCGTCCACTGCACGGTTCTGCCACCTTTCGATCGCTGGTGGCGGTATCGCAGCAGACTTCGGCTCACAGCGGTACGCGCAGTGCCCCCTCCACGCGTTCGGCGGCCCGTTCCGCGTCGGCGCTCCCGCTGGCGGCCAGGTCCGCCCGGACCGCCCGCAGCCGGTCGCGCAGCCGCTGCGACTCCATGCCCCGGGCCCGGTCCGCCATCTCGACCGCCGTGGCCGCGGCCCGGTCCGCCTCGCCCCGGCGCAGGTCGACCGTGGTGAGCATGGCCAGGCGGTGGACCCGGCCCCGGTCGTGGGCGGGGGTCCGGACCGCGGCCACCGCGTGCTCCCGGGCCGCCGGCAGGTCCCCGAGGCTGAGCAGCGCCTCCGCCACCTGCACGTCGACCAGGCCCGGCTGCACATAACCCGTCTCGTCGGGCTCCCGGCCCGGCCGGATGCGGGCGGCCTCGGACTCGGCGCGGCCGATGCACGCCAGCGCGCTGGACCGGTCGCCGAGCCTCGCGTACGCCTTGGCCTGCATCGCGTGCAGGTCGGCGGCGAGCGCGGGCGTGATCTCGCGCCCGGCCGCGCGCAGGGCCGCCTCCGCGAAGGCGACGGACTGGCGGAACTCGGCGAGGAACAGCGACTGGTTGACCAGCAGGGCGATCACATAGCCGCCGAGCGCACGGTCCCCGCTCGCCTTGGCCAGCCGCAGCGCCTGGTGGAAGTAGCGCTGGGCGAGACCGTGCGCGTCGGAGTCGTAGGCGCAGATGCCCGCGACGGCCACCAGCGCGCCCGTCGCGCGGTGCAGCTGACGGCCCGTCGCATCGCTGTAGCCGCCGCGCAGCAGCGGGGCGGCCCCGGCGTTGAGGAAGCCGACGACGCGCGCCCGCGTCGCGATGCCGCCCGCCCTGCGGTACATCAGTTCGTAGTGGTCACGGGCGGCCCGCAGGGTTGCCAGGTCGGCCGCGCCGACCCCGGTCGGCCCGGTCCGTGACACATCGGCGTCCTCCGGCGGGTTCTCCCACTCCCAGACGGGCATCACGGCACCCGTCCCGGTGACGGACGGGGCGGCGACCACATGCGGGCGCTGCTGGGCGTCGCAGCGCCACACCGCGGTGGCCCGTTCCACGAAGCCGGTGAGCGAGGAGCCCTGGGCCGGCGGGTGGCCCGCGTCGGGGCCCGCCATGCCGATGTCGTCCAGCGAAACGGCCCGGCGCAGGCGGTTTCCCAGCACCTCGCAGATCAGGTCGGGCACCTGGCCGCGCGGGCGCTGGCCCTTCAGCCAGCGGGCGACGGCGGTGTGTTCGTAACGCAGTCCGAGACCGCGTGCGCGGCCGGCCCGGTTCACATGGGCGGCCAGTCCCGCCCGGGAGACGCCGGCCTCCTCGATCAGGGCCTCCAGCGCGGTGTTGGGCTCCCTTGGCCCCATGTCCCCCTCCGGTGGTTCGGCACGCCAGGACGTGTCGCCCCAGTGGAGCACGATTCACACGGGGTGTGAACGGAATGCCCGAACCGTCCCGCCGCGCACGCTGCCGCACCGGCCCCGGGCTCGCTTGAATGAATGCCCTCGCAGGGCGCGGACGGGCCGTCTGCTCCCCCTCGTACAGCAGGGCGGCCCGCATTCGCGCAGTCCACCCCGCCGGCCTGCCCGACACTCCACGGCGGGGACGGACGGCGAGCACACAGGAGGGGCGTATCCGGTGGCCGGATACGCCCCTCCTTCGCACAGCTGTACGGGCTACGCTCCGCGCAGCACCGCGCCCGTACGCTCGGCGGCCAGGGCCACCGCCGCGTCGCGGGCGGCGCTCGCCTCGTCGACCGTCAGGGTGCGGTCGGCAGCGCGGAAGCGCAGCGCGTACGCCAGGGACTTGCTGCCCTCGCCGATCTGCTCGCCCGTGAAGACGTCGAACAGCCGCAGCGACTCCAGGAGTTCGCCCGCGCCCTCGCGGAGCGCGCGCTCCACGTCGGCGGCGGGCACGTCCTGGCCGACGACCAGCGCGACGTCCTGGGTCGCCACCGGGAAGGTGGAGATCCGCGGCGCCCGCAGGACGCCGTCGACGGCCTGCTCCAGGATGTCGAGGTCGACCTCCATGGCGCAGGTGCGCTCGGGCAGGTGGAGCTCCTTGATGACGCGCGGGTGCAGCTCGCCCGCGTGTCCGAACAGGGTCTCCTCGCCGGCCACCGTGACGTACAGCGCGGCGCAGCGGCCCGGGTGCCAGGGCTCGTGCCGGTCGGCGCGGACGATGACCTCGACCCCGGCCTCGCGGGCGACGGTACGCGCGGCCTCGACGGAGTCCGCCCAGTCGGCCGGGCGGCCCTTGCCCCACCAGCCGGCCTGCTCGCGGGCGCCCGCGAGGACGACGGCGGCGCGGCGCGGCTGACGCGGGAGCGCGGCGTTGAGCGAGGCGATGTCCTGCTCCGAGGGGCGCCGGTCGACGGGCAGCCGGACGGGCTTGGTCTCGTCGCCGGTGGGCCGGAAGACGAGGCCGGTCTCGAAGAGCGCGAGGTCGTGGCTGCCGCGGCCGTCGTTGCGCCGCAGTGCGCCGAGGAGGCCCGGCAGCAGCGTGGTGCGCAGCGAGGGCTCCTCGTCGGAGAGCGGGTTGACGAGCTTCACGGTGCGGCGGCGGTCGTCGTCCGCCTCCAGGCCGAGCTGGTCGAGGACCGCCTCGCCGATGAACGGGTAGTTCAGCGCCTCGACGTAGCCCGCGCCCGCGAGGGCCCGGCCGACGCGGCGGTGCAGCCGCTGGCGGTCGGTGAGGCCGCGGCCGGAGGGCGGCGTCGGGAGCGTGGAGGGCAGGTTCTCGTAGCCCTCCAGGCGGATGACCTCTTCGGCCAGGTCGTTCGGCTCGGTGAGGTCGGGGCGCCAGGACGGCGTGGTGACCAGGAGCTCGTCCTGCCCGTAGACGTCGCAGCCGACCTCCTGGAGGCGGCGGACGACGGTCTCGCGGCCGTAGGCGACACCGGCGACCTTGTCGGGGTGGTCGGCCGGCATCGTGATGGTGCGGGGCGCGGACGGGGCGGTGACCTCGGTGACGCCCGCCTCGGCGGTGCCGCCGGCCAGGAGGACCAGCAGGTCGACGGTGCGCTGCGCGGCAGCGGCGGCGGCCTGCGGGTCGACGCCGCGCTCGAAGCGCTTGGACGCCTCGGAGGGCAGCTTGTGGCGGCGCGCGGTGCGGGCGATCGAGATCGCGTCGAAGTGCGCGGCCTCGATGACGACCTCGGCGGTGTGCGCGCCCTCGGCGGCGTCGGCGATCTCCGTGTCGGCGCCGCCCATGACGCCCGCGAGGCCGATGGGGCCGCGGTTGTCGGTGATGACGAGGTCGCCGGAGTCGAGGACGCGGACCGCGCCGTCGAGCGTGGTGAGCTTCTCGCCCTGCTCGGCACGGCGGACGCCGATCGGTCCGTCGATGCGGGTCCGGTCGTAGGCGTGCAGCGGCTGGCCGAGTTCGAGCATCACGTAGTTGGTGATGTCCACGGCGAGCGAGATCGGGCGCATGCCCGCCTTCTGGAGCCGGCGCTGCATCCAGATCGGGGTGCGGGCCTCGGGCTGGAGTCCGGTGACGGTGCGCGCGGTGAAGCGGGAGCAGCCGATCGGGTCGGAGACCTTGACCGGGTAGCCGTACGCGTTGGGCGCGGGCACGTCCAGGAGCGCCGGGTCGCGCAGCGGCAGGCCGTAGGCGATGGCGGTCTCGCGGGCGACGCCGCGCATGGACAGGCAGTAGCCGCGGTCGGGCGTGACGGCGATGTCCAGGACCTCGTCGCGGAGCTCCAGGAGCTCGATGGCGTCGGTGCCCACCTCGTACTCGGGCGGGAGCACGATGATGCCGTGGGTGCCGTCGTCGCCCATGCCCAGCTCGTCGGCGGAGCAGATCATGCCGTGCGAGGTCTTGCCGTACGTCTTGCGGGCGGCGATCGCGAAGTCGCCGGGGAGCACGGCGCCGGGCAGGACCACGACGACCTTGTCGCCGACGGCGAAGTTACGGGCGCCGCAGACGATCTCCTGCGGCTCGCCCGTGCCGTTGGCGGTGCCGACGTCGACCGTGCAGAAGCGGATCGGCTTCTTGAAGCCCTCCAGCTCCTCGATGGTCAGCACCTGTCCGACGACCAGCGGGCCGGTGAGGCCGGCGCCGGTCTGCTCGACCGTCTCGACCTCCAGGCCGACGGCGACCAGCTTGGCCTGCACGTCACGGCCGGTCTCGGTGGCCGGCAGGTCGACGTATTCCCGCAGCCAGGAAAGCGGGACGCGCATCAGATCTCCATCCCGAAGGGCCGGGTGAACCGGACGTCACCTTCGACCATGTCTCGCATGTCTTCGACGTTGTGGCGGAACATCAGCATCCGTTCGATGCCGAACCCGAAGGCGAATCCGCTGTACTTCTGGGGGTCGACGCCACAGGCGGTGAGCACCTTGGGGTTGACCATGCCGCAGCCGCCGAGCTCGATCCAGCCCTCGCTGCCGCAGGTGCGGCAGGGGCGGTCCGGGTTGCCGACGGACGCGCCGCGGCAGACGTAGCAGACCATGTCCATCTCGGCGGACGGCTCGGTGAACGGGAAGAAGTTCGGCCGCAGCCGGGTCTTCATGTCCGGGCCGAAGAGCGCCTGGACCATGTGGTCGAGGGTGCCCTTCAGGTCGGCCATGGTCAGGCCCTCGTCCACGGCGAGCAGCTCGATCTGGTGGAAGACCGGGGTGTGCGTGGCGTCGAGCTCGTCGGTGCGGTAGACGCGGCCGGGGCAGACGACGTAGACCGGGGGCTCGCGGTCGAGCAGGGTGCGGGCCTGGACCGGGGAGGTGTGCGTACGCAGCACGACGCCGGACTCGTCGTTCTTCGCGCCGTCGGGGCCCTGGACGAAGAAGGTGTCCTGCATCTGCCGGGCCGGGTGGTCGGGCACGAAGTTGAGGGCGTCGAAGTTGAACCACTCGGCCTCGGCCTCGGGGCCCTCGGCGATCTCGTAGCCCATGGCCACGAAGACGTCGGCGACGCGCTCCATGAAGGTCGTCAGGGGGTGGCGGGCGCCGGCCGGGGTGCGGTCGTAGGGCAGGGTGACGTCCACCGCCTCCTCGACCAGGACGCGGGCGTCACGCTCGGCCTCCAGCTCCGCCTGGCGGGCCGCGAGGGCGCGGCCCACGGCGGCGCGGGCCTGGCCGACGCGCTTGCCGGCCTCGGCCTTGGCCTGCGGGGGCAGTGCGCCGATCTCGCGGTTGGCGAGCGACAGGGGCGAGGTGCCACCGGTGTGCGCCGTCTTCGCGTGGGCGAGCGCTTCGAGGTCGCCCGCGGCGGCGAAGGCGGCGAGCGCCTCGTCCCGGATGCGCTCGATCTCTTCCGGTTTCAGTGCCTCGACCTCGACTGGGTCGTACGACTTGTTCGGTGCCGACATCTCTTCCCGTACTTCCGATTGGCTGAGTGCTGCGCTTACCGGGGGATACTCCCGGACCCCCGTGACCTCGCTCGAAGACCGGAGGACGCAAAGGTGCCAAGGGTCGAGTCTAAGGGTCGCGGGGCGGGTGGGGCGCCCGTGGGCCGCTCGGGGCCTCAGCTGAGATAGGCCGGCGTGCTCACGGGCAGCATAAATCGGAACTCCGCGCCGCCTCCGGGGCCGCGGCCGACCGTGATGGTGCCGCCGTGGGCCTCGACGATGCCCTTGACGATGTAGAGGCCCAGGCCCGTGCCGCCGCGCTTGCTGCCCCGCCAGAAGCGGGTGAAGACGCGGCTCATCGACTCCTCGGGGATGCCGGGACCTTCGTCGCTCACGGTGACGGCCGCTCCCCTCTCGTCGCTCTTCGCCGGTGCGGGTGCCACGTCGATGGTGACAGTTCCCTCGCCGTGCCGCACCGCGTTTTCGAGCAGGTTGCCCAGCACCTGGTCGACCTTGTCCGGGTCGGCCCACACCGCGGGCAGCGGCTGCCGGGTGCGGACGAGGAAGCGGCCGGGGTCCTGGCCGGCCGCGGTGTGCGCCTGGACATGGCGCTCGACGGCGGCGGACAGGTCGACGGGCTGGCGGCGCAGCTCCAGGCGCCCGGAGTCGATCCGGGAGATGTCCAGGAGTTCGGTGATGAGGCGGGTGACCCGGTTGGCGTCGGCGTACACCGTCTCCAGCATCAGGCGCTTCTGGTCGTCGGTGAACCGCTCCCACTTGGCCAGGAGCGTCGCCGTGAAGCCCTTGACCGAGGTCAGCGGCGAGCGCAGTTCGTGGGCGACGGTCGCGATGAGTTCGGCGTTGCTGCGCTCGGTGCGGCGGCGGGCCTCGGTGCCGCGCAGGCTGACGACCAGGCGGCGGACCGGTCCGGTCGGGCTCTCGCGCACATAGCGGGCGGAGACCAGGACCTCGCGCCCGCCGGGCAGCAGCAGGTTGCGCTCGGGCTGGCCGGTCCGGGTGGCGAGGCCGCCGTAGGGGTCGGTCAGCTCCCACCAGCGGCGGCCCTTGAGGTCCTCCAGCGGCAGCACCTGCGCCACCGGGCGGCCGAGTGCGGCGGCCTCCGGCACGGCGGTGATGCGGACGGCGGCGGCGTTGAAGCAGATGATCCGGCCGGTCCCGTCCGCGACGACGAGCCCGTCGGGCAGGTCGTCCGGGTCCAGCCCGAGGCCGCCCGCCGCGGTGTCCGCTTGCGCAGCGCGCGGCCCACTCATGCCGACAGCCATTCTTACCCCACTCTCGAACCGGTGCAGTGGGCCCCCGAGTCCGTCACCCTACTAGTCGTCGGTGACGCAGCGACACCCTGTGGCGGCTCTCCGTCGAAGTGAGGGCGTACGGAGGGGCTCAGGCGGGGGTGCGGCGGGGGCGTTGGGCGCGTGCGGAGGCGTAGAGGCAGACGGCGGCGGCGGTGGCGAGGTTCAGGCTCTCCGCCTTGCCGTGGATCGGCACCCGGACCACGGCGTCGGCCAGGGCGCGGGTCTCCTCCGGCAGGCCCCACGCCTCGTTGCCGAAGACCCAGGCGGTGGGCCCGCCCATCGTCCCGGCGTCCAGCTCGTCGTCCAGGTCGTCCGCGCCCGCGCCGTCGGCGGCCAGGATGCGGACGCCCGCCTCGCGCAGCCCGCGTACCGCCTGTTCGACGGGGACGCCCACGGCGACCGGCAGGTGGAAGAGCGAACCGACCGAGGCGCGCACCGACTTGGGGTTGTACAGGTCGACGGAGGCGTCGGTCAGGACGACCGCGTCGGCGCCCGCCGCGTCGGCGCAGCGCAGCACCGTGCCGGCGTTGCCGGGGTCGCGGACATGGGCCAGGACGGCGACCAGCTTGGGCCGGGCGGCGAGGATCGCGTCGAAGGGCGAGTCGAGGAAGCGGCAGACCCCGATGAGGCCCTGCGGGGTGACGGTCTGGGAGACGTCGGCCAGGACGTCGGCGCCGGCGAGGTGGACCCGGGCACCGGCCGCGTGGGCGGCGTCGATGATCGCGGTGTAGCGCTCGGCGGCCTCGACGGTGGCGAAGAGTTCGACCAGGGTCGGTTCGCCGTCGTCGCCCCGGTGCTCGGCGGCCTCGCGCACGGCCTGCGGCCCCTCGGCGATGAACCTGCGCTCCTTGCCGCGGAAGTTGCGCCGGGCCAGCCGCCGGGCGGCGGCGACTCGGGGCGATCGCGGGGAGATCAGTTCGGGGGTGCCCATGTCGGCGGCGAGCCTCTCTGCGTTACGAAAAGGTCCTGGTGGTACAACGCACCGGACCCGCAGACGGCGGGCGCCTGCGGGTCCGGCGGGGAAGCCGAGAAGTGCGCCTGGGTCAGGCGGCCTTCGGGGCGTTGACGTCGCTCGGGAGGGCCTTCTGGGCGACCTCGACGAGGGCGGCGAACGCGTTGGCGTCGTTGACCGCGAGCTCGGCCAGGATCTTGCGGTCCACCTCGATGTTGGCGGCCTTCAGACCCTGGATGAGGCGGTTGTACGTCATGCCGTTCTGGCGGGCAGCCGCGTTGATGCGCTGGATCCAGAGCTGACGGAAGTCGCCCTTGCGCTTCTTGCGGTCGTTGTAGTTGTAGACCAGGGAGTGGGTGACCTGCTCCTTGGCCTTGCGGTACAGGCGCGAACGCTGACCGCGGTAACCGCTGGCCTGCTCGAGGATCGCCCGGCGCTTCTTGTGGGCGTTGACTGCCCGCTTGACGCGTGCCACTTGTTAACTCCTTGTAGCGGGGCCGTGGTCGTACTCACACGGCCCGGAAACGAATTGGTCCCGGTCGGATCGAGGGCGCGTCCCCGGGCTCACCGGGGACTACGGCCTCACTTGCCGAGAAGCTTCTTGACCTTCTTGGCGTCGGCCGGAGCCGCGACGACCGTGCCGGTCAGCGAACGCGTCTTCTTGGACGACTTGTGCTCGAGCAGGTGGCGCTTGCCGGCCCTCTCGCGCAGCACCTTGCCGGAGCCGGTGATCTTGAAGCGCTTGCTGGCACCGCTGTGCGTCTTGTTCTTCGGCATCGCGCCGTTATCTCCTCGTCAGTGGCGCCCCTCTCGGTGCGGGCACCGGACTGCAGGGGCGTCAGATCTTGATGGGGGTTCCGGGGGACCCGGGGGTGCCTGGATGGCACCCCCCGCGGTCACGCCTCGGAAGGTGTCTCGGCCTCGGCCTCGGGCGCCGCCTCGGCCGGAGCCTCGGGGCCTTCTCCGCGGGCGCGGCGTCGGGGGTGTTGTTCCCCTGGCGCTCCGCCTTGCGGGCGGCCTGGGCCTCGCGGGCCTCGGCCATGGCTTCGGTCTTCTTCTTGTGCGGGCCCAGAACCATGATCATGTTCCGGCCGTCCTGCTTCGGGTTGGACTCGATGAAGCCGAGTTCCTCCACGTCCGAAGCGAGCCGCTGGAGCAGTCGGAAGCCCAGCTCGGGGCGGGACTGCTCACGACCGCGGAACATGATCGTGATCTTGACCTTGTCGCCCTGCTTGAGGAACCGAACGACGTGACCCTTCTTGGTGTCATAGTCGTGCGGGTCGATCTTCGGCCGGAGCTTCATCTCCTTGATGACCGTGTGCGCCTGGTTCTTGCGCGCCTCACGGGCCTTCATGGCCGACTCGTACTTGAACTTCCCGTAGTCCATGAGCTTGCACACGGGCGGACGGGCGGTTGCCGCCACCTCGACCAGGTCGAGGTCGTACTCCTGTGCGAGTTCCAGGGCCTTGGCAAGCGGCACAATCCCGACCTGCTCGCCGCTGGGACCGACAAGTCGCACCTCGGGCACGCGAATCCGGTCGTTGATGCGGGGCTCGGCGCTGATGGATCCTCCTCGGTAGCACCACGCGACCGCCTGGCGGACAGCCACGTAACGTCTGTTTCAGACAGACCAACCGCATCGGAGCAAGAAAAATGCCCCGGACGGGACACAGGCGGGGCTCCTGGAAAACCGGAACACCGCCACGGTGAACCGCGGGGCGCATCGGGCGGTTCCATCGTCCGTACGGAACGATGGGGACCGCCTGACCGGTGACCCGCCGCCCTGAGGGCGGTCAGGTGGGAGAACGGAGCCTCCACTTGTGGGCCGGGCACATAGCTGTCCGGCCGGTCGTTACACAAGGTTAGCAGCTCGGCCGAGCGGGCACCAACCGACTGTCTCACCGACTCCCGCGGACGGAGGGCCGGAGCCGTGGGCCTATCGTAAGGCGCATGAGTGACGCGACCCCCAGCAGTGATTCCCCCGGCTTCGACGAGATGGCCCGCGACATCGCGGAGGTACCCGCCGTCGAGGTGATCGTGACGGTCGCCGTCAACCTGATGAGCGCCGCCGCCGTCAAGCTCGGCCTGACCGAGGACGGCGACGCGCACAAGGACCTGGACGAGGCCCGCAAGCTGGTCCACGCGCTGGCCGGTCTGCTGGACGCGAGCACCACCGAGATCAGCTCCTTCCACGCCGCCCCGCTGCGCGACGGCCTGAAGTCCCTCCAGCTGGCCTTCCGCGAGGCGTCGCTCGTCCCGGACGAGCCGGGCCAAGGCCCGGGCGAGAAGTACACCGGCCCGGTCTTCGGCTGAGCCCCCTCCCCCTCCTTCGTACGTGAACGAGCCCCCGCCGGTCCTTCCGGCGGGGGCTCTTCGCTTCGCGGGTGCGGGTCAGACCTCCGCGGCCGTCTCGCCGCCCCGCATGGACGGGTGGGTCAGCCGGTGGGCGAGCGCCGCGAGGATGCCGCCGACCAGCGGGGCCACGATGAACAGCCACAGCTGGGAGAGGGCCGCCCCGCCCGCGAACAGGGCCGGGCCGAGGCTCCGGGCCGGGTTGACGGAGGTGCCGGTGAGCGGGATGCCGACCAGGTGGATCACCGCGAGCGAGATGCCGATGGGCAGCCCGTCGAAGCCGACGACCGCCACCTTGTGGGTCACCGCGAGGACCACGAAGACCAGCAGGAAGGTGAGCACCACCTCGGCCAGGAAGGCGCCGCCGAGGTTGATGTGCACGTCCGAGCGGTCGCCGTAGCCGTTGCTGCCGAACTTGCCGCTCGTCTTCAGCCCCGGCACCTGCTTGGCCAGCAGGAACAGCAGCGCCGCACCGGCGATGCCGCCGAGGAACTGCGCGATCCAGTACGTCACGGCCGTGCGCACGTCGATCCGCCGGGCCATCAGCATGCCGAGGGTGACCGCCGGGTTGATGTGGCAGCCGGAGATCGGGCCGAGGGCGTAGGCGAGTGCGAGGAGCACGAAACCGAAGGCCAGGGCGATGCCCAGGGTTCCGATGTAATCGACGCACAGCACCGCCGCTCCCACGGCGAAGAAGACCAGCAGCAGGGTGCCGAGGAACTCCGACACGGCTGTCCGCGTCTGCATACAACCACCTCGCGAAGATCGTTCCCTTTTCTTCGCAATTCTCCGGCTGTGTACAGCTTTGCGCGCGCCGAGCCGTGCGGGCAATCAGCGCGTGAACAGCGGCTCACCCGGTGTGTTCGCCCCGGCCGGGAGCAGCGCGAGGTCCAGGCCCCGGACCAGCCGGGCGCGCAGCACCTCGTCGGCCGCCAGCGCGCGGGCGACCCGGCCCGCCGCCTCGGCCGGGTCGGCCTCGGGGGCGAGGACCAGGGCGAGGGTGCCGTCGGCGCTGCCGGGGCCGAGGTGGGCGCGGAGCACGGCGGGCTCGGCGGCGACCGCCGCGCGGACGGCGGCGGTGACGGCCGGGTCGTCCAGCGGGTCCGCGCTGGTACGGCCCTCGGCGAGGGCGCGCAGGGCGGCCCCGGTCAGCTCGAAGGCCACCGGCCCCGCGAGGTCGAGCACCACCGTGTCGGCCTTCTCGTGCGCGGCGGCCTGGAGCGCCTGGTGCAGGGGTACGGCGACGGGGCGGGCCTGCGGGTCCCAGCGGGCCAGCGACGCGGTGGAGGTGAAGGCGGGCAGGGCGCGGCGGTCCCCGGCCTGGAGGGTGGGCACCGCCATGTCACTGGTCTTCTCGCGCCGGAGTCCGTTCTCGTCTTCTTCCACCTCGCCGAGGACGGCCACGACGGGTACGAGCAGCCGGGCGCCCTTCAGCGCTTCGAGGACCGGTGCGACGGCGGTGCGGTCCTCGGCCCAGGCGGCGAGCGCCGAGGCCAGGGCGGGGTCGGCGGTGCCGTCGTCGTCGGAGAAACCGGGGTCCGGGATGTTCTTCTGCGCCACAGGGCGAGCGTAGTGCCTGGCCGGCGGGGCCCGGTCAGCGGTTCCGGGTGAACGGGGAGCGGCCGCGCCACAGCAGCACGCCCGCCGCGAGCAGCAGGACGCCGAGGCCACCGGCCGCCGGGGCGAGCCAGCCGGCCGGTCCGTCGTCCTCGGGCTCGGGCGTGGGCCCGGCGCCGAAGTACCGCTTGCGGTAGCCCGCCGGGGCGGAGTCGCCGCGCGCGTCGGCGGAGCGCAGGGCGCCGCCCGCCTCGATGGCCGCGGCCGGGTCGACGATTCCGTAGCCGCGCGCGTCGTCGCGGCCTTCGGCGGGGGCGTCGCGGGCGGTGTCGGTGAGCAGCGTCCTGATCTGCGCGGGCGTGAGCCCGGGGTGCGCGGACTTCACGAGGGCCACCGCGCCGGAGACGAACGCGGCGGCGGCGGACGTGCCCCACTCCACGTAGTACTTGTGGTCCGGTGCCGGTACGACGATGTCGTCGCCGGGAGCGCTCACGGTGGCGTACCAGCGGCGGGTGGAGAACGAGGCGTGGGTGCCGTACCGGTCCACGGCGGCGGCGGCGATGACCCCGGGGTAGGCGGCGGGGTACGAGATGTGGTCGCCCTTCTCGCCGCCGTTGCCGGCCGAGGCGACGACGACGGCGCCCTTCTTCAGCGCGTACTGGACTGCTGCGTCCTCGCCGGGCTCGGGGTGGGCGGACTCGCTGTCGTCGCCGAGGGAGAGGTTGATGACGTCGGCGCCGTGGTCGGCGGCCCAGCGGATGCCGTCGGCGAGCGCGGTGCCCCGGGTCCTGCGGGCCTCGGCGCGGTCCGGGTCGCTCGCTTCGAGGATGACGCGGACCGGGAGGATCTTCGCCTCGGGCGCGATGCCGAGGACGCCGTCGGCGCGTCCGCTGCCGTGGCCCCGGCCCGCGATGATCCCGGCCATGGCGGTGCCGTGCCTGGCCCATGCCTTGTCGCCGCGCCCGGCGCCGAAGCCGATGAGGTCCTTGCCGGGCAGGACCTGGCCCGCGAGGTCGGGCAGGCTGCCGTCGACGCCGGTGTCGACCACGGCGACGGTGACGCCCTTGCCGCGGGTGGTCTCCCAGGCCCGGTCGGTGTGCATGGCGGCCAGGCCCCACTGCTGGGCCCGGATGGTGTCGGCCCCGGCGGGGGTGGCGGGGAGCAGGGCGAGGGCGGTGGCCGCGCAGAGGACGCCCAGGGTGTGCTTCATCGTGGCTGCTCCATGAGGTCGGCCACATGGGTGCGCAGCGCGCGTTCGACGCCGTCGGACAGGCCCTTGGCCTCGTGGCCGAGTCCGGCCTGGGCGGCGGGGGTGGTGGCGCCGGTGGCCATGGCCCGGTCGGCGGGCTGGGGCGGGGTGCTCACGCGTCCGTCGGCGAATCCGGTCACGGCGAAGGCGACGACCGGTATCCCGGTCAGTACGCGGACGGACCAGCTGGCGCGCTGCCGGGCGCCGAAGGAGGCGGCCGGGCTGTCCTTCACGGGGTAGGTGCGGGGCAGCAGGTCGGTGCGGCGGTCGAGGTGCCTGTCTGCGAACCGGGCGCCGAGGGCCCGCATCGCGTCGGTGTCGGCCTCGGTGAAGGCCAGCCCGACGGTGGTGACACTGCTGGCGGTCGCGTCGGTGTACGTGGCGCGCAGGACGTGGGCGCAGCCGACCGTACGCAGGGTCTTGGCGAGGAGCGGGTCGAACGCGTCGGCGCAGCCGCTGTCGGGGGCGACGGCGAGCCTGGTCCAGACGCGGTCGGCGCCGCCGGGTCCGGTGCCGTCGCCCTTCAGGGTGCGCGGGAAGAGGGTGTCCACGGGGATGCTGTGCCAGGCTTCGCGGCTCACGGTGTACGCGCTGCGGGCGGCGGGATCGTCGTCGGGGCCACCGGTGAGCCAGTGGCCGGCGGCGGCCCCGGCGATCAGCCCGAGCCCGAGGACGGCGCAGACCGCGGCGGCGACGGCCCGGCGGGGGCGGGCGGGGGGCTCGGGGGGTGGCCGGTCGGCGGGTGACGGGGCGGGCTCGTACGGCGGCGGTGCCGTCGGGCGGGGTGGTACGGGGGAGCGCCGCGCTTCGGTGCTCATCCGCCCCCCTGGTCCGTTCCGTACCGCGCGTACCTCCCGCCCGCGTGGGCGGACCCCGTTCGCCGCGTGGGCGTCACTCTACGGGCTGGGGAGACCCTGGTGGGAGCGGGCCGTACGCGCACCGGCCGATCTGCACGGATCTTCCCCCTACCCAGCGGTAGAACCGTCTGGCAAGCTGCGGCCATGACTGCCCGAGCCACTGACCGGGCCCGTTACGACCGGGCCACCGCCCATCTCGACGCCCCCGTCGCCGTCGTGGATCTGGAGGCGTTCGACGCCAACGCGGACGATCTCGTCCGCCGGGCAGCGGGCAAGCCGATCCGGGTGGCGAGCAAGTCGGTGCGCTGCCGGGCCCTGCTGGAACGGGTGCTGGCCCGGCCCGGTTTCGCGGGGATCATGTCGTTCACGCTCGCGGAGTCGCTGTGGCTGGCCCGGGCCGGCTTCGACGACGTGCTGCTGGCGTACCCGTCCGCCGACCGCCCGGCGTACGCGGAGCTGGCCGCCGATCCGAAGCTCGCCGCGGCGGTGACGGTGATGGTGGACGACCACGCCCAGCTGGACCTGATCGACGCGGCGCGGGCGGGCGGCACCCAGGAGATCCGGGTCTGCCTGGAGCTGGACACCTCGCTGCGGATGCTCGGCGGCCGGGTCCGGATCGGTGCCCTGCGCTCGCCGCTGCGCTCCCCCGCCCAGCTGGCCGACCTGGCGAGGTCCGTGGTCCGGCGGCCCGGTTTCCGGCTGGTCGGGCTGATGGCCTACGAGGGGCACATCGCGGGGGTCGGGGACTCGGTGGCGGGGCGTCCGCTGCGGTCCCGGGCGATCCGGCTGATGCAGGCCACGGCCCGCAAGGAGCTGGCGGCCCGGCGGGCCGAGGTGGTGCGGGCGGTCCGTGCCGTGGCGCCGGAGCTGGAGTTCGTGAACGGCGGCGGCACGGGCAGCGTGCAGCACACGGCGGCGGAGGACGCGGTGACGGAGATCGCCGCCGGTTCGGGGCTGTACGTGCCGCGCCTGTTCGACAACTACACCTCGTTCACGGCCCGTCCGGCGGCCCTGTTCGCGCAGCCCGTGGTGCGGCGGCCGGGCGTGGGCGTGGTGACGGTGCTCGGCGGCGGTTATCCGGCGTCGGGCGCGGCCGGGGCGGACCGGCTGCCGGTCCCGTACCTCCCGGAGGGGCTGCGCTACGACCCGCAGGAGGGGCCGGGCGAGGTGCAGACCCCGCTGCTGGGCGCCCCGGCCGACGATCTGCTGATCGGTGACAAGGTGTGGTTCCGGCACGCGAAGGCCGGTGAGCTGTGCGAGCGGTTCGACGCGCTGCACCTGATCGAGGGCGACCGCGTGACGGCGACGGTTCCGACGTACCGGGGTGAAGGGCGGACGTTCCTCTAGGGCGTGTGCTCGACCGCGCTGCCCACGCCGCCGTCCGTCGCCTCCGCGCCGATCGGGCGGATGCCCTTCGTGAGGGTGTCCATGAGGGCCAGGGGCGGTCCGTCGTGTCCGGCGTCGAAGGCGTACCGCACGATGACGGGCGACTCGCTGCCGTTGGGTGAGGGGAAGACCAGCGTCTGCACATAGCCGCCGGGGCCCTTTCCGGTGACGACTCGCCAGCGCACCTGGTATCCGGTGCGCCCGGCCACGCTGACCGCGCCTGCGGAGAGCTGACGGTGCGACATGATGCCGCCGTGGAGTGAGCGGCCGATGAGGTCCTCCTCGTACGCGAGGTCGGCCGCCTCGACGATGTCCTTCTTGGCTATCTCCTCGGGTGTGGTGAGGTCGGTGCGGGTTGCGGTGCGGATGGTCACTGCGCCGTGGTCGCACACCGCGGAGCGGTTGGTGGGGCACAAGTACCCCTCGTCCTGGGCGGTGCGCATCGTGAGCGCTTCTTCCAAGGGGTGCTCGATCCGTTCCCAGCCGTCGGGAATCGGCAGGGTGATGCCGTTGAGCTGATCCACGAGCACGTTCGGGTCCTGCTTGGCCGGTGTGCCGTCCGGTGAGGGGCGGCCGGTGCTGCTCCGCGCGGGTTTCGGCGAGGCGTGGGCGGTCGGGGCCTCCGGGTCGTCGTTCCGGGTCAGGAGCACGGCCCCGGTCACGACGGCGCCGACGACGACCGCCCCGGCCGCCACGAGCGCGACGGCCCGGGCGCTTCCGCCGCGCTGCGGAGCCGGAGCCGGGACCGGGGCGGGGACGGGCGCGGCGGGCGCCCGGGTGTGGGCGGTCCATGCCGTCCCGTCCCACCAGCGCTCCAGGCCGGGCGCGGAGGTGTCCGGATACCAGCCGGGCGGCGTCGGATAGCTCATCGCTCCACTCTAGGCGCGGTACGGGGTCTGCTGGAGGCGGTGGGGGCTCAGAACCTCTGCCTCAGCCAGGTCAGGGCGGCGGCGCCCTGGGCGGCCTGGAACGCGCGGAGCGTCGGCAGGCCGGGCGGGTCGGGGCGCAGCGCGTGCTCCGCGAAGTACCCGGCGACGGCGGCGAGTACGGCGGTCACGGCGTCCGGGTCCGCGTCCCGGCCGAGCGGGTGGGCGGTGAACAGCGCGTCCGGGTCGGGGCCGCCCTGGGCCGCCACGCACGGGAGCATCACCAGCAGGTCGAACCAGGGCGCGGCGCGCACCGCGTGCGGCCAGTCCACGAAGACGGTCCGGTCCCGGGTGAGCAGGATGTTGTCGGCGCGCAGGTCGCCGTGGGCGAGGGTGTCCCCGGCGGCGGCCTCGGCCCAGCGGGACTCCAGCTCCGCGAGGGCGGCGAGGCGGCCGGCGGCCCAGGGGTGGAGGCGGGCGTCGCCGCCGGCGGCGTGCAGGGTGCGCCAGCCGGTGAACATCCGGGCCTTCAGGCCGGCGACGGCGGGCACCTCGGCCGGGGCCGGGGTGAGGATCCGGGCGAGGTCCCCCACCGCCGCCAGGACCCGGTCCAGCTCGGTCCGGTCCCAGGGCACCCGGGGCTGGCGGCCGTCGATGTCCTCCAGCACGAGGGCGACGCAGGTCCCGTCGTCGTACGAGCCGAGCAGCCGGGGCACCGGGGCGTGCGCCGGCAGCGAGGCCGTGACGCGGGCCTCGGCGCGGTGCAGGTCCGGGCTGTCCGCGTTCACCTCGGCGCTCACCGCCTTGACGAAGGCCCGGCCGCCGTTCGCGAGGCGGAGCCGGGCGGCGACTCCGGGCGAGAAGCCGCCGCTCTGGCTGCGGGCCTCGGTGACGGGCGCGCCGAGGATGTCCTCGACGGCCGCGCGGACGGGGGCGGGCAGGCCGGACCAGGGGTGGCGGACGCCCTGTGCGGGCGGTGCGGTGGCGGTCATCGGCGCGTGCCTCCCGGTGTGTCCGGCGCGGTGGCGGCCGTCCAGGTCAGCGGGGTGGGTCCGGTGGGGTCTCCGTAACCCAGCGAGCGGTACAGGCCCTCGCCCTCGGGCGACGCGGTCAGGTTGATCCGGGAGCACCCGGCCTCGACCAGGTGGTCGTGGACGGCCCGGAAGGTCAGGCGGGCGTACCCCCGCCGCCGGTGGGCGGGGTCGGTGGCGACCGAGGCGATGTGCCCGACGTACGGGGCGCGGTCCGGCCGGGGCAGCGACCACATGTACTGGCCGACCGTGCTGGACAGCAGCCGGTCCCCGGCGTCGATCACATAGGCGACGAAGTGCGGGTCGGTGGCGAGCCGTTCGCGGAAGTACGCCTCGCACACCGGGGTCCAGTCGGCTTCCGGGACGACTCCGGCGGAGGCGAGCATGATCCGGCGCAGCCGGGTGACCTCGGCGGCGTCGTCCGCGCCGGCCCTTCTCAGGTACGGCGAAGTGCTCATCGATCGTCCTTTCGCTGGGATGCCGTGCCCTGCAAGGGTGTCGTGCACGGGCCCGGCACGTCGCCCCGTTTTTCTCGGGCCCGGCCCGGGCGGACCATGAGGCCGATGCCGGTCAGCGGCATCACCGCGGGGGTCGCGGCGCGGACGGCGTACGCGGTCGCCTTCGGCCCACCGCGACGCCTACGACGAGGAGCGGCCCTAGGCCGTGCCCCCGGAGGGCTCCGACCGGGTCAGTGCGAGCAGGTCGCGGGCCGGGCCCGTGGGGCGGTGCCCCGAGGGCCAGACCGCGCGCAGCTGGCGGCGCAGCCGGGCCCCGGCGATCGGGACCTTGACCAGGCGGCGGGCCGACAGCTCCTCGCCGAGCGCCAGTTCGCTCAGGACGCAGGGGCCCGCGCCGCTCTCCGCCGCGCCCTTGAGCGCGGTGGTCGAGGAGAGCTCCAGGAGCGGCGGGGCCAGCGGGCCGTGGACGGCGAGCGCCGCGTCCAGGACCTGGCGGGTGCCGGAGCCGTGCTCGCGCAGGATCAGCGGCGTCGCGGCCAGTTCGCCCGGGGTCAGCGGGGTGCGGCGGCGGGCCCACGGATGGGCGGGGGCGACCACGACGACGAGGCGGTCGTGGGCGATGACCGTGCCGTCGAGCCCGGCCGGGACGGACAGGCCCTCCACGAAGCCCAGGTCCGCCTCGCCGCTCAGCAGCCGCTCGGCGACCACCGCGGAGTTCCCGGCGAGCAGTGAGACGGCGGTGCCGGGGCGTTCGGCGCGCAGGGCGATGAGCCAGCCGGGGAGCAGGTATTCGGCGATGGTCATGGAGGCGGCGACCCGCAGCCGGGAGTCGCGGCGGTCGCGCAGCGCCTGGGCGCCCGCGTCGAACGCCTCGGCGGCCTCCACGACCCGGCGCGCCCAGTCGGTGACCAGGGCGCCGGCGTCGGTGAGCCGGGAGCCCCGGGGTGAGCGGTCGAGGAGGGCGAGGCCGAGCTGCCGTTCCATGGAGCGGACCCGGCTGCTGGCGGCGGGCTGGGTGATCCCGACGTCCCGGGCGGCCCGGCCGAGGCTGCCGTGCCGGGCGACGGCGAGGAGCAGTTCCAGCGCGCCCAGGTCGGGCACCCGGTGGGACAGGGGGGCGGGCGGTTCGCTGGACATAAGTCCACTTTATGACCTCATAGGGCGGTGCTCCCTGGTGGGGTCCCGCCGCGCCGCAGAGGATCGTGGCATGGCCATCTATCTGCGGACCCGCACCTCTCCCCCGTACTCCGGCACCCTCCGGCGGCCCGCGCTGCGGCACTTCGGGCCCAACTGGTACGCCACGGTGATGGGCACCGCGATCGTCGCGAGCGCCGGTGCCGCGCTGCCGGTGCATGTGCCGGGGCTGCGGGGCGCCTGCACGGTGGTCTGGCTGTGCTCGGCGCTGCTGCTCGCCGCCGTGCTGGCCGCCCGCGCCGGGCACTGGGCGGCCCACCGCGACCAGGCGCGCGCCCATCTCGCGGACCAGGCCGTCGCGCCGTTCTACGGCTGCCTGTCGATGGCGCTGCTGGCCGTCGGGGGCTCCGGCATGACCGTGGGCCAGGACCTCATCGGGCACCGGGCGGCGCTCGCGCTGGACGTGGTCCTGTACACGGCCGGCACGGTGACCGGACTGGTGGCGGCCGTGGCGGTCCCGTATCTCATGATCACGCGCCACCGGCCGGAGCCGGGCACCGCGTCCCCGGTGTGGCTGCTGCCCGTAGTGGCGCCGATGGTGTCCGCCGCGCTCGGCCCGCTGCTCGTGGCGGAGCTGCCCCCGGGGCAGGGGCGCGAGGCGCTGCTGCTCGGCTGCTACGCGATGTTCGGGCTGAGCCTGCTGGCGACGCTGGTCATGCTGCCGCTGGTCTTCGGGCGGCTGGTGCACGGGGGCCCGCTGCCGCTCGCCCTGACGCCCACCCTGTTCCTGGTGCTCGGTCCGCTCGGCCAGTCCACGACCGCGGTCAACGCGCTGGCCGATGTGGCTCCGGGCGCCATCGGGAGCCCGTACGCCTCGGCGCTGCGGGCCTTCGCGGTGCTGTACGGGGTGCCGGTGATGGGCTTCGCCCTGATGTGGCTGGCGCTGGCCGCGGCGCTGGTGGTGCGGGCGGTCCGGGGCGGGATGACGTTCTCGATGACCTGGTGGGGCTTCACGTTCCCCGTCGGCACCTGTGTGACGGGCGCGGCGGGCCTGGCCCGGTACACCGGACTGACCGCGTTCAGCTGGCTGGCCGTCGCGCTGTACGTGCTGCTGGTGTCGGCGTGGGCGGTGGCGGGCGTGCGCACGGTGCGCGGGCTCGTCAGCGGAGTGCTGCTCGCAGCGCCTCGGGGGCCCGTACCAGCGACGGCCCGTACCAGGTGAGGTACCGCCCGTCCACGAGGGCGGCGGGCAGGCCGGGGAAGGCTTCGGGTCCGTCGTCCCGGGTGAAGCGGTAGGGCTCGTCGGGCAGGACCACCAGGTCGGCGCCTGCCGCGTTCAGCTCGTCGAGCGGGATGCGCGGGTAGCGCTCGGCGTGGTCCGCGTACACGTTGGCCACGCCGAGCCGGGCGAGCAGGTCGCCGGCGAAGGTGTCGCGGCCCAGCACCATCCAGGGCCTGCGCCAGACCGGGACGATCGCGCGGCGCGGCGGGCCGGGCGGCGGGAGGGACGCCCAGGCCGCCTCGGCCTCGTCCAGCCAGCGCGGGCGGGGCAGCCCGCAGGCGCCGGTCAGCAGCCGGTCCAGCTCGCCGAAGGCGTCGTCCAGGGTGCGGACGGTGGTGACGAGGACGTCCGCACCGGCGTCCCGCAGGGCGGCGAGGTCGGGGGCCCGGTTCTCCTCCTCGTTGGCCACCACCAGGTCCGGGCGCAGGGCCAGGACCGCTTCGACGTCGGGGTTCTTGGTGCCGCCGACGCGGGCGGCGCCGAGCCCGGGCGGGTGGGTGCACCAGTCGGTGACGCCGACGAGCAGGCCGGGGGCCGTCCCGGCGACGGCCTCGGTGAGGGAGGGGACCAGGGAGACGACGCGCACGGCGGCCCTCAGCGCCGGGGGTCGGACGTGGCGTCGATGTGTTCGGCGACCGCGACGCACAGCAGCCGGGTGCCGGGGAGGGTGGCCCGCCAGCGGTGGCGGACGCCGCCGGACAGGAACAGCGTGTCGCCCTGGACCAGCCGGTAGGCGCGGCCCTCCGCCTCCACTTCGGCGGCGCCCTCGGCCACGTACAGGAGCTCGTCGTTGCGGTGCTGGAACTCGCGCCCGAGGTCCAGCTCACCGCTGAATTCCAGGGCGCTGAGCTGGTGGCGTCCCCGGACCACCCGGTGCACCCCGTCCTGCTCGGCGGCGCGCACGACGTCGACCGCGCGTGCGGAGTCCGCGGCGGCGCGCAGCCGGGCGGTGGTGGTCTCCAGAGCCTCGGCGACCCGGTCGAGCGACCGGGCGCTGGGTCTGGCGCGCTCGTTCTCGATCTGGCTGAGGAACGGCACGGAAAGGCCGCTGCGCGAAGCCACGGCGGCCAGGGTGAGTCCCAGGGATCTGCGCTGTCGGCGGACGGCGGCGCCCACCCGAAGTGTTTCCTTCTCGTCCATGTCCGGCTCCCTCCCGAGACGCCATCCTTCCGGTTGTGGGCCCGTCGCGCACACCGTTAGGCCAGGACGGCCCGGAAAGTGAGCATTCCGGAACGCCGGAAGGGGTGGGCCGCGCCGTCGGCGCGACCCACCCCTTCACGGGCTGCGGCCCTGGTGGGGGCCGGTGACGGCTCCTACTGGGGAGCCATCTTGTCCGCGATGCCCGGGTTCTTCTCCATCCAGGCCTTCACGGCTTCCTCTTCGTGCCCTGTACCGAGCTTCTGGATCTGGTTCTCCAGGACGGCGAGCTGGTCCTCGCTCAGCTTGAAGTCCTTGAACCACTTCGTCAGCTGCGGGTAGTTCTTCGGGAACTCCTTGGAGGCGATGGTGTGCAGCCGGTCGCCCTCGCCGAACGCCTTCTTCGGGTCCTGGAGCTTGGTCATCCCGTACTCGCTGTACGCCCAGTGCGGGGTCCACAGCAGGACGGCGATGGGCTCCTTCTTGGCGTACGCCCGCTTCAGCTCGGCGAGCATGCCGGGCGTCGAGGAGTCGACCACCTTGTACTCGTCGTCCAGGCCGTAGGCCGGGAGCACGTTCTTCTTCAGGTTCTCCATCGTGGCGGTGCCGGGCTCGATGCCGACGATCCGGCCCTTGAACTTCGAGCCCTTGCCCTTGAGGTCGGCCAGGGACTTCACGTCCTTGACGTAGTCGGGCACCGCGACCTCGATGGAGGTCGGGCCGTACCAGGAGCCGATGTCCGTCAGCTTGGAGCCGTACTTGTCCCAGTAGTTCTTCTGGGTGAAAGGGAGCCAGCCGTCGAACTGCACGTCGATCTGGCCGCGCGACATCGCGGTGTACATCGGACCGACCTCGAACTGCTTGAGGTTGATCTTGTAGCCGCGCTCCTCCAGGACGGCCTTCCACAGGTACGTGGCGGCGATGTCCTCCTCCCAGGGGAACCAGGCCATCTCGACCGGGCGGTCGCGCTCGTCCTTGCCGTTCGCACCCTTGGCCGGGGCGGACTTCTTGACCGGGGTCCACTTGTCGGCGACGTCCGGGTTGGCCTTCAGCCAGGTGCGGACGGCCTCCTGCTCCTTGCCGGAGCCGCTCTTCTGGATCTGGGCCTCAAGGCTGGTGAGCTGGTCCTCGCTCATCTTGAAGTCCTTGAGCCACTTGCCGACCTCGGGGTTGTCCCCGGCGAAGCCCTTGCGGGTCAGCGTGTGGATGCCGTCGCCCTTGCCCCAGAGGTTCTTGGGGTCCTTGAGCTTGGTCAGCTCGAACTGGTTGTACGCCCAGTGCGGCGACCAGAGCGGGACGACGATCGGTTCCTTCTTGGCGTACGCGCGCTTCAGCTCGGCCAGCATGGACGGCGTGGAGCCGTCGACGACCTTGTACTCCTTGTCCAGGCCGTACCCCGGCAGGATCTTGTCCTTGAGCAGGCCCATCTCACCGGCGCTCGGCTCGATGCCCACGATCCGGCCCTTGAAGTCGGACGCCTTGCCCTTGAGGTCGGTCAGGGACTTCACGTCCTTGACGTAGCTGGGGACGGCCAGCTCCAGCGAGGTGGGGCCGTACCAGGAGCCCATGTCCTCCAGGCGGTCCTTGTACTTCTTCCAGTACGAGGCGTGGGTGACGGGCAGCCAGGAGTCGGTCTCGAAGTCGATCTGGCCGCTCGCCATGCCGGTGTACAGCGCACCGGCCTCGTACTGCTTGACGTCGACCTCGAAGCCGCGCCGCTCCAGCAGCTCCTTCCACAGGAAGGTGGAGGCGATGCCCTCGTCCCACGGGATGTAACCCATGCTGATCTTCTTGCCGGCACCGATCTTCGCCGTGTCCGAGGCGGTGGCGGAGTCGTCGTCCGAGGAGCCGAAGATCCCCATGCCGCCGGCGACGAGCGCCAGGGCGACGACGCCCGCGACGGCGACGACGGGCTGCGGGCGGTGGTGCCAGATCTTCAGGCCGCCGGCCATCGACTGCGCCTTGGCGAGCGCGCGGCGGGCGAGCGGGGAGACCTCGCGGCCCAGGGCGCTGGTCATCCGGTCCAGGTACATGGCCAGGATGACGATGGAGACACCGGCCTCGAAGCCCAGGCCGACGTCGACGTTGCCGATGGCCCGGTAGACGGAGCCGCCGAGGCCGCCGCCGCCGACCATGCCGGCGATGACCACCATGGACAGGCCCAGCATGATGACCTGGTTGATGCCCGCCATGATCGTGGGCAGCGCCAGCGGCAGCTGGACCCGCAGCAGGGTGTTGCGGGAGGTGGTGCCGAACGCCTCGGCCGCCTCGACCAGCTCGCCGTCGACCTGGCGGATGCCGAGTTCGGTCATCCGGACGCCCGGGGGCAGCGCGAAGATGATGGTGGCGATGATGCCGGGAACGACACCGACGCCGAAGAAGATCACGCCGGGGATCAGGTAGACCATGGCGGGCATGGTCTGCATGAAGTCCAGGACCGGCCGGGTCACCGCGCTCACCGTCTTGGAGCGGGAGGCCCAGATGCCGAGCGGCACGGCCAGCACCAGCGTCACGATCGTCGCGACGAGCACCAGCGTGAGCGTGTCCATCGCCTCGTCCCACAACTCGACCGAGTCGATGAGGGCGAAGCCGACGAACGCGAGGATTCCGGCGAGCAGACCGCGCAGCCACCACGCGATGACGGCGACGATGCCCGCGAAGAGCAGGGGCGCGGGAGCGGAGAGCACGGCGGCGATGCCGTCGAACATGCCGCTCACCACGGAGCTGATGAAGTCGAAGAGCCAGGAGAGGTGGGTCTGGAGCCAGTCGACCGCGGAGTCGACCCAGTCGCCGAGATGGAGCCTAAACACCGGCCACCTTCTTCAGCGTCGTCGCGGCGTCCTGGGGAGCCTGGGCGGGGGTCATCGGCTCACCGAGCACGGCGAGCAGCCGCTCGCGGGGCACGACACCGAGGACCTTGCCCTTGTCGTCGGTCACGGCGACCGCGACCCGGCTCTGCGAGCACGGTGTGAACAGCTCGATGATCGGCGTGGACTCGGTGACGGTGGCCGGGGTGGCCGCCAGCACGTCGTCGGTGTTCCGGATCTCCTTGCCCCGGTCGCAGAGCGTGCCGATGACGGTGTCCGTCTCGGCCATGATCGCGCCGGCGGTCAGCACCCGGGCGCGGTCCACGTCCTGGGTGAAGGAGGCGACGTAGTCGTTGGCCGGGGTGACGAGTATGTCCTCGGCGGTGCCGAGCTGGACTATCTCGCCGTCGCGCATCACGGCGATGCGGTCACCGAGGCGCATGGCCTCGTTGAGGTCGTGGGTGATGAAGACGATGGTCTTCTTCAGCCGCTTCTGGAGCTCCAGGAGCTGGTCCTGCATGTCGCGGCGGATCAGCGGGTCGAGCGCGCTGAAGGACTCGTCCATCAGGAGCAGGTCGGCGTCGGTGGCGAGCGCGCGGGCCAGGCCCACGCGCTGCTGCATGCCGCCGGACAGCTCGTCGGGCCAGGACTTCTCCCAGCCGGCCAGGCCGGTCAGCTCCAGGGCCTCGGTGGCGCGGCGGTTGCGCTCGGCGCGCGGGACGCCCTGCACCTCCAGGCCGTACGCGGCGTTCTCCAGGACGCTCCGGTGCGGGAACAGCGCGAAGTGCTGGAACACCATGCTGATCTTGGTGGAGCGGACGCGGCGGAGCTCGGCGGGGCTCAGGGCGGTCAGGTCCTGGCCGTCGAAGAGCACCTGGCCGGAGGTGGGCTCCAGCAGACCGTTGAGCATCCGCAGCAGCGTGGACTTGCCCGAGCCGGACAGACCCATCACGACGAAGATCTGGCCCGGTTCGACGGTGAACGATGCGTCGATCACCGCTGCGGTGGTTCCGTCGGCGCGCAGCGCGTCGCGGCCGGTGCCGCTCCGCAGCTTCTGCACGGCTTGATCGGGTCGTCTGCCGAACACTTTGTACAAGTGCTCGGCTTGCAGCCTGGACACATACACCTCACGCGTTGAACCGAGAACGGTCTGCCACCCCCGCCGGCAGACCGTGGAGCGGCGCGGATTCCGTCCGCATGGCACATGCACTAGTTGAAAATGCGACGTGGGCCGCTCCGATGGCGCGCCTGCCCGCACTTACCCGGAGCAAACACAAGAGTGACCTGGATCACATGGGGCGACCCGGTTTTCCGGGAACCGCGTCCGCGGCAGTCGCTGTCGGTGCCGTGCGGCATCATCGGCGTGTGACGCGACGCCTGATGCTCCTCGACACCGCCTCCCTCTACTTCCGCGCCTACTTCGGCGTGCCCGACTCGGTGCGCGCGCCGGACGGCACCCCGGTCAACGCCGTACGCGGGCTGCTGGACTTCATCGGCCGCCTGGTGCAGGACCACCGGCCGGACGACCTCGTCGCCTGCTGGGACGCGGACTGGCGGCCGCAGTGGCGGGTCGACCTCATCCCGACGTACAAGGCGCACCGGGTGGCCGTAGAGACCGGGGCGGGCGAGCCCGACGAGGAGGAGACGCCGGACACGCTGGCCCCGCAGGTCCCGGTCATCGCGGACGTGCTGGACGCGCTGGGCATCGCCCGGGTCGGCGCCGAGGGGTACGAGGCGGACGACGTGATCGGCACGCTGACCGGGCGCGCGACGGGCCCGGTCGACATCGTCACCGGCGACCGGGACCTGTACCAGCTGGTGGACGACGCCCGCGGGGTGCGGGTGCTCTACCCGCTGAAGGGGGTCGGCACGCTCCAGGTGACGGACGAGGCGTGGCTGCGCGAGAAGTACGGGGTGGACGGCCCCGGGTACGTGGACCTGGCGCTGCTGCGCGGCGACCCGAGCGACGGGCTGCCGGGCGTGCCCGGGATCGGCGAGAAGACGGCGGCGAAGCTGCTGGACGCCTTCGGCGACCTGGCCGGGATCATGGCGGCGGTGGACGATCCGGCGGCGAAGCTGACGCCCTCGCAGCGCAAGCGGCTCGACGAGGCCCGCGCCTATGTGGCCGTCGCGCCGAAGGTGGTGCGGGTCGCCGGCGACGTACCGCTGCCGGACTTCGACCCGGCGCTGCCCGCCGCGCCGCGCGATCCGGCCGCCCTGGACGCGCTCGCGACCCGGTGGGGCCTGGGCGGGGCACTTCAGCGCCTCCACTCCGCTCTGCGATCCTGAGGTGTTAAGTTAGGTAACCCTAAGGCCGATGTCGGCAGCGGGGCATCGGTCGGCGGTTTTCCAATTCCGGCAGCAGGGAGCAGACCTCGTGGCAGAACGACCGGAGCGGCGGGCACCGAAGGCTCAGGGGGCGCAGGTCCTGCGCACCGAGCGGATCACCCCGCACATGGTCCGGGTGGTGCTCGGCGGCGACGGTCTCGCCGAGTTCGCGCTCGACGGCTTCACCGACCATTACGTCAAGCTGTGCTTCGCCCCCGAGGGCGCGGACTACAGCCACCCCTTCGACATGGTCCGCATCCGCGAGGAGTACCCCCGCGAGCTGTGGCCCACCACCCGTACCTACACGGTGCGTTCCTGGGACCCGGCCGCCCGCGAGCTGGTGATCGACTTCGTTGTGCACGGCGACGAGGGTCTGGCCGGGCCCTGGGCGGCGGGCGCGCGGCCGGGCGACCAGGTGACGTTCCTGGGCCCCGGCGGGGGTTACGCCCCCGACGCCTCGGCGGACTGGCACCTGCTGGCGGGCGACGAGAGCGCGCTGCCGGCCGTCGCCGCCGCGTT
This sequence comes from Streptomyces drozdowiczii, assembly GCF_026167665.1. Taxonomy (NCBI): domain Bacteria; kingdom Bacillati; phylum Actinomycetota; class Actinomycetes; order Kitasatosporales; family Streptomycetaceae; genus Streptomyces; species Streptomyces drozdowiczii. The sequence continues at coordinate 5,718,261 of NZ_CP098740.1, read as the reverse complement.
GGAGCAGATGCCGGCGGGTGCGGTGGTGCACGCGTACGTCGAGGTGGCGGACGCGGCGGAAGAGCAGAAGATCGCCACGCCGGACGGCGTCGCGGTCACCTGGCTGCACCGGGCGGGCCGCCCGGTCGGCGAGGCGCTCACCGAAGCCGTCACGGGGCTGGAGTTCCCGCCCGGCCGGGTCCAGGCGTTCGTGCACGGCGAGGCGGGCTTCGTCAAGGAGATCCGCCGCCATCTGCGCCTGGAGCGCGAGATCCCGGCCTCCCAGCTGTCGATCTCGGGCTACTGGCGGCTCGGCCACGACGACGAGGCGTGGCGCTCCGTCAAGCGCCAGTGGAACGAGCAGGTGGAGCGCGAGCAGGAGAGCGCGGCCTGACCTCCCGTACGCGCGGCTGTGCCCCGGTCCGACGGACCGGGGCACAGCCGTATCGCGGGCCCGTGCCTCAGACGGACTTCTGGTACGAGCGGAACGTACGGGTCGACAGCGCGACGGCGGCCGCGGCGAGCAGCAGCAGGCCGCCGCAACGGGTGCCGACCAGCTGCCAGTCGGGATCGGCGCCGAGCGCGGAACGTCCGGCCACCATGGCCCAGTTGACCGGGTTGAAGGCGGCGATGTCCCGCATCCAGCCGGGCATCTGACTCGGCGCCATGAAGGACGTGGACAGGAAGGTGAGCGGCATCAGCAGGAAGGTGTTGATGCCGATGATCGACTCCCGCTCCCGCACGATCATGCCCACGGCGTTCGAGAGCGCCCCGAAGACGGTGCCGAGCAGCACCGAGGCGGCGACCAGGATCAGCAGACCGGCCGCCCCGCCCGGATAGCCGGCCCCGGCCGCCCAGCCGAGCAGCAGGATGGCCACGGACTGGGCCGTGTTGGCGATGCCGTTCTGCACGACGTTGGCGTTCATCAGGGCGTTCCGGCTGACCGGCGTGGTCAGGAAGCGGTTGAGCGTGCCGCGCTCGATCTCCTCCAGGGTGCCCATACCGGCCCACATGCTCGACCCGAGGGCGCTCATCACGACGATGCCGGGAACGAGGTAGTCCAGGTAGGAGGTGGTCCCGAAGCCGCCGAGCTCGACCACCTTCCGGAACAGGTTGCCGAAGAGGAAGAGCCAGATCACGGGCTGGATCAGGGCCATCGCCAGGAAGACGGGCTGCCTCAGGATCGCCATCAGCTGGCGTTGCGTCATGTACCAGGTGTGCGCGAGGACCTGACCGCTCATCGGGCACCTCCCGCGAGGGCAGGCTCGGGGGCGGTCGCCGCGCCCTCGGACTCCGCGTCCTGGAAGCGGCGGCCGGCGTACCGGAGATAGACGTCGTCCAGCGAGGGGCGGGCGACGGTGGCCGCCGCGACAGTGGCCCCCGCCCGTTCGAGGGCGGCCAGCAGCACCGGTACGGCGGCGGCGCCGTCCTCGGCCCGGACGCTGACCCGGCGCCCCTCGGCCACCGCCTCGTGCACCCCGGGCAGCCCGGCGAGCGCGGTGACGGCCTCCGGACCGGCCTCCGCGCGCAGCTCCACATGGACGGCGTCGCCGCGCAGTTCGCCCTTGAGCTCGTCGGGCGTGCCCTCGACCACGATCCGGCCGCGGTCGACGATCGCGATGCGTTCCGCGAGGCGGTCCGCCTCCTCCAGGTAGTGCGTGGTGAGGACGATGGTCAGGCCCTCGTCGCCGGCCAGCCGGGATATCTCGTCCCACATCGCCGTACGAGCCTCCGGGTCGAGCCCGGTCGTCGGCTCGTCCAGGAACAGCACCTCCGGGCGGTGCATCAGCCCGAGCGCCACGTCCAGGCGGCGCAGCATGCCGCCGGAGTACCCCTTGACCAGCCGCTTTCCGGCGTCGGCGAGGGTGAACCGTTCCAGCAGCTCATCGGCGCGGCGCTGCACGGCGGCGCCCCGCATCCCGTACAGCCGGCCCTGGAGGAGCAGGTTCTCGCGGCCGGTGGCGACCGGGTCGGCGCCGGACTTCTGGGCGACGACGCCGATCGCGCGGCGCACCCGGTCCGGGTGGGCGAGGACGTCGTGCCCGGCGACGGAGGCGGTCCCGGAGTCGGGGCGGGCGAGGGTGGTGAGGATCTTGACGGTGGTGGACTTCCCGGCGCCGTTGGGCCCGAGGAGCCCGAAGACGGTGCCGGCGGTGACGGTGAGGTCCATGCCGCGCAGTGCGGTGACCCCTCCCGGATAGGTCTTGACGAGTTGTCGCGCCTCGACAGCGGGCGCACGGGTGCTCATGACGGAGCTCTCCTGTGGTCGGCCGGGCGCCCGGTTCTCCGGGCGCCCGGGGGCCGGTCCGTGCGAGGAGTGCCGGGCTATCCTGGGTGTGCCGCACCTCGATCGCCCGGGCCGCCTCCACGGTGGTCCGGCTTTGGGGTTCGAGACCCCGGCGCGGACCGCTGCAACGGCCCCCGCCGGGGTCTTTTTTCTGCCTACTCCCGGTCTTCGAGGTCCTGCCAGTCCTGCGGGACCTCGCCGGTCTCGTGGAACGACCTCCACTCCTCGATGCCGCTGATGGCGGCCTCGCCGATCTCCTTGCGGAAGGTACGGATCCACTCCAGCTGCGCCTCCAGCATGTGGAGCTGGTACTCCGTCTCCACGACGAAGACGCGGGGCACCGAGTCCCCGAGCTGGGCGAGCACCCCGCGCAGCGCCGCGGCCCGCACGATCTGCGCCTGCTCGCGGTCCGCGAGGAGCTCGTCCACCTCCTCCGGGGGCAGCGCGGGGAGCAGGGCCAGCGCGGTGTCGAAGACCGGGTACTCCTCGGCCGGCACCGCGATCAGGTCGGACAGCCAGTGCAGCATCTCGGCGCGCCCGGCCTCGGTGAGCCCGTACAGCGTGCGCTCCGGGCGGTTGCCCTGCCGCTGCACGCCCGCCACCTCGACGTAGCCGTGCTTCTCCAGGTTCTGGACGACGGTGTACAGCGAGCCGAAGTTGATCTTCACGCTGTGCTGCTTGCCGCGCCTGCGGAGGGTCTGGGCGATCTCGTACGGATGCATGGACCGCTCGGCGAGCAGCACCATCACCGTGAGCGCCAGCGGGTTGCTGAGCTTGCGCCGCTTGGCCACCGCCGCCCCTCCGTATGTTCCCTCGTCCCCGAATACTCGTGGCCGAACATAGCTCGATTTCCGAGGACGCGTCAACCACGATGTATCGCGTTTTCCGGCCGGTCCTCCGGGAAGGCGTGGAAGGATCTCCGACTTCCGGCCAATCCGCCCGGTCACCGGCTCCGAATCACCCCCGGAGAGCGATGACCACCGAAGGGAACCCCGCGTGAAAGAAGCCGTGTACATCAGCGGAACGGCCTCGGCGGGGCCGGATCTCCAGGAGCTGATGGGACGGGTCGCCCGGGGCGACCAGGACGCCTTCGCCCAGGTCTACGACGCGGTGAGCGGCCCGGTGCTCGGGCTCGTCCGCAGCGTGCTGCGCGACCCCGCCCAGTCGGAGGAGGTCGCCCAGGAGGTCCTGGTGGAGGTCTGGCGCACCGCGTCCCGCTTCCAGGCAGCCCGGGGCAGCGCCATGAACTGGGTGCTGACCCTCGCCCACCGCCGCGCCGTCGACCGGGTCCGCTCGGCGCAGGCGTCGGCCGCCCGCGAGCACAAGGCCGCCCTCCTCGAACGCACCCCCGCCTTCGACGAGGTCACCGAACAGGTCGAGACCCGGCTCGAACGCGAGCAGGTGCGCCGCTGCATGCGGACGCTGTCCGAGCTCCAGCGGGAGTCCGTCACCCTGGCGTACTACCGGGGGCTCACCTATCGCGAGGTGGCCGAACTGCTGGCGGTGCCGCTCGGCACGATCAAGACTCGACTGCGCGACGGGCTGATCCGGATGCGCGACTGCCTGGGGGTGACCTCATGACCGACGCCGGACTGCACACACTGACGGGCGCCTACGCCCTGCACGCGCTGCCGGACACCGAGCGCCGCGACTTCGAACGGCACCTCGGCGACTGCGAGGCCTGCTCCATCGAGGTGCGCGAACTCTCCGAGACCGCGACGCGGCTCGGCCTCGCCGTCGCCGCCCCGGCCCCCGGGAGCTGCGGGAGCGGGTGCTGCGGGAGATCACGACCGTACGCCAGGAGCCGCCGGCCGTCTCCCGCCGCGGGCGTACGTCGGACCGGCGGTCGGGGGCTGCGAGATGGTCCCGGTTCGCGCTCGCCGCCTGCCTGGCCGGGGCGGTGGGACTCGGCGGGATCGCCGTGTGGCAGCACCAGGAGGCGGAAGACGCCCAGCGGCAGGCGGACGCCACCCGCCGCCAGGCCGATCAGGTGGCCCGGGTGCTGGCCGCCCCCGACGCGAAGACCTCGTCCGGCACGCTGGAGGACGGGGCGAAGGCCACGGTGGTGGTCTCCCGGAGCGAGGACCGCGCGGTGTTCCTGGCCACCGGGCTGGCCGGCGCCCCGAGCGGCAAGGTGTACCAGCTGTGGTTCGACGACGGCGGCACGATGCGTTCGGCGGGCCTGATGCGGGCTTCCGGCCCGTCCTCGACCACGTACACCACCCTGCTGGACGGCCCGGTCGACGGGGCGACGGGCATGGGCATCACCGTCGAGCCGGCGGGCGGTTCGGCGCGGCCGACCTCGGACCCGGTGGCGCTGATGGAGCTGCCGGCGTGAGGCGTGTGCCCGGGAGTGGTCCCCCGGGCACACGGTTCAGCCCCGGCGCGGCGGGCGCGGGAAGAAGCCGCTGGTGCGCGCGGCGTACGCGGCGAAGCCCGGGCGGTCGGCCATGTGCCGTTCCAGGAGGGCCTTGCCGCTGCCGCCGATGAGCAGATACGTCATCAGGGCGGGCGCCACCAGCGTGGCAGCGGCGGCGGCCGGGGCCTGGCAGACGATCAGGAACAGGCCCCACCAGACGCAGAAGTCCCCGAAGTAGTTCGGGTGCCGGGTCCAGGACCACAGCCCCCGGTCCATGATCCTGCCCCGGTTGTCCGGGTCGGCCTTGAACCGGGCCAGCTGGTGGTCGCCCACCGCCTCGAAGAACATGCCGACCGCCCAGAGCGCGGTCCCGGCCCAGGCGAGGGCGTTCACCGGCCCGGTGAGGTATCCGGCCGCCTGCACGGGCAGCGAGATCAGCCAGACCAGGGCGCCCTGGAGGAGGTACACCTTCCGCAGGGCGTACAGGTCCGGGTTGCCCGGCGCCTTGGCGAGCATCTTCTCGTAGCGCGGGTCCTCGCCGTGGCCGCGTCCGCGCCGGGCGATGTGCCACGCCAGGCGCACCCCCCAGACCGCGGTGAGCACCGTGACGAGGAGCCTGCGGGTGGCGTCCCCCTCCCCCGCCGACAGGCCGTACGAGACGAGGGCGACGGCGGCGAAGCCCAGCCCCCAGGCGACGTCCACGCCCCGGTGCATGCCCCGGCGCACCCCGGCCGCGAACGCGACGAGCAGGACGACCAGCGCGGCGCCCGCGCAGGGCGCAAGGCCCCGCGCGAACGCCTCCCAGGCGAAGCCGCTCATGACGCGTCCCCGGCCGTGCGCAGCGCCTCGCGGGTGGCCGGCATCCCGGACTCCCCGTCACCGCCGGGCCGTACGGCGAGGATCTGGTCCACGCCCATCCGCCGCTCCGCGAAGGCGAGTGCCCCGCCCGCCAGGTACAGCCGCCACACCCGTACGGTCTCCTCCCCCACCAGGTCCGTGAACCGCGCCTCGTTCTCCTCCAGGGTCCGGCGCCAGGCGTCGACGGTCCGGACGTAGTGCTCCCGCAGCCCGTGGACGTCGCGCACCTCAAGACCGGCGCCCTCGAGCAGCGCGACGGTCTCGCCGAGCGGCCGCATGTGCATGTCGGGCGCGATGTACGCCTCGATGAACGCGCCGCCGCCCGGCGCGTTCCGCCCGCGCGACATCTGCTGGACGAGCACCCGGCCGCGCGGCCGGACCATGCCGTGCAGGGTCGCCGCGAAGGCCGGGTACTGGGCGTCCCCGACGTGCTCGCCCATCTCGATGGTCGAAACCGCGTCGTAGCCGCCCTCGTGGTCCGGGGCGTCCGCGATGTCCCGGTAGTCGCGGCAGCGCACCTCGACCAGGTCGTCCAGGCCGCGTTCGGTCACCTGGCGGCGCACATGCGCGGCCTGCTCGGCGGCGAGAGTGACCGCGGTGACCCGGACGCCGTGCCGCTGGGCCGCGTACAACGTCAGCGAGCCCCAGCCGCAGCCGATGTCCAGCAGCCGCGCGCCGGGGCGCAGCCCCAGCTTCCCGCAGATCAGCTCCAGCTTGTCGCGCTGCGCGTCGGCGGGGCCGTACGCCGGGTCGTCGCTGGTCCAGTAGCCGCAGGAGTACGCCATCGTGTCGTCCAAGAGGAGGGCGTAGAAGGCGTTGGAGAGGTCGTAGTGGTGGCTGATCGCGGCCCGGTCGCGGGCCTTGCTGTGCAGGGCGCCGTCGAGTCCGGTGGCGCGGGCGGCGGGCACGGGCGGCCGGGGCCCGGCGGCGCCCAGGCGCAGGGCGGTGCCGGCCGCCCGGAGCCGGTCGGCGAGACGGGGCCGGGGTGCGGCGAGCCCGCGCTCGCGCACCGCGCGGCGCACCGCCCGCAGGCCCTCGGCGAGGTCGCCCTCGATGTCGATGTCCCCGGTGATGTACGCCTCCGCGAGGCCGAGTTCGCCCGGTTCCCACAGCAGGCGGCGCAGGGCGCGGCGGCCCCGGACGTGGATCAGGGGCCGTCGGCGGCGCCGGTCTCGCTGCCGTCCCACATGCGCACCCGGACCGGGAGCCGGCCGCCGAGCAGCTGCTCGGCCAGGGGTTCGATGCGCTGGGCGGCCCCGTGGGCGGGGCGCTTGTCCGTGAGTGTCATGCCGTTTCCTGTTCCTGACGGGTCAGCAGCAGCTGCCGCACATCGAGGTAGCCGGAGCGGAAGCCCGCTTCGGAGTAGGCGAGGTAGAGGGTCCACATGCGGCGGAAGGTGTCGTCGAAGCCGAGGGCGTCGACGGCTTCCGCCTCTCCGGTGAAGCGTTCGCGCCACAGCCTGAGCGTTTCGGCGTAGTGCGTGCCGAAGCCGTCGGAACGCTCCACGCGCAGCCCGGTGTGGGCGCTCGTCACCCGGTCGATGGCCTCGGTGGACGGCAGCTGGCCGCCCGGGAAGATGTACTTCTGGATCCAGGTGAAGGTGGACCGGCCGGCCCGCATGCGGTCGTCGGGCATGGTGATGGCCTGGAGCGCGATCCGGCCGCCGGGGCCGAGCAGCCGGTCCAGGGTGCGGAAGTAGACGGGCCAGAACTCCGCGCCGACCGCCTCGATCATCTCGACGCTGACGATCGCGTCGTAGCTCCCCCCGATGTCCCGGTAGTCGCACAGCCGGACGTCGACCCGGTCCGCGTGGCCCGCCGCCGCGATCCGCCGGAGCGCCAGGTCGCGCTGTTCCCGGGAGAGGGTGACGGAGACGACGTGGGCGCCGCGCGCGGCGGCGCGGATCGCGAGTTCGCCCCAGCCGGTGCCGATCTCCAGGAGCCGGGTGCCGGGGCCGACGGCGGCGAGGTCGAGCAGCCGGTCGATCTTGCGGTGCTGGGCGGCGGGAAGGAGGGCCGGTTCGGCGGGGAAGCCGCGGAAGAGCGCGGAGGAGTAGCTGAGCGTCTCGTCCAGGAAGAGCGCGAACAGGTCGTTGGACAGGTCGTAGTGGTGGCTGATGTTGGTCCGGGCCCCTTCGCGGGTTCCGGTCTGGGCCTCCGGGTGGCGGCGCGCCCACAGTCCGCGCAGCCGTTGCAGGGGCCGCGGGACCAGGGTGGCGACCTCTCCCGCCAGGACCGTCAGAACGCCGACGGGGTCGGGCGCGTCCCATTCCCCCGCCATGTACGACTCGCCGAAGCCGATGAGCCCGGCCGCGCCGATCCTGCGGAAGAAGGCGTCGGGGTCGCGGACGTCCATCAGCGGCCCGCCGAGCCCGATGTCCTCGCGCCCGCCGAGCCGGACGCGCAGCGGCAGCCGGGCCAGGGCGCGCCGGACGATCCGCTCGGCGACGGCCGTCCGCAGCCGGGAGGCGCGGGGCGGGGTCACGACGTCCGGCCAGCGTGCCGGGTCGATGCCGGGGCCCGTGGCGGGGGCGGGCACGGCCGGGGTGCGGAACGTGGAGGCGGTCATCGCATGCCTTCCTGGGTGCGGTGGTGGGGGCGGGGCCGGACGGGCAGCCCGCGCAGGTAGAGGCGTATGCCGTGCAGCCGGATGGCGGCGGAGACGACGGCCGTGGACCAGGGGTGCCGCAGGGCGAGGGCGAGCAGGACGCGGGCGGTCGCGGGGCGCCGTTCACCCCGGACGGTCGCGGTGAACGGGCGGGTTCCCGCGCGCTCCAGGTGGACCGTCAGGCGCAGTTCGGGGCCGGGTTCCGGCAGCCGCATCCAGTACCCGCCGTCGGTGCCGAAGAACGGCGATACGTAGAACTCCTTGCTGGTGACCGCCCGCCCCCGGTCGTCGGGGCGCAGCAGATAGCAGTGGCGTTCGCCGTACGTGTTGTGGACCTCCGCGACCGTGCACAGCGGGGTGCCGTCGGCGCGCCGGCACCAGTAGACGGTCAGCGGGTTGAAGACGTAGCCGAGGACCCGGGCCTGGCTCAGCATGAGGACGGTGCCGTCCGCGAGGTCGATGCCGCGCGCGGCCAGGAAGCGGACGAGTCCGGCCCGGATGGTCGGGGCGGTGCCGCCGAAGTGGTCGCGGGCGTCGAAGCGGGCGAGGAAGCGCAGGGCGGGCGGCAGCGGCGGGGGCCCGTCGGGGTCCGTCAGCCACAGGTAGGTGCGGTGGTGGAAGCCGTACCGGCTGGGCGCGGTCCGTATGTGGGTGATCGTGCACGGGTAGAGGGCGTTCACCAGTCCACCCCAGGGCCGCCGCGGCCTCGGCGCCCGAGCGGCAGCCGTCCTCGTGGAACCCCCAGCCGTGGTAGGCGCCCGCGTAGGCGGTGACCGGCCCGGACAGGGCGGGGAGGCGGGCCTGGGCGGCCACGGACTCCGGGGTGTAGACGGGGTGTTCGTAGAGCATGCGGGCCCGGACGAGTCCGGGGGCGACGCGATCGGCGCCGTTCAGCGTGACGACGAAGGTCTCCGGGGCGTCGAGGCGCTGGAGCCGGTTCATGTCGTAGCTGACGGTGACGTGGGAGGCGTCGGCGGCGCAGTCCGGCATCAGGTAGTTCCAGGAGGCGCGGGCTCCGGGCGCCGTGGGCAGCAGCCGGGTGTCGGTGTGCAGCAGGGTCGCGTTGCGGGAGTAGCGGAAGGCGCCCAGGGTGCGGGTCTCGTCCTCGGTCGGGTCGGCGAGGAGGCGGAGGGCCTGGTCGGGGTGGGTGGCGACGACGACGTGGTCGAAGGGTTCGGCGGTGCCGTCGTCCGTGGTGATCTCGACGCCGTCGGCGTGCCGGCGGACGCTGCGGACCGGGGTGGCGGTGCGGACGGCGGAGAGCTGTTTGGCCACCCGCTCCACGTAGGCGCGGGAGCCTCCGGTGACGGTGCGCCAGACCGGGGAGCCGCCGATCGCGAGCATGCCGTGGTGGTCGAGGAAGCGGAAGAGGTAGCGGGCCGGGTAGCGCATCGCGGTCACCGGGTCGCAGGACCAGACCGCCGCCACCACGGGCGTCAGGAAGTGCGCGGTGAAGTACGGCGAGAAGCGCCCGCGCGCCGCGAACTCCCCCAGCGTCAGCGTGTCCGCGTCCGGTCCGCCGTCCCGCAGCAGCCGCCGGGCCAGCCGGTGGAAGCGGGGCACGGCGGCGAGCATCCGCGGGTAGGCGGGGTCGCGGAGGGACGCCGGGCGGGCGAGGAGACCGGCCGGGCCGCGGGCCCCCGCGTACTCCAGGCCGCATCCCTCGCACCGGACGGACATGCTCATCTCCGACTCCTGCGTGGGCACGCCGAGTTCCGCGAAGAGCCGCAGCAGGTGGGGGTAGGTGCGCCGGTTGTGCACGATGAAGCCGGAGTCGACCCGGTGGACGCGGCCGTCGGCCCCGGGCAGGTCGTGGGTGTGCGCGTGGCCGCCCACCCGGTCGTCCGCCTCGAACAGCGTCACGTCGTGGGCTCTGCGCAGGATGTGGGCGGCTGTCAGCCCGGCCACCCCGCTGCCCACGACGGCCGTGCGTCGCCGCCTGTCGCTCATCGCGCTCCTTCCGGATTGGCCCCGACGCCCTTCCCCGAGGACGGAGGGGGCGGCGGATGCCTCTTTGGAAAGTGATTCGTTGCCGGTCATTGGTCGGATTGGCGGAACCCTGCGTTCATCCGATCGGGTGACAGACCAATCCGCTCGGCACCCGGCGCCGAATCCCCGTCGTGAGTGAAGAGCGGAACGATCCGGAGACCGGGGCCACCGAGCCCCGGCGGTCCCGAGCGCTGCGTGCGGCCTGTGCCGCGCTCAGCGGGGTGATCGCCGGCTTCAGCGCGCTCGCCGTCGCCGAGCTGGCGGCGGCGGTCGTACGGCCCGAGGCGGGTCCGGTGACGGCGGTGGGCAGTGCGGTGATCGACCGCACTCCCCCGGCGCTCAAGGACTTCGCCGTACGGAACTTCGGGACCAACGACAAGCTGGTCCTGGAGCTCGGCATCCTGGCGATCCTGGCGCTGTTCGCCGTGGCCGTCGGGCTGCTGGCGCTCCGCCACCGGATCGCCGGCTCGGCGGCCGTGCTGGTCTTCGGCGCGGTCGGGGCGGTGGCGGCGGTCGGACGGCCCGAGGGCCGGGTCTCGGACGCGCTGCCCTCCGTGGTGGGCGCGCTGGCCGGTGCCGGGGTGCTGTATCTGCTGTCCGGGCGGCTGTACCCGGCCCGCTCGTACGGGGAGCGGCCGGCCGGGGGCTTCGACCGGCGCGGGTTCGTCGTCGCGGCGGGCGTCGCGGCGGTGGCCTCCGCCGGGGCCGGGCTGCTGGGGCGGCGGCTCACCTCGGCCGTGCAGGCCGGGGCGGAGGCGTCCCGGCGCGATCTGAAGCTCCCCGCGCCCGCCTCGCCCGCCCCCGCCGTGCCGGCCGGCGCGGAGCTGGGGATCCGGGGGCTGAGCCCGTTCGTCACGCCCAACAAGGACTTCTACCGCGTCGACACGGCCCTGGTCGTGCCGCGGGTGGACGCCGGGGCGTGGCGGCTGCGGATCCACGGGAAAGGCGTGTCCCGGCCCGTGACGCTCAGTCTGCGGGAACTGATGGGCCGCGGGGCCGTCGAGCGCGACATCACGCTGACCTGCGTCTCGAACGAGGTGGGCGGTCCGTACGTCGGCAACGCCCGGTGGCTCGGCGTGCGCCTCGCCGACCTGCTGCGCGAGGCCGGGGTGCGGCCGCCGTCCGAGGGCGGACGGGCCGACCAGCTCGTGGCGCGTTCGGTGGACGGCATGACGATCGGCACCCCGGTCGAGGACGTCATGGACGGCCGCGAGGCCCTGCTCGCCTTCGGCATGAACGGGGAGCCGCTGCCCTTCACGCACGGCTTCCCGGTCCGGATGGTCGTACCCGGCCTGTACGGATATGTGTCGGCCTGCAAGTGGATCAAGGACATCGAGCTGACCACCTTCGACGCGTACGACGCGTACTGGGTGAAGCGGTCCTGGTCCCGGCGGGCGCCCATCAAGACCCAGGCCCGCATCGACACCCCGCGCCCCTTCGCGTCCCCGAAGGCGGGCACGGTGCCGGTCGCCGGGGTCGCCTGGGCCCAGCACCGCGGGATCACCCGGGTCGAGGTCCGGGTGGACGGCGGCCCGTGGCATCCGGCGCGGCTCGCGCCGGGGGCCGGCCGGGACGTCTGGCGCCAGTGGGTGTGGGAGTGGCCGGCCACCCCGGGCAGCCACACCCTGGAGGTCCGGGCGACCGACGGGGCCGGCGCCACCCAGACCGCCCGGCGCGCCGGCACCGTGCCGGACGGCGCCACCGGATGGCACTCGGTGGTGGTCGACGTGACCTGATCCCGGGCGGGCCCGCCGCCTCCCCCGCGACGTGCGCCTCGTCCGCCCGGACCTCGCGCACCCCCACTCAACTACCGTACGCAATCAATCAGTTACCCAAACAGGAGAACACCATGAAGGTCATCCACGCCCGCCGCGCCGCCGTCGCGCTGTCCGCCGCGCTCGTCCTGCCGCTGGCCCTGACGGCCTGCTCCGACGACTCCAAGGACAGCGCGTCCGGATCGAGCGCCAGCTCCGCGAAGGCCCCCGCCTCGCCGTCCGCCGAGAAGTCCATGGACACGGACAAGCCCTTCGGCCCCGCCTGCGCCTCGGTCCCGAAGAGCGGCGCGGGCTCCTTCAGCGGCATGGCGAAGGACCCGGTGGCCACGGCGGCCTCGCACAACCCGGCCCTGTCCACCCTGGTCACCGCGGTCAAGAAGGCCGGCCTGGTCGACACGCTCAACAACGCGCAGAACATCACCGTGTTCGCGCCGACCAACGACGCCTTCGCCAAGGTCCCGAAGGCCGACCTCGACAAGCTCCTCGCCGACAAGGCCGCGCTCACCAAGGTCCTCACGTACCACGTCGTGGGCCAGAAGCTGACGCCGAAGCAGCTGGAGAAGGGCTCCTTCGAGACCCTGGAGAAGGGCGAGCTGACGACCTCGGGCTCGGACATGGCGTACACCGTGAACGACTCCTCGAAGGTCGTCTGCGGCAACGTCCCCACGGCCAACGCCACGGTCTACATCGTCGACACGGTCCTGATGCCGCCCGCCGCCTGATCGCGCCCCTCGCGGTGGGCCACCGGGCCCACCGCGAGGCCCCGCCCGGCCGGTGCGCATCCTGCGGACATCACGTCGCCTTGAACCTACACATAAGCGACGGATAAGAGCAGAATGGACAGTGCGGGCCACTTCCCGCGTGTGGCGGTAACCGGGTCCGCATGATCCGAAGGGGACGAAACTGATGTCAAACGTCTCGCACGTCGGCCACGACATGGCCGGACACCCCGATGCACCGGAAATGAGCGACCGCTACGCACGCGTGATGGGCGGTCGCGACGTGGCGCTGGTGGACGCGCCGGTCTTCCTGGTCGGCCTCTACTGCGCCGTCTCTCCGTGGGTGCTGCACTTCACCACCTCGCAGTCCGCGCTGGTGACGCACAACCTGGTCATGGGCATCGCGATCGCCGTGCTCGGCCTCGGGTTCACCGCGATGCCGCAGCGGATGTACGGCCTGAGCTGGGCCATCTGCGCCATGGGCGCCTGGATGATCATCTCGCCCTGGGTGGTCGGCAGCAGCCCGGACACCGGCGTCATCCTCAACAACGTCATCATCGGCGGACTGACCGCACTGCTCGGACTGGTCTGCGCGGGCGCGTCGATGAAAATGAGCCGAGGCGGCCGGTCCTAGGAAAGAAGCCGCACAGAAGCCGACCGGACCGCGCCCGGCCGGCTTCCGCGTGTCTCAGCCCAGGGAGCTGTACGCGACAACGCCCCGCAGCACCTCGTCGACCGCCTTGCGGGCGCTCCGGGCCACCGTGCTGTTCTCGCGCGGCGCGGCGGCGGCCACCTGGCCCAGCACGTCGATGACCTGCTTGCACCAGCGCACGAAGTCGCCGGCCGGCATGTCCGCCTCGCGCAGCACCTCGTCCAGCGAGCGGCCGGACGCCCACATGTACACCGCCCAGGCGAAGCCGAGATCGGGCTCGCGCTGGCCGACCCCCTCCGCCTGGTTGATCTTGAAATCCTCCTCCAGGGAGTCGAGCCGGCCCCAGATGCGGACCATCTCGCCCAGCGCGGTCCTCGCGGGCCCCGACGGCAGCTTCGGCGCCACCGCGTCGTCGGCCTGCCGCGCCTCGTACACCAGGGCGGAGACGCACGCCGCGAGCTCCGCCGCGTTCAGCCCCTCCCAGACTCCGGCGCGCAGGCACTCGCTGGCCAGCAGGTCCAGCTCGCCGTAGAGCCTGGCCAGCCGCTTCCCGTGCTCGGTGACCTCGCTGCCGCGCAGGTAGTCCAGCTCGGTGAGCAGGGCGACGATCCGGTCGAAGGTGCGGGCGATGGTGTTGGTGCGCCCCTCGATGCGGCGCTCCAGCTGCCGGGTGTCGCGCTGGAGCCGGTGGAAGCGCTCGGCCCAGCGGGCGTGGTCCTCGCGCTCGTCGCACCCGTGGCAGGGGTGGGCGCGCAGCTCGGCCCGCAGGCGCGCGATCTCGCGGTCGTCGGCGGCGGGGGCGCGCCCCCGGCGGTGCCGGTCCGGGACGATGTGCCCGGCCTTGGACCGCAGCGCGGAGGCCAGGTCCCGGCGGGACTGCGGCGAGCGCGGGTTGAACGACTTCGGCACCCGCATCCGCTCCACGGCCTCCACCGGCACCGGGAAGTCGATCGAGGCGAGCCGCTTCACCTGCCGCTCGGCGGTCAGCACCAGCGGGCGGGGCCCGTCGTGGTACTCCATGCCGCGGTGCCCGTGCCCGTTGGTGCGCCCGGCCGGGAGACCCGGGTCGAGCACGAGCGCGAGGCCGGCGAACTTGCCGGTCGGCACATGGATGACGTCACCGGGCTTCAGCTTCTCCAGGGAGGCCGCGGCGGCGGCCCGGCGCTGGGACGCGCCCTGCTTGGCCAGCTCCGTCTCCCGGTCCTTGAGGTCGCGGCGCAGCCGCGCGTACTCCTCGAAGTCGCCGAGATGGCAGGTCATGCCCTCCCGGTAGCCCTCCAGGCCCTCCTCGTTGCGCTGGACCTGGCGGGAGATCCCGACGACCGACCGGTCCGCCTGGAACTGCGCGAAGGAGGTCTCGAGGAGTTCGCGCGAGCGGTGCCGCCCGAACTGCTGGACCAGATTCACGGCCATGTTGTACGAGGGGCGGAAGCTGGAGCGCAGCGGATACGTGCGCGTACCGGCGAGTCCGGCGAGGGCGCCCGGGTCCATGCCGCGCTGCCAGAGCACCACGGCGTGGCCCTCGACGTCGATCCCGCGCCGCCCGGCCCGGCCGGTGAGCTGGGTGTACTCGCCGGGGGTGATGTCCGCGTGCTGCTCGCCGTTCCACTTGACGAGCTTCTCCAGGACCACCGAGCGGGCGGGCATGTTGATGCCGAGCGCCAGGGTCTCGGTGGCGAAGACGGCCTTGACGAGACCGCGGACGAACAGTTCCTCGACGATCTCCTTGAACCTGGGGAGCATCCCGGCGTGGTGCGCGGCGATGCCCCGCTCCAGGCCCTCCAGCCACTCGTAGTAGCCCAGGACGTGCAGGTCCTCGGAGGGGATGGACGCCGTCCGCTCCTCCACGATCTCCCGGACCAGGCGGCGCTTGTCGTCGTCGTTGAGCCGGAGCCCGGCGTGCAGGCACTGCTGGACGGCGGCCTCGCAGGCGGCCCGGCTGAAGATGAACGTGATCGCGGGGAGCAGCCCCTCGGCGTCCAGCCGGTCGATGACCTCGGGGCGGGAGGGCGTCCAGATCCGGCTGCGCTGGCGCCGCTCGCGCTCGCGGTCCGCCTCGCGGATCATCTTGCCGCGGCGGCGGTCGCGGGGGTTGTACCCGCGCTGGTTCTCCATGCGGGCCAGGCGGACGAGGTCGGGGTTGACCTCGCGGCGGCCGGTGCCGCGGCCGCCGTGGTCGGTCTCCTCCTCGAAGAGGTCGTACATCCGGCGCCCGGCCAGAACGTGCTGCCAGAGCGGGACGGGCCGCTGCTCGGAGACGATCACCTCGGTGTCGCCGCGCACGGTGTCCAGCCAGTCGCCGAACTCCTCCGCGTTGGACACGGTCGCCGACAGGGAGACCAGGGTGACCGACTCGGGGAGGTGGATGATCACCTCTTCCCAGACGGCGCCCCGGAAGCGGTCGGAGAGGTAGTGCACCTCGTCCATGACCACGTATCCGAGGCCGTTCAGCGCCTGGGAGCCGGCGTACAGCATGTTCCGCAGGACCTCGGTGGTCATGACGACGACCGGGGCGTCCGCGTTGACGCTGTTGTCACCGGTGAGCAGGCCGACCTTGTCGGAGCCGTAGCGCCGGACCAGGTCGGCGAACTTCTGGTTCGACAGGGCCTTGATCGGCGTGGTGTAGAAACACTTGCGGCCCTGCTCCAGGGCGAGGTGCACGGCGAATTCGCCGACGATCGTCTTGCCCGAGCCGGTGGGGGCGGCGACGAGCACGCCCTTCCCGGCCTCCAGGGCCTTGCACGCCTCGATCTGATACGGGTCGAGACCGAAGTCGTACATCTCGCGGAACGGCCCGAGAGCGGTCGCCTGCTCGGCCGCCCGGAGCCGGGAAGCCTGGTAGCGCTCAGCTGGTGAGAGGTCCTCTGTCATCTTGCTGTCGAGCCTACCCGCCACCTCTGACAGTGACGCGATCTTTAATCGCCCATGGTCCGGGCTCCGAGAATCCGTACCGCCTTCGGCACGCAGGTGGCGGTCACCGGGAGTGCGCCGACACATTCGCCGTCCGCGTAGGCGGTGACGCCGACGGCTTCGAGGGTGACCGACGAGGCCCGGTGCACGGTGACGACGGGGTGGCCGAGGTGCGTCCCCTTGTACACCCGGGGGAAGACCTTGAGCAGGGTCGTACGGCTGCACTCCCCGACCACCGTGATGTCGAAGAGGCCGTCGTCCATGACCGCGTCGGCGCACATCCGCATGCCGCCGCCGTACGAGGTCCCGTTGCCGACCGCGACGAGCGTCGCCTCCAGCTCCCGGGGCGGTCCGTCGTCCAGCGCCATGCGGTACCTGACCGGCTTGAAGGCGGCCAGCTCGGCGAGGATCGCCAGGTCGTACTTGAAGCGGCCGCCCACCCAGCGCATCCGGTTGCCCCGGTCGTTGACCCGGGAGTCGAAGCCGGAGGCGAGCACGGAGCCGAACCAGCGCTCCCCGACCCGCCCGAGGTCGGTCTCGCGCACCGGCGCCCGCCCCTTGAGCGCGTCGGCGGCGAGCCGCCCCGCCGCCTCCGGGTCGCGTATCGGCAGGCCCAGGGCGCGCGCGAAGTCGTTGCCGGTCCCCACCGCCACCACGCCGAGCGGGGTGAGCGTCCCGGCGACCGCCTGGAGGGCCAGCGACATGAGCCCGTCCCCGCCGACGGCTATGAGCGCGCCCGTCCCCGCCGCCACCGCGTCCCGCGCCCGGCGCAGCGCGTCACCGGCGTCCTCGCCGAGGACCGTGCGTACGGAGAAACCGGCCTCCCGCAACGCGGAAGCGGCCGGCTGCGCGGCTCGCGCGCCCCGGCCGCGTCCCGCGGTGGGATTGACGAAGAGGGTGATCTCGCTGGTCACCCGGGGACCCTACAAGGTCAGGTGATGTCGTCGTAACCGTCTCGCGCGGAGGACCGTCCGCCGTCGGACTGGCCGGGCAGTGTCGGTGACGCCGAGACA
This sequence comes from Streptomyces drozdowiczii, assembly GCF_026167665.1. Lineage (NCBI taxonomy): Bacteria > Bacillati > Actinomycetota > Actinomycetes > Kitasatosporales > Streptomycetaceae > Streptomyces > Streptomyces drozdowiczii. Next base: position 5,701,113 of record NZ_CP098740.1, on the reverse strand, counting down.
TGCTCCATGTCGCCGATGTCCTCGGGGGTGAGGTCCAGCTCCGACGCCTCGTCGTCGTCGAGGTCGGCGTCGGGGTTGTTCCGCTTCCGGCGCCGGTCGTTGGCCATGCAGATGCCGAGCGCGAGGAAGTACAGCAGCACGATGGGCGCGGCCAGCGTGATCATCGTGAGCGGGTCACCGGTCGGGGTCGCCACGGCGGCGAAGATCGTGATGCCCATGACCATCCAGCGCCACCAGGAGCCGAGCCGCTTGGCCGTGAGCACCCCGGTGAAGTTCAGCAGGATGAGCAGCAGGGGCAGCTCGAAGGCGAGGCCGAACACGACCACCATGCGCGTGATGATGTTGAGGTAGTCGTCGATGGGCAGCAGGGGCTTCGTGTTGTCCGGGGTGAATTCCTGCAGCACGGACACGGTCTGCGGCATCAGGAGGTAGGCGAGAGCGGCGCCCACCAGGAAGAGCGGGACACCGACGCCGACGAAGCCGAGCGCGTACCGCTTCTCGTGCTTGTGCAGACCGGGGGCGAGGAAGGCCCACAGCTGGTACAGCCAGACCGGGGTGGAGAACACCACGCCCGCCATGAGGGAGACCTTGAGGGCGATGGAGAAGGGCGCGACGATACCCTGCACCGTCATCTCGGCACACGGGTTGCCGTTGGCCTGCTTGCTCTCACCGTGGGCGCAACCGACCGACTCCAGGACCGGGCGGATCAGGAAGTTGATCAGTTCGTTGTAGAAGAAGGCCGTGATCACCGTGATCACGAGAATCCCCACAACGGCGATCAACAGTCGGTTACGCAACTCTCGCAGGTGATCAGCGAGAGGCATCCGCCCCTCGCTGTCCTTCTCCTGCTTGCGGGCAGACTTGAGCAACCCACTTCCCTCGTCTCGTGCGGCGGCTGACGGAAGCGTCCGTCAGCGCGGTCAGCTCTGGGTGGTGGGCTTCGCTTCGCTCACCGGGCGGGAGCTCGTGACGTCCCCGGGCGCGGCCTGGATCGTACGGGCGGCCTGCTGGGCGGCCGGGTCGGCGGCGGCGTCCGTGGTGGTGACCGTCGGCTCGTCGTCCTTCTTCATGGCCTTGGCCTCGCTCTTGAGGATGCGGGCCGACTTGCCGAGCGAACGGGCCATGTCGGGAAGCTTCTTGGCGCCGAACAACAGCAGGATGACAGCGATGATCAGTACGATCTCGAGAGGCTTCAGATTGCCCATGGTGTGTTTCCTTCTGGCTGAGGCGGCTGGAGGTGGGCTCGCTGCCCTTGAGTGGCGGATACACATCCGACGATTCGCCGGCAGCGATCGTAACCCGCGGGAGTAAACGCGAGGCAATGCCCGTGCATACTTTCGATTGCGGCCCGCACCTCCCTGCCTGGGCCGTCTTGCAGCAGCGTACCTCCCGTGCCCCCGAAACAGGAGGCTGCGTCTACGGGCCCTCTAGGGCAGGGTCTTCCCCGTCGCGGCGAGCCGTTCGGCCGCGCGCTCCAGGTCGTCGGCGGCGCGGTTGATGCGCTCCGTGGTACGGGTCACCTGGTGGCCGAGGCGCTGGGCCTCGACGAACACCCTGATGGCCAGCGTGCCGAGCACGGCGATTCCGAGGAATCCCAGGGCGATGGCGAGCATGGGCCAGAACATGCGCGAGGAGCCTTTCAGGAGCCGGTGTGCAGACGCAGCGTGCGGACGCCGCCGTCGGTGAGGAGCTCCACTATCCGCTCCCCCGCCGGCTTGCGGACGCACGCGGCGCAGTCGGGGCAGGTGAAGGAGTAGAACGTGGTGCGGCTGGTCGCGCCGACCACCAGCCGGAACTCCGCCGCCGCCAGCTCGAACCGCGCGCGGCAGTCCGGGCAGGCGGCCTTGAAGCGCGCCGACTCCGGCACCGCCGCGGTGGGTACGGCGGCGCGGCCCGGCAGCGCGGACAGGTGGCCCATCTCTACCGCCGCCCCTTCAGGCCGTGCCGTCGTACGCGGCGAGCGCCGCCCGCGCCGCGCTCCGCGCGCTCTCGGCCAGCTCGGGGGGCGAGACGATGCGCCCCTCCCGGCCGAGCCGCAGCGCGAGCCGGCGCAGCGAGGCCGGGTCCGGGGTGCGCAGGGTGATCCGCAGGCCGCCGTCGGGCTGTTCCTCCGCCCGGTCGTGCGGGTAGTACTCGGCGACCCAGCGCCCGCCGGGGCCGACCTCGATCACGACTTCCGGGTCCTCGGCGGCCGGCTGGACCAGCCCCTCGGACAGGTCCCGCAGCTCCAGCTCGGGCGGGGCGGCGGGCTCGTCGAGGAGCCGGATCTCGGCGACCCGGTCGAGCCGGAAGGTGCGCCGGTCCTCGGAGGAGCGGCACCACGCCTCCATATAGGTGTGCCCGACGGCGAAGAGCCGGATCGGGTCCACCTCGCGCTCGGTGAGCTCGTCGCGGGCGGGCGAGTAGTAGCGCAGCCAGAGCCTGCGCCGCTCCGAGATCGCCCGGTCCACCTCGGCGAAGACGCCGCCCTCGGACTCGAAGGTGACCGAGAGCCGGGAGCTGGCGGCGCCCACCTCTCCGGCGGCGGTCTCCAGCTTGGCGGTGGCCCGCAGCAGCGCCTGCCGGTCGCTCTCGCGCAGCCCGGGCAGGGTCGCCACGGCGCGGGCGGCGACCAGCAGGGCCGTCGCCTCGTCGGCGGCGAGCCGCAGCGGTTCGGCGACGTCGTCCGCGTTGTGCCACCAGATGCGGTCGCCGTCGGTGTCGATGTCGAGCAGGTCGCCGCCCCGGAAGCTGGTGCCGCACATGGGCAGCACGTCCAGGTCGGAGATCAGCTCGTCCTCGGTGATCCCGAAGGCCCGGGCGACGTCCTGGACGTGGGCGCCGGGGCGCTCGCGCAGGTACGTCACCAGGGAGAGCATCCGGCGCGTCTGGTCGATGGCGTTCGTGGCCATGGAAAACGGTCCCCTCAGTCCTTGGCCACGGCGCGCAGCCGGTCCACCACGTCGGCCCGCAGGTCCTCGGGCCCGGTGACGACGACGTCGGGCCCGAACTCCACGAGCCAGGCGTCCAGGCCGTGTCCGTACGGGATCTCCAACTCGTCCCACCCGTTCCCGAGTTCCCGGACCGACAGGGCGCGGGCGCGCAGCGGGTAGCCGGAGTCGGTGCGGAGCCGGATCAGGGCGGTCCGGGTGGCCGTCTCACCGGCCCAGCTCTCCACGGTCTCGCGGACGGTGACCACGTCGGGCACCTCGGCGGTGAAGGCGCCGGCCCGGGAGCGGACCTTGCCGGTGATCCGGGAGAGCCGGAAGACGCGCTCGGCGCCGCGCTCCCGGTCCCAGCCGGCGAGATACCAGTGGCCGCGCCAGCATTCCAGGGTCCACGGCTCGACCTGGCGCTGCTCGGGCTGGGCGGCGTTCGCCTTGCGGTAGTCGAAGGTCACCGGGCGGCGGTCGCGGCAGGCCAGCATCAGGGGTTCGAACGCGGCCTCGTGGACGGGGATGCGGGGTTCGAGAGCGCTGTGCACCTCGTAGGCGTCCTCGGTCTCGGGCATCCCGGCCGCCCGCAGTTTCTGCAGGGCCCCGCTGGCCGCGCCGGCGAGGCGGGCCTGCTGCCAGACCTTGGCGGCCAGGCCGAGCGCGGCGGCCTCCTCGGCGTCCAGCGTGATGGGCGGCAGCCGGTTGCTGTCGCGGCGGGCGAGGTAGCCGGTGTCGCCGTCCAGGTTCTCCACGGTCTCGATGACCAGGCCGAGTTCGCGCAGGTCGTCCTTGTCGCGCTCGAACATCCGGTTGAAGGCGTCGTCGGAAGCCGCTTCGAGGTAGGCCTCGATGGAGCCGCGCAGCTCGCGCTTGCTGAGCGGGCGCCGGGTCCCCAGCAGACACAGCGCCAGGTTCATCAGCCGCTCGGCCTTGGCAATCGCCATCGGCGCCCTTTCCCTCGTGCTCTACGACGCTCGACCGTACCGCCCCGGGGTGTCCGGACAAAAGCGAGGGCCCGCACCTCGCGGTGCGGGCCCTCGTGCTGCTACGCGCGGGATCAGACGGCGACCAGGTCGCAGACGAAGATCAGCGTCTCGCCGGGGGCGATCGCACCGCCGCCGGCGCCGCGGTCACCGTAGGCGAGGTGCGCGGGGATGGTCAGCTGGCGGCGGCCGCCGACCTTCATGCCCTGCACGCCCTTGTCCCAGCCCGCGATGACCTGGCCGGCACCGAGCTGGAACTGCAGCGGCTTGCCGCGGTTCCACGAGGCGTCGAACTCCTCGCCGGTGGAGAAGGCGACACCCACGTAGTGGACGGAGACGAACTGGCCGGCCTTGGCCTCCTCGCCGTCGCCCTCCCAGATGTCCTTGATCTCCAGATCGGCCGGCGGCTCGCCACCCGGGAAGTCGACCTCGGGCTTGTCGATGCTCACTGACTTGCTCCTCTTACAGATGAACTGGGCAACCGGGACAGTCTTACATCTTCGCGAGGATGTCCACCGCGAAGACCAGCGTGGAGTTGGCGGGGACGCCCGACTGCTCCTTGTCGCCGAGGCCCTGGTCCGGCGGCACGACCAGCAGGACGCGGCTGCCGATCTTCTTGCCGACCAGGCCGTCCTTCAGACCCTTGAGGGTGACCTGCGCCAGCGGGAAGGTCTGCGTCTTGCCCGTGGTGTACGTGTTGTCGAACTCCTTGCCGTCCTTCCAGAGCTTGGCCACGTAGTTCACGACGACCGAGTCGGTCTCCTTGACCACGTCGCCCTTGGACTCCAGCACGTAGTTGGAGACCAGCTTCTTCGGCGGGGCGGACTTGCTGGGGATGGTCAGGCTCGGCGCCTTGCCGTCGGTGTTGGTGCCCACCTTCGGCAGGTCCATGTTGTCCTGGGCGACGGCGGTGCCCTTGGCCGAGGCCGGGATCTGCTTCGCCTTCAGGATGTCCACGACGAAGACCAGGGTGGCGTTCGGCTTGATGTCGCCCTGGCCCTGGGCCCCGTAACCGAGGTCCGGCGGGATGACCAGCTGGACCCTGCTGCCGACCTTCTGGCCGACCAGGCCCTTCTCCCAGCCCTGGATGACCATGCCAGCGCCGAGCGTCAGGTCGAACGGCTGCTTGCGGTCGAAGCTGTTGTCGAACGGCTTGGTGGAGTCGTACGCCTGGCCGAGGTAGTTGACCTGGGTCACGTCGCCGTTCTTCAGCTTCGCGCCGTCGCCCTCGCTGATGACCTTGGTCTTCAGCTCCTTGGGCGGCGTACCCGTGCCCTTGGCCAGGGTGGGCTTCTCGCCGAACTTCGCGCCCGCGGTGATGGCGGGGAAACCGCCCTTGGAGGGGGCGGACGCGGAGGCGGAAGCGGAGTCGGAGCCCTTGTCGTCGCTGCCGCAGGCCGCTGACGACAACAGCAGCAGGGGGACGACGAGAAGGCCGGCAAGTCGGCGCACTGGTTCCTCAGATCTCAGACGGCATATGTGGGGGACACGCCCCGGGGGTCCCGGGACCCCGCCACTCTAGGCCGTACGAAGGGCCCCGTACGAGGAACGTACGGGGCCCGAGTCGCACCGGCGCCGGAGCGTATCCTGCGCCTCACATACCCGCGATCAGCTTCTCCACCCGGTCGTCCACCGACCGGAACGGGTCCTTGCAGAGCACCGTGCGCTGCGCCTGGTCGTTGAGCTTGAGGTGGACCCAGTCGACGGTGAAGTCCCGCCGCTGCTCCTGGGCCCGCCGGATGAAGTCGCCGCGCAGCCGCGCCCTGGTCGTCTGCGGGGGCACCGACTTGCCCTCGAAGATCTTCAGGTCGTTGCAGATGCGGGCGGCCTGGCCCTTGCGCTCCAGCAGGTAGTACAGCCCCCGCCGGCGGTGGATGTCGTGGTAGGCGAGGTCTATCTGGGCGACCCGCGGATTCGACATGGTCATGTTGTGCTTGGCCCGGTACCGCTCGATGAGCTTGTACTTCATGACCCAGTCGATCTCGGTGTCGATCCGGTCGAGGTCCTCGGCCTCGATCGCGTCGAGCGTGCGGCCCCACAGTTCGAGGACGCGCTCGACGTTGCCCGTACGGATGCCGCGGCGGTCCACGAAGTCCACGGCCTTCTCGTAGTACTCGCGCTGCACCTCTATGGCCGAAGCCTCCCGGCCACTGGCGAGGCGGACCTTGCGCTGCCCGGTGGTGTCGTGGCTGACCTCGCGGATCGCCCGGATCGGGTTCTCCAGGGTCAGGTCGCGCATCACCGTGCCCGCCTCGATCATGCGGAGCACCAGGTCGGTCGCGCCGACCTTGAGCAGCATGGTCGTCTCGGACATGTTGGAGTCCCCGACGATGACGTGGAGGCGGCGGTAGCGCTCCGCGTCCGCGTGCGGTTCGTCGCGGGTGTTGATGATCGGGCGGGAGCGCGTCGTCGCGGAGCTGACGCCCTCCCAGATGTGCTCGGCACGCTGGCTGACGCAGTAGACCGCGCCCCGGGGGGTCTGGAGCACCTTGCCGGCGCCGCAGATCAGCTGCCTGGTGACGAGGAAGGGAATGAGGATGTCCGCGAGGCGTGAGAATTCCCCGTGCCGGGCGACGAGGTAGTTCTCGTGGCAGCCGTAGGAGTTTCCCGCGGAGTCGGTGTTGTTCTTGAAGAGATAGACGTCGCCGGCGATTCCCTCCTCGTGCAGGCGGCGTTCGGCGTCGACGAGCAGGCCCTCGAGAATGCGCTCGCCGGACTTGTCGTGGGTGACCAGCTCGGTCAGGTTGTCGCATTCGGGGGTTGCATATTCCGGATGCGATCCCACGTCGAGGTAGAGGCGGGCGCCGTTCCGCAGAAAGACATTGCTGCTGCGGCCCCATGACACAACACGGCGGAAGAGGTAGCGCGCCACTTCATCAGGAGACAGTCGGCGCTGTCCCCTGAACGTGCACGTGACGCCGTACTCGTTCTCCAGCCCGAAAATGCGGCGGTCCATGACTGAACATTACGCCTGATGGCCCGAGCTGAAACCGGGTTCGACGGCACCGTTTCGATCATTTTCCGATCCTCGCACCGCTACGGCGGTACGCGGCGGAGCCCCCAGCACCTTCCCGGTGGCCAGCAGGACGAGCAGCGCCGCCACTCCACCGGCCCCCGCGACCGCGAAGCTCCACGCCGTCCCGCCCAGCTCGACGGCCGGACCGGCCACCGCGGTCCCCACGGCCGCCCCGACCCCGAAGGTCGTCACGAGCCACGAGAACGCCTCCGTCACCGTGCCACGGGGCGCGTGCCGGTCGACCACGATGAACGAGCAGGCGACGGCCGGCGCGAGGAACACCCCGGAGACGGCCGCGAGCACGGTCATCGCGACCGGTCCCGGCGTCAGCACCAGCGGCAGGTAGCCCAGCGCGAGCAGCCCCACGATGACCCGCAGCCGCCGCTCCGGCGCCCCCGCCCACTGCCGCGCCCCGTACACCGCCCCGCCGATCAGGGCGCCGAGCCCGAGCGCCGCCATCAGCCAGCCGTACACCGACTCCCGGCCCAGGTCGTCGGCGTACGCCATCGCGGCCACGGTGATGGAGCCCAGCGCCAGGCCCACGAAGAAGAACGAGCCGAGGAGCGCCAGCAGCCCGGGCGAGCGCAGCGCGCCCAGCCAGTGCGCCTCGCGCGGGGCGGAGCGCCAGGCCCGCGAGGGCTCCGAGACCACCACCGACAGCGCGCCGAGCACCCCGATCGCGTTGATGACCAGCAGCGCCGTGGCGGGCGACCAGAGGGCGACCAGGAGCGTCACGAGCAGCGGCCCCGCGGTGAACATGACCTCCTGCGCGACGGCGTCCATGGCGTAGGCCCGGTGCACCCGCTCCTCACCGCCCAGCACGCTCGGCCACAGCGCCCGCAGACCGCCCTCCAGCGGGGGCGTGAAGAGCCCGGCCACGGCCACCGCCGCGTAGGCGAGCGGCAGCGAGCCGGTCCCGGCCAGGGCGAGCACGGCCATGCCGAGCGCGGAGACGACGGCGGCGGGCAGCTGGACGCGCGGCTGCCCGTACAGGTCGACCGCCCGGCCGAGCAGCGGCTGCCCGACCGCCGTGGCCAGTCCGTACACCGCCGCGAGCGCGCCCGCGACGCTGTAGCTGCCGCCCTCGGCCCGGACGAACAGCACGATCGCGATGCTCGCCGTGCCGTTGGGCAGCCGTCCCACCAGGGTGCCGGTCAGCAGCCTGGCGGCGTGCCGCGCCCGGAGGATGTCCAGATATCCCGCGGCCATGTCCCGCCCCTCTCCCTCGGGTGCCTGTGCGGGCCTGCGAGGTTTTACGTATAACTTCCGGGTTCATACGTACCATGAGCCCGTCCGCAGGTCCACCTCACGGGCCTGAACCGAATGGCCCGGAGGCCCGCGTGACCAGCCCCGCACCACCCGGCCCGCCCCGGCCCACCAGCCGCGACGTGGCCCGGGCCGCCGGCGTCTCCCAGGCCACGGTCTCGCTGGTGCTCGGCGAGAAATGGCGGGGCCGGGTCTCCGAGTCCACCGCGGACCGGGTCCGCGATGCCGCCCGGGGCCTGGGCTACCGGCCCAATCTCGCCGCCCGCAATCTGCGCCTCGGCCGCACCCGGACGGCCCTCCTGGTCGTCCCGGCCCTCACCAACGAGTTCTTCGCCCGGGTGTACACCGGGGCCGCCGCGGTCGCCGCCGAGCACGGCTTCGGGGTCGTCCTCTACCCCTCCCCGACGGCACGGGCCCGGCCCGCGACCCGTTCCCGTCGGCCCGGGCCGCGCTGGACGGGGTCATCGCCTCCTCCATGGCCGCCGACGCGCTCGACGCCCTGCACGGGGCCGACGTCCCCCTCGTGATGCTGGACAGCGACCCCTCGGCGCCCGGGCCCGCCGCCCGGGTCAACCTGGACATCGCGGACGGGATGCGCCAGGTGGCCCGCCATCTGCTCGCCCTCGGCCACCGGCGCTTCCTCCACCTCGCCTCGGCCGTCGACACCTGGACCTTCGCCTGCCGGGCGGACGCCCTGCACGAGGAGCTGCCCGGGACGCCCGGCACCGAGGTCCGTACGGTGACCGCAGCGCTGGACGTACGGGCGGGGCGGGACGCGGCGGAGCGCGCGCTCGGGGAGCCGGGGTTCCGGCCCACCGCGATCGTCTGCGACGACGACATCCTGGCGGCGGGCGCGTGCAAGGCGGCCCGCCGGTTCGGGCTGCGGGTGCCGGACGACGTCTCGGTCACCGGCTTCGACGACCTGGCCCTGGCCACGGCCGTGGAACCGGAGCTGACCACGGTCCGGCTGCCCGCCGTGCAGGTCGGCGAGCGCGGCATGGCCGCCCTGCTCGCGGTCCTGGACGGCCGCCCCGCCGAGCCGGGCAGCCTGCCGGTGCGGCTGGTGGCCCGGGGTTCCACCGCCCCGCCGCCGGCATGACGGAGCCCCGGTCCGCCTGGGCGGGCCGGGGCTCGGCGGGGGGAGCCGTTACTCCACGTCGCCGCCGGAATCCGTCGTGTCGGTGCCCTTCGGGTCCGTCGTAGCCTTCGGGTCCGTCGTGGCCGTCGGGGTGTCCGTGGACTCGCCGTCCTCCGCGTCGGACGGGGCGTCCGTCGGGGTCGACGCGGCGGCCTCCGCTTCGAGGAGCCGGGCCAGCTGCCGGCCGACGATCCGCTTGAACTTGCGCTGCTGCGGCCGTGTGCGGTCCAGGACCGCGACCTCCAGCCGGTCGGCGGGGATCTCCCGCTCGTTGCCGTTGGCCTCACGGGAGAGCGCCTGCACCGCCAGCTTCAGCGCCTCGGCGAGGGACATCCCGTCGCGATGGCGCTGGTCCAGGAAGGTGCTGATCTGCTCCGCGTTGCCGCCGACCGCGACCGAGCCGTGCTCGTCCACGATCGAGCCGTCGTGCGGCAGCCGGTAGATCTGGTCGCCCTCGGGCTCGGTGCCCACCTCGGCGACCACCAGCTCCACCTCGTACGGCTTCTCGGCCGCACTGGAGAAAATGGTGCCGAGCGTCTGCGCGTAGACGTTCGCCAGTCCACGGGCCGTCACATCGTCGCGGTCATAGGTGTAACCGCGCAGATCGGCATAGCGGACTCCGCCGATGCGGAGGTTCTCGTACTCGTTGTACTTACCGGCGGCAGCGAAACCGATCCGGTCGTAGATCTCGCTGAACTTGTGCAGCGCACGGGACGGGTTCTCGCCGACGAACACGATTCCGTCGGCGTACTGCAGCACAACCAGGCTGCGACCGCGGGCGATGCCCTTCCGGGCGTATTCCGCCCGGTCGGCCATGGCTTGCTGAGGTGAGACATAGAACGGCGTCGACACCGGCTATCCGTCCCTTTCTGTCAGTGGCGGGAGCATCGAAGAAGCTGGATACGAACGCGGGCTCAGAGCAGCGCGGCGCGCGGGCCGTCGGGCTGTTCCAGTCGGCGTTCCAGAATCGAGCGGGCGATCTCGGAGGATTCCGCGTCGGTCAGCTTCCGGAAGCCCTCGTCCGTGATGACGGTGACGATCGGATAGATACGGCGGCCCACGTCCGGGCCACCCGTCGCCGAGTCGTCGTCCGCCGCGTCGTACAGCGCCTGCACGACCAGCGTCAGCGTCTCCTCCTCCGTCAGGTCGTCGCGGTAGAGCTTCTTCATGGAGCCCCGGGCGAAGATGGAACCGGAACCCGTGGACGCGTAGCCGACGTGCTCCTCGGAGCGCCCGCCGGTGACGTCGTAGCTGAAGATGCGTCCGCGCTCGCGGTCGATGTCGTAACCGGCGAAGAGCGGGACGACGGCGAGGCCCTGCATGGCCATCGCCAGGTTGCTCCGGATCATCGTGGAGAGCCGGTTGGCCTTGCCCTCCAGGGAGAGCTGGGCGCCCTCCACCTTCTCGAAGTGCTCCAGCTCCAGCTGGAAGAGCTTCACCATCTCCACGGCGAGACCCGCCGTACCGGCGATGCCCACCGCCGAGTATTCGTCGGCCGGGAAGACCTTCTCGATGTCGCGCTGGGCGATCATGTTGCCCATGGTCGCCCGCCGGTCGCCGGCCAGGACGACACCGCCGGGGAAGGTCGCGGCCACGATCGTGGTGCCGTGCGGCGCCTCGACGGCACCCTTCAGCGGCGGCATCTGGCGGTTGCCCGGCAGCATGTCCGGCGCCTGGTCGGACAGGAAGTCCATGAAGGAGGACGACCCCGGCGTCAGGAAGGCAGCCGGCAGACGCCCGGTGCTACGAGTGTTGGCTTCCACGCGTTTCCCTCCAGGTTTGCGATGGCCCTGCGCCGCATTGCAGTTGAAGCACGTTACGCCCCGGACCCTACCCGCCCCGCGGCGGTGATCCACATAGAAGACGCAGGCAATCGGACGGGGAGCGCGGTCCGTGCCCGCGAGGTGCGGCACGGGCGGTCCGCCCGTGCCGCACACCCGCCGCCGGCCTCCGGCGCGGGGCCGGTTACTCGCCGCCCTTTTGTACGAATGACCTGACGAAGTCCTCGGCATTCGACTCCAGGACGTCGTCGATCTCGTCGAGGACGTCGTCCACGTCGTCGCTCAGCTTCTCCTGGCGTTCCTTGAGGTCCTCAGAAGCCTGCGCGTCCTGCGCCTGCTCCTCGACCTCCTCGGTGGAGCGCGTCGCCTTCTGCTGTCCGCCGCCGGTGTCCTTGGTCGCCATCTAGCTCACCCCGCTCGGTTCGAAGCACTTGATCAGACCCTACCTACGGGGTCCGACATTGGCCCGGTACTTGTCTCAACGTCCGGAGGTCATCGGAATGATTCCCAGCCGGGAGCCCTTTCAGGCGCTTTCAGCGGCCCGAGAGGACGTCGACCAGCTCCTGCGCCGTACGGCACCGGTCCAGGAGCGATTTCACATGCTCCCGGGTGCCGCGCAGCGGCTCCATCGTGGGCACCCGCTGGAGGGAGTCCTGGCCCGGCAGATCGAAGATCACCGAATCCCAGGAGGCCGCGGCCACGTCGTCCGCGTACTGTTCGAGGCAGCGGCCGCGGAAGTACGCCCTGGTGTCCTCGGGCGGCGCCGTACGGGCCCGCTCGACGTCGCGCTCGTCCAGGAGGCGCTTCATCCGGCCGCGCGCCACCAGACGGTTGTACAGCCCCTTGTCCTGCCGTACGTCCGCGTACTGGAGGTCCACCAGATGCAGCCGGGCGGCGTCCCAGTCCAGGCCGTCGCGGCGCCGGTAGCCCTCCATGAGCTGCCGCTTCGCCACCCAGTCCAGCTCGCCGGCCAGGCTCATCGGGTCGTTCTCCAGCCGGTTCAGGGTGTCCTCCCACCGGCTGAGGATGTCCTTGGTCTGCTCGTCCGCGTCCGCGCCGTAGCGTTCCTCGACGTATTTGCGGCCCAGCTCGAAGTACTCCATCTGGAGCTGCACCGCGGTGAGTGTCCGGCCGCTGCGCAGCGTGATCAGCTGCTGGAGCCCGGGGTCGTGGGAGACCTGGTGCAGCGTGCGCACCGGCTGGTCGACGGCCAGGTCGACGTTGATGAAGCCGTCCTCGATCATGGACAGGACGAGCGAGGTGGTGCCCAGCTTCAGATACGTCGAGATCTCGGAGAGGTTCGCGTCGCCGATGATCACATGGAGCCGGCGGTACTTGTCTGCGTCCGAGTGCGGTTCGTCGCGGGTGTTGATGATGGGGCGCTTGAGCGTGGTCTCCAGGCCGACCTCGACCTCGAAGTAGTCGGCGCGCTGGCTGAGCTGGAAGCCGTGCTCGCCGCCGTCCTGGCCGATCCCGACCCGTCCGGCGCCGGTGACCACCTGGCGCGAGACGAAGAACGGCGTCAGGTGGCGCACGATGTCCGAGAACGGGGTCTCCCGCTTCATCAGGTAGTTCTCGTGCGTCCCGTAGGAGGCGCCCTTGTTGTCGGTGTTGTTCTTGTAGAGGTGGATCGGCTGGGCGCCCGGGAGCTGCGCCGCGCGCTCGGCCGCCTCGGCCATGATCCGTTCGCCGGCCTTGTCCCACAGGACCGCGTCCCTGGGGTTGGTGATCTCCGGCGAGCTGTACTCGGGGTGCGCGTGGTCGACGTAGAGCCGGGCCCCGTTGGTGAGGATGACATTGGCCAGGCCGATGTCCTCGTCCGTGAGCTGGCTGGAGTCGGCGGTCTCGCGGGCGAGGTCGAAGCCTCGCGCGTCCCGCAGCGGATTCTCCTCCTCGAAGTCCCAGCGGGCGCGGCGCGCCCGGTGCATCGCCGCCGCGTACGCGTTGACGATCTGGGACGAGGTGAGCATGGCATTGGCGTTGGGGTGTCCGGGGACGGAGATCCCGTACTCCGTCTCGATGCCCATTACTCGCCGTACGGTCATGCGGCCCTCCTTGCCCGGCGGCGCTCCCTTCCGGGGGCGGCGCTCAAGTACCGCTGCTTGTTCGGTGCGTGCGCGGTCTGCCCGTCCCGCGCTGCGTGAACGGGCGGTACGCCTGAGCCTAGAACGCCCGCGTGCCGGTGGGGAGATCAATTGCGTCGTCATTGCCGCGGTGTCGCCGCGGGTGGCCGGAAAGCAACCGGCTGCGGATGCCCGGCGGGCATCCGCAGCCGGTTCGGCCTTCTACAGGTACTGACCGGTGTTGGCCACCGTGTCGATGGAGCGGCCGGTGTCCGCGCCCTGCTTTCCGGTGACGAGCGTGCGGATGAAGACGATCCGCTCGCCCTTCTTGCCGGAGATACGGGCCCAGTCGTCCGGGTTGGTGGTGTTCGGCAGGTCCTCGTTCTCCTTGAACTCGTCCACGCATGCCTGGAGGAGGTGGGAGACGCGAAGGCCCTTCTGGCCGTGGTCGAGGAAGGCCTTGATGGCCATCTTCTTGGCCCGGTCCACGATGTTCTGGATCATGGCGCCGGAGTTGAAGTCCTTGAAGTACAGGACCTCCTTGTCGCCGTTGGCGTACGTGACCTCGAGGAAGCGGTTCTCCTCGGACTCGGTGTACATCCGCTCGACGACCGACTGGATCATGGCGTGCGCGGCGGCTTCCTTGGACCCGGTGTGCTCGGCCAGGTCGTCGGCGTGCAGCGGCAGCGAAGGCGTGAGGTACTTCGCGAAGATGTCCTTCGCGGCCTCCGCGTCGGGGCGCTCGATCTTGATCTTGACGTCGAGCCGGCCCGGCCGCAGGATCGCCGGGTCGATCATGTCCTCGCGGTTGGAGGCGCCGATGACGATGACGTTCTCCAGGCCCTCCACACCGTCGATCTCGGCGAGCAGCTGCGGGACGATGGTGTTCTCCACGTCCGAGCTGACGCCCGATCCACGGGTGCGGAAGAGCGACTCCATCTCGTCGAAGAAGACGATGACGGGGGTGCCCTCGCTCGCCTTCTCGCGGGCACGCTGGAAGACCAGGCGGATGTGGCGCTCGGTCTCGCCGACGTACTTGTTGAGGAGTTCGGGGCCCTTGATGTTGAGGAAGTAGCTCTTGCCGGCGGGCTGTCCGGTGACTTCGGCGACCTTCTTCGCCAGGGAGTTGGCGACGGCCTTGGCGATGAGCGTCTTGCCGCAGCCGGGCGGACCGTAGAGCAGGATGCCCTTCGGCGGGCGGAGCTCGTGCTCCTTGAAGAGGTCGGGGTGGAGATAGGGGAGCTCGACCGCGTCGCGGATCAGCTCGATCTGGTCGCCCAGACCGCCGATCTTGTCGTAGTCGATGTCGGGCACTTCTTCGAGGACGAGTTCTTCGACCTCGCTCTTGGGCACGACTTCGTAGACGTAGCCGGACCTGGGTTCGAGCAGCAGGGCGTCGCCGGGGCGGATGGTGATGTCCAGCAGCGGCTCGGCGAGCCTCACCACCCTTTCCTCGTCGGTGTGCCCGATGACCAGGGCGCGTTCGCCGTCCTCAAGGATCTCCTTGAGGGTGACGATGTCCCCGGCACGCTCGAATTCCATGGCGTCGACCACGTTGAGCGCTTCGTTGAGCATGACCTCCTGGCCGCGCCTGAGGTCTTCGAGTTCGACGCTGGGACTTACGTTCACCCGGAGCTTGCGGCCCCCGGTGAAGATGTCGCAGGTGCCGTCCTCGTTCGCCTGCAGGAACACCCCGAAGCCGGCCGGCGGCTGTGCGAGCCGGTCGACCTCCTCCTTGAGGGCCACGATCTGGTCGCGGGCCTCGCGGAGCGTGCTGGCGAGCCGCTCGTTCTGGGCGGACACGCCTGCGAGGTTGGTCTGCAGTTCGACGATCCGCTCTTCGAGAATCCTCGTATGACGCGGAGAGTCGGCGAGCTTACGTCGCAGGACGGCGATTTCCTGCTCGAGATAGGCGACCTGGCCGGCTGGGTCGTCGGACCCCCGCCCGGGCCGGATGCCGCGGTTGATGTCGTCGTCGTGGGCTGCCACGGTCCTCACCTCCTCCAAGGGGAGCTGGACGCTTCCTGACCCTACCTGCGTGGGTGGTGATTGAAACCCCTAGATCACAAAGACTGTGAGGTGTGTCCGATCTTCACCCTTGCGCTCTCCCCCGTCCCAGGGGGATACCCACCGTTCAACATCGGAAAGCGGCCGGTTGTATCGTCAAAGCGTTCAACACCCGTCAGGGCTGGCTCTTTCCCGGTCCGGCTACGCAGGAAACGGCAGGCGACATGACCGTGCGGCAGGACTCTCCCAACGGTGGCGAGACGCAGGACCTGGAGGTCTGGATCGACCAGGACCTGTGCACGGGGGACGGCATCTGCGTGCAGTACGCGCCCGAGGTGTTCGAGCTGGACATCGACGGTCTGGCGTATGTGAAGAGCGAGGACGACGAGCTGCTGCAGGACAAGGGCGCGACCACGCCGGTGCCGCTGCCGCTGCTCCAGGACGTCGTGGATTCGGCCAAGGAGTGCCCGGGCGACTGCATTCATGTACGTCGCGTTTCGGACAGGGTCGAGGTGTACGGCCCCGAGGCGGCTTGATCCTCCCGGGCCCCGGGCGGCGCTGCCCGGCCGGGGTCAGACGCCCGCGCCGGCGTCCCTGTCCGTGTCGCCGCTGCGCATGAAGGCGCCGTTCTGCCACTTCCAGGTGACCTTCTCCTGCTGGTCGGGGCAGCACGAGGGCACCGAGGACGAGGAGTAGCCGAGAAGCGTGGCGGAGATGACGCGGTCGCGGACCGTGAAGTCGCCGATGGTCAGCTGCTGGGCGGGGTCCACCAGGGTCGCGACGATCCTGGGCGCGGCCCCGCCCGCCTGGGTGAGGACGTAGACGCCGCTGGGCGGGGTGCCCGATCCGGCCGCGCAGTGGACGACCGCGACGGTCTCGGGCCTGCCGTCCCCGTCGAGGTCGCCGGGGGCCTGCTTGGCCACGGTGGTGCCGACGTTGCCGCAGTCCAGCGGGAAGTCCGCCTTGGCCGGGTCCGGGGCGACGGCCGCTTCCTCGTGCTGCTGCTGGGCCGTGGTGCGGTGCCGGGTGGAGGCCGAGGCGCTGCTGTCGGGCTGGAGCAGACCGGCTGCCGCGACGACGGCGGCCATGGCCGCCGCGGTGGCGAGCCAGTGCATGGGCCGGGTGTCGGTGTGCGCGAGGTCCGGGAGCGCGGAGGTCTGCACGCGGGCTGTCTCCTGTGGTTCCTGTGGTGCGGCCGTCGGCGTCGGCGGTACGGGGGTGGCCAGCATCGTGCCACACCTCACACGGCAGCGGAACGGTGGGGTGCGCGAGGATGGCGCGCCGCTTGCGGAGAAGGCGCCGCCGCCGGGCTCCCGGGTCGGTCCGGGAACTCGGCGGCGGCGCCGGTGCGTTGCCGCGGGGTCAGTCGCGGGAGGCGCCGCTCCGGCCGCCCGGGCCGTCGTAGTCCTCGCCGTAGGCGCCCTTGGAGGGGCGGCGACGGCGGGCCGGGGCCTCGACGCCGTCGGCGAGCCGGCGGGCGGTGACGAGGAAGCCGGTGTGGCCGATCATGCGGTGGTCCGGGCGCACGGCCAGGCCCTCCACGTGCCAGTTGCGGATCATCGACTCCCAGGGCTGCGGCTCGGCGAAGCAGCCGATCTCACGGATGGACTCGACCGTCCGGGAGAGCTGGGTGGTGGTGGCGACGTACGCGCAGAGGATGCCGCCGGGGACGAGCGCCTTGGAGACGACGTCCAGGCACTCCCAGGGCGCCAGCATGTCCAGCACGACGCGGTCCACGTCGGTGTCCGTGAGGTTGTCCTGGAGGTCGCCGACCGTGAGCTGCCAGGCGGGGTGGGGGCTGCCGAAGTAGCGCTCCACGTTCTGCTGGGCGATCTCGGCGAAGTCCTCGCGGCGCTCGTACGAGTGCAGCATGCCCTGTTCGCCGATGGCGCGGAGCAGGAAGGTGGAGAGCGCGCCCGAGCCGACGCCCGCTTCCACGACGCGGGCGCCGGGGAAGATGTCGCCGAAGGCGAGGATCTGGCCCGCGTCCTTCGGGTAGACCACGGCGGCGCCGCGGGGCATGGACAGGACGTAGTCGGGGAGCAGGGGGCGCAGCGCGAGGTAGGCGACGTTTCCCGTGGTACGGACCACACTGCCCTCGGGGGCACCGATCAGCTCGTCGTGCGGGAAAGAACCCTTGTGGGTGTGGAAGTTCTTTCCGGCTTCGAGCGTGAAGGTGTGGTGGCGTCCCTTGGGATCGGTGAGCTGGACCTGGTCCCCGACCTTGAAGGGCCCGCGTCGGCGGGCGGCACCGGTCGGTTCAGACATGTGACCAGCGTACCGGTGTTTCGGGGGCCGCCGACCGCCGCCCGTACGGATGTACGGGGATGCGGGGGGTGTCAGGCGGCGGGGCGGGCCATGGCGGCGACGAAGGCGCGCTCGACGTCGGCGGTGGAGAGGACGCCGTAGATCTCGCCGGTCTCCTCCACCACGAGGTATTCGGTGGCGGGGGTGGCCTTGAGGCGGTCCAGGAGGGCTTCGCCGGCGAGTTCGGCGGGGACCCTCATGCCGTCGGTGAGGTCCTGGGCGAGGCCGCTGACGGCGACCCAGGGGCGGCGGTGCTCGGGGACGGCGACGATGGCCGTCTCCCGGACGAGGGCCTTGGGCTCGCCGGTGCCGTCCACGACGACCAGGGCGCGGGCGCCGGCCTCGTTGGCCCGGCGCAGCGCCTCGGAGAGCGGGGTGGCGGGCTCGACGGGGACGGCGCGGCGGGTGAGGCTGCGGGCGCGGAGGCCGGGCAGGTGCTCGCGGAGCCGGGCCATGCGCAGGCTGTTGCCGGCGCCGGTCCAGATGATGGCGGCGAGAATCGCGGCGAGCAGGGCGTCGGTGACGGTGTCCATGCCGCTGATCTCGCCGGCGTCGTTGCCCAGGGAGCCGCTGCGGGTGAGGAGCGGGAGGCCGACAAGGGTGCCGACGGCGAGCGCGCGGCCGACCCAGGCGGCGGCGACCGTGCCGCTCATCGGCTTGCCGGTGATCTTCCAGACGACGGCCCTGAGCATGCGGCCGCCGTCGAGCGGGAGGCCGGGCAGCAGGTTGAAGGCGGCGACGATGAGGTTGGAGATCATCAGCCCGCCGAGCAGGACGGCGGGGACGGTGCCGCGTTCCACGAAGCGCAGGGGTACGTAGAAGAGCCCGCCCAGGACGAGGGAGAGCAGCGGTCCGACGAAGGCGAGGACGAATTCGCGGCCGGGGGTCTCCGTCTCCTTCTCGATCTCCGAGACGCCGCCGAAGAACTGGAGCTGGATGCGCCGTACGGGGAGCTTGTAGCGCAGGGCGGCGATCGTGTGGGCGAGTTCGTGGACGAGGACGGAGGCGTAGAAGGCGATCGCGAAGAAGAGCGCGACGAGGTAGCGCGCGGCGCCGAGGTCGGGCAGCACCCGGTCGAGCTGGCCGCCGAAGACCCAGGTGATCAGGGCCGCCACCAGGAACCAGCTGGGGGCGACGTAGACGGGTACACCGAAGGGGCGGCCCATGAGGATGCCGCCTCCGGGCTCGTCCCGGCGCGGGGGCGCGTCCTTGCCGGGGCCGTCTCCGGGGCCGGGGGCCGCCGGGCCGGGCTGCGGTCGCCGGCCGTCGCCGCTCTCGTCCACGAGGTCCCTTCGGTTCGGTGCCTTTCGGCACGATGATGCGGTGTTCGAGGGTCTGTGGTCGATGGTATGCCGGTTGGTGTCAGTGGCGGGTCGTAGGGTCTTCGCATGACCTCCGTTCCGCCGCCGTCCCAGCCGGTGCCGCAGCCGCCTTCCTCGCTCTCCCCTTCGCGGGCGAGCGATTTCATGCAGTGCCCCCTGCTGTACCGCTTCCGTGTGATCGACAAGCTGCCGCAGAAGCCCAGCGAGGCGGCTACCCGGGGGACGCTGGTCCATGCGGTGCTTGAGCGGCTGTTCGACAACCCCGCGGCGGAGCGCACGCCGGGCCGGGCGACGGCACTGATTCCGGGGCAGTGGGACCGGCTGCTGGAGTCGAAGCCGGAGCTGGGCGAGCTGTTCGCGGAGGATCCGGGGGGCGAGCGGCTGGCGGGGTGGCTGGCCCAGGCGGAGCGGCTGGTGGAGCGCTGGTTCTCGCTGGAGGACCCGACGCGTCTGGAGCCGGCGGAGCGCGAGCTGTTCGTGGAGACGGAGCTGGAGTCGGGGCTGCGGCTGCGCGGGGTGATCGACCGCATCGACGTGGCGCCGACGGGCGACGTCCGGATCGTGGACTACAAGACGGGGAAGGCGCCGCGTCCGGAGTACGCGGAGGGCGCGCTGTTCCAGATGAAGTTCTACGCGCTGGTGATCTGGCGGCTGAAGGGCGTGGTGCCGCGCCGGCTCCAGCTGGTCTATCTGGGCAGCGGTGACGTGCTGACGTACGACCCGGTGGTGGCGGACCTGGAGCGGGTGGAGCGCAAGCTGCTGGCGCTGTGGGAGGCGATCTCGCTGGCGACGCGGACGGGCGAGTGGCGGCCGCGTCCGACGAAGCTGTGCGGCTGGTGCGACCACCAGGCGCTCTGTCCGGAATTCGGCGGGACTCCCCCGGTGTATCCGCTGACGGTCCGCCCGGCCGGTGCGGCGGAGGATGACCAGGGCAGAATGGAGCCGGTCCGGGCCGAGGCCGGCCGGCCTGTGGCCCTCGACGGGCATTGAGGAGATCTGGTGGCTATCCGCGTCCTTCTGGTCGACGACCAACCGCTGCTGCGCACGGGCTTCCGGATGATCCTGGAGGCCGAGGGCGATCTGGCGGTGGTGGGTGAGGCCGGTGACGGTCTCCAGGCTCTGGACCAGGTGCGCGCGCTCCAGCCCGATGTGGTGCTGATGGACATCCGGATGCCGCGCATGGACGGCGTCGAGGCGACCCGGCAGATCACCGGTCCCGGCCGGGACGGTCCGGCGAAGGTGCTGGTGCTGACCACCTTCGACCTGGACGAGTACGTGGTGGAGGCGCTGCGCGCCGGGGCGAGCGGCTTCCTGCTGAAGGACGCGCCGGCCGATGAGCTGGTGCAGGCGATCCGGGTGGTGGCGGGCGGTGAGGCGATGCTCGCCCCGAGCGTGACGCGCCGGCTGCTCGACAAGTACGCGGACCACCTGCCGTCGGGCGAGGAGCCCGTGCCGGACACGCTGCACACGCTGACGGACCGCGAGGTCGAGGTGCTGAAGCTGGTGGCGCGCGGCCTGTCGAACGCGGAGATCGCCGCCGACCTGTTCGTCAGCGAGACGACGGTGAAGACCCATGTGGGCCATGTGCTGACGAAGCTGGGCCTGCGCGACCGGGTCCAGGCCGCGGTGTACGCGTACGAGAGCGGCCTGGTGCGCCCCGGCGCGCAGTGACACCGGGGCGCCAGGGCCTGTCCTAGTCGGTGCCCCGGCCCAGTTCCCAGAGGTGGAGGTCGGCGCCCGAGTCGACGGCCCATTCGACGCCGCTCAGCTCCTCGCGGGAGGCGACGTACTGCTTGCCCTGCCAGAGCGGGAGGACGGGTACGTCCCGGGCGACGATGTCCTGGAGCCGTTCGAAGGCGGGCGCGGCGTCGCTCCGGTCGGCCTGTCGGCGGGAGTGCGCGATGAGGTCCCGGGCCTCGGTGGAGGTGTAGGGCGAGCCGAGGAAGTTGTCCGGGCCGAGGAAGGGCGCCGTGTAGTTGTCCGGGTCCGGGAAGTCGGGGAACCAGCCCATGCCGTAGGCGGCGTAGTCACCGCGGAGTTCGGCGGGGCGGTAGCGGGTCCAGGGGGTGCCCTCGACGGTGACGTCGAAGAGCCCGGTGTCGTTGAGCTGCTTCTTCAGCGCCTGGAACTCGGTGGCGGTGTCCCGGCCGTAGTGGTCGTCGGTGTAGTGCAGGGTGAAGCGCACGGGGGTCCGGATCCCGGCCTTCCTGAGGAGGGCGGCGGCCTTGGCGGCGCTGGGTTCGCCGTAGGTGCTGTAGAACGCGTTGTCGTGGGCGGTGATCCCGCTCGGGATGAGTGAGTAGAGCGGTTCGACGGTGGTGCCGTAGACCTCGCTCGCGATCCTGCCCCGGTCGACCACCTGGGCGATGGCCTGGCGGACGGCCTTGTTCCGGAGGGCGGGTTCCTCGGTGTCGAAGCCGAGGTAGCTGATGGCGAGTCCGGGCATCTCGGTGAGCCGGATCCCGTTCTCGGGCTTGGCCAGCATCTTCTGGGCCCGGTCGGTGGAGATGGTGCGGGCCATCATGCCGATCTTCTCGGCGTCGAACGCCTTGCCCATCGCGGTGGCGTCGGGAAAGAGATCGAGTTCGACGGATCCGCTGCGCACCTCGTAGCTCCCCCGGTAATGGGGATTCCTGGTGAAGGCGATTTTCACAACCCGCCCGGATTTCACTTCCGGTTTCATGGTGTACGGCCCCGAGCCGTCCACCTGGAATCCCCTGCGGGCGGAATTCGCGGGGTACCGGTCGCGCGGAACGATTCCGGCGGGCGGGGTGGCGAGCTTGTACGGGAAGGTGGCGTCGGGCGTCTTGAGGTGGAAGACGACCTCGCGGGCACCGGCGGTCTCGACGGTGTCGATGTTCTCCAGGAGGGCGGCGGGCCCGTTCGCGGACTTGATGCGCCGGACCCGGTCGAGGGAGTACTTGACGTCGTCGGCGGTGACGGGGGTGCCGTCCGCGAAGGTGAGTCCGGCGCGCAGCCGGCAGCGGTAGCTCTCGCTCTCGCGGTCCGTGAAGCCGCAGCTCTCGGCCGCCTCGGGGACCGGGAGGCCGCCGCCGCGCGGGGTGGCCATCAGGGTCTGCACGGTCTGCCGCAGCACGTTCCAGACGCCCGCCTCGTAGCCGACGGCCGGGTCGAGGGGGGCGGGCGCTTCGGCGGAGGCGGCGATCCGGTCCGTGGTGCCGACGACGATGCCGTCGCTGCCGCTCCCCGTGGTGCCGCCGCCCGCCGTACCGCAGCCGGCGAGCACGGGCGCCAGGAGGCCCGCGACAGCCGGCAGCACCAGGGTCTTGCGTTTCATGATGGGCCGTTCTCCCTCATCGGTTCAGGGAGAAATACATTAGCGGGCGCGTTCCGGAATATGGGACGGGGGTCGCGCGCGGAATTCTTTCGCACGGCCACCGCGAGAGCTTTTCCTTTCATTCACAGGAATACTCTCGGTGCCCGCGCCGGCGCATTCAGTTGATGAGGTTCCGGAGGAATGTGAGATTCACTTCCTCCAGCGATCCCACGACCACCCGGCCCTCGGCGGGGGCGATCGGGGAGACCGAGGGCACGGCGACCACCCGGCAGCCGGCGGCCTCGGCGGCGGCCACCCCGGTCGCGGTGTCCTCGATGACGGCGCACATCCGGGGGTCGGCGCCGAAGCCGCGCGCGGCGGTGAGGTAAGGCTCGGGGTGCGGCTTGGTGCGGGTGACCTCGTCGCCGGCGACGGTGAGCGCGAAGTGGTGGTGGCCCACCGAGTCCAGGACCCGGTCGATGATGCGGCGGTGCGAGGCGGAGACGAGGGCGGTGGGGATCTCGTGCCGGCGCAGTTCGGCGAGGAGGCGGGCGGCGCCGGGCATCAGCGGCACCCCGTTGCCGATGCGCTTCTCGAAGCGGTCGTTGAGCAGTACGGCGGCCTCGTCGAGGGTGATGTCCGCGCCGGTCGCCTCGATGAGGTACCCGGTGCTGCGCGACATGGGCCCGCCGACGACCACGTCGCGCCATGCCTCGTCCAGCCGGTGGCCGAGGCCGGCGAAGACCTCGACCTCGACGTCCCACCAGAAGCCCTCGGTGTCGACCAGGGTGCCGTCCATGTCGAGAAAGACGGCCTGGAGGGCAGCGCCCTCCGCCGTGCGGGTCAGGGACGCGGGAACCGTACTGGTCATCCGGCACACCTTCCATCAGGGACGAGAAGGCCGGCCACCCGTCCCGGAGGATGGGCGACCGGCCTGCGCTGGACCGACCAGTGTACGACGTGATCGGCTACGACGCGTCGAACGGACTCTTACCGCGCGTTGAAGTACTTCGCCTCGGGGTGGTGGATGACGATCGCGTCGGTCGACTGCTCGGGGTGCAGCTGGAACTCCTCGGAGAGGTGGACGCCGATCCGCTCCGGCTGGAGCAGGTCCGCGATCTTGGCGCGGTCCTCCAGGTCCGGGCAGGCGCCGTAGCCGAGCGAGAAGCGCGCGCCCCGGTACTTCAGGGCGAACATGTCCTCGACCTCCGCCGGGTCCTCCCCCGCGAAGCCCAGCTCCGAGCGGACCCGGGCGTGCCAGTACTCGGCCAGCGCCTCGGCGAGCTGGACGGAGAGGCCGTGCAGCTCCAGGTAGTCGCGGTAGGCGTTGGCCTCGAAGAGCTTGGCGGTCTCGCCGCCGATCCTGGAGCCGACGGTGACGACCTGGAGGCCGACGACGTCCGTCTCGCCGGACTCCTCGGGGCGGAAGAAGTCCGCCAGGCAGAGGCGGCGGCCGCGGCGCTGGCGCGGGAAGGTGAAGCGGGTGCGCTCGGAGCCGTCCTCGTGGAGCAGGATCAGGTCGTCGCCCTTGGAGACGCAGGGGTAGTAGCCGTAGACGACGGCCGCTTCGAGCAGGTTCTCCGTCTGGAGGCGGTCGAGGAGGCCGCGCAGCCGCGGGCGTCCCTCGCTCTCGGCCAGCTCCTCGTACGTGGGTCCGTCGCCGGCCCTGGCCTGCTTGAGGCCCCACTGGCCCTTGAAGAGGGCGCCCTCGTCCAGCCAGGAGGCGTACTCCTTGAGCTGGATGCCCTTGACGACCCGGCTGCCCCAGAACGGCGGGGAGGGGACCGGGTTGGTGACGGAGACGTCGGAGCGGACGCCCTCCTCCGGCTCGGCCACCTCCAGGACGGCGGTGTCCCGCTTGGGGACGCGGCGCTGCTTCAGCTCGGGCAGCGTGGCGCCGGGCACGCCGCGCTTGACGGCGATGAGCGCGTCCATCAGGCGCAGGCCCTCGAAGGCGTCGCGCGCGTAGCGCACCTCGCCCTCGTAGATCTCGTGCAGGTCCTGCTCCACATAGGCGCGGGTGAGTGCGGCCCCGCCGAGGATGACCGGGTAGTCGGCGGCCAGCTTGCGCTGGTTCAGCTCCTCCAGGTTCTCCTTCATGATCACCGTGGACTTGACGAGGAGGCCGGACATCCCGATGACGTCGGCCTTGTGCTCCTCGGCGGCCTCCAGGATCGCGGAGACGGGCTGCTTGATGCCGATGTTGACGACGTTGAACCCGTTGTTGGAGAGGATGATGTCGACGAGGTTCTTGCCGATGTCGTGGACGTCGCCGCGGACGGTGGCCAGGACGATGGTGCCCTTGCCCTCGGCGTCCGACTTCTCCATGTGCGGTTCGAGGTAGGCGACCGCGCTCTTCATGACCTCGGCGGACTGGAGGACGAACGGCAGCTGCATCTGGCCGGAGCCGAACAGCTCACCGACGACCTTCATGCCCTCCAGGAGGGTGTTGTTGACGATGTCGAGCGCCGGCGTGTCCTTCAGCGCCTCGGAGAGGTCGTCCTCCAGGCCGTTCTTCTCGCCGTCGATGATCCGGCGCTGAAGCCGCTCGTCCAGCGGCAGGGCGGCCAGCTCCTCGGCCTTGCCCTCCTTGAGCGACTTCATGTTGACGCCCTCGAACAGCTCCATGAGCCTCTGGAGGGGTCGTAGCCCTCGGCGCGCCGGTCGTAGATCAGGTCCAGCGCGACCTTGACCTGCTCCTCCTCGAGGCGCGCGATCGGCAGGATCTTCGAGGCGTGCACGATCGCGGAGTCCAGCCCGGCCTTCACGCACTCGTCCAGGAAGACCGAGTTCAGCACGACGCGGGCGGCCGGGTTGAGGCCGAAGGAGATGTTGGAGAGGCCGAGCGTGGTCTGCACGTCCGGGTGGCGCTTCTTCAGCTCGCGGATCGCCTCGATGGTGGCGATGCCGTCCTTGCGGGACTCCTCCTGACCGGTGCAGATGGTGAAGGTCAGGGTGTCGATGAGGATGTCCGACTCCTGGATGCCCCAGGTGCCGGTCAGGTCCGCGATGAGCCGTTCGGCGATGGCGACCTTGTGCTCGGCCGTACGGGCCTGGCCCTCCTCGTCGATGGTCAGCGCGATGAGCGCCGCGCCGTGCTCGGCGGCCAGCTGGGTGACCTTGGCGAAGCGGGACTCGGGGCCGTCCCCGTCCTCGTAGTTGACGGAGTTGAGGACCGCGCGGCCGCCCAGCTTCTCCAGGCCCGCCCGGAGCACGGGCAGTTCCGTGGAGTCCAGGACGATCGGCAGGGTGGAGGCGGTGGCGAAGCGGCCGGCCAGCTCGTCCATGTCGGCGACGCCGTCGCGGCCCACGTAGTCGACGCACAGGTCGAGCATGTGCGCGCCCTCGCGGATCTGGTCGCGGGCCATCTCCACGCAGTCGTCCCAGCGGGCCTCCAGCATGGCCTCGCGGAACTTCTTGGACCCGTTGGCGTTCGTACGCTCACCGATCGCCAGGTACGCGGTGTCCTGGCGGAACGGGATGGTCTGGTAGAGCGAGGCGGCGCCGGGCTCGGGGCGCGGGTCGCGGGCGCCCGGGGCCGTGCCGCGTACCCGCTCGACGACCTGGCGCAGGTGCTCCGGGGTCGTCCCGCAGCAGCCGCCGACCAGCGAGAGGCCGTACTCCTGGACGAAGGTCTCCTGCGCGTCGGCCAGACCCTCGGCGTCGAGCGGGAAGTGCGCGCCGTCCTTGGTGAGGACCGGCAGTCCGGCGTTGGGCATGCAGAGCAGCGGGATGCGGGAGTGCCGGGTGAGGTAGCGCAGGTGCTCGCTCATCTCGTCCGGACCGGTCGAGCAGTTCAGGCCGATCATGTCGATGCCGAGGGGTTCCAGGGCGGTCAGGGCCGCGCCGATCTCGGAGCCGAGGAGCATGGTGCCGGTCGTCTCGAAGGCCAGGGAGCACAGCAGCGGGAGGTCGCTGCCGAGGGCGTCGAGGGCGCGGCGGGCGCCGAGGACGGCGGCCTTGGTCTGGAGGAGGTCCTGCGTCGTCTCCACGATCAGCGCGTCGGCGCCGCCGGCGATCAGGCCCTCGGCGTTCGCCTGGAAGCCGTCGCGGACGGTGGCGTACGCGATGTGGCCGAGGGTCGGCAGCTTGGTGCCGGGGCCCATGGAGCCGAGCACCCAGCGCTGCTCGCCGGTGGAGGAGGTGTACGCGTCGGCGACCTCGCGGGCGATGCGCGCACCGGCCTCGGACAGCTCGTGGACCCGCTCGGGAATGTCGTACTCACCGAGCGCCGCCGTGTTGGCCCCGAAGGTGTTGGTCTCGACGCAGTCCACGCCGACGGCGAAATACGCCTCGTGGACCGAGCGCACGATGTCCGGCCGGGTGAGGTTGAGGATCTCGTTGCAGCCTTCGAGGTTCTCGAAGTCCGCGAGCGTGGGGTCCTGGGCCTGGAGCATGGTGCCCATGGCGCCGTCGGCCACCACCACACGGGTGGCGAGCGCCTCACGGAGGGCTGCGGTTCGGTTCCGGCTGTCGGCGGAAGGGGTCGGCGACGAGGCCATGGATGTACTCCCTGGAATGCGACGGCTGTCGGCTTTGCGTCTTCGGCGGAAGGCGCACCCGGCCAGGGTAGCCGGGCCGCGACCTGGGCCGTCACTCTGTCCCACGAGCCGGACGGCATCCTGATGACGGGGGGATCCGGTGTCGCGGGGTGCTGCGGACTTCTCCCGCGGTCGAGCGCGGGTCGGCATCGGCCGATAGTGTTCAGCATTGTCGAACAAGGTGGAGGGGTACGGCGCGATGGCCAAGAACATCCAGTCGCTGGAGCGGGCGGCCGCGATGCTGCGCCTGCTGGCAGGCGGCGAGCGGCGGCTCGGGCTGTCCGACATCGCCTCCTCACTGGGCCTGGCCAAGGGCACCGCGCACGGCATCCTGCGCACCCTCCAGCACGAGGGCTTCGTGGAGCAGGACACCGCCTCCGGCCGCTACCAGCTGGGCGCGGAGCTGCTCCGCCTGGGCAACAGCTACCTCGACGTCCACGAGCTGCGGGCCAGGGCCCTGGTCTGGACGGACGACCTGGCCCGGTCCAGCGGCGAGAGCGTCCATCTCGGCGTGCTCCACCAACAGGGTGTCCTCATCGTCCACCACGTCTTCCGCCCCGACGACAGCCGCCAGGTCCTGGAGGTGGGCGCGATGCAGCCGCTGCACTCCACGGCCCTGGGCAAGGTGCTGTCCGCGTACGACCCGGTGGCGCACACCGAGGCGATGGAGGCGGAGCGGCAGCCGTTCACGCCCCGGACGGTGACCGGCGCCGAGGAGTTCGAGGGGGTGCTCGACCTGGTGCGGGCCCGGGGCTGGGGGTCCGACGTGGAGGAGACCTGGGAGGGCGTGGCCGCGGTGGCCGCGCCGATCCACGACCGGCGCCGGATGCCGGTGGGGGCCATAGCCGTCACGGGTGCGGTGGAGCGGGTCTGCAAGGACGGCGAGCTGCGTCCGGAGCTGGTCGCGGCGGTCCGCGACTGCGCCCGAGCGGTCTCGCGGGACCTGGGCGCCCGCCGCTTCTGAGCCGCCCGCGGACCCGGCCGGCTTCCCTCGTAACGATCGATTCGTACGTCACATCCCTCTTGACGCTGCCTTCACCCGGGAGAAACACTGCCGTTCACCGGTCGGCATTGTCGAACACTTAACGGATATTCGCGTTAGGGTGTGACGGTGCCCAGGGCCGGCCAAGCCCTCACACGAGGGCGCGGACCACCGGTGGGACCCGGGGTTCGGCTTCCTGGACGAAGGACAAAGGAGTCGCGGGTGTCCAGCTCCGACATCTTCATCGGCGAGACCATCGGTACCGCCGTACTCATCCTGCTCGGCGGCGGTGTCTGTGCCGCCGTCACGCTCAAGCACTCGAAGGCGCAGAACGCCGGCTGGGTCGCCATCACCTTCGGGTGGGGCTTCGCGGTACTGACCGGCGCGTATCTCGCCGGCGGCGTGTCGGGGGCGCATCTCAACCCGGCCGTCACCATCGGCCTGGCGATCGAGGGCGGCACCAAGTGGGGCGACGTACCGCTCTACCTCGCCTCCCAGCTCCTCGGCGCCATGATCGGCGCGGTGCTGGTGTGGCTCACCTACTACGGACAGTTCCGGGCGCACCTCACGGATCAGGACGTCCTGCGCGCCCACTCGGGTGAAGAGGGCATGGTCGACCAGGCCGCGGCCCCCAAGGCGGGGCCGGTCCTCGGTGTCTTCTCGACGGGCCCCGAGATCCGCAACGCGGTGCAGAACGTCCTCACCGAGGTCATCGCCACGGTCGTACTGGTGCTCGCCATCCTCACCCAGGGCCTCAACGACGACGGCAACGGGCTCGGCACGCTGGGCGCGCTGATCACCGCCCTGGTCGTCGTCGGCATCGGCCTGTCGCTCGGCGGGCCGACGGGGTACGCGATCAACCCGGTGCGCGACCTCGGTCCGCGTATCGTGCACGCGCTGCTTCCGCTGCCGAACAAGGGCGGCTCCGACTGGGGCTACGCATGGGTCCCGATCGTCGGCCCCCTGATCGGCGGCGCGCTCGCGGGCGGCCTCTACAACCTCGCGTTCGCCTGATCCGCCCCCACACCACACCGCACAGACCTCCGGGAGCACACCGTGACCGACGCACACACCACCGGCAGCCACGGCGCAGGGCCGTTCATCGCGGCCATCGACCAAGGCACGACCTCCAGCCGCTGCATCGTCTTCGACAAGGACGGGCGGATCGTCTCCGTCGACCAGAAGGAGCACGAGCAGATCTTTCCCAAGCCGGGCTGGGTCGAACACGACGCGGCCGAGATCTGGACGAACGTCCAGGAAGTCGTCGCCGGGGCGATCTCCAAGGCCGGCATCACCGCCGCCGACGTCAAGGC
Source organism: Streptomyces drozdowiczii (assembly GCF_026167665.1). Taxonomy (NCBI): domain Bacteria; kingdom Bacillati; phylum Actinomycetota; class Actinomycetes; order Kitasatosporales; family Streptomycetaceae; genus Streptomyces; species Streptomyces drozdowiczii. The sequence goes on along the minus strand of NZ_CP098740.1, from coordinate 5,672,202 downwards.
GATCGGCATCACCAACCAGCGCGAGACCACCCTGCTGTGGGACAAGCACACCGGTGAGCCCGTCCACAACGCCATCGTCTGGCAGGACACCCGCACGGACGCGCTCTGCAAGGAGCTCGGGCGCAACGTCGGCGCGGACCGCTTCCGCCGCGAGACCGGGCTGCCGCTCTCCTCGTACTTCGCCGGGCCGAAGGCGCGCTGGCTGCTCGACCACGTCGACGGGCTGCGCGAGCGGGCCGAGCGGGGCGACATCCTCTTCGGCACCATGGACTCCTGGGTCATCTGGAACCTGACCGGCGGCACCGACGGCGGCGTCCACGTCACCGACGTCACCAACGCCTCGCGGACGCTCCTGATGAACCTGCACACCATGCAGTGGGACGAGAAGATCTGTTCCTCCATCGGCGTGCCGACGGCCGTGCTGCCCGAGATCCGGTCCTCCTCCGAGGTCTACGGCACCACCAAGGGCGGCGTGCTCGACGGGGTGCCGGTGGCCTCCGCGCTGGGCGACCAGCAGGCGGCGCTGTTCGGCCAGACCTGCTACTCCGAGGGCGAGGCCAAGTCCACGTACGGCACCGGCACCTTCATGCTGATCAACACCGGTGAGACGCCCGTCAACTCGTACAACGGGCTGCTGACGACGGTCGGCTACCGGATCGGCGACCAGAAGGCGGTGTACGCCCTGGAGGGGTCGATCGCCGTCACCGGTTCGCTGGTGCAGTGGATGCGCGACCAGATGGGGCTGATCCAGTCCGCGGCCGAGATCGAGACGCTGGCCTCCTCGGTGGAGGACAACGGCGGCGCGTACTTCGTGCCCGCGTTCTCCGGCCTGTTCGCCCCGTACTGGCGCCCCGACGCCCGCGGTGTGATCGCCGGCCTCACCCGCTACGTCACCAAGGCGCACATCGCCCGCGCCGTGCTCGAAGCCACCGCCTGGCAGACCCGTGAGATCAGCGACGCCATGACGAAGGACTCCGGCGTCGAGCTGACCGCGCTCAAGGTCGACGGCGGCATGACCTCCAACAACCTGCTGATGCAGACGCTCGCCGACTTCCTGGACGCGCCCGTGGTGCGGCCGATGGTCGCCGAGACCACCTGCCTCGGCGCCGCCTACGCCGCCGGCCTGGCCGTCGGCTTCTGGCCGGACACCGACGCGCTGCGCGCCAACTGGCGCCGCGCCGCCGAGTGGACCCCCCGCATGGACGCGGACACCCGCGCCCGCGAGTACAAGAGCTGGCTCAAGGCCGTGGAACGCACCATGGGCTGGCTCGAAGACGAGGAGTAGAGAACATGACCACTCTGCAGAGCGTCCCCGCACTCGGGACGCATCCGGCCTCCGGCTCCCTCCCGAGCCGCGCCGAGACCCGGGAGCAGCTCTCCAAGGCGACGTACGACCTCCTGGTGATCGGCGGCGGCATCCTGGGCATCTCCACCGCCTGGCACGCCGCGCAGTCCGGGCTGCGGGTGGCCCTGGTGGACGCCGGTGACTTCGCCGGCGCCACCTCCTCCGCCTCCTCCAAGCTGCTCCACGGCGGTCTGCGCTACCTCCAGACCGGTGCGGTGAAGCTGGTGGCGGAGAACCACTTCGAGCGCCGTGCGGTCTCCCGCCAGGTCGCCCCGCACCTGGCCAACCCGCTCACCTTCTACCTGCCGGTGTACAAGGGCGGGCCGCACGGCGCGGCGAAGCTCGGCGCGGGCGTGTTCGCGTACTCGGCGCTGTCCGCCTTCGGCGACGGCGTCGGCCATGTGATCAGCCCGGCGCGGGCGGCGCGCGATGTGCCGGAGCTGCGTACCGAGAACCTGCGCGCGGTCGCGGTGTACGGCGACGACCAGATGAACGACGCGCGGATGGCGCTGATGACGGTCCGGGCGGCCGTCGACGCGGGCGCCGTGGTGCTGAACCACGCGGCGGTGACCGGGCTGCGGTTCACCCGGGGCCGGGTGACGGGCGCGGAGCTGCGGGACTCCATGGACGGTACGGAGTTCGGGGTGACCGCCCGCCTGGTACTGAACGCGACCGGGCCGTGGGTGGACCACCTGCGGAAGATGGAGGACCCGAACGCGGCGCCCTCCATACGCCTGTCCAAGGGCGCCCACCTGGTGCTGAAGCGGACCCGGCCGTGGAAGGCCGCGCTGGCCACGCCGATCGACAAGTACCGCATCACGTTCGCCCTGCCGTGGGAGGACATGCTGCTCCTCGGCACGACGGACGAGGAGTACGAGGGCGACCCGGCGGATGTCGCGGTGACCGAGAAGGACACCGCGCAGATCCTGGACGAGGCCGCGTTCTCGGTCCGCGACCAGCAGCTCTCCCGGGACCTGATCACGTACTCCTTCGCCGGTCTGCGGGTGCTGCCCGGCGGGCCCGGGGACACCTCGAAGGCCAAGCGCGAGACGGTCGTGACGGAGGGCCGGGGCGGGATGCTGTCGGTGGCCGGCGGCAAGTGGACGACCTTCCGCCACATCGGCCGTACGGTGATGAACAAGCTGGCCGCGCTGCCCGGGCACCCGTTGGCGGAGGACATGGAGCCGATGGCCCGGCTGCCCAGGAAGCTGCCGCTGCCCGGGATCGCCTCGCCGAACGCGGTGGCGCACCGGCTGCTGGTGGACGGCGGGACGCCCGGTCCCCGGATGGCCGCCGACACGGCGCGCCATCTGGCCACGCACTACGGTTCGCTCGCGTTCGACATCGCCCGGCTGGCCAACGAGAACCCGGCGCTGGCCGAGCGGATCCACCCGGACGCGCCGGAGGTCTGGGCGCAGGTCGCCTACGCCCGGGACCACGAGTGGGCCGAGACCGCGGACGACGTGCTGCGGCGGCGGACGACGCTGACGATCCGGGGCCTGGCGACGGACGAGGTCCGGGCCGGTGTGGAGAAGATGCTCGGCGAGCGGCGCGGCTGAGCGGAGACGGGCCGGGCGGCCGGGCGGACCGTGAGACGGTCCGACGGTCGTACCGGCCTTCTTCGTGCCCGCATAATGGGGCGATACATCGGATGTATGGAGGTCGCCCATGGCTGTCACCGACGAGGCCATCGAGAAGATCAAGGGAATGATCGTCTCGGGTGCGCTTCGGCCCGGCGATCGTCTCCCCAAGGAGAGCGAACTCGCCTCGGAGCTGGGGCTTTCCCGCAACTCGCTGCGGGAGGCGGTGCGCGCGCTGTCACTGATCCGCATTCTCGACGTCCGCCAGGGCGACGGCACGTATGTGACGAGCCTCGACCCGCAGCTGCTCCTGGAGGCGCTGAGCTTCGTCGTGGACTTCCACCGGGACGACACCGTGCTGGAGTTCCTGGCGGTGCGCCGGATCCTGGAGCCCGCCGCGACGGCGATGGCGGCGAGCCGGATCAGCGAGGAGCAGTTGGACGTGCTGAGCGCGCAGCTCGACGCGCTGGGCGAGCATCCTTCGGTGGAGGAGCTGGTCGCCTGCGACCTGGACTTCCACCGGGGCATCGTGCAGTCGTCGGGCAATTCGGTGCTGTGCTCGCTGCTGGACGGGCTCTCGGGGCCGACGACGCGGGCGCGGGTGTGGCGGGGGCTGACGCAGGAGGACGCGGTGAGCCGGACGCTGCATGAGCATCGGGCGATTCTGGCGGCGTTGCGGGATCGGGACGCGGAGGCGGCTCGGGCTTGGGCGACGGTGCATGTGGCGAGCGTGGAGCAGTGGCTGCGGTCCACGCTGTGACCGTGTCGGGGCTCCGCCCCGGACCCCGCTCCTCAATCGCCGGAGGGGCTTGAAAAGAAGCGCCGGACGGGCTGGAGGAGCCCGTCCGGCGCTTGAGGACCAAGAGGTTCAGTCCTGCTTCTCGCCGCTCGCGAAGCGGGAGATGATCAGGGCGACGATGATGATCGCGCCGTTCAGGAACTGGTTCCAGAGGGCCGGGACGCCGCCCAGGGTCATGACGTTGACGACCAGTTGGAGCGTCAGTACGCCGGTGAGGGCGCCGAACAGCGTGCCCCGGCCGCCCTTGAGGCTGATGCCGCCGATCACCGCGGCGGCGAACACCTGGAAGATCCAGCCGTCGCCCTGGGTGGCCGCGACCGCCCCGTAGTGGCCGGTGTAGAGGATGCCGGCGAAGGCGGCGAGCAGGCCGCCGATGGCGAGGACGATCCAGGTGACCCGGTCGACGCGGATGCCGGCCGCGCGGGCCGCCTCCGGGTTGCCCCCGATCGCGTACAGCGCGCGTCCGTGGCGCAGCCAGGCGAGCGCGGCGCCGCCGATCGCGAAGAGGACCAGGCAGATCCAGACGGCGGCCGGGACCCCGAACCACTCGCTCTTGCCGAGGTAGCGGAAGGACTCCGGCACATCGGTGATGGACTTGCCCTCGGTGATGCCGATGTGCAGGCCGCGCAGCATCGTGAGCATGCCGAGCGTGGCGATGAAGCCGTTGACCCGGAGCTTCAGCATCAGGAAGCCGTTGACGGCGCCGATCGCCAGCCCGACCAGCAGGCAGAGCGGGATGGCGGACCAGGTCGGGAGCAGCCCGAGGCCGGCGAAGCGGCCGCCCTCGGTGGGCAGCACCAGCCACATGGCGACGACCGGCGCGATGCCGATCGTGGACTCCAGCGAGAGGTCCATCCGTCCGCAGATGAGGATCAGGGCCTGGCCGAGGACGAGCAGGCTCAGCTCGGACGACTGCTGGACGACGCTGATCAGGTTGTCGGAGGTGAGGAAGACCGGCGAGACGATGAAGCCGATCAGCATCAGCACCAGGATCACCGGCACCAGCGAGAAGTCGCTCCACCGGATCAGCTTGAGCCTGCTCAGCGGGGTGTCCCCGCCCGGGGAGCCCTTGAGCGCCGTGTCGAAGTCGTCGGCCGTGGACGGCCGTACCGTGCCGGTCATTCCCTCTCCCCCACACCTTCCATGGCGGCGACGAGTTCCCCGTCGGTCCACCCGCTGTCGAACGTTGCGACGACCCGCCCGTGGAAGAGGGCGAGGACCCGGTCGCAGACCCGTAGGTCGTCCAGTTCGTCCGAGACGACGACGGCCGCGTTGCCCGCGTCGGCGACCCGGCGTACGACTCCGAGGAGCGCGTCCTTGGACTTGACGTCCACGCCCGCCGTGGGCCGGACCGCCACGAGCACGCTGGGGTCGCGGGCCAGCGCGCGGCCGACGACGACCTTCTGCTGGTTGCCGCCGGAGAGCCCGGAGACCGGCTGTTCGGGGCCCTGGGTCTTGATGTCGAGCGAGGCGATCATGGACCGGGCGAACTGCCGGGTACGGGAGGGCAGGACGGTTCCCCAGGGGCCCAGCTGGTCCGCGACCGTCAGCGTGGCGTTCTCCGCGACGCTGCGCTCCGGGACGAGCCCCTGGTCGTGCCGGTCCTCCGGGATGTAGCCGATCCCGGCGGCCAGCGCGTCCGGCACGCTGCCCGCGCGTACGGCCCTGCCGCGCACCCGGACCGTGCCGCCGCCCGCCTTGCGCATCCCGGCCAGCACCTCACCGACGGCGGTGTTGCCGCTGGCCGCCGCCCCGGCCAGGCCCAGCACCTCGCCGGGGCGCACCTGGAGGTCCAGGGGCTCGAACCGGCCGGGGAGGCTCAGCTGTTCGGTGGTCAGGACGGGTTCGGCGGTCGCGTCGGGGGCCGTTTCGCCGGCCGCGTGCCAGGCGGTGGCACCGGCCGCCCGCTCGCCGGTCATCGCGGCGACCAGGTCCTCCTTGGCGACCTCGGTGACGGGGGCGGTCAGGACGTGGCGGGCGTCGCGGTAGACGGTGACCGCGGTGCACAGCTCGTACACCTCCTGGAGGTGGTGCGAGATGAAGAGGAACGCCACACCCTGGCCCTGGAGTTCCCGGAGCTTGTCGAAGAGCCGCGCGATGCCCCGGGCGTCCAGCTGGGCGGTCGGCTCGTCCAGGACGATGAGCCGGGCGCCGAAGGACAGCGCGCGGGCGATCTCCACGAACTGCCGCTGCTCGACCGCGAGGTCGCGCGCCCGGGTGTTCGGGTCGACCTCGACGCCGTACGCGGCGAGCAGCCGTTCGGCCCGCTTGCGGAGCCTGCCCCAGCTGATCCAGCGGGCGTTCTCCTCGAACCGGTTGAGGAAGAGGTTCTCGGCGACGGTGAGGTCGGGGACGACCATGGACTTCTGGTAGACGCAGGCGACCCGGGACTGCCAGGCCGTGGTGTCCCCGAAGGCGGGGGCGGGCTCGCCGCCGAAGGTGACGGTGCCGGCGTCCGCCTTGTGGAGGCCGGTGAGGACGCCGACCAGGGTCGACTTGCCGGCGCCGTTGCGGCCGACGAGCGCGTGGGACTCGCCGGGCCGCACGGTGAGCTTCACCCCGTCGAGCGCCACGGTCGGCCCGAAGCGCTTGACGACGCCTTCCGCCTGTACGGCGGGTGGTGCTGCCTGGTCCATGGCTAGCTCTTCTTCTCCAGCTGGTTGGCCCACAGCTTCGGGTCGTCCACGTTCTCCTTGGTCACCAGGGGTGCGGGGAGCTGGTCCTCGTAGCCGTTGGGGATCTTGATGATGGTGGAGTCGTGGTCCGTGGGGCCCTCCTTGAACGTCTTGCCGTCGAGGGCCGCCTTCGCGTAGTACAGCGCGTACTTCGCGTACAGGTCGGCGGGCTGGGAGATGGTGGCGTCGATCTTCCCGGCGCGGATGGCGTCGAACTCCTCGGGGATGCCGTCGTTGGAGATGATGGTGATGTGGCCGTCCGTGCCGGCGGGCTTCAGCAGCTTCTTCTGTTCCAGGAGCGCCAGGGTGGGCTGGAGGAAGACGCCGCCGGCCTGCATGTAGATGCCGTCGATGTCGGGGTGGGCGGCCAGCGTGGACTGGAGCTTCGCGGAGGCGACGTCGCCCTTCCAGTCGGTGGCCAGCTCGAACACCTGGATGTCCGGGTAGTCCTTGTCCATGCACGCCTTGAACGCCTCGGAGCGGTCGCGGCCGTTGATGGAGGACAGGTCGCCCTGGAACTCGACCACCTTGCCCTTGCCCTTCAGCTGCTCGCCTAGGTACTTGCAGGCGTTGGTGCCGTACGCCTTGTTGTCGGCGCGCACCACCATGTAGATGTCGCCCTTGTCCGGGCGGGTGTCGACACTGACGACGGGGATCTTCTTCTCGTTGAGCGTGTTGAGCGATTCGGCTATCGCTCCGGTGTCCTGGGGGGCCATCACGACGGCCTTGGCGCCCTGGTCGGTGAAGGTCTGGACGTTGGCGACGAGCTTGCCGATGTCGTTCTGCGAGTTGGTCAGCGGGAGCGCGGAGACCTCGCCGTCCTTGACGCCCTTCTTGATGTAGTTCTGGTAGGAGTTCCAGAAGTCGCTGTCGCTGCGCGGCAGGTCGATGCCGACCTTGCCGCCGCCCGCGCCGCCGTCCGACGACTCGCGGTTGCAGCCCGCGAGGGCGGTCACGGCCAGCAGTACGGCACAGGCTGCCGCACTCCTCGTACGCACTCTCATTGGTGTCCCGTTCCTTTGTGGGGTCGCGGCTCGGTCGGCATTCGCGGTGCGGGTTCAGTTGTCCGCGGGGCGCAGGCGCAGGCCCTGCATCCCGCCGTCGACGGCCAGGGCGGTGCCCGTCACGGAGGCCGCGGCGGGGCTCGCGAGGTAGCCGATCGCGGCGGCCACCTCGTCGGCGGAGACCAGCCGGCCCAGCGGCTGGCGGGCGTTCAGCGCGGCGCGTTCGGCGGCCGGGTCGTCCGCCCGGTCCAGCAGCCGCCCGATCCACGGGGTGTCGGCGGTGCCCGGGTTGACGCAGTTGACGCGGACGCCCTCGCGGACGTGGTCGGCGGCCATGGCGAGGGTGAGCGCGAGGACGGCGCCCTTGCTCGCGCTGTACAGGGCGCGCTGGGGCAGCCCGGCGGTCGCGGCGATGGAGCAGGTGTGCGTGATGGATACGGCTCCGGGGCGCTCGGCGGCCGCCCGGCGCAGGTGGGGCAGGGCGTGCCGGGCGGCGCGGACCATGCCGAGCACGTTGATGTCGAGGACCCGGGCCCATTCGGCGTCGTCGTTGTCCGTGACGGTGCCGATGGCGCCGATGCCCGCGTTGGAGACGAGGGTGTGCAGGGAGCCCATGGTGGCGGCGGCCCGGTCCACCCCGGCGCGCACGGCGGCGTCGTCGGTGACGTCGGCCTCGACGGCGAGGGCGCCGGCGGGGGTGCCCGTGGTGTCCCGGTCGAGGACGGCGACCTGCGCGCCGCGCTCCAGGAGCAGGGCGGTGACGGCGGCCCCGATGCCGGAGGCGCCGCCGGTCACCAGGGCGTTCATCCCCTCGAAGTCGCGTGTGCCGGTCATCGGCTCTCCTCCTTCTCGTGGCGCCGGGCCTGCCAGACGGGGCCCTGCGGGTAGCGGTGTGCGGCGATGGACTCGGGGCGCATCCCGGCCGAGAAGCCGGGGGCCGCCGGGGCGGTGTAGCGGCCGTTCACGAGGACGACCGGGTCGGTGAAGTGCTCGTGGAGGTGGTCGACGTACTCGATCACCCGGTCCTCGCGGGTGCCGGAGACGGCCACGTAGTCGAACATCGAGAGGTGCTGGACGAGTTCGCAGAGCCCGACGCCGCCCGCGTGCGGGCAGACCGGGATGCCGTACTTGGCGGCGAGCAGCAGGATCGCCAGGTTCTCGTTGACCCCGGCGACGCGTGCGGCGTCGATCTGGACGAAGTCGACGGCCCCGGCCTGGAGGAGCTGCTTGAACACGACCCGGTTGGCGACGTGTTCGCCGGTGGCGACCTTCACCGGCTGTCCGGCGCGCACGGCGGCGTGGCCGAGTACGTCGTCGGGGCTGGTGGGCTCCTCGATCCAGTGCGGGTCGTAGGGGGCGAGCGCGGTCATCCAGGCGACGGCGTCGGCCACGTCCCAGCGCTGGTTGGCGTCGACGGCGATCCGGACACCGGGTCCGACCGCCTCGCGGGCGAGCGCCATGCGGCGGACGTCGTCCTCGACCCGGCCGCCGACCTTGAGCTTGATCTGGGTGAAGCCGTCGGCGACGGCCTGCTTGGCGAGCCGGACCAGCTTGTCGTCGGAGTAGCCGAGCCAGCCGGGCGAGGTGGTGTACGCGGGGTAGCCCTCGGCGCGCAGCCGGGCCGCGCGTTCGGCGCGTCCCGGTTCGGCGGCGCGCAGGACGGCCAGCGCCTCGTCGGGGGTGAGGGCGTCGGTGAGGTAGCGGAAGTCCACGAGCGAGACCAGCTCCTCCGGGGTCATTCCGGCCAGGAACTCCCAGACGGGTCTGCCCGCCAGCTTGGCCGCCAGGTCCCAGGCGGCGTTGACCACCGCACCGGCCGCCATGTGCATCACGCCCTTCTCGGGGCCGAGCCACCGGAGTTGGGAGTCGTGCGTGAGGTCCCGGTACAGGGCGCCGAGGTCGGCGGCCGTACGGGGCACGGGGCGCCCGGACAGATAGGGGCGCAGGGCCTCGATCGCGGCAGCCATGACCTCGTTGCCGCGGCCGATGGTGAAGCAGAAGCCGTGGCCCTCGACCGGCTCGCCGTCCGCGTCGGCGGCGTCGGTCCGCAGGACGACATAGGCGGCCGAGTAGTCGGGGTCGGGGTTCATGGCGTCCGAGCCGTCCAGTTGTTCCGAGGTCGGAAAACGGATGTCGTGCACCTCGAAATCCGTGACGGTCTGACTCATGCGCGCCCCCAGGAGGAAATAACATCGGACCTCTGTTCCGGTCATCCGATGTATAGCCGCCTCCGAGCCCACAAGTCCAGAGAGAGACGCGAATTTTCCGCCGACAGCTCGGATGTATAGAGCGTGTGGTTGCCCTACCGCATGACCACCCGGCCGTGCACGGGGGCTGCGGTCCGGGAGGCCGCAGGCCGTAAGGTTGGTCCGTACGCAAGGGAACTTCGGAAGGAGGCTGGGGTGATCGAGCTCGAGGGCGTGCCCGAGCTGATCGACCCGGTCATGGTGGCCGCGTTCGAGGGGTGGAACGACGCCGGTGACGCCGCCTCCACAGCGGTCGCGCATCTGGACCGGGAGTGGAAGGGCGAGGTGTTCGCGGCGCTGGACGCCGAGGACTACTACGACTTCCAGGTCAACCGCCCGACGGTGTGGCTGGACAACGGGGTACGCAAGATCACCTGGCCGACGACCCGGCTCTCCGTGGTCCGCGTCGGCGGGGACAAGCCCCGCGATCTGGTCCTGGTCCGGGGCATCGAACCGTCCATGCGCTGGCGCTCGTTCTGCAACGAGCTGCTGGGCTTCGCGCACGAGCTGGGCGTCGAGATGGTGGTGGTGCTCGGTGCGCTGCTCGGCGACACCCCGCACACCCGCCCGGTCCCGGTCAGCGGGGTGACGTCCGACCCCGATCTGGCGCGCACCATGGACCTGGAGGAGACCAGGTACGAGGGCCCGACCGGCATCGTCGGCATCCTCCAGGAGGCGTGCACGCATGCCGGGGTGCCCGCGGTGAGCCTGTGGGCCGCGGTGCCGCACTATGTGTCGCAGCCGCCCAACCCCAAGGCGACCCTGGCCCTGCTGAACCGTCTCGAGGACCTGCTCGGGCTGCGCATCCCGCTCGGCGAGCTGCCGGAGGACGCGCGGGCGTGGCAGGTCGGCGTCGACCAACTGGCCGCCGAGGACAGCGAGGTGGCCGAGTACGTGCAGACCCTCGAGGAGGCCCGGGACACCGCCGAGCTGCCCGAGGCGAGCGGCGAGGCGATCGCCCGGGAGTTCGAGCGCTATCTGCGCCGCCGCGACCCCGGCCCCGGGCAGCCGCCCGGCGGCCATGCCACGGAGAGCGGGGACGCGACGTACCTCCGGGACACGTCGAGCGGCCGGACGAGACCGCCGAAGCCGGTGCGGCCGGAGGCCGGTCCCGGGCAGCCGGGCGGTCCGGGGCAGCCGGGCGGTCCGGGGCAGCCGGGTCCCGTACGGCCGCCGTCCGAGGGGCCCGAGGACGGCGCGGAGGACAGCCGTACGGACGACAGCGATCCGCGCACGGGCGACGACGGGTCCGACGACTCCCAGGACTGAGCGCGGCACGGAGCCGGGCGGGTGCGAACCCGCCCGGCTCCCGCGCTGTGCGACCGTCATTCAGGAGCAGACGAAGCGCGCCGCGCCCCAGTCGCCGTGGTCACCGGTCTTGGACCCGTTCGTGTCCGTGACCTTCAGGCGTACGTGCCGCGCCCCGTCGAGCGCCACGTCGACCGGTACGGTCTCCGACGCCCCGGTCACCTTCGGCGAGGTCCACAGCACCTTGCCGTCGGCCTCCACGGAGAACGCGACCTCGCCGTACCCGTTGATCTCGTCGTCGATTCCGGCGTCCGCGGTGAACCGGGAGCACTTGCCGCCGAGGTAGACCTCGATGTCGGAGTCGGCGTGGGTGCCGATCCCCTTCTCGTACGTCTTCCCGGCCAGCGTGAGCGGGTGCCCGTCCGCCGCGCCCGACTCGCCGTTGCTGCGGTCGCGTTCGGCGGGGCCGTAGCCGTTGGTCGCGGTCAGCCACTCCATGTCGCTCGCCCAGGTCTCACCGGTGGGCGGGGCCGGCATGACGGAGACCGCCAGCCGCTCGGTGGCGGTGCGGGACTCGCCGGCCGCCCGGTACCGCGCGAGGGCGGTCAGCCGCTGCTCGCCCGCCTCGGCGTCCTTCGCCGGGGTGACCCGGATCTCGACGCGGCGGGTGGTGCCCGCCGGTATCCGCTTCACGGGCGCGGCGGGGGTGGCCTGCCAGCCCTTCGGGACGTCGAGCGTGACGGACGCGTCCGTGACGTCGGCCTTGCCCGCGGTGACGTCGACGGCGACGGTGCTCGGGGCGCCCGCGCCGGTCTCCTGGCCGCGCGGGGCGGTGACGGAGGCCGTGGCGGCGGCGTTCCGGCCGCCGACCGCGCTGGTGTGCTTGAGCTTCACGGAGAACTTCCGGTCCGTGGGCAGCGGTGCGGTCTTGATCTTCACCACGCCGCCCCGGTCGTCCCGGTCGTAGAACCAGCCCTGCTTCGCCTTCGCGTACGCGGCGGCCGAGCTGAGCCGGGGCAGCTTGCCCTTCAGCTGGACCGCGCTCGGCTCCGAGCCGGTGTGCACGGTGAACTCGTACGGGCGGCTGCTCTGCTTGCCCTGGAACGTGCCCTTGCTCGCGCCGATGTCCACGGTCACGTCGCCCGAGCCCCGGGAGGGGGCGCGGACGTCGGCGGTCTGGGTGGCGTACGCGCCGTCGCGGTGCTCACGGGTGACGCCGTCGTCCTCGTACAGCGTGAACGAGGAGCGGCCCTGCGGGTAGATGTCCCAGGCCAGCGGGGAGGAGGCGGTGCGGTCGGTGTACGAGCGGATGCCCGGCCACATCGGCACGCTCGCCCCGGCCTTCACGAACAGCGGCAGGGTGTCGAGCGGGGCGCTGTAGTCGTCGAGGGTGACGGGGCCCTGGTAGGTGCGCCCGGTCCAGTAGTCGGTCCAGGTGCCCTTCGGCAGGTAGATGCCGTCGCGCTCGGTGCTGTCCTGGTAGACCGGGGCGACGAGGAAGTCCTCGCCCGACATGAACTCGTACTTCGCGGCGTCGGTCGCGGCCTTCGGGTCGTCCGGGTACTCCAGGACCAGCGGGCGGACCATGCCGACGCCGGTCTTCGTCGCCTCGTGGGCGTAGGAGTACTGGTAGGGCAGCAGCGACTCCTTGAGCTTGAGGTAGTCGCGGTTGATGGAGGTGTACGGCTCGCCGTAGCGGAAGGGCTGCTTGTCGCTGGCCGCCCAGCCGTCCATGGTCATCGTGGTCCCCAGGAACATCTTCCACTGGAGGTCGCGGGTGTACGTCTTGGCGCTGCCGCCGAAGATGCCGTCGACGTCGCCCGTGGTGTAGGCGAGGCCGGACATCGTGGCGCCCGCGTAGGTCGGGATCTGCCAGCGGATGTAGTCCCAGGTGCCGTACTGGTCGCCGGACCACTGGACGCCGCAGCGCTGTGCGCCGGACCAGCTCTCAGGGGCGTAGGTGAAGCCGCGTGCGTCGCTGTTGGCCTCGATGCCCGCGTAGGCGTCCTTGCAGCCGTCGAGCGCGAACTTGTAGCCGTCGCCCACCCAGGCGACGTCCAGCTTGGCCACGCGCTGCCCGGCCTTCACCTGGTCGGCCAGCTTGTCGATGCCGTCCTCGGTCCAGAGGCCGGCCTGCATGCCCCGGTCCTGGAGGCCCTTCGCGGTCTCGGCGAGATTCTCGTAACCGCAGCCGTAGCCGTCGTTGACGAGCATCCAGCCGTTGGGCATGTCGTTCTCGAGGTAGCCGTCGGCGACCTTCAGCGCGTCCAGAGTGTGGCGCTCGCCCCGGTTGGCGTTGTGCAGATAGCAGTCGGCGTCACCGATCTCCATGCCGTAGACGGGCGGCAGGAAGGGCTTCCCGGTGAGCTGCGTGTACTGGCCGATGACGTCCTTGGCGCTGTCACCGGCGAAGTAGTACGCGTCGAAGCGCCGCTCCTTCTCGCTGGTGGTCACCGGGTCGTTGAAGGCGTAGGTGCCGGGCGCGAAGGTGTTGCGGAAGACGCCGTAGCCGGCCGACGAGAGGTAGAACGGCACCGAGTTGGGGTGGCCGCCGTCGTCCCAGTTGTAGTCGACGCCCACCTCGACGGTCTTGCCGCGGTGCGAGGTGTTGCCCCGGCCGTTCTGCATGCCGGCGCCGTAGAACTGCTCGTCGGCGCCGCGCGCCAGGGTCTGGGTGGTCTGCTCGGCGTCCCAGCTGAGCCCCTTGGCCTCGGACCAGACCCGGCTGCCGTCGGCCCGGTACAGGGCGAACCGCAGAGGCGACTTGTAGACACGGAGGGTGACGCTCCGGGTGGACAGCTCGTAGCGGTCGCCGCGCTCCTTCCAGCGGGTGCGGGGCGGGGTGCCCTGCGGGAGCACGATGGCGTCGCCGGCCGGGTCCTCGAAGGTGCCGTCGGGGGCGAGTTCGATGCGGAAGGTCTCCTCGGAGACGAAGCTGACCCGGGCCTTCGCCGCCCCCGCCGTCAGGCGGTACACGGCCCCGTCGGCCGCGAAGCCGGTGAGGTCCCCGACCGTCGTCCCGGCGGGCTCCGCCGTGTCGTCGGCGCGGGCGGCGCCCGGTCCGGTGAGTGCGGCGAGGAGTCCCAGCAGCGCTGCAACTACCGCCGATCTGATGCGCGTTGATGATTGCATAGAGCGCTTTTAGCGCAGCACCGAGCATTTGACCATGGACAAAACGGAACCGGCCCCGAACTTCATGAAGAAGTCCGGGGCCGGTGAAGTCGGCTGCTACGACGGAGAGTTACGAGAAAGAGCTACAGGGCCACGCCGAGAAGGGCGTCCACGGTACGGGAGACGAGGCCGGGCGCCCCCTCGTCCGTACCGCCCTCGGCACTCTGCCGCTCGGCCCAGCGGTCCACGGCGGCCAGCGCAGCCGGGGCATCCAGGTCGTCGGCGAGGGCCGCGCGGACCTCCTCGACCAGGGCGTCGGCGGACACCCCATCGGGGCGGGAGACGGCGGCGCGCCAGCGGTCGAGCCGGGCCACCGCGTCGGCGAGCACCTGGTCGGTCCACTCCCAGTCGGAGCGGTAGTGGTGGGCGAGGAGGGCCAGACGGATCGCGGCCGGGTCCACACCGTCGCGGCGGAGCGCGGAGACGAAGACGAGGTTGCCCTTGGACTTGGACATCTTCTCGCCGTCCAGGGCGACCATGCCGGCGTGCACGTACGCCTGGGCGAAGGGGTGCTCGCCGGTCAGCACCTGGGCGTGCGAGGCGCCCATCTCGTGGTGCGGGAAGGCCAGGTCGGAGCCGCCGCCCTGGACGTCGAAGCCCATGCCGAGGTGGTCGAGGGCGATGGCCACGCACTCGATGTGCCAGCCGGGCCGGCCGGCGCCGAGGGAGCCGCCGTCCCAGCTGGGCTCGCCCTCGCGGGCGGCCATCCAGAGCATGGGGTCGAGCGGGTTCTTCTTGCCGGGGCGCTCCGGGTCGCCGCCGCGTTCGGCGGAGAGCAGGCGCATGGCCTCGGCGTCGAGGTTCGACACCTCGCCGAAGTGCGGGTCGGTGTCGACGGAGAAGTAGATGTCGCCGTCGAGCTCGTAGGCGGCGCCCGCGTCGCGGAGCCGTTCGACGAGCGGCACGATGCCGGGTATCGCCTCGACGGCGCCGATGTAGTGGCGCGGCGGGAGCATGCGGAGCGCGGTCATGTCCTCGCGGAACAGGGCCGTCTCGCGCTCCGCGAGCTCGGTCCAGTCCTGTCCGTCGCGCACGGCCCGCTCCAGCAGCGGGTCGTCCACGTCCGTCACGTTCTGGACGTAGTGAACCTGCCGCTTGGTGTCGAGCCACACGCGCTGCACGAGGTCGAACGCGTTGTAGGTCGCCGCATGACCCATGTGGGTCGCGTCGTACGGCGTGATGCCGCAGACGTAGATGCGGGCGACGGGACCGGGGTCAAGGGTGATCCGTCCGCCGGTCGCGGTGTCGTGGATCCGAAGGTCGCGGCCCTTGCCGGGCAGGGCGGGGACCTCAGAAGCGGGCCAGGCATGCATGCCACGAGCGTAACCGGATGCGGCTTCCGGATACGAACCGGAGGGGTGATCCTGACCGAAGAGGCACTCTTGCGCGGCCGCGCCCGGCGTGCATCGGGGCGGACCCGGCCGTCAGACGGGCGGCCAGGGGATGGCGGGCCACTCGCCGCTGGGCTCCCGGTGCAGCCCGGTCTCCCGCAGACCGGCCACCCGGGCCCGCAGGGCCTCGATCTCGGCCGCCGTGATGAGTTCGGCCAGCCGGGTGACCAGCGGGGCCCCGGGCTCCAGGGCGGCGGCCAGCCGGTCCAGGACCTCGACGGCCTCGGGGGTCAGGGGCTCGCCCGCCCAGCCCCAGAGCAGGGTGCGCAGCTTGTCGTCGGCGTTGAAGGTCACCCCGTGGTCGATGCCGTAGAGCCGGCCGCCGGGCGCGGGCAGCAGGTGGCCGCCCTTGCGGTCGCCGTTGTTGATGACGGCGTCCAGCACGGCGAGCCGCCGCAGCCGGGGGTCGTCCGCGTGCACCAGCAGGGCGGTCCTCCCCTCCCCCACCTCGGCGAACGCGACGGCCTTCCAGCCCTCGCCGGGCTCCTCGTCCTCGACCAGCGCGAGCAGCCCGGGCTCGTCCTCGCCCGGCTCCTCGGCCTCGATCCACAGCTGGCACATGCCCTGGCCGTACGGCCCGTCCCGCAGCACGGTCGGCGGGATCAGCCCCCAGCCCATGGCCTCGGAGACCTCGTAGGCGGCCACCTCGCGCTGGGCGAGGGTGCCGTCGGGGAAGTCCCAGAGCGGCTGCTCGCCGGCCACCGGCTTGTACACGCAGTACGCCTCCTCGCCCTCGTGGGCGACGGAGCAGTACAGCACCGCGTTGGAGGCGCCGCGGACCTGTCCGAGAACGGTGAGCGTGCCCTCGGCCAGCAGGGCGGTCTGCTCCGCGTCGGTCAGGCGCCCCGGCGGTATCCGTTCTGGCGCGGGCATACGTGTCCTTCCGGGTCGAGCGGCAGGCTGCACAGCGGGCAGGGCGGGCGGCCGGCGTTGACCACGTCCAGGGCGCGCTTGGCGAAGGCGCGGGCCTGGGCGCCGGTGAGCCGGACGCGGAGCATCGGCGGGCCGTTCTCCTCGTCCTGGAGCAGCCGCTCCTCGGCCTCGGCCAGGTCCTCGACGGAGTCGGCGTCCAGCTCGACCAGGGCCTGCGCCTCCACGATCATGCGCTGCTCCTCGCCGTCCCAGGCGAGCGCCATGGTGCCGACGCGGAACTCCTCCTCGACGGGGACGTCGAGCGGCGCGGTGTCCGTGACGTCCGTCGGGGCGACCGCGGGCACCGGCGAGTTGCCGCCGGTGCGGCGTACGACCTCGTCGAGCAGTTCGTCGACGCGCTCGGCGAGCGCGGCGACCTGGGTCTTCTCCAGGGCCACGCTGGTGACACGTCCGCCTGAGGATGCCTGCAGGAAGAACGTACGGCGTCCAGGCAGCCCGACCGTGCCGGCCACGAAGCGGTCCGGGGGGTCGTAGAGGAACACCTGAAGGGACACGTCCTGTCTCCCTTGAGAGTCGACGGGCAGATGGGGATGGGCCGGAGCCTCGGAAAGCGTTCTACGGCGCGTCCACCCTACTGCGCGCGGCGATCACGGTGCCCCAGCGCCGCCCCCTACCGCCGCGTCCCCGGCGGCACCGGCGTCCGGGGACGGTTCGCGCGGCGCGAGTCCGGCGAGGTCGCCGGTGTCTCCGAGGCGCACCAGATAGGGCCGGAGCCTCGTGTAGCGGATCGCGGTGACCGAGCAGGGGTCGGCGTGGACGCGCTGGAAGAGGTCGAGGTGCATGCCGAGCGCGTCGGCGACCAGGGACTTGATGATGTCGCCGTGCGAGCACATGACGTACGCGGCGTTCTCGCCGTGCTCCGCCTCGATCCGCGCGTTCCACTCCCGTACGGCGTCGACGGCGCGGGCCTGCATCGCGCGCATCGACTCGCCGCCGGGGAAGGCGGCGGCGGAGGGGTGCTGCTGGACCACGGTCATCAGCGGTTCGTCGGTCAGCTCGGCGAGCTTGCGGCCCGACCAGTCGCCGTAGTCGCACTCGCTGATCCGGTCCTCGATGTGCAGCGGCAGGTCCGGGCGGGCGGCCAGCAGGGGTTCCAGGGTCTCCCGGCAGCGTTGCAGGGGGCTGCTGACGGCGGCGGCGAGCGGCAGTGCGGCCAGCCGGCCGGGGAGCGCGGCGGCCTGCGCGGCGCCGCGCTCGTCGAGGGCGACGCCGGGGGTCCGGCCCGCGAGCACCCCGGCGGTGTTGGCGGTGGAGCGTCCGTGGCGTACGAGGATCAGGGTGGGCATGCCGTCCAGCGTACGGGCGGCGCCCGGTTTCCCCGCGGGGCCAAAGGTGCATACCGGGCCGGAAGCAGGGAAGAATGCGCGCCGTGATTGTCGACTGCGCCATCTACCGCGACGGACGCCGGACCGAGGGCCCCGCCGATTTCTCCGACGCGCTCGCCGAGGCGCGGGAGTCCGGCGACGCGTTCCTCTGGATCGGCCTGCACGAACCGACGGAGAAGGAGTTCGACCTCGTCAGCAGCGAGTTCGGACTGCACCCGTTGGCGGTGGAGGACGCCCTCTCCGCCCATCAGCGGCCGAAGCTGGAGGTGTACGACGACTCGCTGTTCGCGGTGATCAAACCGGTCCTGTACGACCACGACAGCGACGCGGTCACCACGCACGAGCTGATGGTGTTCATGGGCGACTCGTTCGTCGTGACCGTGCGGCACGGCGAGGGCGCGCCGCTGGCGGCCGTACGCCGCCGCCTGGAGGCCGATCCTGAGGTGCTGAAGCACGGGCCGACGGCGGTCCTGTACGCGGTGAGCGACGCGATCGTGGACCACTACATAGACGTGGCGGGCGAGCTCCAGGTCGACCTGGAGGAGCTGGAGACGCAGGTCTTCGCGCCGAGCGGTACGGACGACTCCAAGAACACCGCGGCGCGCATCTACACCTTCAAGCGCCAGGTGCTGGAATTCCGCCGGGCGACCGTCCCGCTCTCCGGTCCGATGGCCCGGCTGGCGAGCGCCGGGGTCCCGTTCGTGCAGGAGCACGCGCAGCCGTTCTTCCGTGACGTGCAGGACCATCTGACCCGGGCCAACGAGCAGGTGGAGGGTCTCGACCGGCTGCTGTCCGACATCCTGTCCGCGCATCTCGCGCAGATGGGGGTGCGGCAGAACGACGACATGCGCAAGATCTCCGCCTGGGCGGCGATGGCCGCCGTGCCGACGATGGTCGCGGGGATCTACGGGATGAACTTCGAGCACATGCCGGAGCTGCGGTGGGTCGGCTCCTACCCGGTGGTGCTGCTGCTGATGGCGGGGGCGGTCGTGGGCCTGTACCGCCAGTTCAAGCGGCGCGGCTGGCTCTGACGGCCCCCGCGCGGCTCAGGCGAACTCGGGCGCGGGCGTCGCGGGGCCGCCGAGGGCGTCGCGCCGGGCGGGCGGTGCCAGGCTGACCATGCGCCGCCAGCCGCCGAGGCGTTCGTACGCGTACATGGCGTGGATGCCCGCGGCGAGCACGGCGGCCTTCGCCCGGGACCAGCCGAGGACCCGGCCCATGTGGTCCATGACGGCGAGGCTGACGTCGCGGTAGATCCTGATCTCGGCGAGCGCGCACTCGCGCAGGATGCGCTGGATCGTGCGGCCGTGCCCGGCCCGCGCGAAGCGCAGCAGCTCCTCGTGGCAGTACGCGAGGTGGTTGTCCTCGTCGTTGGAGATCATCCGGACCGCGCGCCCCAGCTCGGGGTGGTCCGCGAAGTACTTGTTCAGCAGCTGCATCTGCTCGGACGCGCGCTGCTCGGTGACCCGGCTGTGGGCCAGGTACGTGATGATGTCGCGCTCGGTCAGGGGCTCGTCGCGGCCCAGCTGCTCGTGCGCGAGCCCGATGCCGTGGCGCTCCAGGAGCATCGTGTAGTCGGTGTCCGGGGGGACGGGCCCGGGGGCCAGGCCGCGCTTCTTGAGCAGGGCGTTGAAGATCCGGCCGTGCTTGTCCTCGTCGGCCCCGTGCCGGGCGATCTTGGGCGCCAGCGGGCGCTGGCTCGCGGGGACGAGGGCCGCGATGCGGCCGTTCTCCCAGCCGCCCTGGGACTCGCCGCTGGCCGCGATGGAGCAGAACAGCCGGAACGAGTCGTCGTTGTCGAGGATCTCCTGGAACAGGTTCTTTGCCGAGAGCATCACTGCCACCTCCGTGCCGGCGTCGCCGAGCGCCAGTCAAATGCGCGGGGCCGGGGCGGGCAACAGGAGGGGGCGGGGGCTGGGCCGAACAGGTGGCGCCGGGGCGGCGGGGCGGGGCTGCGGTGGGGCTGCGGCGGGCGAACCGTTTTTGCGTGGAGCCGTAACCCCGCCGCGCCGCCCGCGTTGTTCCCCGTGACGGCCGTGGCGGGGAGGACCCCCGAGCCCCCACCACGGCCGCAGAGACCCCCTGGTTACGCGAGCCCGGCCCGCTCCAGCGCGTCCGTGCCGGCCCGGAGCGCGGCGATCCGCTCGTCGAGCGTGAAGCCGGCCGGCGCCAGGGTCAGGGTCGTGACCCCCACCTCCGCGTACGCCTGCATGCGCTCGGAGATGCGCTCCACGGAGCCGAGCAGCGTGGTCTGGTCGATCAGCTGGTGCGGTACGGCGGCCGCCGCGCCGCTCTTGTCGCCGGAGAGGTACTTCTCCTGGATCTCGGCGGCCTCCTTCTCGTACCCCATGCGCTGGGCGAGCCGGTTGTAGAAGTTCTGCTCGGCGCTGCCCATGCCGCCGACGTACAGCGCGGTGTAGGGGCGGAACATGTCCGCGAGGCCGGGGATGTCCTCGCCGATGGCGAGCGGGACGGTGGGGCAGACGTCGAAGCCCTCCATCGTCTTCCCCGCCTTCTCCCGGCCGGCCCGCAGGTGGCTGATCGCGGTCTCCTCCAGGTGCTCGGCCGAGGGGAAGATCAGCAGGGCGCCGTCCGCGATCTCGCCGGTCTGCTCCAGGTTCTTCGGGCCGATCGCGGCGATGTAGAGCGGGATGTGCTCGCGCTGCGGGTGCACGGTCAGCTTGAGCGGCTTGCCCGGGCCGCCCGGCAGCGGGAGCGTCCAGTGCTCGCCCTCGTACGACAGGCGCTCGCGGGTCATCGCCTTGCGGACGATGTCCACGTACTCGCGGGTGCGGGCCAGCGGCTTGTCGAACTTGACGCCGTACCAGCCCTCGGAGACCTGCGGGCCCGACACGCCGAGGCCGAGGCGGAACCGGCCGCCGGACAGGGAGTCCAGCGTGGCCGCCGTCATGGCCGCCATCGCGGGCTGGCGCGCCGGGATCTGGAGGATGGCGGAGCCGACGTCGATGGACTCCGTCTGCGCGGCGACCCAGGCCAGCACGGTCGGCGCGTCGGAGCCGTACGCCTCGGCCGCCCAGCAGACGTCGTAGCCGAGCCGGTCGGCCTCCTGTGCGACGGCGAGATTGTCGCCGTCCATCCCCGCGCCCCAGTAGCCGAGATTGATGCCGAGCCGCATAGCCGAACCCCTTACCGATCAGTAACGTCCCTGAGTTCCGGACTCTAGCGCGCGGGAAGTTGATCCGGCAGGGGGCCGCCCCACGCCGGTTGTAATCTCAGCGCCCATGGAGCAGAGGCATCTGGGCCGCACCGGCCTCCGTGTGTCCAGGATCGGGCTCGGCACCCTCACCTGGGGCCGGGACACCGACGAGCACGACGCTGCGGAGCAGCTGAAGGTGTTCTGGGAGGCGGGCGGCACGCTGGTCGACACGGCCGATGTGTACGGGGGCGGCGAGGCCGAATACCTGCTCGGGCGGCTGGTGGACGGCCTGGTGCCGAGGCGCGATCTGGTCATCGCGACCAAGGCGGGCAGCGTCGCCGACCCGTACCGCAGGGTCGACGCCTCGCGCGGGCACCTGCTGGCGGCCCTCGACGCCTCGCTGAGCCGGCTCGGCACGGATTACGTGGACCTGTGGCAGCTCCACGCGTTCGACCCGGAGACCCCGCTGGAGGAGACGCTCCAGGCGCTGGACCTCGCGGTGTCCTCCGGGCGCGCCCGCTATGCCGGGGTGTCCGGCTTCTGCGGCTGGCAGCTCGCGAAGGCGGCGACCTGGCAGCTCGCCGCGCCCGGGGCGCGGACCCGGCTGGCCGCGACGCAGATGGAGTACTCGCTGCTCCAGCGCGGCGTGGAGCGCGAGGTGCTGCCCGCCGCGCTGGACCTCGGCGTCGGGCTGCTGCCCTCGTCGCCGCTGGGCCGGGGCGTGCTGACGGGCAAGTACCGCACGGGGACTCCGTCCGACTCGCGCGGCGCGTCCGAACTGCTCGCCCCCTTCGTCGAGCCGTATCTGGACGACGCGGCGAGCCGGGTCGTGGACGCGGTGTCGACCGCCGCCGACGGGCTGGCCACCACGCCCGTCCAGGTCGCCCTGGCCTGGGTCCGGGACCGGCCCGGGGTCGCGGCCCCGATCGTCGGCGCGCGCAACGCGCAGCAGCTGACGGAGGCGTTGTCAGTGGAGACGCTTAGTCTTCCTGACGAGATCTGCCAGGCGCTGGACGACGTGTCGGCGCCCGTGCACCGCTATCCCGACCAGGACTGGAGCACGCTGTGACCGCGCTACCCCGGGGAGAATCCCCCGGCCCCCCGGCCACCGAAGAAACCGCGCCCGCCACTGACGAGGCAAGCGAGGCGGAATCCGTCCCGGCGCCCGACGCCGTGGCCCCGGCGGGCGAAGCGCCGAAGGGCGGCCCCGCCGCGAGGGCCGACGCCTCGGCGGGTACGGCCGACGACGTGTCCGGGGCGGCGCCGGGCGGCGGTGACGCGCACGCCGGCCCCGGCGCGGGCGCTTCGGACGGCGAGGAGGCCGGGCCTTCGGCCGACGGGAGCGCGGCGGTCGGCGGGGGCGCGCCCGCTGACCCGGTGGGTGCGCCGGGGGCCGGGGCGGCGGCTCGCGACAACGCGGGTGCGGGTCCCGGGGCGGAAGTCGGCGCCGAAGGCGCCCCCGCGCTTTCCGAGGTCGAGGCCGAGATCGCCGCTCAGCGGGAGTTGCGGGAGCGGATCGAGAAGCGGAAGGCCGAGAAGGGCGGGCCCATCGAGGCCGGGGGGAAGCTGAGCGGGACCGCCGCCGATCTGCTGGCGGCCGTCCGGGCCGTGGAGGGCGGGCAGAAGCCCGCCACGGCGTTCTACGACTCGCCCGCACCGGCGCCCGCCCGCCGGACGACGGCCCCCGCACCGGTCCCGGTACGGGAGCAGGCCCCCGCGCCCCGGGCCGCCTCGCCCGAGAGCGTCGCCGCCGTGGCGGCCGTACTGTCCGCCGGTGGGGCCCCCGCCGCCCTGGACCGGCCCGCCGCCGCGCTGCTCGGGGACCGGGCCGCCGAGGTCCTGCGCGAGGACCCCTGGCAGCTGCTGGCCCTGCCCGGCGTCGGACCCGAGCAGGCGGACGGCTTCGCCCGGGCGCTGCTCGGCGCGGCGGCCGGCCCGGACGACGAGCGCCGCACCGCCGCCCTGACCGGCTGGGTCCTGGAGCAGGCCGCGCTCCGGGGCCACACCGCGCTGGACGCGGACCGGGTGCGCGAGGCGCTGGCCGGCCGCGGCGTGAGCGACCCCGCGGCGGCCGTGCAGCACGCCGTCGCGGAGGGCGCCGTGCTGGTCTTCCAGGACGGCCCGGGGGACGAGGAGGACCGGGAGGACCAGGACGACGAGGCGGCGGCCGAGGCGGCCCCGCCCGGCCCCGTGCTCCTCGGCCTCGACCGGTACGCCCTGGCGGAGGAGAGCCTCGCCGACGGGCTGGCCCGGCTGGTCAGCGGCGGCGACAAGGAGGCGGACTGGTCGGAGGCGGCCGCCGCCGCACCCTCCCCGTCGGCCGCCGAGCTGATCCGCGCGGCCGCCGCCCACGGCCTCGTCGCGCACACGGGCGGCGAGGCGGCCCGGACCGAGCCGGCCGCCCTGATCGCCGCCGCCCGAGGGCTCGGCCTGCGCGCCCTGGGCGCCGCGCACAGCGTGGACGGCCGTCGGCGGCTCGCCGACGACATCGGCGCCCCGGAGGCGGCCGTCACGCTCGCCGGGCTGCTGTCGGGCGCCGAGGGGCCGGGGCGGGACGAGGAGGGGGCGCTCGCGCTCGACCTGCTCGTCGTGCTGGACGCGCCCCAGCTGGACGTGGAGACCGGCGCGATGCTGGTGGAGTCCCTGGCCGACGGCGTCCGCCTGGTGCTCAGCGGCGACCCGGGCGTGCTCGGCTCGGCGGGCGCCGGGCAGGTGTTCGCCGATGTGCTGGCCGCCCGTGCCTGCCCCCGCGTCGTCTCCCGCACCCCGGACGCCGGACCGATCGGCGAGCTGGTCTCGGGCATCGGCATCGGGGAGCTGAACCAGGTGGCGGCGCCCGGCAAGGAGGTCGTCATCGTCCCGGTCCGGGAAGCGGGCGAGGCGGTGCACCGCACGGTGCAGCTCGTCGCCGACTCGGTGCCGCGCGCCATCGGGGTGCCGTCCGAGGACACCCAGGTCATCACGGTGGGCCACGGCGGCGCCGCGGGCACCCGGGCGCTGAACGAGGCCCTGAAGCAGCGGCTCAACCCGGGCCCCGGCCGCTTCGGCGGGTTCGACCCGGGCGACCGGGTCGCCCATGTCCCCGCGCCGGGGCGGACGGTGCCCGGCACGGTCGTGTCGGCGGACGCGGAGGGGCTGCACCTGGACTGTGCGGGGGCCCCCGTCGTCGTACCGCAAGAGCGGGTGGCGGACTCCGTGCGCCACGCGTGGGCGCTCAGTGCCCATCAGGCGGCCGGGATGCGGTGGCCGGCGGTCGTCGTGGTGCTGCCGGGCGACGCGGCGCGCGGGCTGAGCCGGCCGTGGGTCTACACCGCGTTCGGCCGGGGCGAGCGGCACCTGTCCGTGGTGCACGGCGTCGACCAGGCCCTGCCGCGCGCGGTGGCCGAGGTGCCCGCGCAGGAGCGGACCACCCGCCTGCGGGGCCTGCTGGAGGCGTCCCAGGAGTCCCAGGAATCCCCGGAGCAGTAGGAGAGACCGGAAGGGCCCCCGCGTACGCCTGGCGCGTCCGTGGGGCCCTCCGGGGGCTGCGGCGGTCAGCCGGCGGGGTGCCCCGGTCCCTCCACGTCGTCATCGACGTCGTCGTCGTCGAAGACCGCACTGACGTCGAAGCGGCAGACCACCAGCTCGGGGTCGGCGTCCTCGAACGGTGCGGCCAGCCACTCCCCCGGTTCGGGGAGGTCGTCCGCCGCCGTGACCCAGAGCGTGGAGTCGCCCTCCTCCAGGCCGAACTCGGCGTGCCGGGAGGCGATCTCGTCGGCCTCGTACTCCCCGAAGAGCACCCCGAGGGCCGCGTGCACGCTGGTGCCCACGACCGCCGCCCCGGCGTCCTCCCGCTCGTCCGGGTCGGCGTCGGCGAGGCGCTGGGCCTGGGCCAGCAGCCGCTGGGGTTCCACCACCGCGTAGTCGCGGCGGATCAGCACGCTGAGCGCGTGCGGCTCGTCGGGTCCGTTGTAGGGCGGGAGAGCGTCCTGCTCCCCCGGGATCTCGAACGGGGTGACCTCGTCGTGGCGGTCGTAGAGGAGTTCGTCGTAGACCTCGGCGGCGGCGGCCAGTGCGTTGAACGCGTCGTAGACAGCGGGATCATCGTCCCCCGACCGGCGTTCGACCGCCGCGAGGTGGTGGTCGATCGCGGCTTTGACCGCATCGGCGGCGGCGCGTACCTCGGCAGCGGTGGGCTGCGCAGCATCAGACATGGGGCAGACGCTATCCGTACCGGGCCCTTGCCCGCACAATGGATTCGATGCTGGAATACGAATTTGTCGATGTGTACGTGCCACGCGGGGTGTCCCGGAAGGACACGGCCCGCCTGTTGACCGACCATGCCGAGTACGGGCACTGGGAGCTGGACCGTCTGACGCTGCGCCGGGACGGCAGCCGCCGCGTGCGGCTGCGCCGCCGGATCATCCGTCAGCTACGGGCTACGTGGTGAGCCGGAAGGACCGGCCACAGACCGTCCGAGCACGCGAAACGGGCCCCGCGATCGCGGGGCCCGTTTCCTTCTCTGCGTGCTCGCCGGTGCGGCGCTGCCGTCAGGCGGCGGCCTTCGCGCGGCGGTAGAGCACCGTGCCCACGCCGGCCAGCAGCATCCCCGCGCCGGCCGGGATGAGCAGGTCGAGCCCGCCCGCTCCGGTGTGGGCGAGCTGCGGCGCCTCCGGCACCGTCTGCGGCTCCGGCGTGTTCGGAGTGGGCTTCTCGGGCGTCGGCGGCGTGACGTGGCGGACCGGGGGTTCCGGAACGTCGACCGGCGGCGTGCTGTCGTTCTCGCACTCGTTGCCGAACGCGGGGTTCAGCAGGCCGACGACGTCGATGCTGTTGCCGCAAACGTTCACGGGAATGTCGATGGGCGCCTGGATCTGGTTGCCCGAGAGCAGACCGGGTGATCCGTGCGTGTACCCCTCCGCGGTGGCCCCGCCCCCGTTGTCGCCGGAGGCCCGGTGCTTGCCGGTGCCCCCGTTCGCCCCCTGGCCGCGCTCGACGGCCCGGTTCCCGGCGTGGTTGCCGGACGTGCCCGAAGCGGAGCCACCCCGGCCGGCGGTCGCGCCGTCCGAGCCGTTACGGCAGGTGTTGCCGAAGGACGGGTTGAGCAGCCCGACGACGTCCACGGAGTTTCCGCAGACGTTGACCGGCACGTTGACCGGAATCTGCACCGAATTCCCTGAAAGCACCCCCGGGGAATTCGAGGCGCCGCCGGACGCTCCCGCGTCGGCGTGCGCGTAACCGCCGCCGAGGGCGAGAACGCCGCCCGCGGCCGCCATGGTGATCAGGCCTTTTCGCGTGACCTGTCGCATAGGTGTTTCCTGCCTTCTACCTTCCGGAGTACCCCCGGACTACCGTGCGGAGGCAAAGGACCCGACGGCCCCGGAGCGCATGGAGTGCGCTCCGGGGCCGAGCGGGCTCAAACCCTTACGGGTTGACGCGCAACGTCAGTCGTTGACGCAGACGTTGCCGAAGGCCGGGTTCAGCAGCCCGATCACGTTGATCGTGTTGCCGCACACGTTCACCGGAACGTGGACGGGAACCTGGATGACGTTGCCCGAGATGACGCCGGGGCTGCCGATGGCGGCACCCTGGGCACCCGAGTCGGCAACGGCCATGCCGGCGCCGGCGAGCACGAGGCCACTGGTGACGGCCGCGGCGGCGGCAATCTTCTTGATCATGTTTCCTCCTAGTTGGCAAAGCGCGGTCCCAGCCGCGGACCGCACCACCTGTAACGAGGAGGGGGTGACGGGGCTACGAGCCAAAGGCTCCATTCACTCGTTCCGGTTAGAGGCGTACACCCTGGCGATTTACGCTTTCGCGGGTCAGCTGTGGTCGATGAAACGGTCCAGGACCCGGGCGCCGAACTTCAGCCCCTCGACCGGAACGCGCTCGTCCACGCCGTGGAACATGCCCGCGAAGTCGAGCTCCGGCGGGAGCTTCAGCGGGGCGAAGCCGAAGCAGCGGATGCCCAGGTCGTCGAAGGACTTGGCGTCCGTGCCGCCGGAGAGCATGTACGGCACGGCGCGGGCGATCGGGTCCTCGGCCTTCAGGGCGATCTGCATGGCGTCCACCAGGGCACCGTCGAAGTCGGTCTCCAGCGCCTTGTCGCCGTGCACGTCCTCGCGCCGGACGCGCGGACCGAGGATGCGGTCGAGGTCGGCCAGGAACTCCTCCTCGTAACCCGGCAGGAAGCGTCCGTCGACGTGGGCGGTGGCCTGTCCGGGGATCACGTTGACCTTGTAGCCGGCGCCGAGCATGGTGGGGGCGGCGGAGTTGCGCAGGGTGGCGCCGACCATCTTGGCGATGCCGCCCAGCTTGGCGAGGGTGGCCTCCATGTCCTCCGGGTCCAGCGGGGTGCCGAGCGCGTCCGACAGCTCGTCCAGGAAGGACCGCACGGTCTTGGTCACCCGGACCGGCCAGGTGTGCCGGCCGAGCCGGCCGACCGCCTCGCACAGCTCGGTGATCGCGTTGTCGTCGTTGGTCATGGAGCCGTGGCCCGCCGTGCCGTCCACGGTCAGGCGCATCCAGTGCATGCCCTTCTGCGCCGTCTCCACGAGGTACAGCCGCAGGTTCTCGTTGACGGTGAAGGAGAAGCCGCCGACCTCGCCGATCGCCTCGGTGACGCCCTCGAACAGGTCGGGGTGCTTGTCCACGAGGTAGCGGGCGCCGTACGTGCCGCCCGCCTCCTCGTCCGCCAGGAAGGCGAGCACGATGTCGCGCGGGGGCTTGCGGCCGCTGCGCATGCGCTCGCGCACCACCGCCAGCGTCATCGCGTCCATGTCCTTCATGTCGACCGCGCCCCGGCCCCAGACGCAGCCGTCCGCGATCTCGCCGGAGAACGGGTGGTGCGTCCAGTCGTGCGCGTTGGCCGGGACGACGTCGGTGTGGCCGTGGATCAGCAGGGCCGGGCGGGACGGGTCCTCGCCCTCGATCCGCGCCACGGTGGACGCGCGGCCCTTGTGGGATTCGAAGATCTTCGGTTCGAGCCCGACCTCGGCCAGCTTCTCGGCCACGTACTCGGCGGCCGCCCGCTCGCCGGGCCCGGAGTGGTCGCCGTAATTGCTGGTGTCGATCCGGATCAGGTCGCGACAGAGGTCCACCACCTCGTTCTCGGCGGTCTCGCCCGAGCCGCTCCGGGCCGCATTGCTCTCGCTCACGCTGGTTCCTTCCCTGTCGCCGTGGTGCTCCCTCCCATCCTCCATCGCCGGGCCCGCGCGCCCAAGGCCCCCACGGGACCGGGCGTGATCGAGCACCCTCCAATGTTTGCTATGGTTTTCCACGTCGGAACGGGCGAGGCCCGCGAGACAGACACCTTGTCCGGGTGGCGGAATGGCAGACGCGCTAGCTTGAGGTGCTAGTGCCCTTTATCGGGCGTGGGGGTTCAAGTCCCCCCTCGGACACCAGCCACAGGCCCACGATTCCCCAGGAATCGTGGGCCTGTGCCGTTGTGCGGCCCCTCTCTCCGACCGCCCATGGTGAACCGGTTCTTCGCTCATTAGCGTGATCGCGGAAGGTCCCGCCGACCGAGGAGACGCATGAGCCGCACCGACACCGCCTCGCTCGCCTGGTACGAGAGTCCGTCCCCCGGCACCGGCTGTCTGCCGCCGCGTGCCTGGTACGCGGAGTCAGACGCCCGGCGGCTGTCGCTGAACGGCCGCTGGGCCTTCCGCCTCTCGCCGCGCGCGGACGGCGAGGACACCTCGTTCGTACAGCCGGATTTCGACGCCTCGGACTGGGCGACGGTCGCCGTGCCGGGGCACTGGGTGCTTCAGGGCGCGGGCGGGGCACCCGCGTACACCAATGTCGTCTATCCGTTCCCGGTCGATCCGCCGAGGGTGCCGTCGGAGAATCCGACCGGCGACCATCTGCGGCTCTTCGAGCTGCCCGGCGACTGGCCGGGCGGCGGCGGGAGCGTGCTGCGGTTCGACGGGGTGGAGTCGGCCGCCCGGGTGTGGCTGAACGGGGTGGAGCTGGGCGATTTCAAGGGCTCGCGGCTGCCGCACGAGTTCGCGGTGGGCGAGCTGCTGCGGCCCGGTGCCAACGTCCTCGCGGTACGGGTGCACGCCTGGTCGTCCGGAAGCTATCTGGAGGACCAGGACCAGTGGTGGCTGCCCGGGATCTTCCGGGACGTGACGCTGCTGCACCGCCCGGCGGGGGCGCCCGGCGACTTCTTCGTGCACGCCGGTTACGACCACCGCACCGGCTCGGGGACCCTGCGCGTGGAGTGCGAGGGTGCGGAGGGCCGCGTCCTGGTGCCCGGGCTCGGCCTGGACATCGCGGCGGGCGAGACGGTGACGCTGCCGGTCGAGCCGTGGACCGCCGAGACGCCCCGGCTGTACGAAGGGGAGCTGGTGACGCCCGGCGAGCGCGTCCCGCTGCGCATCGGCTTCCGTACGGTCGCCGTGGCGGACGGCGTCCTCAGGGTCAACGGCCGGCGGCTGCTGTTCCGGGGCGTGAACCGGCACGAGTTCCACCCGGAGACGGGCCGGACGGTCGACGCGGAGACCATGCGGCGCGATCTGGTCCTGATGAAGCGGCACAACGTCAACTCCGTACGCACCAGCCACTATCCGCCGCACCCCGCCTTCCTGGACCTCTGCGACGAGCTGGGCCTCTGGGTGATCGACGAGTGCGACCTGGAGACCCACGGCTTCGCGGAGGCGGACTGGCGGAACAACCCGGTGGACGACCCGCGCTGGACGCCCGCGCTGCTCGACCGGGCGGCCCGGATGGTCGAGCGGGACAAGAACCACCCCTCGGTGATCGTCTGGTCGCTGGGCAACGAGTGCGGCACGGGCGCCGGTCTGGGCGCGATGGCCCGGTGGATGCGGCAGCGCGACCCGGACCGCCCGCTGCACTACGAGGGCGACCCGTCGTGCGCGGACATCGATCTGTACTCGCGGATGTACGCCTCGCACGCCGAGGTGGAACTCATCGGGCGACGCGCCGAGGAGCCGCTGGAGGACCCGGAGCTGGACGCGCGGCGGCGCGCGATGCCGTTCGTGCTCTGCGAGTACGCGCACGCGATGGGCAACGGGCCGGGCGGGCTGAGCGAGTACCAGCGGCTGTTCGAGCGGTACGAGCGCTGCCAGGGCGGCTTCGTCTGGGAGTGGATCGACCACGGCCTCGCCCACCCGGAGCTGGGCTTCGCCTACGGGGGCGACTTCGGCGAGGAACTGCACGACGGGAACTTCGTGTGCGACGGGCTGCTCTTCCCGGACCGCACCCCGTCCCCCGGTCTCGCCGAGTACAAGAAGGTCGTCGAGCCGGTGCGCATCGCCCCGGGCAGCGCGCCCGGCGCGTTCACCGTGACCAACACCTACGACTTTACGGACCTGGACCACCTGGAGTTCCGCTGGTCGCAGGAGGCGGACGGCGTCCTCGTCGCCTCGGGCACCCTCGCCGTGCCCCCGCTCGCCCCGGGCGCCTCGGCCGAGGTGGCGGCGGACGCCCCGCCCGGCGACGGGCTGTGGACGCTGCGGGCGGTCCTCGCCGAGGCGACGGACTGGGCCGGGCGCGGCCACCTGGTCGCCTGGGGCCAGAGCGAGGCGGGCACCCCGGCCGCCCCGCGCCCGGCCACCGGGGCGCGCCCGCGCGTCTCCGGCTCCACGGTCGCGCTCGGCCCGGGCACCTTCGACGCGGCGACCGGGGTGCTGCTGCGCATCGGGGACATCCCGGTGGAGGGGCTGCGTCTCGACGTGTGGCGGGCGCCCACCGACAACGACAACGGGGCCGCGTGGCAGCCGGACGAGCGGTACGGGCGGCTCTGGCGGGAGTGGGGGCTGCACCGGATGCGCCACCGCCTGGACGCGGTGGAGGCGGGCGCGGACGCGCTGACCGTGCGCACCCGGGTGGCTCCGGCGGGCCGGGACGTGGGGCTGCGGACCGTGTACCGGTGGACGGCCGACGGGGACCGGCTCGGGCTGACGGTGTCGGTGGAGCCGGAGGGCGACTGGCGGGTGCCGCTGCCCCGGCTCGGTGTGCGGTTCGCGCTGCCCTCCGCGTACGACGCGGTGCGGTGGTTCGGCGGCGGTCCGGGCGAGGCGTATCCGGACACCCGGGCGGCCGCGATGCTCGGGCGGTGGGCCAGGGGCGTGGACGAGTTGCAGACCCCGTACGTCCGGCCGCAGGAGAACGGGGCGCGGGCCGGGGTGCGCTGGGTGGAGCTGGCCGACGCGGGCGGGGGCGGGCTGCGCGCGGAGGGCGGGGCGCCGTTCTCGTTCACGGCGCGCCGCTGGACGGGCGAGGAGCTGGACGCGGCGGAGCACCTGACGGATCTGGTGGCCGGGGACCGGGTCCAGGTGGGCCTGGACCACGCGGTGCAGGGCATCGGCTCGGGGTCGTGCGGGCCGGGCGTGCTGCCCGCGTACCGGCTGGACACGGCACCGGCGGAGTTCTCCTTCGTGTTCTCGGCGCGGGGCCGATAGGTCCGGGGCGGGCCCGGTGCCGTACGGAATCGGCGACCGGGTCCGTTCTGTCCCGGGCCGGGCCCGCAACCCCCTTCCGCGGGGCGGCCGGTGACGTCGTAGCATCGGCGCTTTGCGCGATCTTTACCGCTTCACAAGGGGGAATGTGATGGGCGTCGGGAGGCGACGGGCCCCGGTCATCGCCGGGGTGGTGGCCGGGGCGGTGCTGGCGACGGGCATCGTCCTGTGGGCGACGGACAGCGGGCCGTTCCGGGACAGTTACTGCTGGGGCGCGTGGGAGCAGAACAGCGGGCCGTCCTTCCTCGGGGACGAGGCGCTGGAGAAGTCCGGCTCCGAGCGCGGCTCCACCGAGTCCGCGGCGCCCTCGGCGGCCCGCCCGCACGGCACCTGCACGGTGTCCGTCACCTCATCGGTCGAGGACGACGACTCGGACGAGCCGCTGACCTTCGAGGAGTCGGTGACCCTGGAGTACGGGCAGGTGCCCGCCGGGGCGAAGGAGCGGGGGGCCTGGCTGGCGCACTTCTTCCACGGCTCCGCGTCGCCGCTGCCGGACGGGCTCGACGGCCTCGTGGGTGGGGACCGGGGCATGCTGGTGCTGCCCTCGTCCTGCGACAGGGACGGCGCGCCGTCCGTGGTGACGATCCGCAGCGAGAGCACGGGCGACGGCCATCTCGGCAAGGTCCCCATGCCGTTCACGATCGCCACGCGGACCGATGTGGTCCGGATGCTGCTCGCCGCCGCCAACTCCGGTATGGAGAAGACGGGATGCGCGCCGGCGCAGCCGCTGCGCAGTGGCTCCCCGCTGGTGACGGTGGCCGAGGACGAGGAGTCCGCCGCGTCCCCGCTGTGCCGGATACCGGGGATGACCTTCGACTACGGCGAGGGCTCGCGCTACCGGCAGCAGGTGGGCGCGGTCACCGACCGGCTCCAGACGTGCTCGGTGGTGTGGAAGCAGCTGCGGATGCCGGAGGAGCCGTCCGCGCAGTACGTGATGGCGAGCGGAAACCGTCTGGCCGCCCTTTTCGACGGCCTGCCGGAGGGCGCGGAGCAGGGGCTGCTGCGCCGCAGCTGCGACGGGCGGCAGACCGTGTTCTACGGGCGGGTGGAGGCGGGTCTCCAGGACCGGGGACGCCCCTCCGACCGGCAGGTGTTCAACCGCTTCGTC
The DNA here is from genome assembly GCF_026167665.1 of Streptomyces drozdowiczii. Classification (NCBI taxonomy): domain Bacteria; kingdom Bacillati; phylum Actinomycetota; class Actinomycetes; order Kitasatosporales; family Streptomycetaceae; genus Streptomyces; species Streptomyces drozdowiczii. Next base: position 5,639,757 of record NZ_CP098740.1, on the reverse strand, counting down.
GAGTCGGTCGGCAAGCGCATCGGGTGCGGAAGCGGAAGCGGTGAGGACGCGTGAGCGAGGAGAACGCCGTGACGGACACGGAGACCCCGGCCGCGCCGGAGGCCCCCGAGGCCCCCCGGCCCCCGCTGGTCCGCCGTCTGCTGCGCAGCCGTACGGTCCGGGCCGCGACCGCCGCCGCGCTGGCCGGGGCCCTGCTGGGCGCGGGTACGGTCGCCTGGCGCACGGACACGCTGCCGCTGCTCGGGCCCTCCCCCTGCTGGGACTCGCTGGGTTCCGGTTCCATGGACGCCCTGTTCGGGGACCGCCGGACGGAGGTGGAGGAGCAGGCGCTGCACAACGACCCGATGGGCGACACCGGTTCGTACGGCCAGTGCCGCGTCACGAGCTACGACGGCGACCGGGCCCGCCGCCAGGTGACGGTGAACGTGCGCCGGCTGGACGGGCTGCGGGGCACCGACTCGCAGGACTGGCCGAGGGAGTTCCTGTCCTCCGGGATGGTGCCGCTCGGCGACGGGCTGCCCGGCATGACCTCGTCCTCGCGCGCCTGGATCGCGCTGCCGCAGGCGTGCACCGGCCGCGACGACTTCACCGGGCCCACGGTGGTGGACATCGGCATGGGCCGGGCGGACTTCGAGGTGTCGTCGGAGTACACGCTGCGGGACCGGGCGGCCCTGACCGGGGCGCTGCTCGACGCGGTCAACGGCGTCATCGACGACTTCGGCTGCTCCGGCACGTACCGGGAGCCGCGCGATCTGCCTGCCCCGGTCGAGTGGGACACCACCCGGCCTTCCACCTTCTGCGGGATCAAGGGCCTCGCCCTGCCGGCGGCGTACCGAAAGGACCTCCGTGAGACCCGCGTCAGCGGCGAGGGCGGCCCGGCCCGGATCTGCGAGGCCGGGTACGACTCCGCCGAGAAGGCCGTGCGCCTGACGACGGTCACCGATCCGGTGCTGGCCGAGATCTACTCGTCGGACGCACTCCACTCGGGCGCACCCGTCAAGGGGACCCGGGGCTACGGAAAGGTGGGCGGGAACCGCGCGGTGTACCGGGCGGTCTGCCAGACGGGCCAGGTGATGTTCGTACTGGAACAACTACGCCCAGCGGGCCCGGGCACCCGCTTCACCTTCACCCACGACCTGCTCCCGGCATACGTGGCAGCGGAGTCCGAGCGCATCGGCTGCGGCCCGCAGAAGGTTACGTTCCCCAAGTCCTCGGCGTCCTGAGCGCCAAGCAACCGACACGTAGCGACGCCCTCAGGGCCGACCCACCTCGGAGTCGGCCCTGATGGCTCCCCGTAGGACATGGACGATGTCCTCGGGCTTGAGGTCGATGGCGTCGAGGCCCTCCAGGGTCAGCGGGATCTCCTCCAACGCGTACTCGCCGCGGCCTTCGGCGCTGAACTCGGGGCCGGTGCGGTCTTCGAAGGACCAGGTCGTGATGCGGGCGAGGTAGAAGAGCTGACGCTCGTCGTCGGACTCCATCGTGTGCAGCAGACGGACGATGTCGGCCTTCCCCGCGATCTCCTCGTGGATCTCTCGGTGGAGGGCAGCCTCGCGTGACTCGTCGCTGGGTTCGACACCGCCACCGGGCAGGACCCAGTACACGGGGATGCCGGGCCTGGTGCGGCGGATGACCAGCATCGTGTGATCCGGGGTGACGAGTACGGCACGGACTCGTTCGATCATTTCGGCTCGTCTCCTTGCTTGTTGACAGTGCTCAGTGGAGCAGCCAGCCGCCGTCGACGTGGACGGACTGCCCCGTGATGAACGCAGCGGAGTGGCGATCACCTTCTGGGAGAATCGGCAATCTTGTCCTCCAACAGTTCCAACGCCTCCTCCCAGCAGAATCGGTCCGCTCCGCCTCCTGTCTTCGGCCAGTGGGGCTCATAGGACCCGATCAATACGCCCATCCCCCGAAGCTGGTCCAGGCTCCGGCCGTACGCCGGGTGGGCGGCCATGGCCGTGTTCACGTACGGGAGGACGGCGGTCGGGATGCCCATCCCATACGCCTCGCACAGGATGCCGAGGGCCAGGGTGTCGGCGATGCCGGCCGTCCATTTGTTGATCGTGTTGAAGGTGGCGGGCGCGACGGCGATGGCGTCGGCGGGTGGCAGCGGACGTGGGTCGCCGGGACTGCGCCAGGCCGAGCGGATCGGGTAGCCGGTCTGGGCCTCTATCGCTTCCGTGTCGAGGAAGCTGAGCCCTTGGGGTGTGGCTACGACCCCGACGCCCCAGCCCTTGTCCTGTGCGGCGGTGATCAGCTTGTGGGCGTCGTCCGCGATCCCGGCTGCGCAGACGACGACGTACAGGAAGGGTTGTGTCGTCACGCTGGGGCTCCCAGTCGTCGGCTCGGGCGGTGGAGTTCGGGCAGCGTACGTCGCCGGTCGCGGGCGGCCAGGCCCCCAGCTCCGTGAAAGGATGCCCCGCACCATGAGAACCATCAGCTTTTCGGTGCCGGGCCGGGGCCCCCGGTGAGGGGGCGGGCTAAGCCGCCGGTGGCGCCGCTGCCTCAGCGTGACGGTGTCGACCCCGTCCGGGTTCGGCTTCCCGCCGATCCGGAGGGGCGGTGGGCGACCGTCGGGGACCATCTCCTCGACCGGTTCGCCGGGGCGATCGGGGCGGAGCGGGTTCGGGCGCTGCTCGCGGACGGGCGGTTCGTGGCCGTGGAGGGGCCGGTCCTCGGTGACGAGCCGTACAGGGCGGGGCTCTATCTCTGGTTCCACCGGGACTTCGCGCCGGAGGAGCCCGTGCCGTTCCCGGTGGGGGTCGTGTACCGCGACGCGCATCTGGTCGTCGCGGACAAGCCGCACTTCCTGGCGACGATGCCCCGTGGCCGGCACATCACGGAGACGGCGGTGGCCCGGCTCCGCCGCGGGCTGGACCTGCCGCAGCTCCAGCCCGCGCACCGGCTGGACCGGATGACGGCGGGGCTGGTGCTGTTCGTGGTGCGGCCCGAGGAGCGCGGGGCGTATCAGACGCTCTTCCGGGACCGGCTGGTGCGCAAGGAGTACGAGGCGGTGGCGCCGTACGATCCCGGGCTCGACCTGCCTCGTACGGTGCGCAGCCGCATCGTGAAGGAGCGCGGGGTGCTCGCGGCGCGCGAGGAGCCCGGGGAGCCGAACAGCGAGAGCCGGATCGAGTTGCTGGAGCACCGGGGCGGGCTCGGCCGTTACCGGCTGCTGCCCGCCACGGGGCGTACGCACCAGCTGCGGGTGCACATGAACAGCCTGGGGCTGCCGCTGGTCAACGATCCGGTCTATCCGGTGACAGAGCCGGACGCGGCGCCCGGTGATTTCTCGCGCCCGCTGCAACTACTCGCCCAGGTGCTGGAGTTCACCGATCCGGTCACGGGAGAGCCGCGCCGCTTCGAGAGCGGGCTACGGCTCTCCGCGTGGCCGGATCAGTAGAGCCTCAGTGGCCCCTCGCGATCCACTCGTCCAGGTGCGGGGCCTCCGCGCCGATCGTGGTGGAGTCGCCGTGGCCGGTGCGCACCTCGGTCGCCGGGTCCAGGGTGAGCAGCCGGTCCCGGATGGAGTCCACGATCACCGGGAACGACGAGAAGGACCGGCCGGTGGCGCCCGGGCCGCCCTGGAAGAGCGTGTCGCCGGTGAAGACCGTGGCCAGCTCGGGGGCGTACAGGCAGACCGCGCCGGGGGCGTGGCCCGGGGTGTGCAGGACGGTCAGCGTGGTCCCGGCGACGGTGATCTCCTGGCCGTCGGCCAGTTCGCCGTCGGGCGCCCGGTCCGGGTGGGTCTGCTTCCACAGCGGCAGGTCGTCCGGGTGGAGCAGGATCGGCGCACCGGTGGCGTCCGCGAGCGCGGGCGCGGCGTCGATGTGGTCGTTGTGCGCGTGGGTGCAGATGATGGCGCGCAGCGTACGGCCGCCGAGGGCGTCCTCGATGGCGGCGGCGTCGTGGGCGGCGTCGATGACGACGGCCTCGGAGTCGTCACCGACGATCCAGACGTTGTTGTCGACGTCCCACTCGCCGCCGTCGAGCGCGAAGGTGCCGGAGGTGACGAGCTGGTCGATGCGGGCGGCCATCAGAACACCACCACCGAGCGCAGCACGTCGCCGTCGTGCATCCGGCCGAACGCCTGCTCGATGTCACCGAGGCCGATGGTCTCGGTGACGAACGCGGCGAGGTCGAGCCGGCCCTGCTGGTGGAGGTCGATCAGCATCGGGAAGTCGCGGGACGGCAGGCAGTCCCCGTACCAGGAGGACTTGAGCGAGCCGCCGCGGCCGAAGACGTCGAGCAGCGGGAGTTCGAGCTGCATCTCGGGGGTGGGGACGCCGACGAGGACGACGGTGCCGGCGAGGTCGCGGGCGTAGAACGCCTGCTTGTACGTCTCCGGGCGGCCGACGGCCTCGATGACGACGTCGGCGCCGTTGCCGCCGGTCAGTTCGCGGATGGCCTCGACGGGGTCGGTGGAGCGGGAGTTGACGGTGTGCGTGGCGCCCATCGACTTCGCCGTCTCCAGCTTGCGGTCGTCGATGTCCACGGCGATGATCCGGGCCGCGCCGGCCAGCCGGGCGCCCGCGATCGCCGCGTCACCGACGCCGCCGCAGCCGATGACGGCGACCGAGTCGCCGCGGCCGACCTGGCCGGTGTTGATGGCAGCGCCGATGCCCGCCATGACGCCGCAGCCGAGGAGCCCGGCGACCTCGGGGGCGACCTCCGGGTCGACCTTGGTGCACTGGCCGGAGGCGACGAGGGTCTTCTCGGCGAAGGCGCCGATGCCCAGGGCCGGGGACAGCTCGGTGCCGTCGAGGAGGGTCATCTTCTGCTTCGCGTTGTGCGTGTCGAAGCAGTACCAGGGGCGTCCGCGCAGACAGGCACGGCACTGGCCGCACACCGCGCGCCAGTTGAGGATCACGAAGTCGCCCGGGGCCACGTCGGTGACGCCCTCGCCGACGGACTCCACGACGCCCGCGGCCTCGTGGCCGAGGAGGAAGGGGAACTCGTCGTTGATCCCGCCCTGCTTGTAGTGCAGGTCGGTGTGGCAGACGCCGCACGCCTGGACCTTGACCACGGCCTCACCGGGTCCGGGGTCCGGGATGACGATCGTCTCGACGCGGACCGGTTCGTTCTTCCCCGGTGCGATGACCCCTTGTACGTGCTGCGGCATTCCCGTGGACTCCCTTATCCCGACTCTTCGCTGAGACCGGTGCTCCCGGTTCGTGGCCGGGAATCGATCACGGGCAACGGTACGCGGTGCCGGGCGGCGGGCGGTCTCAGGGCGCGAGTACGTCCAGCTCGTGCAGGGCGCCGACGGCGATCTCCTTCGTCAGGCGCTCGGCCTCGGCCGCGTCCCCGGCGCGTACGGCCTCGGCGAGGCGGACGTGCAGGGTGACGGCCGCCGGGTCGGGGTCCTCGAACATCACCTGGTGGTGGGTGCGGCCCGCCAGGACCTCGGCGACCACGTCGCCCAGGCGCGCGAACATCTCGTTGCCGGAGGCGTTGAGGACGATGCGGTGGAAGGCGATGTCGTGTGCGAGGTAGCCCTCCAGCTGCTGGCCGCGTGAGGTGGCGACCATGCCGAGGGCGCGCTCGGTCAGCTCGGCGCACTGCTCCGGGGTGGCGTGGCGGGCGGCGAGCGAGGCGGCGACCGGTTCGATCGCGGACCGCAGCACGGTGAGGGAGCGCAGCTGGCGGGGGCGGTCGGCGCCGGCCAGCCGCCACCGGATGACCTGGGGGTCGTACACGTTCCACGCCTCGGCCGGCCGTACGGTCACGCCGACGCGGCGGCGGGACTCGACCAGGTGCATGGACTCCAGGACCCGGACCACCTCGCGGACCACCGTGCGCGAGACGTCGAAGCGCTGGGCCAGCTCGTCCGTGCGCAGCACCTGGCCCGGCGGGTGCTGCCCCGCGGCGATCTCCAGGCCCAGGGCGTCCAGGACATGCGTGTGGAGCCCCTGGGCAGGTGTGGTCATGGCCCCAGGGTACGGGGCGGCCTCCAGGGGCATTAAGTACGACGTTTATGTCACACCCTCTTGAATAAGTCGTACGTATGGGTTTCAGTGGCGCGACGGACCGATGTCGAGGGAGACATCGAAGAGACAGCGAGGCACCGCTATGAGCACCCCCCACGTCGTCGTGGTGATGGGCGTCGCAGGGACCGGCAAGACCACGATCGGTCCCCTGCTCGCCGACGCACTGGGCGTCCCGTACGCCGAGGGCGACGACTTCCATCCCCCCGCGAACATCGCCAAGATGTCGGCCGGCACCCCGCTGGACGACGCGGACCGGTGGCCCTGGCTCGACGCGATCGGGCAGTGGGCGCACGGCCGGGCGGGGCTTGGCGGGGTCGTCAGCAGCTCCGCGCTCAAGCGCGCCTACCGGGACCGGCTGCGCGCCGAGGCCCCGGGCGCGGTCTTCCTGCACCTGACCGGTGACCGGTCCCTGATCGAGGAGCGGATGGCGGGCCGCAAGGGCCACTTCATGCCGACCGCGCTCCTCGACTCGCAGTTCGCCACCCTCCAGCCGCTGGAGGACGACGAGGCCGGCGTCTCCGTGGACGTCTCCGGCACCCCCGAAGAAATCACCCAGCGAGCCGTCGCCGCGTTGCGCCGGCTCGACAGCTAAGGACCACCACCGTGACCAGTCTCAGCGTCGAGACGCTGGCAGCGGACGCCGCCGAACCGATCACCTCGGCCGGCAACGCGCAGTTGGGCATCGCCGTCCTGGCGGGCATCGCCGTCATCGTCCTGCTCATCACCAAGTTCAAGATGCACGCGTTCCTCGCGCTCACCATCGGCTCGCTGGCGCTCGGCTCCTTCGCCGGTGCCGCGCCGGCGAAGACGATAGCGAGCTTCACCGCGGGCCTCGGCTCCACCGTCGCGGGCGTCGGCGTCCTGATCGCGCTCGGCGCGATCCTGGGCAAGCTGCTCGCGGACTCCGGCGGCGCCGACCAGATCGTGGACACGATCCTGGCGCGGACGAGCCAGCGGGCCATGCCGTGGGCGATGGTCCTCATCGCCTCGATCATCGGCCTGCCGCTGTTCTTCGAGGTCGGGATCGTCCTGCTGATCCCGGTCGTGCTGCTCGTCGCCAAGCGCGGCAACTACTCCCTGATGCGCATCGGCATCCCGGCCCTGGCCGGCCTGTCCGTGATGCACGGCCTCATCCCGCCGCACCCCGGCCCGCTCGTCGCGATCGACGCGCTGGACGCCAACCTCGGCGTCACGCTGGCCCTCGGGGTGGTCGTCGCGATCCCGACGGTGATCCTGGCCGGACCGGTCTTCTCGCGTTACGCCGCCCGCTGGGTGGACATCAAGGCGCCGGAGAAGATGATCCCGCAGCGCCCCTCCGAGGACCTGGAGCGCCGCCCCGGCTTCGGCGCCACCCTCGCCACGATCCTGCTGCCCGTGGTGCTGATGCTGATCAAGGCGCTCGTGGACATCGTGGTGGACGACCCGGAGCAGGGGCTCCAGAAGGTCACCGATGTGATCGGCTCCCCGCTGATCGCGCTGCTGGCGGCCGTGATCGTCGGCATGTTCACGCTGGGCCGGGCGGCCGGCTTCACCAGGGCGCGGCTCTCCACCACGGTGGAGAAGTCCCTCGCCCCGATCGCCGGTGTGCTGCTCATCGTGGGCGCGGGCGGCGGCTTCAAGCAGACGCTGATCGACGCGGGCGTGGGCCAGATGATCCTGGACTTCTCCGAGGACTGGTCGATCCCCGCGCTGCTGCTCGGCTGGCTGATCGCCGTGGCGATCCGGCTGGCGACCGGCTCGGCGACCGTGGCGACGATCTCGGCGGCCGGTCTGGTCGCCCCGCTCGCGGCCGACATGTCGACCTCGCACGCGGCGCTGCTGGTCCTCGCCGTCGGCGCGGGCTCGCTCTTCTTCAGCCATGTCAACGACGCCGGCTTCTGGCTGGTGAAGGAGTACTTCGGCATGGACGTGGGCCAGACGGTGAAGACCTGGTCGGTGATGGAGACCATCATCTCCGTGGCCTCGCTGGTCTTCATCCTGCTGCTGTCACTCGTCCTCTAGCCGGTCCCCCGCTCCGGGCGCCCACAGCGGGTGCTCGCGGCGGGCCCACTCCCGGCTCACCGACCCGGAGCGCATGCCGCGGCGTGCCTCCGGGTCGGCGTACGCCATGGCGATGTGGCCGGCCAGCACCAGCCCCGCCGCGAGGGCCAGCCAGTCGTGGACGAAGGTCGCGGCGGTGCGCCACACCAGCGGGGCGAAGCCGGTGAACCACATCAGCAGCCCGGTGCCCGCCATGACGAGCACCGCCCCGGCGATCCACGCGGCGTACAGCTTCTGCCCGGCGTTGAACTTCCCGGCCTCCCGCGCCCCGGGCCGCCGGTCTCGCCGCAGCGCCGCCAGCAGCCACCGCCGGTCGTGCGGCCCGAAGCGGTTGAGCCGCCGCAGGTCCGCCCGCAGCGGCCGCGCCGCGAGACCCGCGAGCGGCGGTACGGGGATGAGCAGCCCGGACCACTCGTGCACGGTGACCACGAGGTGGCGGCGGCCGACGAGTTCGGCGAGCTGCGGCACGTACAGGCAGGCGGCCGAGGCCACGCACAGCAGCGTCAGCGCGGCCGTGGCCCGGTGCACCAGGCGTACCGGGCGGGCGAACCGGTGGATTCGGCCGGCCGGTTCAGACCGTGGGGGCGTCGTCGCGGCCGTTGGACCGGCCGACCCAGGCGTCGACGTCATAACCGAGCTTCTCCCAGTAGCCGGGGCGCACGGAGTCCGTGACGGTGATCCCGGAGAGCCATTTCGCGGACTTGTAGAAGTACATCGGGGCCACGTACAGCCGCACCGGCCCGCCATGGGCGTGGGACACGGGCTTGCCGTCCATCCGCAGCGCCACGAGCACATCGGCGCGGCGGGCCTGGTCGAGCGTCAGGCTCTCGCTGTAGGTCCCGTCGAAGCAGGTGAAGCGGACGGCCTTGGCCCCCGGCCGCACCCCGGCCGCGTCCAGCAGGGCGGAGAGCCGCACGCCCTCGAAGGCGGTCTCCGGGACCCGCCAGCCGGTGACGCACTGGACGTCCCGGACGGTACGGGTCTGCCGCATCCCGCGCAGCGCGTCCAGCGTGTACGTGGCCGGGCGGTCGACGAGCCCGTCCACCTTCAGCCGGTAGTCCGCGGCGCCCTTGGCCGGTACGGAGGAGGCGACCGAGTAGTAGCGGAAGCCGCCGCCGTTGGGCAGCAGCCCGGTGAGCCCGGTGGGGTCCTTGCCGGCGACCGCGCCCAGGCCCGATTCCAGGGTCCGTTGCAGCACGGGCGCGGCGACGAGCCCGGCGGCGCCGAGGCCCAGCATGGCCAGGACCACGCGGCGGCCGACGGGGGCGCCGACACCGTCCGGCCCGTCGTCGGGTGGGGAACTGTTCACCCCACGATTCGAGCACCCGGGGCGCCCGGACGCCAGGGGCGGCGGCGGGCCGTCACCGTCCCGTCAGATTTACCGCGCGCAGCGAAGGGGCCCGGTGCCAGACTGGCGCCCATGCCGAACCGTGAAGCGCTCAAGCCCTTCCTGCTCGCCTTTCCCGGGCCGCTGCGCGACCAGCTGGTCGCCGCGGTCCTGGACGGGCGGAAGGTGTCGACGTCCGGCCTGCTGGTGGAGTACGAGATCGAGCAGGAGGAGCTGCCTCCGGTCGGTGAGCGGTCCGCCCTCATCGACTCGGACGGCCGGGAGATCGCCGTAATCGAGGTGACCGAGGTACGGGTGCTGCCGCTGGCGGACGTGGACCTCCAGCACGCGCTGGACGAGGGCGAGGGCCATGCGTCGGTCGCCGAGTGGCGGGCGGCGCACGAGCGGTTCTGGCACAGCGAGGAGATGCGGGACGCGCTCGGCGACCCGGACTTCACGGTGGACGACCGGACGATGATCGTCGCCGAGCGGTTCCGGGTGGTCGAGCGCATCGATCCGGACGTGGACGGCTGAGCGGCCCCTAGGCCTCCGCCCGCTCCTTCCGGTCCGCGCCCTTCACCAGGCCCAGGCGGCGGCGGAACGCGAGCAGCCGGGGGTGGCGTTCGTGCAGCACGGCCGAGCGGCGGTCGAGTTCCTGGCCCAGGCGCTCGGCGCGCTTCTCGATGTCCAGCTCGTCCAGGATGCGGTCCACCTCGGCGAGCAGCGCCCCGTGCAGCTGCCACTTCCGGGGGTGCTCCTGGACGGCGGCCAGCAGCATGTCCGCCACCAGGTCGCGGGTCCGCCGGCTGGCGTCGAGCGCCTCGGTGAGCCGGTCCTCGGCCTCCTCGGCGCTGGCGGCGACCGGGGTCGTGATGAGCACCGAGAAGCTCTCGATGGCCCCCGCCATCTGCTCGAACAGCTCCGTCATATGGGCGGCGACCTCGGCCGGGAACTGAGGTGCGTCGCCCCGGTCCTTGGCGAGGTCGGTCAAGGTCCTGGACAGCACCCGGAGGACGACGGCGCAGATCTCCAGCGTGTCCAGACCGGTCCGCAGCACCACGCGGTGCAGCAGGCCCTGCCGCACCCGCGGGTTGTACATGAGGCTTTCCTCGGCCTGCCGCAGGGAGGCGTCCACCTCCACGATGTCGTGGTCGAGCCGGCGGGCCCGGTGCAGCCGCTCGGCCGCCTCCGGGACGGTGACCGGGCGGGCGAGGTCGCTGCCCAGATCGCGGAACATCTGCCCCATCTCGCGGGCCAGCCCGTCGATGGAGGCGCCTGCGGTCTGCACCCAGACGGGCGGGGCGAACAGCAGGTTGAACAGCAGACCCACACCGGCGCCGATCAGCGTCTCGTACACGCGCTCCCACGCCATGCTGGACCGCGCGGACTGCGAGGTGACGCCGAGCACCAGCATGGCGCTGATCGCCACCTCGGGGACGAACTCGTCCACCCGGACCAGTCTGCCGATGATCAGCGCCGTGAAGATGGTCAGCCCGAGGCTCCACCAGGAAATGCCGACCAGGGCGCTGAAGCCGCTCGCGATGAGGACACCGACGACGACGGCCACCACACGCTTCACCGACATGTTGACGGTGGCGTAGAGGGTGACCTGGACGACGAGCAGCGCGGTCAGCGGTGCGGTCAGGGGGGCGGGCTCGGTCAGGGTCGCGGTCGCCACGGCATAGGCGATGACCGCGGCGCCCGTGGAGCGCAGGGTCTGCGCCGCCACGGGCTCCGTGGTGCGCCGGACGAGGTTGATGACGGGTTCGGCTACTCCTGGCATCTTCTTCCCATGCCCGGATAGCGGCGTCTCCCCACGGTTCCGCCCCCGGAACCCCACCGGACGGACGCGCCCGGGGCGGGAAACCCTCGGCCGACCGCCCTCAGCCGACCGCCTTCGCCGCCGCCCGGCCCGCCGCGCGGCCGGAGAAGATGCAGCCGCCCAGGAAGGTGCCCTCCAGCGAGCGGTAGCCGTGCACCCCGCCGCCGCCGAAACCGGCCGCCTCCCCGGCCGCGTACACCCCGGGCAGCGGGGTGCCGTCGCCGGTCAGGACGCGCGAGGACAGGTCGGTCTCGAGCCCGCCGAGCGACTTGCGGGTCAGGATGTTCAGCCGTACGGCGATGAGCGGCCCGGCCTTCGGGTCGAGGATGCGGTGGGGCGCCGCCGTGCGGATCAGCTTGTCGCCCAGGTAGCTGCGGGCGCCCCGGATCGCGGTGATCTGCAGGTCCTTCGTGAAGGGGTTGGCGATCTCCCGGTCGCGGGCGGTGATCTCGCGGCGCAGCGCGTCCTCGTCGATGAGGCCGTCCCCGGTGAGCGCGTTCATGCCGCGTACGAGGGCGCCGAGGTCCTTCTCCACGACGAAGTCCGCCCCGTTGTCCATGAACGCCTTCACGGGGGCCGGGACGTCGGCGCGGGCGCGGCCGATCACGCCGCGGACGGACTTGCCGGTCAGGTCGGGGTTCTGCTCGGAGCCGGAGAGCGCGAACTCCTTGCCGATGATCTTCTGGTCGAGCACGAACCAGGTGTAGTCGTGGCCGGTGCGCATGATGTGTTCGAGGGTGCCCAGCGTGTCGAAGCCGGGGAAGAGCGGGACGGGCAGCCGCTTGCCGGTGGCGTCCAGCCAGAGCGAGGACGGACCGGGCAGGATGCGGATGGCGTGCTTGTCCCAGATGGGGTTCCAGTTCTCGATGCCCTCGGTGTAGTGCCACATCCGGTCGCGGTTGATGTGGTGGGCGCCCGCCTTCTCGGCGACGCCGAGCATCAGCCCGTCGACGTGCGCGGGGACGCCGGAGAGCAGCTTGGCCGGCGGGGTGCCGAGCCGTTGTGGCCACTGGGCGCGTACGAGGTCGTGGTTGCCGCCGATGCCGCCCGAGGTGACGATCACCGCCTGGGCCCTCAGCTCGAAGGCGCCCGCGGTCTCCCGGCCGCTGGCGGTCCCGCGTGGCGCGGCGCTCGGTTCCAGGACCTCGCCGGTCACCGTGTCGACGGCGCCGCCGGTGCGGGCGAGGCCGGTGACCCGGTGGCGGAAGCGGAAGGTGACGAGGCCCTTGGCGACGCCCTCGCGGACCCGGCGCTCGAAGGGGGCGACGACGCCGGGGCCGGTCCCCCAGGTGATGTGGAAGCGGGGGACGGAGTTGCCGTGGCCGTTCGCGTCGTAGCCGCCGCGCTCCGCCCAGCCGACGACGGGGAAGAACCGCATGCCCTGGGCGTGCAGCCAGGAACGTTTCTCCCCGGCCGCGAAGTCGACGTACGCCTCGGCCCACTTGCGCGGCCAGTGGTCCTCCTCGCGGTCGAAACCGGCGGTGCCCAGCCAGTCCTGGAGGGCCAGCTCATGGCTGTCCTTGATGCGCATCCGGCGCTGTTCGGGCGAGTCCACGAGGAAGAGGCCGCCGAAGGACCAGTGCGCCTGGCCGCCGAGCGACTGCTCGGGCTCCTGGTCGAGCACGAGGACCGAGCGTCCCGCGTCCACCAGCTCCGCGGTGGCCACGAGCCCGGCGAGCCCCGCCCCGATCACGATCACATCAGCGTCGTACGCCATGGTTTCCATCCTTGTCGGGGCTCGCGAAGTTACTCGTGCGTCAGATCTTGGGCACCGCCCGTCCCCGCGTCAACCGCCCGGTCATCCGCCCCGGTCGGCCGCGCCGTCGCCGCACCGGCCGGGGCGGGCGGTTATCGTCGGAACACATCACCCTCCTCCGGCCTGACGTGGGGTGGACAAGCGTGTCGGTGCTGGTCCTCGTGCTCGCCGTGACGGCCGCCTGCTGCCTGGGCTTCGGCTTCGTGTTCCAGCAGGCCGCCGCCGCCCACGCGCCCAAGCGCGACTATCTGACGTTCCGGCTGCTGCTCGACCTGATGAAGGTGCGCAGCTGGCTGGCGGGCATCGGGCTGATGGTGTGCGGCATGGTGCTGGGTGCGCTGGCGCTCGGCAAGGGCGAGGTCTCCGTCGTCGAGCCGCTGCTGGCGACGAACCTGCTCTTCGCGATGGCCCTGTCCCGGCACCGCACCGGCCAGCGGCTCGGCCGCCAGGGCTGGGCGGGGCTCTGGCTGCTGGCCCTCGGGGTCGCCGCCTTCCTGGTGGCGGGCGAGCCGAAGGGCGGCGAGGCGGTGTCGAGCCCGCTGCGGCACTGGCTGGTCGTCGGGGTGGTGGCCGGGCTCGCCCTGCTGCTGACCGCGGTCGCCAAGCGGCGCAGGTCGCGGTCGTCCCCGGCGCTGCTCGCGGTGGCGGCCGGGCTGCTCTACGGCTTGCAGGACGCGCTGACCCGGGTCAGCGGCGAGCGCTTCTCGGAGGGCGGCTGGTCGGGTCTGCTGACGTCCTGGCAGCCGTACGCGGTGCTGGTGCTCGGGGTGACCGGCCTGCTGCTGGTGCAGAGCGCCTTCGAGACGGGGCCGCTGCGGATGTCGCTGCCCGCGCTCACGGCGGCCCAGCCGCTGGCCGGGATCGCCTGCGGGATCGGCTTCCTGGGCGACCAGGTGCGGACGGACACGGGCGCGCTGGCCTGGCAGGCCGCCGGGCTCGCGGCGATCGTGACGGGCATCGTGCTGCTGGGGCTGCATCCGGCGATGCCGGAGGGCCCGGTGCGGCGCGGTACGCACAGCCTCCAGCGGCACTGAGTACGAGGCGGTGCTGTTGGATGGCCCGCATGAACCCTTCTGACGAGATCCTGGACATCGTCGACGAGAACGACGTGGTCGTGGGGCAGGCCCCGCGCGGCGAGGCGACCGCCCGGGGGCTGCGCCACCGGTGCGTGTTCATCGAGGCGCGGGACGCCGAGGGCCGGGTCTTCGTGCACCGCAGGACCGCGAGCAAGCTGGTGTTCCCCTCGCACTACGACATGTTCGTCGGCGGGGTGGTCGGCGCGGGTGAGAGCTACGACGAGGCGGCGCTCCGGGAGGCCGAGGAGGAGCTGGGCGTCTCGGGGCTGCCGCGCCCGGAGCCGCTGTTCAAGTTCCTGTACGAGGACGGCCGGCACGCCTGGTGGTCGTCGGTCTACCGGGTCCGGTGCGAGCTGCCGGTGAATCCGCAGGCGGAGGAGGTCGCCTGGCACACCTTCCTGGACGACGCGGAGCTGGAGCGGCGGCTCGGCGACTGGCTGTGGGTGCCGGACGGGCTGGACTGCTACCGGCGGCTGCGGGCGTTCCGGGAAACCGCCTGAGCCGGTCGGAAGCGAACGGAAAAGCGGCGGATAAGGTCCACGCGTGAACGAATTCGTACAGAGCCTGCGGCTGTGGTTCGCGCCGGAGCGCGTCCGCTCCGAGGGCGAGACCCCCGACTACCGCTTCTCGCTGGCCAACGAGCGGACCTTCCTGGCCTGGATCCGGACGGCGCTGGCCCTGATCGGCGGAGGCTTCGCGGTCGACCAGTTCCTGCCGGAGCTGTCCTGGGGGGTCCGCACGGGTCTGGCGCTCGCGCTGCTGGCGGCGGGGGTGCTGTGCGCGCTGCGCGCGGTGAACCACTGGGTGCGGTGCGAGCGGGCGATGCGGCGCGGCGAGGACCTGCCGGTCTCGCGTTTCCCGACGCTGCTGAGCATCGCGGTCGCCGTGGTGGCGGTGGCGATGGTGGTGGTGGTCCTCTTCGGCTGGGAGGGCCGGTGACCGCCGAGGAGCGCGATCCGGGGCTCCAGCCGGAGCGGACCCGGCTGGCGTGGCGGCGTACGACGCTGTCGTGCACGGTGGCCGCGGTGCTGGCCGTGCGGCAGACGCTGCACGGCGGGGCGACGAAGGCGGCGGTCATCGCGCTGTCGCTGAGCGCCCTGGCCTGGCTGGGGTTCCTGTGGGTCGCGAACCGCCGGGTGCAGTCCATGGGGGGCGCCCGCCCGCAGCCGATGGCGGCGGCGGCCGCGATCACCGCCGCCGCGTGCACGGTGGCGCTGGCGGTGTTCGCGGCGGCGATGCTGGTCTAGGACCAGTCCACGGTGACGATGATCTTGCCGCGGGTCCGGCCCTCCGCGTTGAGCCGCTGGGCCGCCGCCGTCTCGGCGAGCGGGAAGACCCGGTCGACGTGGACCGTGACGATGCCCTGCTCGGCCAGTTCCGCGAGGTGCGCGAGGTCGTCGGCGTCGGGCCGGACGAACGCGTACCGGCCGCCGTACGAGAAGACCTCGGTGTCCACGATGGAGGCGAGGCGTCCATCGGGGGCCAGGGTCTCTGCGGAGGCGCGCAGGGCGTCCCCGCCCACCGTGTCGAAGGCGGCGTCGATGCCCTCGGGGGCCAGCTCCCGCAGCCGGTCCGCCAGCCCGTCCCCGTACGCCACGGGCTCCGCGCCGAGCGTGCGCAGGTGGTCGTGGTTGCGTTCGCTGGCGGTGCCGATGACGCGGCAGCCGGCGTGCCGGGCGAGCTGGACGGCGAGCGAGCCGACACCGCCCGCCGCCGCGTGGACGAGGACGGTTTCGCCCTCCTGGACGCGCAGGGTGCGGTGGAGCACCTGGTAGGCGGTGAGCCCGGCCAGCGGCAGGCCCGCCGCCTCCTCGAAGCTCAGGCGCAGCGGCTTGCGCGCGAGGGTGCGCACGGGCGCGGCCACGTATTCGGCGAAGGTCCCCCGGCTCAGGAAGTCCTCCCGTACGTAGCCGATGACCTCGTCGCCGACCGCGAACTCGTCCACGGCGACGCCGGGCTGGACGACGACCCCGGAGACGTCCCAGCCGGGGATCACCGGGAAGGCCGTGTCCAGCATGCCGTCCAGACTGCCTTCGCGGGCCTGCCGGTCGACCGGGTTCACGGCGGCGGCCCGGACCTTGACCAGGACGGTGTCGGGGCCCACCTTCGGGTCGGGCCGCTCGCCGTACTCCAGGACGTCCTCGTCGCCGAACCTGCTGTAGCTGATCGCCTTCATGCTCCGACCCTCGCGGCGGTCCGGGGCTCCCGCAACTCAGCCGGGGGTCACCAGCGCGGGATCGACGGGGTCCGCCACTCCGGCTCGGCCTTGCGCATCGCGGCGGCGTCGTCGCGCTCGCGCATCGTGCCGTCGTCGTCCAGCCAGCGGCGGTGCAGTGCGGCGAGCCGGTCCCGGTCGAGTTCGACGCCGAGGCCGGGGGCGTCCGGGACGGTGAGGCGGCCGTCCTCGAAGACGTGGCGGGTGGTGATGACGTCCTCGGTCTGCCAGGGGTAGTGGCTGTCGCAGGCGTAGTCCAGGTTGGGCACGGTGGCCGCGACGTGCGTCATCGCGGCGAGGCTGATGCCCAGGTGGGTGTTGGAGTGCATCGAGAGCCCGACGCCGTGCAGGCGGCAGATCGCGGCGAGCTCGCGGGTGCGGTGCAGCCCGCCCCAGTAGTGGTGGTCGGACAGGACGACCTGGACGGCGTCCCGGGCGAACGCCTCGGGGACCTCGGCGAGCGTGGTGACGCACATGTTGGTGGCCAGCGGCACGTCCGTGCCCGCCGAGACGGCGGCCATCGCGTCGGTGCCGCTCGCCGGGTCCTCCAGGTATTCGAGGACGTCCTTCAGCTGCTCGGCGACGTACAGCGAGGTCTCCGCGGACCAGGCGCCGTTGGGGTCCAGGCGCAGCGGCTGCCCGGGGAACGCCTCGGCGAGCGCGCGGACGGCGGCGATCTCCTCGTCGGGCGGGAAGACGCCGCCCTTGAGCTTGAAGGAGGAGAAGCCGTGGTCGCGGGAGAAGCGGCGGGCCTGGGCGACGACCCCGGCCGGGTCGAGCGCCGCGCCCCAGTCGTCGCGCTCGCCGCCCGCCGGGTGCTCGGCCCAGCGGTAGAAGAGGTACGCGCTGTACTCGACCCGGTCGCGGACCTTCCCGCCGAGCAGCGCGTGCACCGGGAGCCCGACGGCCTTGCCGAGCGCGTCCAGGCAGGCCACCTCGAAGCCGGAGACGACCGAGAGCCGCAGCTTGTCCGCGGTCTGGACGCCGCGCAGCCCGCCCGCGTCGACCCGCTCGTCGGCCGCCCGTGAGTCGCCGCACACCTCGTCGGCGAGGGCGAACAGTCCGTTCACATCGCTGACCGGCCGTCCGGGCAGGGCGGCGGCCAGCGGCCTCGCGAGTTCGAGGTACTTGCCGTCGCCGTAGGTCTCCCCGATCCCGGTGACCCCGCCCCGGGTGACGACCTCCACGACGAGCCGGGGCGTGTACGGCTGGTGGACGCCCTGGGTGTTGAGCAGGGGCGGGTCGGCGATGAGGATCGGGGTGAGCCGGACTTCGTCGATGAGCAGCGCGGTATCCATACGTGAACCCTATTCAGGGATGCGACCGAATACCAGAGGCCGGCGGTACCGGGACCGGAGACTCCGCATCCGGTTCCGGGGACGCACTGGACGACATACCGACTGGTCGGCATCATGAGAGCGACCGTTCGCCCACTCCGGAGGTACGCACGATGAGCCACGTCCATCCGCCAGGTCTCGACCTCGACCGGCTGCGCGGACACCTGGACCGCGAGCGCCCGGGCCTGGTGGGCGGACCGCTCGACGCCCGCGTCGTGGAGGGCGGCCGGTCGAACCTGACGTACGTCGTCACCGACGGCACCGCCCAGTGGGTCGTCCGGCGGCCCCCGCTCGGGCACGTCCTGGCCACCGCGCACGACATGAAGCGCGAGCACCGGGTGATCAGCGCCCTGCACCCGACGGCGGTACCGGTCCCCGAACCGCTCCTGCTCTGCGAGGACGACGCGGTCATCGGCGCGCCCTTCTACGTCATGGAGTACGTGGAGGGCACCCCGTACCGCACGGCCGAGCAGCTGGTCCCGCTCGGCCCCGAGCGCACCCGCGCCGCGGTGCTCGCCCTGGTCGACACGCTGGTCGAGCTGCACGCCGTGGACCCCGAGGCGGTCGGGCTCGGCGACTTCGGGCGGCCCGAGGGCTTCCTCGACCGGCAGCTGCGCCGCTGGGGCAAGCAGCTGGCCGCCTCCCGCAACCGCGAACTGCCCGGCATCGAGGAGCTGCACGCGGCGCTCGGCCGCGCGCTGCCCGTCTCCCCCGCGCCCACCGTGGTGCACGGCGACTACCGCCTGGACAACGCGCTGATCGGCGCCGACGACGAGATCAAGGCCGTCCTCGACTGGGAGATGTCCACGCTCGGCGACCCGCTCACCGACCTCGGGCTGCTCGTCATGTACAGCTCCGACCTGGGGCTGCCGGAGTCGCCGGTCTCCACGACCAGCGGCGCGCCCGGCCACCCGGCGCCCGCCGAGCTGATCGAGCGCTACGCGGCCCGGTCCGGCCGCGACACCTCCGCCCTCTCCTGGTACACGGCCTTCGCCTGGTTCAAGCTCGCCGTGATCCTGGAGGGCATCCACTACCGCTACACGCTGGGCCAGACGGTCGGCGGCGGCTTCGACCGCATCGGCGATCTCGTCCCCGTCTTCATCGAGCACGGCCTCACCACCCTCCAGGAAGGCTGAACCCCCCATGGACTTCGCATTCGACGCCCGCACCGAGGAGCTGCGCACCCGGCTCCTCGCCTTCATGGACGAGCACGTCTACCCGGCCGAGCGGATCGCGGACGAGCAGCGCGACGGGCTGGACTCGCCCTGGCAGACCCCGCAGGTCGTGGAGGACCTGAAGGCGGAGGCCCGCCGGCAGGGCCTGTGGAACCTCTTCCTGCCGGGCACGGAGCACGGGGCCGGTCTGAGCAACCTCCAGTACGCGCCGCTGGCGGAGATCCTGGGCCGCTCGCCGCGTCTGGCGCCGACCGCGACGAACTGCGCGGCGCCGGACACCGGGAACATGGAGGTGCTGGCCGAGTTCGGCACGGACGAGCAGAAGAAGCGGTGGCTGGAGCCGCTGCTGGCCGGGGAGATCCGGTCGGCCTTCGCGATGACGGAGCCGGAGGTCGCCTCCTCGGACGCGACCAACATCGAGACCCGGATCACCCGCGACGGCGGTGACTACGTCATCAACGGCCGCAAGTGGTACATCTCCGGGGCGATGAACCCGGACTGCGAGGTCTTCATCGTGATGGGCAAGACGGACCCGGACGGCGCGGACATCCGCCGCCAGCAGTCGCAGATCCTGGTGCCCCGGGACACCCCCGGTCTGACGGTGAAGCGCGCCATGCGGGTGTACGGCTACGAGGACCACTGGCACGGCGGCCACGCGGAGGTCGTCTTCGAGGACGTGCGCGTGCCGGCGTCGAACCTGATCGGCGAGGAGGGCGGCGGCTTCGCCATCGCCCAGGCCCGGCTGGGTCCGGGGCGCATCCACCACTGCATGCGGCTCATCGGCATGGCGGAGCGCGCGATCGAGCTGATGTGCCGGCGCGCGGTCTCCCGTACCGCCTTCGGCAAGCCGCTGGCCCAGCAGGGCGTCGTACAGAACTGGATCGCGGACGCCCGGGTCACCGTCGAGCAGCTGCGGCTGCTGGTGCTGAAGACGGCCTGGCTGATGGACACCGTCGGCAACCGGGGCGCGCACACCGAGATCCAGTCCATCAAGATCGCCACCCCGCGCGCGGTGGTCGCCATCCTCGACCAGGCGGTGCAGCTGCACGGCGCGGGCGGGGTGAGCCAGGACTTCCCGCTGGCCGAGCTGTGGGCCTCGGCCCGGACGCTGCGGCTCGCGGACGGCCCGGACGAGGTCCACCAGCGCTCGCTGGCCCGGCGGGAGATCAAGAAGTACCTGTAGCGGTTCAATAGCCCCCGGTCGGTACGTGATCGGCCAGGGCCAGTTCGCGGGCGAAGGCCCGTACCCGCAGCAGGGTGCGGGCCAGCAGCCGGACCGGGAGGGGGCGGCGGCCGTAGGCCGCGGTCCACAGGGCGGGGATGCGGGTGGAGCTCTGGATGTGCGCCATGAATCCAGCTTGGCGCCGGTCCCGGAGGCGGTCCAACAGATGGATTCGCTGCGAGCCATCGATAATGTAGATGCATGGAGATTCGCCAGCTCCGCCACTTCATGGCGGTGGTGACGCACGGCAGCTTCACCGCCGCCGCCCGCGCCGAACTCATCGTGCAGTCGGCGCTGAGCACGTCCGTGCGCAACCTGGAACGGGAGCTGGGCGCCGAACTCTTCGACCGCACCGGCCGCCGGGTCGTCCTCACCGAGGCGGGCCGGGCGCTGCTGCCCGCCGCGCGCACCGTGCTCGCGGGTACGGACGCCGCCCGGGACGCGGTCGCGGCCGTCTCGGGGCTGGCCACCGGGCGGGTCCGGGTCGGCACGATCCAGACGCTGACCTGCGTCGACCTGGCCGCCGAGCTGGCCGCGTTCCACCGGCTGTGGCCCGGGGTGCAGATCTCCCTGCGCGAGGCGACGACACCGGAGCTGGTGGCGGCGGTGCGCGCCGGGGAGCTGGACCTCGCCTATCTGGCGCCGGACACCGCCGACCTGCCCGAGGGCATCACCGCCTTCGCCACCTGGCACGAGGAGCTGGTGCTGATCACCGCGCCCGGGCACCCCCTCGCGACGGCCGGTCGCACCCTGATCAAGGACCTCGCCGACGAGCCGTTCGTGGACTTCCGGGCGGGTACGGGCCTGGAGACGGCGGTGCGCCGGCTGGCCGCGCACTGCGGTCTGGAACGCCGGATCACCTGTGACGTCACGCAGATCCGGCTGCTGGTCGACCTCGTCCGGGCGGGCATCGGGGTGGCGATCGTGCCGCGCCGGATCGGCCAGGACGCGGGGCTGCCGTGCGTGACCATCCGGCAGCCCGAGCCGGGCCGGACGGTGCTGCTGGTGGGCCGGGCGCCCCGGCCGCGCAACCCGGCGGCGGAAGCGCTGCTCGGGCAGCTGTGCGGCGAGGAGCCCGTCCCCGTTACGGTCTGAGCGCCCGGAGCAGCAGGTCGGCCAGGTGGTCCGCGACCTCCTGCGGGGTGAGGGGGCCGTCCGGCCGGTACCAGGTCGACAGGTGGTGGACCGAGCCGAAGTGGTAGTCCACGATGAGGTCCGCCGGGGTGGCCGTGGAGAAGACCCCGCTGCGCTGGCCCTCCTCGACCAGGGCGCGGAAGCGCTCGTGGTAGCGCCGCCGCTCGCCCCGTACCTGCTTGTTCTTCTCCGGGCTCAGGTGGTGCATGGAGCGGAAGAAGATCGAGGCGTCGTCCAGGTTCTCGATGGTGGTGACGACCACGTCGGCCGCGGCGTCCCGCAGCCGCTGCTCGATCGGCGCCTCGGCGTTCGCGAAGGCGTCGAGCCGCTCCTGCTGGAGGCGCAGCACCCGGGCGTACACCTCCTGGAGCAGGTCCTCCTTGGAGCCGAAGTAGTGGTACAGCGCCCCCTTGGTGACGCCGGCCGCCTCCACGATCTCCTGCACCGAGGTGCGGTCGTAGCCCTGCTCGGCGAAGAGCCGGGTGGCGGCGGCCAGCAGTCGCTGCGGGACGGGGGTGCCGCTCCCGTCCGTCTCCTTGGCCATAGCCGCCGCCTTCCTTCCGTGCGTACGCGTATGTCTGTTCTAGCGGGCTGAACGCAGTTCCCGCCTGAGGATCTTCCCACTTGCCGTCTTGGGCAGCTCGGCCAGGATCTCGACCTCGCGCGGGTACTTGTACGCGGCGAGCCGTTCCTTGCAGTACGCGCCCAGCTCGTCCGGTTCCACGGACGCGCCCGGGCGCAGGCTGACGTAGGCCCGGACGGTCTCGCCCCGGTAGGCGTCGGGCACGCCGACGACGGCGGCCTCGCGGACGGCCGGGTGCGTGTAGAGGACGTCCTCCACCTCGCGGGGCCACACCTTGAAGCCGGAGGCGTTGATCATGTCCTTCTTGCGGTCGACCACGTAGAGCCAGCCCTCGCGGTCCATGAAGCCGATGTCGCCGGTGCGCAGCTCGCCGTCGGGGAAGGCGGCCGCGGTGGCCTCGGGGAGTCCCCAGTAGCCGGAGACGACCTGCGGGCCGCGCACCGCGATCTCGCCCTGCTCCCCGAAGGGCACCTCGGCGCCGTTCTCGTCCAGGATCCGTACGACGGTGTCGGGTCCCGGCACGCCGACCGAGAGGGTGCCGGAGACCGGGTCGACGGGCGCCTCGCGCTCCGGGGGCACGGAGGCGCAGGGGGCGGTGCACTCAGTGAGGCCGTAGCCGTTGCGTATGTACGGGCCGAAGCCCTCCCGGAACTGCTCCACCAGCGCGGGCGGCAGCGGGGCGCCGCCGGAGGAGATGACCTGGAAGGACGCGAAGTGCTCGGGCGTCACGCCGGGCGTGGCGGCCAGCGCCATGAAGGCGGTGGAGGGCCCGACGGTGTACGCGGGGCGGTGCTCGGCGAAGGCGTCGAGGACGACCCCGGGGTGGAAGCGGTAGGCGAGGACGAGGGTGCCGCCGTTGGTGAGGCAGGCGGCCAGCTGGCAGACCATGCCGGTGATGTGGAAGAGCGGGGCGAGCGCGAAGTAGGCGGCGCCCTCGGGGACGGAGTGGCCGGTGCGCTGGCGTTCGGCGTTGACCATGATGTTGCCGTGGGAGTTCAGGGCGCCCTTGGGGGTGCCGCTGGTCCCGGAGGTGTAGCTGATCAGCGCGGTGTCGGCGGCGGTGAGCTGCCGTCCGGCGGGGGCGGCGAGGCCCTGCCGGGCTACGGCGACCAGGTCGTCGGCGTCCCCGGCGACGGGCAGCCGCTCGAAGTTCAGGACCCGCTCGTCGTTCTCCGTCTGGAGGTCCAGCTCGCAGGCGGTGAGCGCGATCCGGACGCCGGGCGCGGCCGCGGCGGTGTCCCGGAGGTACGCCTCCCAGGCCCGGTCGGCGCAGATCAGGGCGGTGACCTGGGCGTCCTTGAGTACGTGCCCGACCTCGGCGGACTTGTACATCGGGTTGAGCGGGACGACGGTGGCGCCGGCCTTCCAGGCGCCGAGGAGCGCGAGGACGAACTGCGGGGAGTTCTGGAGCATGATCGCGACCCGGTCGCCGCGCTCCAGGCCCCGGGCGGCGAGGTGGCCGGCCACGGAGTCGGACAGCTCGTCCGTCTCGCGGTAGGTGAGGCGGCCGTCGAAGTAGGCGAGCGCCGGATGGCCCGGGGTGCGGTCCACGGACTCACGGAAGGCGTGCACCAGGGTCTCGGCGGGGTGGACGGGGGCCCGCTGGGCCTCGCTGAGCAGCGGGAGCCAGGGCTTCGCCGCGTAGATGGACTCGGTCATGCTCCGGTCTCCTCCCAGGTGCGCTGGAGGCGGTTCATCCCACGGATCCAGCGGTCGGTGTCGGCGGCCCTGGCTTCGTAGTAGCCGGCGACCTCGGGGTGCGGCAGGACCAGGAAGCGGTCCTCGGCCATGGCGTCGAACAGGGCGTCCGCGACGGCCTCGGGCTCGATGGCGCCGGGGGCGAGGACGAGTTCGCCGGCCGATCCGGCGGCGGTGAGCATGTCCGTACGCACGCCCTGCGGGCAGATGGCGTGGACCTTCACGCCCCGGTGCCGGTAGGTCAGCGACAGCCACTCCGCGAAGGCGACCGCGCCGTGCTTGGTGACGCTGTACGGGGCCGCGCCGATCATGGTGAGCAGCCCGGCGGCGGACGCGGTGGCGACGAACCGGCCGCTGCCGCGCTCCAGCCAGTCCGGGAGCAGCGCGCGGGCCGCCCGGACGTGGGCCATCACGTTGACGTCCCAGGCCGCGGCCCAGACCTCCTCGTCGGCCATCGGGTCGCCGGGCGAGGCGAGGCCCGCGTTGGCGCAGTACACGTCGACGGTGCCGTCCAGGGCGTCCCGGGCGGTGTCCACGATCCGGGAGGCGTCCCCGGCGACGGCGGTGGCGCCGATCTCGTCGGCCAGCGCCTCGATCCGGGACGCGTCGAGGTCGTTGACGACGACCCGTGCGCCCTCGGCGGCGAATCTGCGGGCGAGGGCGGCGCCGATGCCGCCTCCGGCCCCGGTGACCACCACGCCCGCGCCCTGCACCGTACTCATCGCTCTCGCACCTCTCAGCCGACTACACCGGCAGACTAACCAGTCGGTATGTCGTGTGGGAAGGGGTGTCGTGCGGGAAGGGGTGGCGGCGTCCCATCGGCCACTCCCGGCGCGGCAGGCCCGTCCGACACGTTCCCCCGGGCCGCTCGGCGCGCTAGCGTGCGTGGCCATGACACTCGTCGCGATCTTGGAGGTAGCCGAATGAGCCTGTCCAGGCGTGGTTTGCTGACCGCCGGCGGTGCGATGGGAGCCCTCGCGGCCACGGCCGCATCGGCCGGCCCCGCGGCCGCCGGTGCGTCGCACGGCAAGGGCCACGGGCACGGGAACGGCCACGGGGGCGGGCAGCGGGTCCGTACCGGCTTCGACCGGCTGGCTGCGGACGGCTACGCCCTGCTGAAGGGGCAGCGCGTCGGCATCGTCACCAACCCGACCGGGATCACGTCCGACGTCCGGCACATCGTGGACGTGATGCACCCGGACGACCGGGTGAACCTCACCGCCGTCTTCGGCCCCGAGCACGGCTTCCGGGGCACCGCGCAGGCGGGCGGCTCGGAGGGGCGTTACGACGACCCGGCGACCGGGCTCCCGGTCTACGACACGTACCTGAAGAGCGGTCAGGCGCTCGCGGACATCTTCACCGCGTCCGGTGTGGACACCATCGTCTTCGACATCCAGGACGCGGGTGCCCGCTTCTACACGTACATCTGGACGCTGTACGACTGCATGGAGGCCGCCGCGCTCGCGGGCAAGAAGTTCGTCGTGCTCGACCGGCCGAACCCGGTGACCGGGCGGGCGGCGCTCGGGCCGGTCCTGGACCCGGCGTTCGGCACGTTCGTGGGCCGCCGGGAGATCTCCCAGGCGCACGGGATGACCGTGACCGAGCTGGCGCTGCTGTTCAACGGGGAGTTCCTGAAGGCCCGCCCGGCCGAGCTGGAGATCGTGAAGATGTCGGGCTGGTCGCGCTCCGACTTCTTCGACGCGACGGGCCTGCCGTGGGTGCCGCCGAGCCCCAACATGCCGACGCCCGACACGGCGCTCGTCTACTCCGGCACCTGCATGTTCGAGGGGACGAACCTCTCCGAGGGGCGCGGCACGACCCGCCCGTTCGAACTGCTGGGCGCGGAGGGCATCGACCACAAGTGGGCGGACGCGGCCAACGCGCTGGAACTGCCCGGAGTGGCGTTCCGCGAGGCGTACTTCGCGCCGACGTTCTCGAAGTTCCAGGGCGTCACGGTGGGCGGGGTGCAGCTGCACGTCCTGGACCGCGAGGTCTTCGACCCGGTGCGTACGGGGATCGCGCTGCTGATCACCGCGAAGCGGACGTGGAGCGGGTTCGCGTGGCGGTCGGACAACTGGATCGACAAGCTGACGGGGAACACGCGGGTGCGGACGATGATCGATGCGGGGGCGGACGTGGACGAGGTGGTCGGCGCGTGGGCGTCGGACCTCGCGAAGTTCCGGGCCGTGCGGAAGCGGTATCTGCAGTACCGGTGAGGGTCGGGCGGGCCCGCGTGGAGCGGTGATGCGGGTGCGGGCCCGCCCTGCGCAGTGGTTCCGTCCTCGAACGCCGGACGGGCTGGGTTTACCGGTGGCTCGGGAACTCCACCACCTGCTGGTACGTCGGGCGGTTCTGCCAGTGGATGGCCTTCTGGGCGATGCCGCCCAGCGCACGGTGGATGATCGAGTCCGTGCACCACTGGTCGCCGGCCTTGCAGCTGTCGTCGGCCGGGTAGACCTCGGCCGCCGGCACCGCCGCCGCCTCCTTGAGCGAGTTCAGCAGCGCCGTACGGCAGGCGCTCAGGTCGCCGCCGCCGCAGTACGACTTGGCCAGCGGGCCCTTGACCGGCTGCCCGAGCACCTGGCGCAGGTCCTTGTCGGCGAAGCCCCACCAGCCGTACTGGAAGGCCGATCCGCTGTGCGCCCCGCTCGGCCCGTGGCTGGCGGCCGGGGACTCGTCGGTGGCGAGGTTCGCGGTGAGCGCCCCGTACAGGTCGTCACCGAGCCCCGGGCGGAACTCCGCCTCGATCAGCCTCGGCCACCACGCGTCCATGATCCGGACCGCGTCGGCGTGGGCGTACGCGTGCGAACCGGGGCTCGTCTCCTTGCGCTGGGCGCCCGCCGCGCGCCAGGAGTCCAGCTGCTGGACCGCCGCGTTCAGGTCCGGGTCGGTGACCGGCTGGGAGCGGATGACCTTCAGCAGCTCGGGCAGCAACTGCTCGCCGCGCAGGTCGGTGAGGGCCGCGTCCGCCATGGCCCGGGTGAGCGAGGCGCGGGTCACGCCGCCCTCGGCGACGAGGGCCGAGACCCGGTCGTCCAGCAGGTCGCCGCGGTGCACCGCGCTGAGCCCGAAGCCCGAAGCGGCGTACCCCTCGGCCTGCTTGTTGTTCCAGGAGATGTAGTAGTCCTGGCCGCTGGAGTGCGGGTGCTCGGCGAAGGCGGTGTACGAGGCGGTGTTGGCGCCCGGCTCGTAGCCCTGCCACTCGTACGCCTTCTCGGCGCGGATCGGGAGCGCCGGGTCGACGCCGGACGGGCGCACCGGGTTCATGCCGCTGTTGTAGTAGGCGGCGGTGCGGGAGTCGGCGTAGAACCAGTTGAAGGCGTAGTCGATGTTGCTCGCCGCCCGCTGGAAGGAGGCCGCGTCGGTGACGTACGCCGGGTCGTTCAGCATCTGGAAGCCGATGATCGAGTCGGCCTCGTGGCGGTACGTCGAGCGGAGCGTGGTGTACGCGACGGGCTTGCCGCCCACGGTGGCGCGGTGGGTGACGATGCCGTAGTTCGTGCGCCAGACCTGCATGCGGTACGAGCCCTTGGCGGTGGAGTCCGCGACGGTCGGCTTCCAGGAGTTGGTCTTCTCCATCTTCTCCATCGCGGTGCAGGTGCCCCGGTAGAGGTAGTGCGTGGAGTCCTTGGTGGGCGTGGAGCCGTCGGGCTCGCAGAGGTCGATCGCGTACGTGTCGGTGATGTCCTGGCCCGCCGAGGTGGCGCTCCAGGCGTAGTCCTGGCCCCGGCCCATCTGGATGTACATGCCGACACCGGCGAAGGAGACGCCGCGCGCGCTGATGCCGGGGCCCTGGAGCTCCTGGAGCATCATCAGCTGCGGGGCGAAGTAGCCGGTCTGCGGCCCGAACACGGCGATCGGGTGTCCGCTCGCGGTGCTCTTGCCGGACACCACCAGGGCGTTGGACATCCCGCGCTTCTGGGCGCCGGAGCCGGACCCGGGCAGCGAGCCCTCCGGGATGACGCCGTTGTCGAAGATGCCCTGCGCCTTCTTGAGCGTGGAGGGCGCCTTGACCGGGGCCTTCACGCCCGTGCCCGCGGAGCCGGTGCGGTCGTAAATGAGGGGCTCGGCGGTGACGGAACCCCGGTCCGGGAGGGCCGTGCCGACGGCGTTCTCGGGCTTGTTGGCGTACGGGAAGGAGGTGCCGTCGTGGATCGTGAGCACGGCCTCGGGGTCGTTGCGCTGGCGGAACGACTCCCAGACCTTCGTGCCCTCGGCGACGCCGTACTTCTGCTGCGCGGAGAGCAGCGACAGGGCCGCCTGGACCTCGCCGCCGCCCCCGCCGCCGAACTGGCCGCCGACGACCGAGGCGATGGAGATCAGGTCGGTCAGCTTGAACGGCTGGATCTCGCCGATGTTCGTGATGGCGTCGATCTTGCCGGTCAGGACGTACTCGCCGGGGAAGTAGCGGCCGTCCTTGGACTTCTTGCGGTAGGCGTTGATGCCGTCGACGTACGCCTGCGCGTCCGCCATGGCCTGTTCGCCCCTGGCCCCCTCATGGGTCCTGATGTAGTCGACCTGGGCCTCCAGATCGGCTTCGGTGTACGGGGCCTGCGGCCAGAACTGCTGCTCCAGGCCCTGGTTGGCGAGGGCCCCGCCGGCGAACGAGGTCAGCTCGCCGCGCCCGATGTGCCGGAAGAGGTCCATCAGCCACAGCCGGTCCTGCCCGGCCGCGTACCCGGCGCCGAACTCGGTGCCGTAGCGCGTCGTGCCCTTGATGTGCGGGACGCCGGAGGACTTGTCGCGGGTGATGGTGACGTCGTCGCGCGGCGAGGTGACGGACTCGACCTGGTCCTTCGGGACGCCGAACGAGGCGTCGTTGAAGAAGTCGGTGAGCTTCTGGTCGGTGAGCCCGGTGTGCCCGGCGACCAGCCCGTTGTAGCGGTCGAGCTGGTCGTCGCTGTGCGCGGGATGGGTGCCGAACGCCTTGTTGCCCAGGATCTCCACCAGGGTGGCGTTGCCGTTCTCGCCGGGCGGCAGGATGTCGTCGCACTGGCCCTGGCAGTAGTCGGGGACGGGGTCCGCCTCCGCGGCGCCCGCGTGGGGGCGGCGGCGAGCAGGGACGTGCCGAGGGCGAGAGCCGCGGCGAGGGCGGCGGCTCTGGTGGTACCGGTGCGGGTCATACGGGTGCGTGGGGGCATGCGTACTCCTCCGAGAGGCCGATGCGCCGCAGGTTACTGGCGGTATGACCGGCCGGTAAGATGAACATCGGTCACCTTTTCCGAATCGCCACATGCCGCCGGATTCTGTGCGGCGTCTCATCTTTCGGACGGTTCGGCCTTTGGATGGAGCCGATCCGGGCAGGCGTACGTCCATCCCCTGACGCCGAAGTACGGGCGACGGAGTACGAGCGACGGAGGTGGCGGCTCAATGGCCGGTTTCCGGAGTCTGGCGAGACAGGTCCGCGACCCGAGAAGCGATCTGGCGCTGCGGCGGTACTCGCTGCGCAAGTGCCTGGAACGCTTCGCCCCCTATGGGCACCGGGCGACCTGGGACCATCTGTGCGCACGGCACGGCATAGCCCCCGAGGACCGGGCCCCGGACCCGGTGCGACTGGTGCGGGCACTGGACGAGCTGGAACGGGCCCGCACGGTCTGGCTCGGTTACGAGGCGGGGTTCGCGGAGCGCCGCAGGCGCGAGAAGCACCGGGGGCTGCGTCGGCCCGGTGCCTTCGACGACTGGCACCGGCGCACCTGGGGCGGCAACGGCGTCGCGCGCTGCGACGACCCGGCGGTCCACCCCTCGGCCCCGCTCGCCGAGGTGCTGGCCCGGCTGATCTCGGCCCTGGAGGCGGAGCCCGGGGCCGGCTGCCCGGTGTGCGGCAAGACCGGGATCACCTGGCGGCACGACCTGGACAGCGAGCCGTGGTCGGGCCCGGTCTGCACGGGGTGCGGGATCGTGGTGCCGCAGCCCGTGCTCACCCCGGCGGCCCTGGCGCGGGCCCGCCGGGACCGGGCGGGCGATCTGGCGACGGTGGCCTGAGGGACGGACGGGCGGCCCGCCGCGCGCGGACCGCCCGGCACGCGTCGGTCAGCAGCAGCCCTCGGCGCTCTCCGCCGGTTCACGCTTCGCCGGTGCGCGGTCGGCCGGTGCGCGGTCCGCCGCCTTGCGCTCCGGCATCAGGCGCGAGCCGCTGATCTTCTCGCCGCTGATGTCGTCCGGGTTGGACAGGACGCAGGTCTCCAGCGAGAGGCAGCCGCAGCCGATGCAGTCGGTGAGGTGGTCGCGGAGCCGGCCCAGCTGCTTGATCCGGTCGTCCAGCTCGGAGCGCCAGGCGTGCGAGAGCCGCGCCCAGTCGTCGCGGTTCGGGGTGCGCTCCTCGGGGAGTTCGGCCAGCGCCTCGCGGATGGTGGCCAGCGGGATGCCCACCCGCTGTGCCGCGCGGACGAAGGCGACCCGGCGCAGCGCGTCCCTGCTGTAGCGGCGCTGGTTGCCGCTGGTGCGGCGGCTGCTGATCAGGCCCTTGGCCTCGTAGAAGTGCAGGGCCGACACGGCGGCGCCGCTGCGCGCGGAGAGCTGGCCGACGGTGAGTTCGTGAAGTGTCTGCGGGATCTGGGGCACCCGTCGAAGCCTACGTCCCCCGCCCGGCCGCCGGTCCGTCGTTGACAGGAACGCACCTGAGCACAATGCTGAGCAAGCGCTTAGACAGCGTGGACGATCAGGAGAGTGTGAAGGGCAGGGAGCAGGGACATGGCTGAGCCGAGGGTCTTCGAGTCCGCGCAGGAGCTGCGGGACGGCGTGGGCGAGCAGCTGGGGTACAGCGACTGGCTGGAGGTCGACCAGAAGCGGATCGACCTGTTCGCCGACGCCACCGGCGACCACCAGTGGATCCATGTGGACCCGGAGAAGGCGGCGGCCGGCCCGTTCGGGAAGACCATCGCGCACGGCTATCTGACGCTGTCGCTGCTGCCGGTGCTCGTCCCGCAGGTGATGGCGGTCGAGGGCGCGAAGATGGGCATCAACTACGGCACCAACAAGGTCCGCTTCCCCTCCCCCGTGCCCGTCGGCTCGCGGGTGCGCGCGACGGCCGTCCTGAAGAGCGTCGAGGAGGCGGGCGGCGGCGTGCAGATCACCGCCGTCGTGACGGTCGAGCGCGAGGGCGGCGACAAGCCGGCCTGCGTCGCCGAGTCGGTGTCGCGCTACTACTTCTGAGCCCGCGCCCGCCCGCGTACGTACGCGAACGCCCCCGGCCCCATAAGGGGACCGGGGGCGTTCGGCCGTGCTCAGCGCCCGGCGGCGACCATCCGCAGCACCAGACCGGCGTACAGCTCGGCGACCTCGTCGGGGGTCCGGCTGCCCTGCGCGTTGAACCAGCGCGCCACGTCGATGCAGAGCGACAGCACCGCGAGCGTGGTGCCCGGCACGTCCGGCACGTCGAACTCGCCGGAGGCGACGCCCTCACCGATGATCCGGCGCACCACCGCGTCGGTCCTGCGGCGCAGCGCGATGATCTCGGTGCGGTGCTCCTCGCCGAGCGCGTCCAGCTCGTACTGGACCACGCGGGCGGTGGTGTGCCGTTCGGCGTGCCAGCGGACGAAGGAGCGTACGGCGGTGGCGAGCCGTTCGGCGGCCGTGCCGTCGCCGTCGGCGGCGGCCTCCAGCACGGCCAGGGCCCGGTCGTGGCCGATCCGGCTGATCCGGTGGAGCAGCTCTTCCTTCGTCTTGTAGTGGATGTAGAGCGCGGCGGGGCTCATTCCGGCGCGGCCCGCGATGTCCCGGGTGGTGGTCGCGTGGTACCCGCGCTCGGCGAAGGCGTCGACGGCCGCGACGAGGAGCCGCCGGGCGGCCTCGGGCGTCACCTCGGCCCACGGCGGGTCCTCGGCGTCGGTCTCCTGCGCCGTGCTCATCTCGCTCGCCCCTCTCAGTCCAGGACGCACACCATACCCCGATCCTGAGCAAGCGCTTAGGGAGACGTTGCGCGGAAGGGCGTCAGAGCTTCTGGAAGGGGTCGTGCTCGGCGAGGATCTTCTCCAGCCGGGCCTGGTCGACCCGGCTGACGAACTGGCCCGCCTCCTGCCGGTCCCGGATGACCTTGGCCAGGGTGAAGCAGGACGTGACCAGGTAGAGGACGCCGATGGCGAGGAAGGCCCGCACCCAGGCGTCGGCGTCGAGGAAGTAGATTCCGAGGGTCACCGCGGCCATCGCGATCCCGAAGGACGCGACGGCCTGCCCGAAGTAGGCGCCGGTGGTCTGCTGTTTGACCGGTGTCGTCTCACTCATGGCGCCCAGCATCCGACGGTATGACGCACACCACATCGGTTCGGATACTCAGACGGTACTCAGAACGCCGAAACCCCGGTCAGGGCGCGGCCGATGATCAGCTTCTGGATCTGGCTGGTGCCCTCGTAGAGCGTCATCACGCGGGCGTCCCGGAGCAGCTTGCCGACCGGGTACTCGTCGATGTAGCCGTAGCCGCCGAAGACCTGGAGCGCGTTGTTGGCGGCGCGGACGGCGGCCTCGGAGGCGAAGAGCTTGGCCCGGGACGCGGCGGTGGCGAAGTCCTGGCCCCGGTCGATGAGGTCGGCGACCCGCCAGGTGAGCAGGCGCGCCGCCTCGACGTCCACGGAGATGTCGCTGATGAGCTCCTGGACGAGCTGGTAGCCCGCGATGGGCCTGCCGAACTGCTCGCGCTCACCGGCGTATCCGACGGCCGCGTCCAGGGCCGCCTGGGCGATGCCGACGCAGCCGGCCGCCACCGACATCCGGCCCTTGGCCAGGGCCGACATGGCGATCGAGAAGCCCTTGCCCTCGGGGCCCAGCAGGGCGCTCGCGGGCACCCGGACGTCCTCCAGGACCAGTTCGGCGGTGGCCTGGCCGCGCAGGCCGAGCTTGCCGTGGATGGTGCGGCGGGTGAGGCCGGGGGTGTCGGCGGGGACCAGGAAGGCGGAGACGCCCTTGTGGCCGGGGGTGTCGTTGGTGCGGGCGAAGAGCAGCACCACGTCGGCCCAGGTGCCGTTGGTGATGAACATCTTGCTGCCGTTGATCACGTAGTCGGCGCCGTCCCGCACGGCCCGGGTCGCCAGGCTGCCCGCGTCCGAGCCGGTGCCGGGTTCGGTGAGCCCGAAGCAGCCGACCGCGTCGCCCGAGGTGAGCCGGGGCAGCCACGCGCGCTTCTGCTCCTCGTCGCCCCAGGCCGCGACGGTCTTGGCGACCAGGCCGAGGGAGACCGAGACGATCCCGCGCACCGAGGAGTCGCCCCGGCCCAGCTCCTCGGTCACCAGGCAGTACGCGAGGTGGTCGCCGCCCGAGCCGCCGCACTCCTCGGGGACGGTCAGGCCGAGGAAGCCGAGGGCGCCGAGCTTCTTGACGATCGACTTGTCGACGTTCTCGGACCGGTCCCACTCGGCCGCGTACGGGGCGACATCGCGGGCCACGAAGTCCCGCGCGAGCTGCCGGACGGCTTCCTGCTCCTCGCTCAGCTCCAGGTTCATCGGCCGCACCCTCCGCTTTAATTAGCACTGCTAGTTTTTGGATCGCAGGGCCTACTATGTGCGGCATGGCCCGCCCGCGCAAGCCCCTCCTGAGCAGAGAACGCATCGTCGAGACGGCGAGCGCCCTCGTGGACGCCGAAGGGCTCGACGCGGTGTCGACCCGTCGGCTGGCGGCCGAGCTGGGGGTCAGCGGGCCCTCGCTGTACAACCACTTCCGCAACAAGGACGAGATCCTGGACGCGGTCGCCGACGCTGTCTCGGCGCAGGTCGACCTGTCGATGTTCGAGGAGTCCGATCCCCGGGACTGGCGGGCCGCGCTGCACGACTGGGCGGTCTCCTACCGGGCCGCGCTGGCCGCGCATCCGCACATCGTCCCGGTGCTCGCCCAGGGCCCCGGGCGCCGCCCGGCCGGTCTGCGGGTCGCGGACGCCGTGTTCGGGGCCATGGTGCGTGCGGGGTGGCCGCCGGCGCAGGCCACGTACATCGGGGCGCTGATGCGTTACTTCATCACCGGCTCGGCGCTCGGCTCCTTCGCGCGGGGCTTCGTGGACGACGAGACGGCGTACGACCCCGCCGACTACCCGCACCTGGGCCAGGCGCACCTGCTGGCCGAGCGGCGGCAGCAGGTGGACGAGGGGGCCTTCGAGACCGGGCTGCGGGCGCTGGTGGACGGGCTGGAGACGCAGTACGCGCAGCTGGAGCCCGCCCGCAAGCGCGCCTAGAACACCACCAGCGCCCGGCCGCCCCTGCCCGCGATCATGTGGTCGAAGGCGGCCGGGATGCCGTCCAGGCCGATGCGTTCGGTGACCATCATGGAGAGGTCGAAGCGGCCCGCGCGGATGTGGTCCGCGAGCACCGGCAGATCGCGGGCCGGGTCGCTGTTCCCGTAGACGCAGCCGGTCAGGGTGCGGCCCCAGTGGAAGATCTCCAGGGCGTTGAAGGTGACCTGCTGGTCCTTGCCGCCGATGCCGACGACCGTGGTGCGGCCGCCCCTGCGGGTGGACTCCCAGGCGCTCCGGATGGTGGCCGCCCGCCCCACGCACTCCACGGCCACGTCCGCGCCCTGGCCCCCGGTCAGCTTCCGGACGTCCCGGGGCGTGGTCTCCGAGGCGATGACGAAGTCCGTGGCGCCCGCCCGGCGGGCCAGCTCCTCCTTCTCCGGGGAGACGTCGACCGCGATGACCTGCGAGGCGCCCGCGATCCGGGCGGACTGGAGCACGGCGAGCCCGACGCCGCCGATGCCGAACACCACGACGGACTCCCCCGCGCGGACCCGGGCGCTGTGGTGGACCGCGCCGTAGCCGGTGAGCACCGCGCAGCCCAGGAGCGCCGCGTCGGTGAGCGGGATGCCGTCCGGGGCGGGCAGCACGCAGTTCCCGGCGACGACGGTCTCCTCCGCGAAGGCGGCGACGTTGAGCCCGGGGTGCAGGTCGGTGCCGTCGGCGGTGCGGGCGTGCAGGTCGGCCGCACCGGCCAGGGCGTTCGCGCAGAGCCACACCTCGCCGATGCCGCAGTGGTGGCAGCTGCCGCAGGAGGGCGCCCAGTTGAGGACGACGCCGTCCCCCGGGGCGACATGGCTGACGCCCTCACCGACCGCGACGACGGTACCGGCGCCCTCGTGGCCGAGGACCGCGGGGACGGGCACCCGCATGGTGCCGTTGGACAGCGAGAGGTCGGAGTGGCAGACCCCGGCGGCCGCGAGGCGGACGCGCACCCGGCCGGGGGCGGGCTCCGGCAGGACGATGTCGGTGATCTCCAGCGGAGCTCCGACGGCGGGCAGTACGGCGGCGCGGACCACGGACTGGCTCCTTGCTGATCGGTGGCTGGTGGGCGGTACGGGGCTCAGAACTGGAGGGACTTGGTCTGGAGGTATTCGGCCAGGCCGTGCGCGCCGAGTTCGCGGCCGACGCCGGACTGCTTGTAGCCGCCGAAGGGCGCGAGCGGGTTGAAGCGGCCGCCGTTGATGTCGACCTGCCCGGTGTCCATCCGGCGGGCGAAGGCCACGGCCGTCTCGTCGCCGGCGGCCCAGACCGCGCCCGCGAGCCCGTAGACCGTGCCGTTGGCGATGCGGAGCGCGTCGTCCTCGTCCTCGTACTTCAGGATCGAGACGACGGGCCCGAAGATCTCCTCCTGGGCGATCGTCATCTCCGGGGTGACGTCGGCGAAGACCGTGGGGCTGACGTAGTAGCCGGTGGCGAGCGGGGCCTCGGGGCCGCCGGCGACGAGGCGGGCGCCCTCCTCGACGCCCTTCTCGATGTAACCGCGCACCCGGGCCTGCTGCTTGGCGTTGACGAGCGGGCCGACCCGGTCCCCCGGCACGTACTTGGCGACGGCCGCCGCCGCGAGCGCCACGGCCTCCTCGTACCGCTCCGCGTCCACCAGCATCCGGGTCCAGGCGCTGCACGTCTGCCCGGAGTTGGACATCACGTTGGCCACGCCCACGTTGACCGCCTTGGCGAGGTCGGCGCCGGGGAGGATGACGTTGGCGGACTTGCCGCCCAGCTCCAGCGCGACGCGCTTGACGGCGGCGCCGGCCGTGGCGCCGATCTGCCGTCCGACCGCGGTGGACCCGGTGAAGGAGACGAGGTCGACGTCCTCGTGCGCGGCGAGGGCCTGTCCGGCGACCGGGCCGAGGCCGGTGACCAGGTTGAACACGCCCGCGGGCAGCCCGGCCTCGGCGACCGCCTCGGCGAAGAGCTGGGCGGTGAGCGGGGTGTCCTCGGCGGGCTTGAGGACGACCGTGCAGCCGGCGGCCAGCGCGGGGGCCACCTTGGCGACGATCTGGTGCAGCGGGTAGTTCCACGGGGTGATCGCGCCGACGACCCCGACGGGCTCCAGGTAGACCGTCGAGTTGCCGTGCCGCTCCTCAAAGGAGTACGTGGCGGCCAGCTCGGCGTACGTTCCGGCGACCAGGACCGGGAGGCCCGCGTGCACGGAGACGGCGAGCGCGGGCGGGGCGCCCAGTTCGGCGGTGACCGTCTCCGCGATCTCCTCCACGCGGACGCCCAGCACGTCGCGGAGCGCGGCGATGCGGGCGGCGCGCTCGGCGGGCGGGGTGGCGGCCCAGCCGGGGAAGGCGGCGCGGGCGGCCCGTACCGCGGCGTCGACGTCCTCGGCGGTGCCGGCCGGGACGTGGCCGATGACCTGCTCGTCCGCCGGGTTCACGACCGCGATCGTGTCCGTTCCCGCGGCGGGCCGCCAGGCGCCGCCGATGTACATGCCGTCGTGGGCCTTCATCGCTGTTCCTCCCGGGCGCGGTGACGGACGGGATCGTCCGGAGCCCAAACTAGCGCTGTTAGTTTTCAGGCGCCAGAGACCCCCGTCACGTACCGGGCCGCCCCGTCTACATGTCCAGCCCCGGCACGTCCTTCGGCAGCGGGCAGATGCGGCGGCCCTGGTGGTCGAAGACGTACAGGTGGGCGAGATCGACCAGCAGGGGCACCTGGCCGCCGGTGCGCAGCATCATGTCGGGCCCGGTCCGCACGACCAGGTCGCTCGCGGTGACGGCGGGGCGGTCCGGGCTGTGCATGCCCGATGGCAGGTCGTCGGCCTCCGGCGCGTCCAGCACGGCGACGGACCCGCCGACGTAGGCGCCGGCGCGCTCCCTGATCCGCTCCAGCACCCCCGTACCGCCCTGGCCGCCGCGCCGCCTGCGCACGGGTCCCCGGTCGGTGCGGGCCGATTCCAGCTCGGGGACCACGGCGGGCCGGGAGCCGGTGTTGAGGTGGACCAGCGCCTCGTGGCCCTGGTATTCGACGTGCTCCACGATGCCGCTGAGCGCGACCTCGCCCGGGCGGGCGTGGCTGGGCGGGGCGATCCGGACCGCCTCCGAGCGGAGGCCGACGATGATCGGGCGGCCCTGCTGGATG
The DNA here is from genome assembly GCF_026167665.1 of Streptomyces drozdowiczii. Classification (NCBI taxonomy): domain Bacteria; kingdom Bacillati; phylum Actinomycetota; class Actinomycetes; order Kitasatosporales; family Streptomycetaceae; genus Streptomyces; species Streptomyces drozdowiczii. The sequence continues at coordinate 5,603,079 of NZ_CP098740.1, read as the reverse complement.
CGCAGGAGCTGGTGGTCGGGGCTGAGCGGTTCGGGCAGCGGGAGGCGCTGGCGGCCCAGGTCGATGGACATCCGGCCCTCCAGGGGCGCGTGCACCACGGCCTGGAGGAGGTTGATCCGGGGCGTCCCGATGAACGCGGCGACGAACACGTTCTCCGGCAGGGCGTACACCTCGCGCGGCGGGCTGACCTGCTGGAGGACGCCGCCGCGCATGACGGCGACCCGGTGGCCGAGCGACATGGCCTCGGCCTGGTCGTGGGTCACGTACACGGTGGTGACGCCGAGTTCCTTGGTGAGCTGGGCTATCTCGGCACGCAGGTGGTTGCGGAGCTTGGCGTCGAGGTTGGACAGCGGCTCGTCCATGAGGAAGGCGGAGGGCTGGCGCGAGATGGCCCGGCCCATGGCGACCCGCTGGCGCTCGCCGCCGGAGAGCTGGCCGGGGAGGCGGTCCAGGATGCGCTCGATCCCGAGCATCCTGGCCGTGTTCTCGATGCGCTCGTTGTGGTCGGCGCGCGGGTTCTCCAGCTTCAGCGGGAAGCCGATGTTGGCCCGGTTGGTCATCGTCGGGTACAGCGCGAAGTTCTGGAAGACCATGGCCATCCCGCGTTCGCGCGGGGTGAGGTGGTTGGCCGGTTCGCCGTCGAGGAGGATCTCGCCCTCGCTGGTGTCCTCCAGGCCGGCGATCATGCGGAGCACGGTCGACTTGCCGCAGCCGGAGGGGCCCAGCAGGACGACGAACTCGCCCGGGTCGATGGAGAGCGAGAGACGGTCGACGGCGCGCGGGGACCGTCCGTACGCCTTGCTGACGTTGTTCAGGGTGATGGCGCGAGTCATGTGTTCCGCCCGGGAGGGATGGTGATGGAGCGGTGGGGAGCGGCAGCAGTGGCCCGAAATTAGCCCACTGCGCCCGGTGAGGGAATGACTCGCGCAAAGTTGGGTACGCCCCGGCCGCATTCACAGCCGCGGGGAGGTCAGTCGAGCCTCCGGGCCAGGTAGGCGTGGATGAGTTCGCGGGTCTCGGCGACGAGGGCGTCGTCGCCGGACGGGTCGGTGCGGAAGGCGAGTTTGAGCAGGGCGTCGGCCGCCTCCACGCAGACCAGGATCGCGCGCAGCAGGTCGGCGTCGGCCTCCCGGCCGAGCTGTCCCGCGAGGAGTCCGGTGAGCCGGGACGCGACGCGCTGGTTGGCGTCGTCGGCCGGGTCCTCGTCGGGTGCGGGGGCGCCGAAGTCGACCAGGGCGAAGCCGGGGACGGTGCGCTTCATCGCCAGGTACTCGTCCAGGACGGCGTCGATCGCGCCGCGCCAGTCGGCGGTCTCGATGGCGGTCAGCCGGGCGGTGATGCGCTCGGCGTAGCTGTCCAGGTTGCGGCGGGCCAGCGCGTCGGCCAGGGCCCGCTTGTTGGAGAAGAAGCGGTAGACGGAGCCGATGGGCACCCCGGCCCGCTGGGCCACGGCCCGGGTGGTCAGCTGCTCGTAGCCGATCTCGTCCAGGAGTCCGGCGCAGGCGTCGAGGATCCGGGCGAGGCGTTCGGCGCTGCGCTGCTGCACCGGGGCGCGGCGGAGGTTGTTCGTGTGGGGCACGCCTTCCATGATGCCGTGGGCCTCCTGAGGCGTCGGCGGGAGCCCGGGCTCAGGCGATGAGCAGGGCGAGGCCGCCCACGGTGTACGCGATCATCAGGACGAGCAGCGGGAGTTGGCCGATGACGGCGCGCCGGGGCGGCATGAGCCGGACGGACCTGTCGTGCGCGGCGACGACCCCGAGGACGTGGCCGGTGACGATGGCGAAGACCTGGAGCGTCGCGACCCCGCCCGGTCCCAGGGGCGGTTCGGGCACGGTGGGCCGGTCCGCGCCGGCCGCCAGCGCGAGGGTGTGCGGGCCCTCGGTGGCGAAGAGCGTGAAGTAGTGGGCGACGAGGTAGCCGAGGGCGATCGGCACCAGTGAGTGGGCGAACGCGGTGAGCGGGTGGGCCGGCGTTCCGCAGACGAGCCGGGTGGCGCCGGCGCAGAGCCCGTACAGGGCGGCGACGAGGGCGACGGCGCCGAGCAGCCCCAGGGTGGCGGTGGTGGTGCGGCCCAGCTCCGAGGTCTGCACGGTGGTGATCCAGCGCGGCGCGTCGGAGAAGCCGTCGTACGCGGTGGAGCCGAGCATCACGCAGACGGTGGCGACGAGTCCGGGGAGCCGGGGCGTGGCGTCGAGCCCGTTGAACGGCGAGCGGACGACGAGGCGGCCGTCGGCGGGGCGGCGGCGGCCGTGTCCGTGAAGTCCCGTCGTACGCCCGTAGGGCGTGGCCCGCGGCGTCTGGTGCGTGCTCTCGGCGTGCCGGCCGACATCCCTCGTACTGGACGTACTTGGGATGTTGGCCGGTGCGGCGAGAGGGCGTGCCGGGCGTCGCGGGCCAGACGGGACTTCACGGACACGGCCGAACGGGGAGAGCCTGCCGAGGAGGCCGGAGTACACCTCGAAGGCGTCGGCGTGGTCGAACCAGGGGGCGCCGTAGGCCGCAGCGCCCGCGAGGTGGACGGCCGCGTAGACGCCGAGGAACACCAGCAGGGCGGTGGGCGATGCGGGGTCGGGGGCGACGAGTTCCAGCCAGGTGAAGGCGAGGAGCCCGGCCGCGGCGGGCCACATGCCGAGGCGTACGGGGAGGGGTCGGCCGGTCTCCGGGTCGCGGCCGAGCGCCCGGCAGGCGAGGAGGTGCAGGGTGCGCAGGGGGTTGAGCGGGCGCCAGACGGGGCCGAGGAGCAGGGACGCGGGGACGAGCCCGACCCACAGGAGGACGTAGACCGCGCCGGGCGCCGGATTTCGGTCCGGGTCGGCGGGCCCGAGGAGCAGCCACAGCACGACGGAGAGCGCGGCGGCCAGGCCGAGCGCGCCGAGGACGAGCCGGGTGGCGCGGGCGTCCGCCAGGCGCTGGACGGCGGCCGGGAGCGGGCGGCCCGCCGTGTCGCCCGTGAACCGCGAGTCCGACCAGAGCAGGCCGAGCGCGAGGAACGAGACGAAGAGCGCGGCGAAGGCCCCGGCGAACGCGTAGAACGGCGAGAGGGGCAGGTCGTGCTGGGCCCCGATGCCGTGGGCGAGGACGCGCACGGCACCGGGGGCGGGGGCGCCCGTCACCGGACGGCGAGCTGGGTCAGCAGGAGGTCCGACTCATGGGTCTCGACCTCGAAGAGGCCGGTGCGGTCGGCGGTGAAGGTGACCGTGACGGTCCGTCCGGCGGGGAGCTTCGCCTCCCGGTCGTAGCCGTGGACGTGCAGGACGTCGTCCCGGTCGCTGCGGACCCGCAGGCGCACGGTGCGGCCCTTCTCGATCTCGGTGCGGCCGGGGGCGGGGCTCACCTTGCCGTCCTTGATGGCCAACTCGATCGTGGTGACGTCGGGATCGGGGCTCGCGGAGGCGTCGCCGAGCGTGGCGGCGGCCCGGACCGGGGCGGAGCCGACGGCCCAGGCGGTGTGGTCGTCCGCGTAGAGCCCCGCGGTGAGGCGGGTGCCGCCCCCGGCCGCCCGGAGCAGCGATGCGGGGAGGTGGAACCAGGCCCCGTAGACCCGGGCGAGCGGGTGGCCGTCCAGGAAGAGCCGGGCGTGGCCGCGTCCGGCGAGCGCGCCGCCGCCCACGCTGTCCGGGGTGAAGCGGAAGTGGCGCACGGTGAGGTGGACGTTCCAGCCGTCCTCCGAGTCGGGCCGGACGGCGAGGTCCACCTCGGGGGCGCCGTCGGCGTCGACCTGGCGGAGCCGGTGGCCGTCGCCGTCGTCGGCCTTCAGGAGCCGTCCGTTGCTGCCGGTGTCCTCGGCGTGGCTGGTGCCGGGCTTGTGGTGGGTGGTGGCCCTGCCCCCGCAGGCGCCCGCGCCGAGGACGAGGACGGCGGCGGTGAGCAGGGCGAGGGCGGGGCGGGCGCGGCCGGGACGGGCGCGGCCGGGACGGGCGGCAGGGCGGGCGCGGGTCATGAGGGGTCGCCTTCCGAAGCGGTGGCGTCGGGCTTCGCGGAGGGGGCGGGCGCGGCAGGCGCGGGCGTGGAGGGGGCGGCAGACACGGGCTCCGGCGCGTCGGAGCCCTCCGCACCCCCGTCCCCGTCCGCGCCTTCGGCGCGGACACCGTGCCGGGCGGCGGCCACGACGGCCCAGACGACCCAGACCAGGCCGAGCAGCCCCCGTACCCAGGCCGGGCTGAGCGGGATCCACGGGATCATGAACACGCCCTTGTCCAGCGCGTCGAGCAGCGTCAGCGCGCCCAGGACCACGGTCACCCAGCCGAACACCGGCCGCGCCGGGCGCAGCGCCAGGCCGATGCCGGTCCACCAGAGCCCGGTCAGGAGCAGCGCGACGGCGGGGACGTAGGTGGCGGCGAGGCCCATGGTGGACCCGGCCACGTCCAGGCCGAGGCCGATGACACCGAGGACGGACGCGACCGTGGCGAGCCGGCTGGTGCGGAGCCGCCGCCACCACAGCACCCCGCCGACGAGCAGGAGGACCACGGCGATGCCCAGGGCGGCCTGGACCTCGATGCGGGCGATGCCGCGTGCCCCGTACCAGTCGCAGCCGGCCGGCAGCCGCCGGGCGCGTACGTCGTAGTCGGCGCAGACCAGCAGCTGGGCGAGCTTGACGGGCTCGCCCACGAGCCGGTCGGTGGAGCCGGAGACATCGCCCCGCTCGGCGCCGCAGCTCGGCAGGGAGCGCGGGGTCGAGGCACCCGCGTCGGACTGCCAGCAGTTGCCGTCGCCCTGGCCGTCCCACCAGACGTCGGTGGCGTTGGGGCGGGACTTTCCGTTCTTGTCCTTGCCCAGGTGGTTGCCGGAGTAGCGGTTGTGGTGCGAGGTGTCGGTCTGCTTGCCGAGGGCGTTCTCGCCGCGGATGAACGCGGGGACGGCGCTCAGGAAGAACGCGGCGCGGTTCTGGCCGTAGATCCAGTTGTCCTCGTAGCGGTTCCAGTTGCCGCCCGCGGTGATGATGCCGGTGCCCGGGGGCATGGAGATCTGCGGGCAGACGACGCCGTCCTCGTAACCCCGCTCGGCGGGCGGCTTGGCGCAGGTGCCGTCGGCGACGTAGCGGTAGTAGTCGGCGTTGTTGTCGTGGATCAGGTTGCGCTCGAAGCGGGCGTGGTTCTGCGGGAGTCCGGGGTGGCCGGGGAAGGCGCTGTCCATCGAGGCGCCGCCCATGTTGTGGTCGAACTCGTTGTCGTGGACGTAGACGGAGTCGCCCGCCGTGCCGGAGTAGCCGACCATGCTGTGGTGGCTGCGGCAGCCGGTGATCTCGATGGAGTAGCGCGGTACGTCGTAGCCGTAGCCGTCGTTGATGTCGGAGGCGCTGCCGGGGTAGATGCCGGAGTCGCCGTTGCCGTAGGACTCGCAGTTCTTGTACAGGCCGTGGTCGCTGGCGAAGGTCAGGAAGCCGTACTCGTCGTTCCAGCGGGTCAGCACGTCGTCGATGACGAAGCCGTCCTGGGCGAGGACGTAGAGCGAGTTGAAGGTGGTGCGCTGGGCCGTGAAGTTCCGGAAGTAGATCCCGTCCGACTTGTCCGAGCGGATCGCGTTGAGCTTGCGGTACTTGGCGTCGATGACGACGTCGGTGCGGGCGGCGCCGGTGCCCTCGATCTGGAGGTCCTTCTTGCCGAGGATCGCCACCAGGTTCTGGTTGTGCGGGCACTGGGCCTGCTGCTCGTAGCTGAGGATCTGGTAGCCCAGCTTGGAGTCGGGCGCCTTGAGGCGGGCGCACTCCCCCTTCGGCGCGGGGAGCGAGGGCTCCTCCTCGTACAGGCCGGGCAGGATCGCGATGTTCTTCCCGGGGCCGTCGACCGCGTCGACCGCCTGCTGGAGGTGGCGGTAGCCGGAGGTGCGGCACCGCTCGAAGAGCGTGAGGTTGCGCGCCTTCAGGGCTTCCGGGAAGCCGGAGATGCGGCGCTCGAAGTCGGCCCGGTCGGTCTTGCACACCAGGAGGTCGGGCTCGCCGGTGCGGTACACGGGGACGCTGCCGGTGCCGTCGGGCAGGGTGACCGGCCGTTCCTCGTGCGCCTGGGCGGCGGGGGCCGCGAGCAGTGCGGCGGCGAGCACCGCCAGAACCGCCAAAAGTCTTCGTGTCCACGACATGTGCGGGAGAGTAGAGCATTGTTCAGCTTTTTGAACCCCTTCTGCACGACGAATGGCGTTGACGCGCCACGCTTCCATTCCTACGGTTGTGCATAGGATTCCTTCGGACGGGAGCGCACATGGGCGGCATCGAGCAGGCGAGGAAGACGGCGGAGGGGCTTGAGTACTCCTCCGGGTTCGGGAATCAGCACAGCTCGGAGGCGGTGCCGGGAGCGCTCCCGCACGGACGCAACTCGCCCCAGCGCGCCCCGCTGGGGCTGTACGCGGAGCAGCTGAGTGGGTCCGCGTTCACCGAGCCCCGCGCCCACAACCACCGCAGCTGGCTGTACCGCATCCGCCCCTCGGCGGCCCATCCCCCGTTCGTCCGCACGGACAACGGCGCGCTGCGCACCGCCCCCTTCACCGAGACCGTGCCCGACCCGAACCGGCTGCGCTGGGACCCGCTCCCCGAGCCCGCCCCCGGTACGGACTTCGTGGCCGGCCTGTGGACGCTCGGCGGCAACGGCGACGCGGCCCAGCGCACCGGCATGGCCGTGCACCTGTACAGCGCCAACGCGGCGATGACGGACCGGGTGTTCAGCGACAGCGACGGCGAGCTGCTGATCGTCCCCCAGTACGGCGGGCTGCTGCTCCGCACCGAACTGGGCCTGCTGCGCGCCGAACCCGGCCATGTCGCCCTGATCCCGCGCGGCGTCCGCTTCCGGGTCGAGCTGCTGGACGAGACCGCCCGGGGTTACGTCTGCGAGAACTACGGCCGCCCGTTCACCCTCCCGGACCTCGGCCCGATCGGCGCCAACGGCCTCGCCAACGCGCGGGACTTCCTGGCCCCGGTCGCCGCGTACGAGGACGTGGAGCGCCCGGTCGAGGTGATCAACAAGTACTGCGGCAACCTCTGGACGGCGACCTACGACCACTCCCCGCTCGACGTCGTCGCCTGGCACGGCAACCACGCCCCGTACGTCTACGACCTGCGCCGGTTCAACGTCATCGGCTCGATCAGCTACGACCACCCGGACCCGTCGATCTTCACGGTGCTGACCTCGCCCTCGGACACACCGGGCCTGGCCGGGGTCGACTTCGTGGTGTTCGCGCCGCGCTGGCTGGTCGGCGAGGACACCTTCCGGCCGCCGTACTTCCACCGCAACGTGATGAGCGAGTACATGGGCCTGATCGAGGGCGCGTACGACGCCAAGACGGCCGGAAAGGGCGGCTTCGTACCCGGCGGCGGCTCGCTGCACACCATGATGTCCGCGCACGGGCCGGACCGGGAGACCTTCGACAAGGCGAGCGCGGCGGAGCTGAAGCCGCAGAAGATCGACGACGGCCTCGCCTTCATGTTCGAGACCCGCTGGCCGGTCATCACGACCGCGCAGGCCGCGACGGCGGACCACCTTCAGCAGGGCTACGACGACGTATGGCAGGGTCTGAGCCGCAACTTCAGGCCGTGACGCGCCCTCCCGGGCCCGGCGACGACGCATGCAGGAGGACCAGGTGCCGCAGCCCGCTGCGAACAGCCCCGCGCCCCGGGGCACCGCCTTCGCGCCCGACTCGCTGGTCCTGAACCGCAAGCTGCCCCTGTGGTACCAGGTCTCGCAGTCGCTGCGGGCGTCCATACTGGGCCGCGCCCCGGACGCCACGCTGCGGCTGCCCACCGAGGAGCAGCTCGCGGCGCACTACGGGGTCAGTGTCCTGACCATGCGGCAGGCGCTCAAGGAGCTGGAGGCGGAGGGCCTGATCAGCCGGCACCGGCGGCGCGGCACGTTCATCGAGCCGCACGCCCGCCGGGGCTCCCCGGTCCGGCTGCTCGGCTCGATCGACGCGATCGTGGCCCAGCAGTCGGGCGAGCGCTCCACCCTGCTCGGCCACGGCCCGGTCCCGGTCCCGGGCGAGGTGGCCGAGCACTTCCCGGGCTGCGCGGAGGTCGTCGGCTACCGCCGGCTGCGGTGCGACGGGACGACCGGCGAGCCGACCAACTGGGCGCAGAACTGGGTGCACCCGGAGGTCGCGGCGGACCTGGACCCGGCGGACCTCGACCGGTGGCCGATGACCAAGGTGCTGCGGGACCGGGTCGGCGTCCCGATCTCCCGGATCACCGACACGGTCGAGGCCCGCCTCGCCGACCCGGCCACGGCGGAACTGCTGGGCGTCCCGCTGCTGAGCCCGATCCTCTACTACACGGGCATCACCTACGACGAGGGCGGCCGGGTGGTCGACGTGGCCCGGATCCACTACCGGGGCGACCGGTTCTCGTTCTCGGTGACGGTGGAGGCCCACTGAGTCCTACGATGCCAGGGAAGGCGGCAGGCGGGGAGGAAGAAACGGTGGCAGCACCGGCAGCGGCCGGGTCCGGCGAGGGCCCGCGCGGCCCCCTCCTGGACGACCTCATGCCCTGGTCCGTACGGCCGCTGCGCACCGGCCGCACCTGGGTGACCGCCCCGGACGCGGCCTGTCTGCGGGCCCGCTGGGACCGCCTCGTGCGGGCGTCGGGCGAGGAGCGCGAGCGACTGTTCGCCCCGACCCGCGCCCGTACGCAGCAGAGCGCCGTGGCCGCCCTGCCCGGCCGGTCCGGCGCCTCCGGCCGCTTCGCCCGGGAGACGGGCCCCTGCCCGGAGCCGGTACGGATCCTGCACGGGCCGTACGACGAACAGTGGCTGCTGCCCGACCACCGCCTGATCGACGTGGCCAGGCCCGAGCTGTGGCGGGTCGCCGACGACCACCAGCTCTTCCTGGTCGAGCACGGCCGGGTGCCGAACGATCCGGGCCCGGCCGTGTCGGTGACGACGCTGCTGCCCGACGGCCACTCCCCCGCCGGCCGCCCCGGCCGGGTCCGCCCGCTCCACCGCCGCCCCGGCGGCCTCGAACCCAACCTCGCCCCGGGCCTGCTCCCCGTGCTGCGCGCCCGGTACGGGGACGCGGTCACCGCCGAGTCGGTGCTCGCCTGGATCCTGGCGGCGGCCCGCCCCTCACCGGCAGGCTGCGTGGTCCCGCTCCCGGAGGACACCGCGACCTGGGCGGAGGGGGTCGAGCTGGGCCGCGAGCTGCTGCGGCTCCAGCTGCGCGGGGCGCGCGGGGCGGAGCGCCCCCGGCTGCCGGGCGGGCAGCGCCCCTATGTGCGGGCGGCCGTCCCGCCCGTGCCGGCGTCCCTGTCGTACGAGGCCGAGGAGCGGGTGCTCGCGCTCGGCACCGGCCGCGTCTCACCGGTGCCCGCCGGTGCCTGGGAGTTCCGGGTGAGCGGGGTGCGGGTCCTCGATCTGTGGTTCGAGCGCCGGGCGGCGGCGTGCGGGGCGCCGGGGGCGGAGGCGGCGGGGCTCGACGCGGTCCGGCCGCGCGCCTGGCCGCAGGAGTGGACCTCGGAGCTGCTGGACCTGGTGACGCTCCTCGCGCTCCTCGCCGAGCTGCGGCCCCGTCAGGAGGCGCTGGCCGAGGCGCTGGCGGCGGGCCCGGGGAGCGGTGAGGAGGAGCTGCGGGCGGCGGGGGTGCTGCCGGTCGGGGAGGCGGCGCGGCGGCCCGCTTCGGTCCTGGACCATCAGGAGGAGGGGCCGGACGGTCAGTTCGCGCTGCTGTGAGCGGGGGCACCGCGCTGTTCGGCCAGGGCGGCCGGCCGGTCGAGGTCGCCGAGGAGGCGGACGAAGGCCGTTTCCAGGAAGGCGCGGAGTTCGTCCAGGGCGTCCGGCTCGTCCGGCGGCCAGCCGGTGACCGCCTCCTCGGCGAAGGCGAGCCAGGCCCGGGCGGCCAGGGTGAGCCGGGGCGACGGCGCCATCCCGAGGCGGCGCTGCCCCTCCACGACCCGGCGGGCGAGGGTGGCGCGGGTGGCCTCCACGATGTCGCCGGCGGCGGGGTGGCTGCCGGCGGCACCCCGGACGAGGGCGCGGTAGATCTTGCGGCGCCCGGTCACGTACGCGACGAAACCGGCGATGAACGCGCGCATCCAGGCGACCGGGTCCAGCGAGGGGTCCGGGTCGGTGGCGGCGGCGAAGTCGTCGCACTCCTGGCGCACCACGGACCGGTAGAAGTCGCGTTTGGAGTCGAAATAGTGGAAGAGCAGGCCGCGCGATATGCCGGCCCGCCGGGCCACGGCATCGGTGGAGAGCTCGTCCAGGGAGCACTCGGCGAGCATGTCCACGCCAATCGCCACCAACTGCGCCCTTCGCTCGTCGGGGCGCAGACGCGCGGCTCGCTTCTCGGGCATGGGCACAGTGTAGAAGTAGTTCGGCACCGAATTACCTCGGCACCCATGCGGGCCCGTCGGACACAGTGTGTGACCGGGTACGGACACGGCGACGCGCCACTGCCGGCTCCGGGGATGACGGAAGAGCGGGCAGCAGCGCGCTGCGGGAGTCGGGACCGCGGTCGGGTCAGTGGCGGCTGCCGAAGAGCGAGCGCCGCAGTCGGCGCAGTGGCGCGAAGAGCGACACCCGCGCACTTCTGCTGCGCCGGGCGTGTCCGGCGTCGCGCGAGGTCAGCTCGCGCATCAGCAGCGTCGCTTCCGCCGCCTCGCGCTGCGGCACGACGGGACCGCCGAGCACCGCGAGATGGCGGTCGAGGCGCGAACTCGTCGCGCTGCTCCCGCATGTAATGGCAGGCACGCGCGCCCTGCTGCGCACCGTTATCTGTTCCATGTCACTCCCCACCCGTACGAGGGCACTCGGCCCGGGCAGGTTAACCCTATCGCCTGCCACCGACACTCGTGTATCCCGGGAGCGGGATTGCGCACACATATACGGAGGTTGACGATCCGTCGGTGAATCTGCCCGATTCCGGGGCGAGTTGGCCGACCGCCGCACGGCGCGCCCCTCGCGAGGCGCGCCTTCACCCTAGTCGAGCGCGTTCAGGACGGGCAGGTAGCCGCCGGACTGCCCGGCGGCGAAGGGGTGGTACGACTCGCCGATGTTCAGCCAGTTGAGACTGTGCAGCCAGGCGCTTCCGGAGCAGATCTCGTGCCCGGTGAAGGCGCTGGTGACGTCACCGAAGCTGAAGCCGTGGTCGGCGGCGCGCTTGGCGGTGGCCGCGTTGAGGTAGTCGGCGGCACCGTTGATGGCGCTGCGCACCTTGTCGCTCAGCCCGACGACGCAACTGCCGCCGATCTTGTAGAAGCGCGGGTAGCCGAGCACGACGACATGGGCGGAGGGGGCCTTGGCCTGGATCGCGTCGTACACCGAGTTCAGCTTGCCGGGCAGCGTGGTGTCCACGTAGCTGCGGGCGGTGGCGATGCGGTTGAGGCAGGTGGACTCCGACTGGAGGACGCAGGTCGTCATGACGTCGGAGAAGCCGGCGTCGTTGCCGCCGATGGAGATCGAGACGAGGTCGGTCGAGGAGTTGAGCGGCCCGAGCTGATTGGCAATCACATCGCCCGTGCGCGCCCCGGAGCAGGCCGTGAAGGAGAAGGACGCGGGCGAGTGGGCGGAGGCCCAGAGGGAGGGGTAGGCGAGAGTACTGCGCTTGCAGTCGCCGCTGGAGCCGATGTAACTCCCGGAGCCGACACCCGAGGAGTACGAGTCCCCGAGGGCGACGTAGTCGACGGACGGTGCGGCATTCGCGGTGGCCGCCCCGGTCAGGGCGATGACGGCGCCGAGCAGGAGCGAGGACGAGAATGCCACGAGTCTGGACAATTTCACGGAATCTCCCTTGGACCGACCGGCAGGATCTCTGCCTACTCAGTGGTAGCAGCGCGGACGGCCATTCCGGAAGTGTTCATGCCAAGTCAAACCGATGAGCTTTTACCGAAGGCGTGGTGACGGGCCGTCACCCAGTGACCGCCTGGCTGTCAGTCGGAGAAGACCGCGCGCACCGCGTCCTCGGCGAGTTCCAGGGCGCGGGCGCCGGAGAGGCCGAGGCGGCGGGTCTGTTCCGCGTACGCGCGGGCCGCGGCGGCGGCGCCGCGGTCGGCGGTGTCTCCGGCGGCGGCGACGAACGTGCCGTTGCGGCCGCGGGTCTCGATGACGCCGTCCGCCTCCAGCGCCCGGTACGCCTTGGCGACCGTGTTGGCGGCGAGGCCCAGCTCCTCGGCGAAGCCGCGTACCGTCGGGAGCCGGTAGCCGACCGGCAGCACGCCGGAGCGGGCCTGTTCGGAGATCTGGGTGCGCAGCTGCTCGTACGGGGCGATGCCGGAGTCCGGGTCCACAGCGATCTTCAGGGTCACGGGCCGATTGTCCCCCCGTCGGCGGAAAATGGGAGGCGTTCGGGTCCGGGGCGTGGATAGCGTCCGGCGCATGACTGTCCTCGTACGCGACTTCCGGCCCGACGACGCCGAGGGGTGGGTGCGGGTACGGCGCGCCGCCCTGCCGTACATGATCACCACACCGGAGCAGACCGTGGCCGAGCTCACCGGGGCCCCGGCGGGGCGGCGGTACCGGATGCTGGTCGCCGAGGAGGACGGCGAGATCATCGGGACGGCGCAGGTGGGCCTGGCCCATGAGAGCCCGGAGCCGGGGCAGGGGTTCTGCAATCCGTACACCCACCCGGAGCGCACCGGCCGGGGCGCGGGCACCCTGCTGCTGCGGACCGCCGAGGAGTATCTGGCCCTGGCCGGGGCGGCCTCGGTGCACACCTGGGTCCTGGACACGCCCGGCAACCGGGCGTTCGCCGCGAAGCACGGCTACACACCGCGCCGGTCGGCCCACTTCCTCCATCTGGACCTGGCGAAAGGCTCGCTGCCGCCCCGTCAGGAGCTGCCCGCCGGGATCGAGCTGCGTACGGGGGCCGACTTCGCCGACGATCCGCGCCCGCTCTTCGAGGCGGACGCCGAGGCCACGGCGGACGAGCCCAGCGACACACCGGCCCGGCTCGACGACTACGCGGAATGGCTCGCGGAGACCTGGCACGACCCCGGTCTCGACCGCCACCTCACCTCGGTCGTACTGGCCGGCGGCGAGGTGGCGGCCTTCAGCGCCGCCCGGACCGACGGGGTGAGCCGCTACGGCTCCGGGATGACGGGCACCCGGCGGGCGCACCGGGGCCGCGGCCTCGCCAAGCTCGCGAAGAACGACTCGCTGCACCGGGCGCGCGCCGCCGGGTACACCGACGCCTACACCGGCAACGACGCCGGGAACGGTCCGATGCTGGCGGTCAACCGCTGGTTCGGCTACGAGATCTGTGCCACGGAGGTACGCCATGCCCGCAGGCTCGGCTGACGCCGGTGTGACCGTCGTCCTGGTCAAGGCCGGGAAGACCAAGATCAGGTATCCGGCGGCCCTGGTCGCCGACGACGGCACCCGGGTGACCGTGCGGGCCCCCTGGGCCGCCCCCGGCGTCCGGGACTTCGGCTTCGTCCGCTTCGAGCCGGGTGACGTCTTCACCGAGCACTACTGGCGGGACGCCTGGTTCGCGGTGAAGGAGGTCCGCACCGGCACGGGCGAACTCAAGGGCTGGTACTGCGACGTGACCCGCCCGGCCGTGCTCCGGGACGGCGAACTGGTCGTGGAGGACCTGGACCTCGACCTGTGGGTGTCGGCCGACCGCTCGGAGATCCTGCGCCTGGACGAGGACGAGTTCGCCGCGAGCGGCCTGACCGCACGCGACCCGGACGCGGCGAAGGCCGCGCTGGCGGCCCTGGACGAGCTGGACCGCCTGGCCCGCTCGGCGGACGGGCTCGCCCCGCTGCTGAGCTGAGCGGTCCGCCCTCACCCCTCACTCACCGGCGGCACCACCGCCCGTCCCGCGCACGGGGGCGACCAGCGCGTACCGCTCGTCGTCCACGTCCTTGCCCCACAGATCGCGGTCGCCGGAGAGCCGTTCGTGGTGGACGCGCTCGGTGAGCGGGGCGAGCAGCGCGGTGAGGCGTTCGGCGGGGATTCCGGTCCCGTTCCACACGCCCTCGACCAGGACCAGCCTGCCGCCGGGGCGCAGGAGCCCCGCCCAGTGGCGCAGGACGGCAGCCGGGTCGGCCAGCAGCCACACCACATGCCGGGCGAGGACCACGTCGAACCCCCGGTCGCCCACGGGCGGCCGGGCCGCGTCCCCCACCAGCACCTCGGCGCCCGTCCCGGCGAGCTTGGCGCGGGCCCGCTCCACCATGCGCGGCGAACTGTCCACGCCGGTGAGCCGATGGCCCTGCCCGGCCGCGAGCAGCGCCAGGCTCCCCGTACCGCAGCCGAGGTCGAGCACATCGGCCGGGCCTGCGGGCAGCCAGCTCTCCAGCCGCCGGGCCCAGGCGTCGCGGACCACCGGGTCGAGCAGCCCGTGGTCGGCCTCCTGGTCGAAGGTGGCGGCGAGGGAGTCCCAGTCATTCGTCATCATGATCCGATCCTGCCAGCCGCCACTGACAACGCCCCCGTCCCGGCGAGGAGGGACCTCACCGGAACGGGGGCGCAAGGGGCTCTAGCCGATGACCGAGCCGCAGTCGGTCCGGGTGGCGTGCGACGGGTCCAGGGCGTTCGCCACCTCGTGGTAGGCGATCCGGTCGACGGTCCCGATGGCGACGTGCTCGGAGAGGTCGACCGGGCACAGGTCCTGGAGCAGGACGTTGCGCACGTCCGGCCCGTCCAGGAACTGGGTCCGGTACGGGGTCACCACCTCGTCGTACCGGGTCGCGATCACGGTGTAGTGGACTCCGGGCACGGTGTCGGGCACGGAGTTGAGCTTCTTGATGAAGGGCGATCCGGCCACCTGGTCGGCGAGTCCGGGCGTACCGGCGTTGAGCAGGTCACCGACGCCGGGGAAGTACGGCAGGAGCTTGGTCAGGCCGAGCAGCGTGGTGCCGTGGTTGTCGGGCGCGAGCCCGATCATGGCGTTCACCTTGGCCGCCCCGCCGAGGAACTTCAGGTAGTAGTTCGGCATCATGCCGCCCTGCGAGTGGCCCACGATGTCCGCCTTGGCGGCGCCGGTGGAGGCGAGCACCTTGTCGACGAAGGTCGCGAGCTGGCCTGCCGACTTGTCGATCGGGCCGAGCCCGTTGAAGACCGGCACACCGGGCAGCTGGCCGTAGTCCAGCGAGTAGACGCAGTAGCCCCGGTTGACCAGGTAGGGGGCGAGGACGAGCCAGTTGTCGACGGAGTTCCCGAAGGTCCCGTGGACCAGGACGACCGGGCGGGGGTGGGCGGCGGAGGGCTTGCAGGAGTAGTCGTTCCAGCCGCGCGAAGTGGCGGCCGTCGCGGCGGCGGGGGCTGCCGCCGCGGTCGCGGCGGGGGTGGCGACCGCTGCGACGGCGAGGAGCAGGGCGGCGAGCGTCCGGCGAGCGCGTGGGGAACGCGACGCACGGGTCCAGGGCAGCATCGTGGGGTCTCCTTGCGGCTCAAGGGAGTTGCGATGTCTGTGCACCCTGCGGCCCGGACCACAAGTTTCCGCTGATGTTCTGCGTGCTCATGCCAAATTACGCATGAGTAGGGTTCGCTGGGAAGTTACGCGTCGGTAAAAAGTGCGCGGGCCACGCGGCGGGGGCGGGCCCGCGCTCAGGCCGCCAGCCGCCCCGGCATCACGGCCCGGGGGCCGAACCGCTCCCGCAGCCGGTCCGCGACCGCCTCGATCCGCCGGGCCCGCTCGTCCACCGGGTCGAAGCTCAGCTGCCGGGCCGCCCGTTCGGCCTCGCCCAGCCCCTCCGCGCGCAGCCCGATCCCCCGCACCCGGGCCCGTTGCAGCCCGAACGAGTCGTGGATGCGGTACGCGAGCGCGGTGAGCTCCGCGGAGTGGGCGGTGGGCTCGCGGAGCGTACGGCTCCGGGTCAGCGTCGAGTAGCCGGTGCGGTCGGCGTAGCGCACGGAGACCGCGAGCGCGCGGCACACCTGCCCCTCGCCGCGCATCCGCGCCCCCAGCTCCTCGGTGAGCGACAGGAGCGCGCGGCGCTGCCGCTCCCGGTCCAGCTCGTCGCGCGGGAAGGTGCGCTCGGCGGCGACCGAGCGGGCGGCGGCGTTCGGCCGGACGGCGGTGCGGTCGATGCCGTGCGCCCGCTCCCACAGGTCGCGCCCGGTCCGCGTCCCGGTGATCCGTTGCAGGGTGCCGAGCGGGGCCGCCGCGATCCGGCCGACGGAGTCGAGCCCGTACCCGCACAGCGTCCGGGCCGTCGCCGCCCCGACGCCGTCCAGCGCGGCGGCCGGCCGGTCCGCGAGGAAGGCGGCCACCCCGTCGGCGGGCACCACGAAGGTCGTCCCGGGCGCGGCCTGCCGCAGCGCCATCCGGGCCAGCATCGGGTTCGGGGCGGCCCCGATCGCGCAGTCCACCCCGTGCAGGGCCAGCGCGCGGACCCGGATCACCGAGGCCAGGCCCCGCACGTCGCGCCCGAAGTAGCGCAGCGCGCCGCGCACATCGGCGAGCGCCCCGTCCGGCGGGGCCGCCTCCACGACCGGGGTGAACGAGCCGAGCAGGGCGAGCAGCCCCGCGTACCCGGCGGCGTCCGGGAGCCCGCCGCCGACCCGCCGGAACCGCAGGCAGAGAATGTCCGCCCCGGAGGCTCCGGCCGCCTCGGAGGCCCCGGCCGACCCGGCCGCCCCGGTCATCCCGCGCTCCCCGGGCTCTGGTGCCACAGCTTCCTTCCGGTGGGCAGTCCTTCTCCGGGCGGCTTGAGGTCGGCCCAGGGGTTCATCTCGTAACCGGTGGGCATCCGGATGCGCCGCCCGCCGTCACCGGCCGGAGACTCGTCCGACGGCGGATCCCCGGCCTCCGCTTCCGGCTCCGGCACCCGCGCCAGCCGCTCCGCGACCGCGTCGAGTCCGCCGGTGCGCCGCAGCTCGGCCAGCTCCGCCAGGTTCCAGGCCGCCGCGCCGACCACGCTCAGACTGCGCGCCCCGCGCCGCTGCACCACCCCGCGCACAAGGAGCAGCCAGGAGTGGAAGACGGTGTGCGCGCAGGCGGCGTGGCTGTCGTCGAAGAAGGCCAGGTCGACCAGGCCCGTACCGTCGTCCAGGGTGGTGAAGACGACCCGGCGGCCGGAGCGGATGGGCGGGGTCTGGGTCGCCGCCTTGGCGCCCGCGACCAGCACGGTCTCCCCGTGCCGCGCCTCCCGCAGCCGCTTGGCCGAGACCGCCCCCAGCTCCTTCAGAAAGGCGTGGTGATCGCTCATCAGATGGCGCGAGACGTCCATGCTCAGCACGCCCAGCTCGGCGCTGAGCCGTTCCGCCTCGTTGAGGTCGGGCAGCCCGACGGACGCGGTGCGGTGCCCGCCGCCGAGCGGGAGCTGCGCGCCGGAGCCCGCGCCGCGCTGGGCGCGGTGCAGCTCGGACAGGTGCAGCAGCAGGTCGCGCCGGTTGGCCCCGAACGCGTCGAGCGCGCCGACCTGGGCCAGCCGTTCGGCGGCCGGCTTTCCCGGCCGGGCCCGCTGCCAGAAGTCCAGCAGGGAGCTGTAGGGCTGACCGGCCTCGATCCGGGCGACCTCGGCCTCACTGATGCCGTGCACGTCGGAGAGCGCGAGCCGCAGCCCCCAGCGCTCCGCCCTCTCCCCCTCGTCAGACACCAGTTCGATTCGATGGGCGGCCGCCGACCGGTTCACGTCCAACGGCAGCACGGGCACCCCGCGCCGCCGGGCGTCGGCGAGCAGCAGCCGCTTCGGGTACATCCCGGGGTCGTGGGTGAGCAGCCCGGCGTAGAAGGCCGCCGGGTGGTGCGCCTTCAGCCAGGCCGACTGGTACGTGGGCACGGCGAAGGCCACCGCGTGCGCCTTGCAGAAGCCGTAGCTGCCGAACGCCTCGATGATCTCCCAGGCGCGCGCGATGACCTCCGCGTCGTACTTGCGCGCCGCCGCGTGCTGGGCGAACCAGACCCTGATCAGGGGCTGGGACTCGGGGTGGGAGAGCCCGCGCCTGACCCGGTCGGCCTCGTCGCGGCCGCAGCCGGTCATGATGTCGACCATCTGGATGATCTGCTCGTGGAAGACCACCACGCCGTACGTCTCGCGCAGCGGGGCCTCCAGGTCGGGGTGCGGATAGCGGACCGGCGCGCGGCCGTGCCGGGCCTCGATGAACGGGCGGACCATGTCGGCGGAGACCGGACCCGGCCGGAACAGCGAGATGTCGACCACCAGATCGTGGAAGTTCTCCGGCTGGAGCCTGCCGACCAGGTCGCGCTGGCCGGGCGACTCGATCTGGAAGCAGCCCAGCGTCTCGGCCGTCCTGATCAGCTGGTACGTGCGCGGGTCGCCCGGCTCCACGGCGTCCAGGTCCACCTCGCGCCCCGAGGCCCGCTTCACCTCGGCGACCGCGTGCGCCATCGCCGACTGCATCCGCACGCCCAGCACGTCCAGCTTGAGCAGCCCGAGGTGCTCCACGTCCTCCTTGTCGAACTGGGACATCGGGAAGCCCTCGCCGCTGGTGGGCATGACGGGGGTGCGGCGCAGCAGCGAGGCGTCCGAGAGGAGGACCCCGCACGGGTGCATGGCGACGCCGCGCGGCAGTGCGTCCAGCGCCTCCACCAGCTCCCACAGCCTCCCGTACGCCTCCTTGGTCTTCGCGACCTCGCGCAGCTCGGGCAGTTCCTCCATGGCCGCGCGGGCGTCGCGGGCCCGGATGTGCGGGAACGCCTTGGCGAGCCGGTCGGTCTCGGCCGGGTTCATGGAGAGCGCGGCGCCGACGTCGCGGATGGCGTGGCGCACCCGGTAGGTCTCGGGCATGGCGACGGTGGCGACCCGCTCGGCGCCGAAGCGGTCGATGATCGCGCGGTAGACGTCGAGGCGGCGGGCCGACTCCACGTCGATGTCGATGTCGGGCAGCACGAAGCGGCGCTTGGACAGGAAGCGCTCCATCAGCAGCCCGTGCTCGACCGGGTCGGCGTGGGCGATGCCGAGGAGGTGGTTGACCAGCGAACCGGCCCCGGAGCCCCGGGCGGCCACCCGCACCTTCATCGCGCGTACGTCGTCCACCACCTGGGCGACCGTCAGGAAGTACGAGGCGAAGCCGTGGTGGGCGATGATGTCCAGCTCGTGGTGCATCCGGTCCCAGTACTCCGGCCTGCGGTCGTAGCCGCGCAGGACCATGCCGGCGGCGGCGCGGGAGGCCAGCACCCGCTGGGCGGTGCGCCGGCCCGCGCCGACGAGGCCGGGTTCGGGGAAGTGGACGGAGCCGAGTCCGATGTCGCCCCCGGGGTCCACCACGCACGCCTCGGCGGTGTCCCGGGTCTCCGCGAGCAGCCGCGCCCCGGCACCGGCGCCGAGCCCGGCGGCGGAGGTGACCCGCTCGGCGGTCTCCGCCATCGCGCGGGCGTCCTTGAGCCAGCGCTCACCGCTGTCGAGCGGGGCGCGGCGCGGGTCGACGGGGACGAGGCGGCGGGCGGCGTCGAGCACGTCGGCGACCGGGCCCTGTCCCGGGTCGGCGTACCGGACGGCGTTGGTCAGGACGGCCCGTACGCCCTGCTCGGCGGCGAGGCCGACGGTACGGGCGGCGAGCCGCAGCGAACCGGGCCCGGTGCCGGTCCGCCCGTGGTGGACGGCTTCGAGGCGCAGGCCGTCGCCGTACAGCTCGCGCCAGGGGGCGAGGAGGGCGGCGGCCAGGTCGGGGCGGCCCGCCGACAGGGCCCGGCCCACGTCGGAGGCGGGGCCGAGCAGCACGGTGAGCCCTTCGGCGGGCAGGGCGGTCCGGTCGAGCAGGGGCCGGCCGCCCTCGGGGACGGCGGCGTGGGCGGCGGTGACCAGCCGGCACAGCTCGGCCCAGCCCAGGGCGCCGTCGCGGGCGAGGAAGGTGACCCGGGGTGCCGATTCATCGACAAAGACACCCCCACGGGCGGGGGTGCGGGGGCGCCGGACGGGCCCGCCCTCCCCCGACGGCCCCACCGCGAGGTCCGCCCCGAACAGCGGGCGCACCCCTTCCCGCTCGCAGGCCCGGGCGAACCGGACCGCCCCGGCCAGGGTGTCCCGGTCGGTCAGCGCGAGGGCGTCCAGGCCGCGCTCGGCGGCGCGCTCCGCCAGCCGCTCCGGGTGCGAGGCCCCGTACCGCAGGGAGAACCCGGAGGCGGTATGCAGATGCGTGAACCCTGGCACCTGCACCTCCTGAACCGATTCGTACGCGCTGGCCACCCCCTCGCTCTCCACCATAAACCAAGTTTCGAACACTCGTACGATACTCGGCGTCCGCCCGATCTCCCCCGGTCAGGCAGCCCTCCGCTTCCGCCGTTCGGCCGCGCCCCGACTGCGCGCGCGAGGGGCAGCCCGGAGCGTGGGGGCATGACTTTCGCCGACGAGGTGCGGAACGCCGTCACACCCCGAGCCGCTCTGCTCGTCATCGGGGTGCTGGCGCTCCAGCTGCTGTTCATCGCGTCCTACATCGGAGCGCTGCACCACCCGAAGCCGACGGACGTCCCCTTCGGCGTCGTCGCGCCCCAGCAGGCGTCCGCCCGGCTCGTCGCCCAGCTGGACGGCCTCCCCGGCGGCCCGCTCGACCCGCGTACGGTCTCCGACGAGGCGACCGCCCGTCGGCAGATCCTCGACCGCGAGCTCGACGGCGCCCTGATCGTGGACCCCCGGGGCGCGAGGGACACCGTGCTGGTCGCCTCCGGCGGGGGCACCGTCCTGGCCACCTCGCTCACGAAGATCGTCAAGGAGGCGGAGGCGGCCGAGCGGCGCACCGTGCGCGCCGTCGACGTGGCCCCGGCCTCGCGCCAGGACTTCGACGGGCTGTCCGCGTTCTACCTGGCGGTGGGCTGGTGCGTCGGCGGCTATCTGTGCGCCTCGATCCTGGCGATCAGCGCGGGCACCCGCCCCGCCAACCGGCAGCGCGCGCTGATCCGGACCGGGGTCATGGCGCTGTACGCGATCGCGGGCGGCATCGGCGGCGCGCTCGTCATCGGCCCGATCCTCGACGCGCTGCCCGGCAGCTTCTGGGGGCTGTCGGGCCTGGGCGCGCTGACCGTCTTCGCGGTCGGCATGATCACCCTCGCCCTGGAGGGGCTGACCGGCATCGTCGGCATCGGCCTGGCCGTCCTGCTCGTGGTCATCGCGGGCAACCCGAGCGCGGGCGGCGCCTTCCCGCTCCCGATGCTCCCGGACTTCTGGCGCGCGATCGGCCCCGCCCTGCCCCGGGCGCCTCGACCTGGACGGCCCGCTCGATCGCGTACTTCCACGGCAACGCGGTGACCGGCCCCCTGCTGGTCCTGTCCGCCTGGGCGGTGGCGGGCACGGCCGGCACGCTGCTGACGGCGATGCGCAAAAAGCCGAACCGACCGGCGACGGCGGAGGCGTCCCCCGGTTAGCATCGGCGCCCATGATCACACTGGCCGTCACCGTCGGGCTCGCGTTCGCCGGCTATGCCCTCACCTATCTCAACGGGCTGCGCCTCTCGCAGCGCCAGGAACGCCTCGCCCGGGTGAACCGCCAGCTCGGCGACTTCTACGGCCCCCTGTTGGCCCTCACCGAGGCCAACAGCCGCATCTTCGCCGCGTTCCTGGAGCACAACGCCCGCCCCGACGGCAGATCCCCCTTCGTCCACGAGACGCCACCCACCGAGGAGGAACTCGCCGAGTGGCGGCTGTGGGTCACGAGCGTCTTCCTCCCGAACATCCGGGCCATGCGCGATCTCGTCCTCGCCCACGCCGACCTCCTGAGCGAGCCGGTGATGCCGCCCCTCCTGCTCCAGCTGTGCGCCCATGTCTCGGGTTACGAGATCACGGCCGCCCGGTGGTCGCGGGGCAATCATGAACAGCACCTCTCGGTCGTACCGTTCCCCAGTCAGGAGATAGCCGTGTACGCGCGGCGGGGATTCGCCGAACTGAAGAAGGAGCAGGCCCGCCTGCTGGGGCGGCGGCGCGCCCGCTGATGCGTACCCGGTACGGCGCACGACACCGGACAGCCACCGCACGCCCCTAGGCGTGACAGGTGCATGGCGGCATCCTGGTGCGATCTCGCGCATCCGCGCGTTCGCACCAACCGCCCCTCACCCCACGGAGGTTGCCCATGCGCCGTCGCGTCGCCACCCTGCTCGCCGCCCTCGGCCTCTCGCTCCCGCTCACCCTGCTGCCCACCGCCTCCGCCTCGGCGGCCCCCGCGGACAAGCCCCAGGTCCTCAGTTCCTGGACGCAGACGAGCGCGTCCAGCTACAACGCGTGGAACTCCGCCCGCAACAACAAGGGCGCCTGGTCCGCGTACGGCTTCGACTGGTCGACGGACTACTGCAGTACCTCGCCCGACAACCCCTTCGGCTTCCCGTTCCAGACGGCCTGCGCCCGCCATGACTTCGGGTACCGGAACTACAAGGCCGCCGGCACCTTCTCCGCCAACAAGGCCCGGCTCGACAACGCGCTCTACGCGGACCTCAAGCGCGTGTGCGCCGCCTACTCCGGCGCCAAGCGGACCTCGTGCGACGCCACGGCCTGGACGTACTACCACGCGGTGGACATCTTCGGCGTGGCACCGGCCGGGGCGGGCGCGGGCAGAGGCTGATCCCCTCGCACGCACATGGCCCCCGGCGGACCGGGGGCCATGTGTCCGTACGGGACCGGGCGTCAGTTCAGGGTGACGCCGTACGCGCTCAGCGCCTCGGTGACCGGCTGGAAGAACGTCGTACCGCCGGAGCTGCAGTTGCCGCTGCCGCCGGAGGTCAGGCCGATGGCCTTGCTGCCGGAGTAGAGCGGACCGCCCGAGTCGCCGCCCTCGGCGCACACGTTGGTCTTGATCATGCCGTAGACGACGTCACCGTTGCCGTAGTTGACCGTGGCGTTGAGCCCGGTGACGGTGCCGCTGTGGATGCCGGTCGTGGAGCCCCGGCGGGTCACCGACATGCCGACCGTGGCGTTGGCCGCGCCGGTGATGGTGACGCTGCCGACCTTGCCCGGGTGGGCGAGCGAGGTGTTGTCGTAGCGCACGATTCCGTAGTCGTTGGTCGGGAAGCTGGAGCCGACCGTCGGGCCTATGTAGGTGCTGTTCGAGGAGTTGGTGTACCAGGGCGGGTTGCCGTCGGTGCAGTGGCCGGCGGTCAGGAAGTAGTACGTGCTGCCGCTGTGGACGTTGAACCCGAGGGAACAGCGCCAGCCGGGGGCGTAGATCGCGTCACCGCCGGCGATCAGCTTGTTGAACTTGCCCGGGGTGTGCTCGATGCGCAGGGCGCCCGCGTTGCCGCCCGCGGAGTCCTTGATCTGCTTGATCTCCGCCGCGGAGACCGTGCTGTCGACCGTGACCACGACCTTCCCGGTCTTCTGGTCGACGCTCCACGCGGTGCCCGCGATGTCGGCACCGAGCACGGCGTCACTGGCGGCGGCGAGCTGGTTGGCGCTGTACGTTCCGGTGGAGTTCGCCTGGGCGGTGGGGGCGGCCAGGGCGCCTACGGCCACCAGGCCCGCCGCGATGGCGACGGCCCGAGTGCGTCTGGCGGTACCGCTGAGGGGGGTGGTGCGCTTGATCCTCACTGTCATTCCTCCCGAGGGGAATATCGGGGGCCCGCCTGTGGGGTGGTCGGGCCCGTGAGGCGCAGTCAGGGCACACGGCGATCCGTCCGCATTCCGGATACGCCGTGCCCCTGACAAGCGCTGCTCGGGAGTATTCAAGGCGTCAACTTCGCGCGCAAGGGTGCCTTTTGGCCTGAGCCCGCGAAAGAACTCAGCCGTCGGCCCGCTGCCGCTCCCCCGCCGCCACGGCCACCGGAAGGGTGTTGCCCGGCGGCGGGAAGGGGCAGATGAAGTGGTCGGCGAAGGCGCACGGCGGCAGCAGCGCGCGGTTGAAGTCGACGGTCACCGCACCCTCGGCGTCCGGTGCGGCGGGCCGCAGGAACCGGAAGCGGTAACTGCTGTTTCCGCTGGTGGCGTCGGCGAAGACGGCCCAGAGCGAACCGTCCGGCTCGACGGCGACCTGGAGCGTGTGCCCGGCCCCGTCCAGCTCGAAGGCGATCTCCCCGGCGAGCCCGAGCCCGCGTTCGACACCGTCGGCGTTCTCGACCCGGACGGTGCGCGCGTCCGGGTACGGCCGGAAGGTGCCCGGCACCGCCCAGCGCGGCTCGTACGGGGTCGCCTCGATCGCCCGGAAGGCGCGCCGCGCGGGCGATTCGGGGTCGAAGACCCGGACCGCCCACAGGCCCTCGCGGCTGAGCACGACGAGCCTTCGTCCCTCGTGCGCGGCCCGGGACGCGTCGACCGGCCCCCGGTCGGCACCGAGCCGGACCTCCCCCGCGAAGGGCTTCCCGTCGACGGTCAGCCCGTCCTCCGGGGCCGCGTCGAGCACCAGGGCGCCGCCCTCCTCGCGCCACCGGCCCGGGACGGCCGGAATTCGCCCCTCCGGGTAGTCCGCGAGCCAGTGGGTCCCGGTGAGGGAGAGCGGACCGTACGGCGCCGAGACCGTGGCGGTCCGCTCCTCGTGCCAGCGCTCCCACTCCCGCGCTGCCTGCTGCTGTGCGTGCGTGCTCATGGTGGTCAACCCTTCCATACCGGTGCGGCGATCCCGAGATGCGACCGCAGCGTCGAGCCGTTGTACGTACGGCGGAACGCCCCCCGGTCCTGGAGGAGCGGAACGACCCGGTCCACGAAGTCGTCGAGGCCGCCGGGGCCGTGCGCGACGAGGACGAAGCCGTCGGCGGCGTCCTCGGCCACGTACTCGGTGAGCAGCGCGGCGAGGGCGTCCGGGCCGCCGGTGAACGGTTCCCGCGCGTCGTTGATGTCGTTGTCGTCGTTGTCGCCGAGTACGAGGGCGACGCGGAGCAGGACCTTCAGCTCGTCGTGCGCCCGGCCGTGGGCCGCGAGCCGCCCCTTCACCTCCGCGTAGCGGGCGCGGGCCTCGTCGAACGTGGTGTGCGGGACGAGGACGACGTCGGCGGTGGACGCGGCGAGTTCCCGGTCCTCCGGGGAGTCGCCCGCCAGGACGGTGACGGGATGCCCCTGCGGACAGCGCTCCACGGTGAACTCCCCCTCCACCGCGAAGTACCGCCCGCGATGGGAGACGGGGCGCGGGCTGCCGTCGGGCGTCCAGGAGTCCCAGAGCGCACGGGCGGCGGCGGCGAACTCGGCGGCGCGCGGGTGCCCGCCGGCCGGGGGGTGCGCGTGCCAGGCGGCCCGGCCGGCGCTGAGGTGGTCGAGGGTGGCGAGGCGGCGGGCCGGTTCGCAGGGCTCCCCGGAGGCGGTGCTCGCGGCGAGGCCGAGCCGGTCGGTGCCGGCGGCGAGGGCGGCCAGCACGGTGAGCGCGTCGGGGCCGTGGGCGTCCCCCTCCGCGACGAGGAGGAAGTCGAACAGCCCCCGCTCCGCCGTCCGCGCGAGCCGTTCGTACCAGGCGAACCCGGCCCGCTCGCCGGCGCCGGGGACGTACGCGGCGAGGTGCATCCGCCGGGGCGGCGCGGCCGTCATACGCCCGCTCCGGCCCGTGCGTACCGGCGGGCGGGCCGGGCCAGGCCCAGGTGCTCGCGCAGGGTGCCGCCCGGGTAGAACGTCCGGAACAGGCTGCGGTGCTGGAGCAGGGCCACCGTGCCGTTGACGATCCGTTCGAGGTCGCGCCCGGGGGTGATCGGGGTGAGGTGGAAGCCGTCGACCGCGCCGGCCCGGTACCACCGGGTGATCAGCGCGGCCAGGTCGACCGGGCCGCCCCGGTAGTAGGTCCCCCGGTCGGCCGGTGGCGGCTCGTCGGCCAGCCCCGGTTCCGGTGCCGTCTCGGCGTCGCCGAGGTCGACGGTGAGCGCGGCGAACACCAGCAGCGCGTCGGGGTCCCGGCCGTGCGCGGCTGCGCGGCGGCGCACGTCGTCGCGGATCGCGGCGGTCCGCTCGGGGGTGGCGGCCCGTACGAGGACGACGTCGGCGTGGCGGGCGGCGGCGGCCCTGGCCGGTTCCGGCGTGCCGTCGATGACGACGACGGGGTGGCCCTGGGGCGGTTCCCAGTGGTCCCAGCTCCGGGCGCAGACCTCGGCACACTCCCCGGCCCCGTCCCACAGGTCCTCGGCGGACGCGGCGGGGCGGCGGCCGAAGAGCCGGGCCTCGGCCTCCGTCGCGGACACGCCGACCCGCCAGCCCGCCCGGCCCCGGCTGACCCAGTCCAGGGTGGCCACGGCGGACGAGAGGCGGGAGGGCTCGGTGTGGGTGGCGGTGACCGTCGGCACGAGGCCGATGCGGCGGGTGGCGGGGGCCACCCGGGCGAGGACGGCGAGCGCGTCGGGCCCCGGTCTGGCGAAGGAGTCGCCGAGGGTGACGAAGTCGAGCGCGCCGCCCTCCGCGAGCCGGGCGAGGCCGGTGTGGTGGGCGGCGTCGTACCGGGGCGGGCCGCCGATCTCGGCGGCCAGGTGGAGGGGCCGGAGGGCGGGACGGGGTGCGGATGTGCGCGGGGGCATGCGGAGGCTCCGTGGATACGGTGATCGAACACGGGGCGCGCCCTCGGCGCGAAAACGCGGAATCGCAGCAGCGTGAAGCACGGCGGACGGGGCCCCTCAGCCCGGTCCTCCCCCGAGACAAGCGGTGCCGGGGGCGGGCTGTCAAGCCTGTCCACACTGTGAGCTGTACGTCTCAAGGCAGTTGACGGGACATCGGACGACTGTTCCACTGGGGCCATGCAATCGCAGCAGTGGCTGGTCAAGCGCTCCCACATCGACTTCGGTCGCGTGTGGTCCTGTTCCTGTTGAGCCGACGCCCTGCTCTCCGCGCCCGCCCCACCCTTGTCCAGGCGCGCCCTCGCACGTCCGGTTCGGCAGCACACCCTCCCCTCGCTCCGTCCCGCTCCGCCCTGCCGCGGAGCGGGACGTACGCGTGAGCGCGTACAGGTGACACCGCCTCAGCAGTCGCACCCGCAGTCACAGCCGTCGCAGCAGCTGCAACAGTCGCAGCAGTTGCTGCACGCGTCGCAACCGTCACAGCAGTCCCCGCAGTCGCACTGGCTGCACAGCCCCTCCCGCCGCTGACGCGACCAGGGGTCCTCGAAGGTGCCGCAGCACATCTGGCAGGTGCAGGCGAGCCCGGCCCACACCAGGCAGCCCATGACGAGCCCGCGCCGGTCGCGCGGCGGCTCGGGCGGCCGGGGCCCGGAGGGCCCGCCCGGCCCCGTGGGCGCGTACGGATTGCCCGGCGGCGGCCCGAAGGAGCCCGTGGGCACCGTTCCTGACGGTGCGCCGGATACGGTCAGCGGCCCGCCGGACCGGTGGGAGCAGACGTCCGTGGCGAAGGCCCGGTCCACCGAGCGCCGCAGTTCGTGGGTCAGCAGCACATGGGCGAGCCGGCCGTCGGTGAACTCCGCGTCCGCCAGCGCCAGCCGTACGCCCTTCAGCGCGTCGTCGGCCAGCCGCCGGGCCTCGGCGCGCGAGGTGCCGGTCGCGGTGAGCGGGTTCCAGGCGCCCGAGGCGGCGTCGGCCTCCTGGTCCTCCACGGCGTCCAGCAGGTGCGCGAGGCGTCCGAAGAGGCGTCCTGCCTCGGCGAGCGGTTCGGCGTTCTCCGGCCGGCCCGCGAGGATCGCGGTGTGCGCGAAGGCCGCGGCGGTGGCGGTCTCGGTGGGCTCGGTGACCGTCAGCAGCGGGGTGCCGGGTCCGGCGAGGAGTTCGATGCCGGTCTGCCGGTCGACGGCGTCGACCAGGACCGCGGTGTCGAAGCCGAGCCGGGCGCCGGTGCGGGCCCCGGCCCGGTCCCAGCTCGCCGCGACCTTGCGGGCCGCCGCGGCGACCGGGCGGCGCGCCAACAGGCCGTCCCGGTCGGCGACGTGGTCCCGCACCTTCGCCGAGGCGAGCACCAGCGAGACGGCGGCGGCCAGCCGGGCGCCCTCGCCGCGCGCGACGGGCGCGGTGCGCATGGAGCGCAGGGGGCACGGCCCGGCGGTGCGGCGCTGGGCGGGGGTGCGCTCGGCCTGAGCCTCCGTCAGGACCGAGACGATCAGGCCGTCGTAATTGGTCACGACCCGGGCGAACTGCCCGTGGTCGGAGCGGAGCGCGAGGCAGAGCCCGCAGAGATGGGCCATCCACTCGGTCTTGAGCCTCTCGGAGAGGCGATGCGTACAGGGCCTGACTATTCCGAACACGGCCGTCCCCCGGTTTTCGTTCGCGTGTGTGCCGCGCTCGGGCGCGGATGCGACGGCATCGTACCGAGCGGCCCGTTCACCCGTACGTCCCCCATGTCACCCGTACGGCCCGGACTTCATATTTTCTTTCTTCAGGCCCCCTTACCCGTACGAAGCCTGACGAATCGCCACATCCTCTGCACCAGTACCGTCACGAATGCCCTGCGCGCCGCCTATCCCCTTGGCGCACGATCCGCATCATGGACGACCATAGGGATACGAAAGAGATGCGGAACACCAAGGAACCGCGGTGAGAGGAGGCGTCCATGGGATCGGTGCGCAAGGCGAGTGCCTGGCTGGGCCTCGTAGAGGACAACGACGAGCGGTACTACGACGACGACGAGTACGCCGAGGGTGCACGGACCGGTACCGGTCAGGCGTGGGTGACCGATCCCCGGGTGCGGGTGGCCTCCGAGACCGCCGAGGAGACGGGCCGCCGGATCGCCACCGTGACCCCGGACAGCTTCCGGGACGCCCGCGCCATCGGCGAGCTGTTCCGGGACGGCGTCCCGGTGATCATGAACCTCACGTCCATGGACTCCGCCGACGCCAAGCGCGTGGTGGACTTCGCCGCGGGCCTGATCTTCGGACTGCGCGGGTCGATCGACCGCGTCGCCACCCGCGTCTTCCTGCTGACCCCCGCCGACACCCAGGTGATGAACGGCGAAGCCGTCGGCCGGCCGGCCGACGGCTTCTTCAACCAGAGCTGACCGCCCTCCGGGCGCTCATCGGAACGCGTCCAGGCCGGTGAGCGCCTTCCCCAGGACCAGCTGGTGCATCTCCACGGTCCCCTCGTAGGTGAGGACCGACTCCAGATTGGTCGCGTGCCGCATCACCGGGTACTCCAGCGAGATCCCGTTGGCGCCGAGGATCGTGCGCGAGGTGCGGCAGATCTCGATGGCCTCCCGCACGTTGTTCAGCTTCCCGAAACTGACCTGCTCCGGGCGCAGCCGCCCGGCGTCCATCCGCTGCCCGAGGTGGTGGGCGAGCAGGATGCCCTTGTGCAGCTCGACGGCCATGTCGGCCAGCTTGGCCTGGGTGAGCTGGAAGCCGCCGATCGGCTTCCCGAACTGCTCCCGGGTGCGCGCGTAGTCGACGGCCGCCTCGAAGCTGGACCGGGCCGCGCCCATGGCGCCCCAGACGATGCCGTAGCGGGCGTGGCTGAGACAGCTGAGCGGTCCGCGCAGCCCGGTGACCCCGGGCAGGACGGCGTCGGCGGGCAGCCGCACCTCGTCCAGGACCAGTTCGCTGGTGACCGAGGCGCGCAGCGACCATTTGTGCCGGATCTCGGGCGCGGAGAAGCCCGGCGCGTCGGTCGGGACGACGAAGCCCCGGATGCCGGTACCGGCCGGGCCCTCGTCGGTCTGCGCCCAGACGACCGCGACCCCGGCGACCGAGCCGTTGGTGATCCACATCTTGCGGCCGCTGAGCACCCAGTCCTCGCCGTCGCGCTTGGCGTACGTGCGCATGGCGGCCGGGTCCGATCCGTGGTCGGGCTCGGTGAGGCCGAAGCAGCCGATGGTCTCGCCCGCCGCCATGCCCGGCAGCCACCGCTGCTTCTGCTCCTCGGAGCCGTAGCGGTGGATCGCGTACATGGCGAGTGAGCCCTGTACGGAGACGAGCGAGCGGATGCCGGAGTCGGCCGCCTCCAGCTCCAGGCAGGCCAGCCCG
Source organism: Streptomyces drozdowiczii (assembly GCF_026167665.1). NCBI lineage: Bacteria > Bacillati > Actinomycetota > Actinomycetes > Kitasatosporales > Streptomycetaceae > Streptomyces > Streptomyces drozdowiczii. Next base: position 5,573,486 of record NZ_CP098740.1, on the reverse strand, counting down.
TACTGGACGGCCGTCGCGCCGGCGCAGCCGTAGCCCTGGAGCGACATGCCGAGCGCGCCGAGGGCACCCAGCTCACGGGCCAGCTCGCGGATGCCGGGCAGCTCGCCGTTCTCGTACCACTCGGCGATGTGGGGCAGGACGCGGTCGGCGGCCCAGGTCCGGACGGTGTCGCGGATCGCGAGGTCCTCGGGGCCCAGCAGATCGTCGACGCCGATCGGGTCGCGGGGGTCGAAGGGCGGGAGCTTCGAGGTGGGGGCGGTGGACATGAGGGTGTGCCTCCGGCGGGTGTGCTCGAAAACTAGCAGCGTTAGTTACGGTGCCGTGCCGACGTTACGACCCGGTGTGCCGGACGTCCAGGGTGTCCGGAGCCCGCCCCGCCCGGCCGACGGCGCGCGGGCACCCGGGGCTGCGCGGCCGGCCGGTCCACGGCCTCGCGCGGCGGCGCGTCGGCCGGGCGCTCCGCCGGGTCCCGGGGTTCGCAGAGCTTCGGGGCGCACTCCATCGCCCGGGGCAGCCGCAGCGCGGCGAGCGCCCCGAGCAGCAGGAGCCCCGCGCTGACCAGCAGCGTCACATGCAGCCCGGCGATGAAGGCGTCCCGGGCCGTGGTGCGCAGGACGGCGCCGAGCGGTCCGCCCAGGTGCGCGGCCTGCTGGTACGCCTCGCCGAGCGAGCGGGCGGCTCCGGCTGCTGCGGACGCGGGGACGCCGTCGGCGTGCAGCCCCGCGAGGCCGGGCGTATAGGCGGCGTTCATCACGCTGCCGAGGAGCGCTATCCCCATGCCGGCGCCCAGCTGGTAGGAGGTCTCCCCGATCGCCGCCGCCCCGCCCGCCCGGTCGGCGGGGGCCTCGCTGAGCATCGATTCGTACGCACCGAACAGCGTGGACTGGAGGCCGAAACCGAGGGCCACGAAGGCGGCGGCCAGCAGGACGGGCCGGTCGTCGCGGCCCATCACGGTCAGCGTCAGCACCGAGGCGGCCGTCAGGACGAAGCCCCAGCCGACCATCCGGCGCGGCCCGAACCGGCGCAGCGTGTGGGAGCCGGTGGCGCCCGCGGCCATCGCGGCGAAGGTGAGCGGCAGCAGCCTGAGGCCGGTCTCCAGGGGGCTGAGGCCCAGGACGAGCTGGAGGTACTGGACGGCGACGAGCTCCAGGCCGACCAGGGCGAGCATGGCCAGGACGATGCAGCCGACGGCGGTCGAGAAGGCGGGCCGGGTGAACATGCCGATGTCGATCAGCGGGTGGGCGCGCCGTTTCTGGCGGCGCACGAAGGCGGTGAGCAGGACGGCCCCGAGCAGCAGCGGCACCAGGGTCGCCGGGCCGGCCAGGCCCTCGCCGGTGCCGGCCCGCTTCACGCCGAGGACCACGCCGAGCACCCCGGCGGCGGCCATCAGCGCGCCGAGCACGTCCCAGGGTCCGTCGTCGTTGCCCCGGGACTCAGGGAGCAGCAGCCGGCCGACCGGGAGGATCAGGGCCATCAGCGGGATGTTGATCAGGAAGACCGAGCCCCACCAGAAGTGCTCGACGAGGAAACCGCCGATGACGGGTCCGGTGGCGGCGCCGACGGCGGCCACGGCGGACCAGACGCCGATCGCCACGGCCCGTTCGCGCCGGTCGGGGAAGACCTGGCGCAGGATCGAGAGGGTGGCGGGCATGATCATCGCCCCGCCGACGCCGAGCAGGGCCCGCGCCGCGATGAGCACGCCCGCGCTGTCGGCCAGGGCGGCGACGGCCGAGGCGGCGCCGAAGAGGGCGTAACCGAGCAGCAGGACGCGCCGGCGTCCGACCCGGTCGCCGAGGGTGCCGAAGAGGATCAGCAGCGAGGCGCAGACGAGCGGGTAGGCGTCCACGATCCACAGCAGTCCGGCGGCGCTGGGCCGCAGGTCCTCGGTGACGGCGGGGACGGCCACGTGCAGCACGGTCGCGTCGAGCGCGACGAGCAGCAGGCTGAGGCAGAGGACGACGAGGACGACCCAGCGATTGGCACCGTCGGCGGCTGCGCGCAGGCGGATTCGGGCGGTGGGCGTCCCGGTCATGCATCTACCTCCCAGATGGTCCCTCGCTCTCGGCGGGCCCACGGGACTCGGTGGTCCGGGCCCGGCATCGACGGGCGAGTGATCCGTCAGCGTACGCGAGTTCGGCTGGGCCACGCGTGGCCCATCTCATACCGTCCGGCCCGGCGGAGTGTGGCGTACGCCACTGCGCACGCCGCCCGGCACCACCGTCCGAGGGCCCGCCCGAAGCCGTACGGTAACCGGACTGCCACCCTCCGTTCCGCTCCGCCGCACCGTGGACAAACACACTTCGAGCTCCCCGGAATTCTTCGCAGGCGCCAGCGAATTACTTGTCGAACAGGTATCGCATAACGGGTCGAAAAGAATAGGGGAGTTATTCAGGCACCCTGAAAAACCCCGGTGGCTGAGACATACTCCACATCACATCGTCATCACAAAGCGCCCGGATCGACAGGCGCGCCCACTCACTCGCTGTAACGTCGATTGGGTGCGTACCGACATCTTCGCCCGGCTGGACCGGGAGCCGGAACCGCCGAAGATAGAGACACCGCGGATGAGCCGTCACCGCATCGCTCTCTTCGGCGGGACGTTGGCGTTCTATCTGGCCATCGTCGTTGCCGTGCTCATGTCGTCCTGGCTGGTGGCCCTGGACTGGAAGGTCATGCTCTTCCGGCCCTACCAGCAGTGGCCCGAAATCCACGCCGCCCTCGACTACTACGTGGTCCTCGGCCAGCGCGGGCCCACCGCGGTCATGGTCGCCTGCTGGCTCGGCTGGCGCTCCTGGCGGCAGCACACCCTGCGTCCGCTGCTGACGCTCGGCGCCTCGCTGCTGCTGCTCAACCTGACGGTGGGCGCGGTCAAGATCGGCCTCGGCCGGCTCGGCCCGCACTACGCGACCAGGATCGGATCGGCCGAGCTCTTCGCCGGCGGCGATATATTTCCCTCCGGCCACACCGCCAACGCCGTCGTGACCTGGGGAATCCTCGCCTACCTGGCCGCCACCCCGAGGGCCAGGCGCTATCTGTCGGCCATGTCCGCGATCGTCTCGCTCGGCGTCGGCCTGACGACGGTCTACCTCGGTACGCACTGGCTGAGCGATGTGCTCCTCGGCTGGGCCGCGGGCCTGCTGATCCTGCTCGGCCTGCCCTGGGTGGAGCCGCTGATCACCCGCGCCGAGGACTGGATCTTCGCCGCCCGTGCCCGGCTCGGCGCCCCCGGCAGCCGTCCCGCGGCCCCGGTGCCCGCCGACGACGCCCCGGCGCCCGTGCCGGCCGTGCAGCCGGCCGCACAGCCCGCCGTACAGCCGCCCGCGGAGGAGCCGGCGGCGCAGGGCCCGGCGCGCGGCCAGGCCGGGCGCCCACCGGCCGCGAACGGCCGCCCGCGCCCCCATCCCGCTCCGGCCACGGCCCACGCGGTGCGCTCCGAGCGGTCCCCGGTGACGCCGGCCGGCAGCCGGCGCCCGCCGCACGCGGACCGCGCGCCGCGCGGGGGCACGGCTCCGGCCCGGCCGGTCGCCGGCGGCTGATCCCCGCGTACGTGTGAGGGGCCCCGACCGCGTTCGGTCGGGGCCCCTCACACGTACGCGGGGCGGTCTCAGCCGGTCCAGCAGCGCCTGACGACGCCGCCGTCGACCTCGAAGTTGATCCGGCCGGCCTGGAACTCCATGGTGATGACCGTGCCCGGCGCGAGGGCCCGTACGGTGGACCAGCCGCGCTCCCGGGCCCGCTGCTCGGCGGTCTCCGCGGAGAGCCCCACATACGCGCCGGTGGAGTCGTCGGGCTGGGCGGGAGGAGTCGGTATGGGTGCCATACCTCTCACCGTAGGCGCCCGGGTACGGAGGCGGTAGCGGGGCCGCGCGCGGGCACACGGCATCCTCATGTCCCTCACCGGTCACACTTGTGTCACAGGATCCCGACACCTGTTCCCCGGGACCCCCTTCACCCGAACGTGCGATTCACGACCGGACGCACAGTAATCGCACAGGCCGGTGAACGATCTTCGGAACGACGGGAAAACGACGAGGATTTCCGTCCCGGGGCGAGGTGGAATTCCCGGCGGGAAAACGTTCCGCAAAGGCGGGCTGCGCCGGTAATTCACCCTCCCTTATCGCACCCTTATCCCCGGGACCGACAGGCATACCATCGGACGGGCCCTCCCGTGGCGGGCGGACCGTATAGCGGACAACCCGGTTCCGCGCATTCCGACGCGCGGGCGGAGGGCCGTCCCCATCGCGCGTCTACCCCGCGCCCGCCCCTCCACACCCGTCCACGGCGGGCGGTTTCCTCCCCCTTTGTCGGACGGTCCCGCACCCTCGCGGCGCGCCCGGGCCCTATTACGTACGGCTTCCCGCGTGACCCCGGCCACGGCTCGCCCGTTGTCATCTCTGAGCCGGGAACCGCCCGGCGCACGTACCGAGTTCGAGGAGCCACCCGTGCCGCGCATGCTCGACGTCAGCGAGGACGTACGCGCCGAGATCGGCGACGCCGAAGCCGACCGGCTGCTCGTCGGCGACAACGCCCCCGGCAGTTACGACTGCACCTCCTGCCGCACCCCCGGCGACTCCGAGCAGGAGCGCACCAGCACGGTGCTGTTCGTCGGCGACGAGACCGCCGTGCTCGCCTTCGCGCACGCCAGCTGCATCCCCTCGCAGGTGGTCCAGGTCGCCGAGGAGCAGCTTCAGGGCGCCGTCCGCAGCATCACCGGCGGCGAGCAGGGGGAGCCGGAGCGGATCGTCCCCGAGCAGGCCGTCCTCGGCATCACCAGCGGCCTCGTCCTGATCGACGACGAGCTGCACCCGGCCCTGGTCGTCGAGCCGACCGGCGCGATCGCCCGCCCCGGGACGGACGGCCGGGACGGCGACCAGTTCCTCCAGCTCCTCCTGGAGCAGGGCTTCCAGCCGGTCCACCGCATGGAGCAGGTGCCGGAGGTGCTGCACGGCTGGTCGATCCTGCTCGCCATGGGCCAGCTGCACGCCGTGCTCCAGCCCGGTACGGGGGGCGGCACCCCGGTCGCCTGGTGGCAGGCGCACGCGCCGCTCCAGGTCACCGAGGGCTGGCGGACCGCCGCCAACAAGTCGCAGACCGTGCTGGTCTACGCCGCCCCGGCGGGCTCCATCGGCCAGCAGCCCCGCGAGGACCTGCTGCGCGACGCGCTGGAGAAGGCGTCGGCCGCCGGGCTGCTGGTCGCCGCCGCCATGCCGCTGGCCGGGACCTGACCGTGACCGCGCATCCGGAGCGCCGGCGGCGAACAGTTGTCTGCCCGACGGGTGTTTCCCCGGCGGGCCCGCATCCGACGGCCGCCGAGGTCGTTGGCACCTACGTGCACTCATACGACCCCTCCCACCAGCGTCCGAGCCCGATCCCTGCCATGCGTCCCGCGCAGGACCCCTCGGGCGGCCCGTCCCACACCCCGATCTACGACGCGCTGTACTCCGAGTACCGCCGCTCGTTCCGGGCGTTGCCGGGTGACCGGACCGGCGAGGAGAGTCTGGGCCTCCAGGCCCTCGGCCTCTTCGGCTCACGCGCCCCGCTGCGCGGCCACTCGGGCCACTCCTCGCCCGGCGGTACGGGGGCGGCGACGGGCGACCGCTCCACGGGCACCCGCTCCGGGAGCCTCGGCGGCTGGCAGCGGGTGGGCCGCCACGCGGGGCGCACCAGGCCCGCGGCCCTGCCGCCCGGCTCACGGGACGCCTGACCTCCCGCACGACGCAGCCCCGGACCGCTCGGTGACCGAGCGCTCCGGGGCTGTCGCGCACGCCTTCGTACGAGGGGCTACTTCTTGCGGCCCCGCTTCTCGCGGACCCGGACCGAGATGTGGATCGGGGTGCCCTCGAAGCCGAACTCCTCGCGCAGGCGGCGCTCCACGAAGCGCCGGTAGCCGTGCTCCAGGAAGCCGGAGGCGAAGAGGACGAAGCGCGGCGGCTTGGTGCCCGCCTGGGTGCCGAACAGGATGCGGGGCTGCTTGCCGCCCCGGACCGGGTGCGGGTGGGCGGCGACGATCTCGCCCAGGAAGGCGTTGAGCCGGCCGGTCGGGACGCGGGTCTCCCAGCCGTCGAGCGCGGTCTCGATCGCCGGGACCAGCTTCTCCATGTGGCGGCCGGTGCGGGCCGAGACGTTGACCCGGGGGCCCAGGCGACCTGCGCGAGCTCGGTCTCGATCTCGCGCTCCAGGTAGTAGCGGCGCTCCTCGTCCAGCGTGTCCCACTTGTTGAAGGCGAGCACGACGGCGCGGCCCGCCTCCACGGCCATGGTCACGATGCGCTGGTCCTGGACGCTGATCGTCTCGCTGGAGTCGATCAGGATGACCGCGACCTCGGCCTTCTCCAGGGCGGCGGCGGTGCGCAGCGAGGCGTAGTAGTCCGCGCCCTCCTGGAGGTGGACGCGGCGGCGGATGCCGGCCGTGTCGATGAACTTCCAGGTGACGCCGCCCAGCTCGATCAGCTCGTCGACCGGGTCACGGGTGGTACCCGCCAGCTCGTTGACGACGACGCGGTCCTCGTTGGCGACCTTGTTCAGCAGCGAGGACTTGCCGACGTTCGGGCGGCCGATGAGCGCGATGCGGCGCGGGCCGCCGACCGCCGTGCCGAAGGACTGCGGCGGGGCCTCGGGCAGGGCCTCCAGGACGGCGTCGAGCATGTCGCCGGTGCCGCGGCCGTGCAGCGAGGAGACCGGGTGCGGTTCGCCGAGGCCGAGCGACCACAGGGACGTGGCGTCGGCCTCGCCGCTCTGCCCGTCGACCTTGTTGGCGCAGAGCACGACGGGCTTGCCGGCCCGGCGCAGCAGCTTGACGACGGCCTCGTCGGTGTCGGTGGCGCCGACGGTGGAGTCCACCACGAAGACGACCGCGTCGGCCGTCTCGATCGCGTACTCCGCCTGGGCGGCGACGGAGGCGTCCAGACCGAGGACGTCCTGCTCCCAGCCGCCGGTGTCGACGACCTTGAAGCGGCGGCCGGCCCACTCGGCCTCGTAGGTGACGCGGTCGCGGGTGACGCCCGGCTTGTCCTGGACGACGGCCTCGCGGCGGCCGATGATCCGGTTCACCAGGGTCGACTTGCCGACGTTGGGGCGGCCGACGACGGCGAGGACGGGGAGCGGTCCGTGACCGGCCTCGTCCAGCGCGCCCTCGACCTCCTCGGGGTCGAAGCCTTCCTGCGCGGCGAGCTCCATGAACTCCGCGTACTCGGCATCGCCAAGCTCTCCGTGCTCGTGGTCCGAGCCGCCGGAGTGAATCTGGTCGTTCATGAAGTCCGTTCCTCTTTGCATCATCATCGATGGACCACGCAGCGCGCGGTCCACTACTCAAGTCTTACCCGGTGCGCCCGGTGAGGCGCCCGGCGTGCTCCAGGTGGCCGGTCAGCCGGGCCCGGATGCGCAGCGTGGCCTCGTCCAGCGCCTTGCGCGTACGCCTGCCGCTTCCGTCGCCCGCCTCGAAGGCGTCCCCGAAGACGACGTCCACGCGGCTGCGCAGCGGCGGCAGTGCCGATATCAACCGTCCGCGGCGCTCGGTGCTTCCCAGGACGGCCACGGGGACGATCGGCGCCCCGCTGCGTACCGCGAAGTACGCGAGCCCGGCGCGCAGCGAGGCGAAGTCTCCTTCGCCCCTGGTGCCCTCGGGGAAGATCCCGAGCACCCCGCCGTCCTCCAGCACGCCGAGCGCGCGGGTGATGGCGGTGCGGTCGGCGGTCGTACGGTCCACCTCCAGCTGCCCGATTCCGCGCAGGAACGGGTCCAGGGGGCCGACGAACGCCTCTTTCTTGATCAGGAAGTGGACGGGCCGGGGCGCGGTGCCCATCAGCATCGGCCCGTCGATGTTGTGCGAGTGGTTCACCGCGAGTATGACGGGTCCGGAGGCCGGGACCCGCCAGGCACCGAGGACGCGGGGCCGGAAGAGCCCGTACATCAGCCCGATCCCGATGCCGCGCCCGACCGCCGCACCACGCGGCGAGGGCGCGCTCGTGGCGTCGGTCACTTCGCGGCCCGCTTCTCCCCGACGAGGGTGACGACGCACTCGATGACCTGCTGGAGCGTCAGCTCGGTGGTGTCCACCTCGACCGCGTCGGCCGCCTTGGCGAGCGGGGAGGTCTTGCGGCCGGAGTCGGCCGCGTCCCGCTTGATCAGCGCCTCCTTGGTGGCGGCGAGATCGGAGCCCTTGACCTCGCCGCTGCGGCGGGCGGCGCGGGCCTCCGGCGACGCGGTGAGGAAGATCTTGATGTCGGCGTCCGGCAGCACGGTGGTGCCGATGTCGCGGCCCTCGACCACGATGCCCTTCTCGGCCTCGGCGGCGATGGTGCGCTGGAGCTCGGTGATCAGGGTGCGCACCTCGGGCACGGCGCTGACGGCGCTGACCTTGGAGGTGACCTCCTGGGTGCGGATCGGGCCGGACGCGTCCTCGCCGTCGACGGTGATCGTCGGGCCGGCCGGGTCGGTGCCGGAGACGATGACGGGCTTGGCGGCGGCGGTCGCGACCTGGGCGGGGTCGTGCACGTCGATGCCGTTGTTCAGCATCCACCAGGTGATGGCGCGGTACTGGGCGCCGGTGTCCAGGTAGCTGAGGCCGAGCTGGGCGGCGACGGCCTTGGAGGTGCTGGACTTGCCGGTGCCGGAGGGGCCGTCGATGGCGACGATCACTGCGGCCGGGGCGGTCCGGACGGCGGCGCTTACGGTTTCCACGGTGGTGGACACCTTCCTGGTGCTCGGGGCGGGCGGGACGGGACGCGTGAACCCGCCCCGCACAAGGTTACCGAGTGCGGGGACGGGCCCGGTCACCCCTGTGGACAAGTGTGCGACCGGTTAGTGTCCCATGGGTCCTACTGACGGATCGACCAGCCCCGCTCGCGGAGGGCCGCCGCCAGGACGGGGGCGGCGCTCGGTTCGACCATGAGCTGGACGAGTCCGGCCTGCTGGCCGCTGGCGTGCTCGATGCGCACGTCCTCGATGTTGACCCCGGACCGGCCCGCGTCGGCGAAGATGGCGGCCAGCTCGCCGGGCCGGTCGCTGATCAGGACGGCGACCGTCTCGTACGAGGCCGGGGCGGCGCCGTGCTTGCCGGGCACCCGGACCCGGCCCGCGTTGCCCCGGCTCAGCACATCGCGGATGCCCTCGGTGCCCGCGCGCCGCTTCTCCTCGTCGGCGGACTGGAGCCCGCGCAGCGCGGTGACCGTCTCTTCCAGGTCGGCGGCGACGCCCGCGAGGACGTCGGCGACGGGACCGGGGTTGGCGGACAGGATCTCGACCCACATGCGCGGGTCGGAGGCGGCGATCCGGGTCACGTCCCTGATCCCCTGCCCGCACAGCCGTACCGCGCTCTCGTCGGCGTCCTCCAGGCGCGCCGCGACCATCGAGGAGATCAGCTGCGGGGTGTGCGAGACGAGCGCGACGGCCCGGTCGTGGGCGTCGGCGTCCATGACGACCGGGACAGCCCGGCAGAGCGCGACCAGCTCCAGGGCGAGGTTCAGCACCTCGGTGTCGGTGTCCCGGGTCGGGGTGAGCACCCAGGGCCGCCCCTCGAAGAGGTCGGCGGTCGCGGCGAGCGGCCCGGAGCGCTCCTTGCCGGCCATGGGGTGCGTGCCGATGTACGGGGTGAGGTCGGCCCCCAGCGCCTCCAGCTCGCGGCGCGGGCCGCCCTTGACGCTGGCGACGTCGAGGTAGCCCCGGGCGACCCCGTCGCGCATGGCGGCGGCGAGCACGGTCGCGGTGTGGGCGGGCGGCACGGCGACGACCGCCAGGTCGACCCGGCCCTCGGGCGGCTCGTCCGTACCGGCGCCGAGCGCGGCGGCGGTCCTGGCGGACTCGGGGTCGTGGTCGACCAGGTGGACGGTGACGCCCCGGCCCGCGAGGGCGAGGGCCGCAGAGGTCCCGACGAGGCCGGTACCGATGACGACGGCGGTTCTCACTGGGCGATGTCCTTGCGCAGGGCGGCGGTGGCGCCGAGGTAGACGTGGTTGATCTCGGCCTTGGACAGATAGGTCTCGACGTGCGCCAGGACGCGGACCACCCGGGGCATGGCCCCCTCGATGTCCAGTTCCTGGGCGCAGATCAGCGGTACGTCCACGATCCCGAGGGAGCGCGCGGCGGCGGCCGGGAAGTCGCTGTGCAGGTCGGGTGTGGCCGTGAACCAGATGCTGATCAGGTCGTCCGCGACGAGTTCGTTGCGCTCCAGCACGGCGGTGAGCAGGGCACCGACCTGCTCGTGCAGGTGCCCGGTCTCGTCCCGGTCCAGCTGGACTGCGCCCCGGACCGCTCGTACCGCCACGTCGTGCTCCTTGCTCGTTCCGTACCGCTTGCCTCGTATGCGATCAGCGTAGAGGGGCGGCGGGGTCCCGTGCCCGCCCGCCCTTTTTATGAGACGCGCCCGCGCCCGGTCCTCGCGTAGCCTCCCGGCATGATCACGCCGACCGACGAGGACCTGGTGCGCCGCCACACGGTGTACTCCTGTGTGATGGGGTCGCGTGCCTTCGGTCTCGCCACCGAGACCAGCGACACCGACCGGCGGGGCGTGTTCCTGGCACCGACCCCGCTGTTCTGGCGCTTCGAGAAGCCGCCCACGCACATCGAGGGCCCGGCGGACGAGCAGTTCTCCTGGGAGCTGGAACGCTTCTGCGAGCTGGCCCTGCGGGCCAACCCGAACGTGCTGGAGTGCCTGCACTCGCCGCTCGTGGATCAGGTGGACGACACCGGCCGGGAGCTGCTGGCCCTGCGCGGCGCCTTCCTCTCCCGCCGGGCGCACGACTCGTTCGTACGCTATGCCCTGGCCCAGCGCCGCAAGCTGGAGGCGGACGTCCGCCAGTACGGCGCCCCGCGCTGGAAGCACGCGATGCACCTGCTGCGCCTGCTGGCGAGCTGCCGGGACCTGCTGCGCACCGGCGAACTGACGATCGAGGTGGGCGGGGCCCGCGAAGCGCTCCTCGCGGTCAGGCGCGGCGAGGTGCCCTGGCCGGAGGTCGAACGCCGCATGACCCGCCTCGCCGTCGAGAACGACGAGGCGGCCGACACCTCCCCCCTGCCGCCCGAGCCGGACCGGGCCCGGATCGAGGACTTCCTCGTCCGCACGCGCCGGGCGTCGGCCCTGGCGTCCGCCGGCTGAGCGCGGCTCAGGCGTCCCAGAGCGCCCCCAGCTCCAGCAGCTCGTCCCGGTATTCGATGCGCTCCACCCACGCCGCCGGCCATGCGTCCGGGCCCAGATGGGCACCGGCCAGCGCGCCCGCCAGGCACGCGATGGAGTCCGAGTCGCCCCGGGTGCAGGCGGCGCGGCGCAGGGCGGTGACGGGTTCGTCCGGGAAGAGCAGGAAGCAGTGCAGGGCGGTGGCGAGGGCGTGCTCGGCGATCCAGCCGTCCCCCGTCCGCTCGCAGGGGTCGGTCTCCGGCGAGGGGGCGCGCAGGGCGTCCTGGACGGTCTCCAGGGCGGCCAGGCACTCGTCCCAGCCCCGGCTGATGTACGCCTCGGGCGAGGCGTCGTGCGTGTGGCGCCAGAGGTCGCCGAGCCACCGGTCGAGGTAGCGCTCGCGGTTCTCGTACGCGTACGAGCGCAACTGGCCGATCAGGCCGAGCGGCTCGGTCCCCCGGGCCAGCAGATACACCGCCCGGGCGGTCAGGTCGGAGGCGGCGAGCGCGGTCGGGTGGCCGTGGGTGAGGGCCGACTGGAGCTGAGCGGCGCCGGAGCGCTGCTCGTCGGTGAGGCCGGGCGCGAGGCCGATGGGCGCGACGCGCATGTTGGCGCCGCAGCCCTTGGAGCCGGTCCGGCTGGCCTCCTGCCAGGGGCGGTCGCCGTCGAGCAGGTGGCAGGCTTCCAGGCAGGTGCGGCCGGGGGCGCGGTTGTTGTCGGGCGAGTGGTACCAGTCGACGTACTCCTCGCGCACCGGGCGGGCCAGCCGCAGCCCGGTGAGCAGGCCCCGGTCCATGGCGGTGCGCAGGCCCCGGCCCAGCGCCAGGGTCATCTGGGTGTCGTCGGTGACGAAGGCCGGCTTCGGCAGCTCCATCTCCCGCCAGGGCCCGCACTTGGCGAGGATCGACGGCACGTCGTTGAACTCGGTGGGGAATCCCAGCGCGTCGCCGAGCGCGAGCCCGAGCAGCGCGCCGGTCGCGGCCTTCTTCGTGCGGGTCGTCGTCATGCTTGCCGTCCTTCCGGTCGCAGGAGCGGGGGGTGGAGCGCGGTGGCGTCGCCCGCGCGGTAGAGGGCGGCCGGTTTGCCGCGGCCGCCGGTGCGGCGCGGGGCGCCCTCCGCGGGCCGCACGAAGCCCGGAGTGGCGAGGACCTTGCGGCGGAAGTTGGGGCGGTCGAGCTCGACGCCCCAGACCGTCTCGTAGACCTGTTGCAGCTCGCCCAGGGTGAAGTGCGGCGGGCAGAACGCGGTGGCCAGGCAGGTGTACTCCAGCTTGGCGCCGACGCGGTCGCGGGCGTCCGCGAGGATGCGGTCGTGGTCGAAGGCGAGCGGGCCCGTCCGGGCCGCGTCCCACCAGCGCGCGCCCGCCGCGTCGCCGCCGCCGCGCGGCTCGGGCAGGTCCGGGACGAGGGCGGTGTGGGCGACGGAGACGACGCGCATCCGAGGATCGCGGTCCGGTTCGCTGTAGGTGCGCAGCTGCTCCAGGTGGAGCCCGGAGACCGTGTCGTCGCTCAGCCCGGTCTCCTCGGCCAGCTCGCGGCGCGCGGCGGCCCCGGCGGACTCGCGGGGCAGCAGGAAGCCGCCGGGGAGCGCCCAGTGGCCCTGGTACGGCTCCGCGCCGCGTTCGACCAGCAGGACGTGCAGCCGGGACTCGCGGACCGTGAAGACCGCCAGGTCCACGGTGACCGCGAACGGCTCGAAGGCGCTCGGGTCGTAGCCCTCGGGCGCGGCGGCGCTCACCGGTGCTCCGGGAGGGGCGCGGCGAAGTCCCAGCCCTCGGCGAGCAGCGCGTCGACGGCCTCGACCGCGCGGGCGAGGCGCGCCTCACGGCTGCCGGTCACCTCGATGAAGTTCCGGCCGGTACGGGTCAGCTCGGCCCGGAAGCGGTCGGTCATCCAGGGCCGCAGCTCCTCGCCGTCGCGCAGCCCGTCGTCCTCGAAGGCGACGCCCTCGTGGTCGGTGAGCAGCCAGAGGTGGTGGCGGGCCCGGTCCGCGATGCGCTCGACCAGGGGGTTGCGCCCGCCCACGTACCGCTCGTGCCAGACGGTCGTCGCGAAGGAGTCCGTGTCGCAGAAGAGCACCGGGGAGCCGGTGCGGGCGGCCTCCTCCTCGCGGGCGTTCTGGACCTCGGCGATGTGCGGGAAGTCGTGGGTGGCGAGGGTGACGTCCTCCCACTGGGCCCGGGGCCACCGCTCGCGCAGCTCGGCCAGTTTCCGTTCGCTGAACTCGCGCCCGTACTCGGCCACGTACCCCGTGTGCGCCCAGATCCCGCCGCGCTGCCGGTAGTGGGCGGCGAGCGCGCGGGCCAGTGTGGTGGTGCCGGTGGACTCCGCGCCGAGGACGACAACGCGGCGGGCGAGCGCCGCCCGCACCGGCGCTTCGAGAAAGCCCCAGCAGCCGGCCGGGTCCGCGCGGACGGCGGTGCCGGAGACGGGGTACGCGGTGCGGTCGGGGTCGACGCAGACGGACTCGGCGCCGAAGCGGCGGGCCAGTTCGTCCCCGTACGACTCCGAGGTGAAGACGGCGTCCACCCGCTCGGGCACCGCGGCGGTGAAGACGGCCATGTGGGCGTCCCAGATCGCCGGGTCGTGGAGGTCCATGCGGGTGTCGTCCACGGCGCCGACCACGGTCACGTCGGGGTGCGCCTCACGCATCCAGGCAACCCGGTCCGCGAGCGGGACGGACTCCACGGACGCGGCGCAGACGAGGACGGTGAGCCGGTCGCAGCGGGCGGCGGCGGTACGGACGAGGTGGTGGTGGCCGGCGTGCGGCGGGTAGAACTTGCCGAGCACGAGTCCGTGCGGGTAGCGCTTCATGCCAGGGTCTCCGCAGGTCGCGGGGCGGACGTGGTGAGGTCGCGGCGCCAGTTGCGCAGGCCGATCAGGCACAGCGTCAGGAAGCCGATGTACAGCAGCGAGGTCAGGTACAGCTCCTTGTACGCGTACAGCGGGATGTACACGAGGTCGGCGGCGATCCACAGCCACCAGGACTCGACCAGCTTGCGGCACTGCCCGTAGGTCGCCGCGAGCGAGAGCGCGGTCGTCAGCGCGTCCCAGAACGGCACGGTCGAGTCGGTCGCCCTGTCCAGCAGGACGGTCAGCCCCGCGGTCCCCACCGCCCCCGCCACGAGCAGCCAGGTCCACTCGGTGCGCGTGGTGCGGCGCACCGGCAGCCCGTCGGTCCCCGGTCCACCCCCGTGGGTCCAGGTCCACCAGCCGTACGCGGCGAGGGCGATGAAGACGATCTGGAGTCCGGCGTCGGCGTACAGGCCGGACTGCGTGAACAGCAGGATGAAGAAGACGTTGTTGGCGATGCCGATCGGCCAGTTGGCGAGGTGCTGGCGGGCCACGAGCCAGACGCACAGCGCGCCGCTGCCGAAGCCCAGCACCTCGGTCCAGCTGACCGGGGTGTCCAGGACCGTCACGAGGGGCTGTTGCAGGGGATCGAGTATGTCCGCGAGACTCACGCCCGCCTCCTTAATAGTCACTGTGACTATAAAGGCTCGGCGGGACACGCGAAAGGCCCGCGGCCGGTTCCTTCCGGAGAATTCCGGGGAACCGGCCGCGGGCCTTCGAGCGCTACGGGGGCGGGGCTACAGGCCGACCTCGCGCATCAGCATGCCCACCTCGGTGTTGGTGAGCCGGCGCAGCCAGCCCGACTTCTGGTCGCCGAGCGCGATCGGGCCGAAACCGGTGCGCACCAGCCGGTCGACGGGGAAGCCCGCCTCGGCCAGCATGCGGCGCACGATGTGCTTGCGGCCCTCGTGCAGGGTCACCTCGACCAGGTAGTTCTTGCCGGTGTTCTCCACCACGCGGAAGTGGTCGGCGCGGGCGTAGCCGTCCTCCAGCTGGATGCCGTCCTTGAGCCGCTTGCCCAGGTCGCGCGGGAGGGGCCCTGGATGGCCGCCAGGTACGTCTTCTTCACGCCGTACTTGGGGTGGGTGAGACGGTGGGCCAGCTCGCCGTGGTTGGTGAGCATGATGATGCCCTCGGTCTCGGTGTCCAGCCGGCCGACGTGGAAGAGCCGCGTCTCGCGGTTGGTGACGTAGTCGCCGAGGCACTGGCGCCCGTCCGGGTCCTCCATGGAGGCGACGACCCCGGCCGGCTTGTTCAGCGCGAAGAACAGGTAGGACTGGGTGGCGACGGTCAGCCCGTCGACCTTGATCTCGTCCTTGTGCACGTCGACGCGCATGCCCTGCTCGATGACGATCTCGCCGTTCACCTCGACCCTGCCCTGGTCGATCAGCTCCTCGCAGGCGCGGCGCGAGCCCATGCCGGCGCGGGCCAGGACCTTCTGCAGCCGCTCGCCCTCCTGCTCGGCGCCCGGGTGCGTCTTGGGGGTCCTGATCTCGGGCTTGTTCGCGTACCGGTCGCGGTTGCGCTGCTCGATCTTGGCGTCCAGCTCGCGCGGGCGCGCCGGGGCGCCGTACGGGCCGCGCCGGGCGCCGCCCTTCGCGCCGCCGCCCTGCGGGCTCTTGGGGCCGCCCTTGGCACCGCCCCGGGCCGCCGCGCCGCGCCCCTTGCGGACGCCGTCGGTGCCGGGCTTGTCGGAGCCCACGTCGTAGCGGCGCTCCTCGGGCCTGGGCTTGCGGGGGCGCTCCTCGTTGCGGCGGTCCTCGCGCTCCGAGCGGGGGGTCCGCGCGTTCGGGTTGCTGTTCCTGCCGGTGCCGCTGTTGTTCCTGCCGCTCCGGCCCCCGCCGCTGCCGCCGCTCCTGCCGCCGCCGCTTCCGCTGTTCCTGCCACTGCTTCGCATCAAAAGTCCGTCTTGTCGTCTGCGTGAGTTTCCGGGGTGTCCGGTGCGTCCGGATCGAACGACGGCACACCCTCTGGCGTCTCGGCCTCGATCGCGTCCGCCTCGGGGAGGAAGGGCGCGAGCTCCGGGAGCTCATCCAGGCCACGCAGGCCCATCCGCTCCAGAAAGTAGTTCGTCGTCCTGTACAGGATCGCACCTGTTTCGGGTTCCGTGCCCGCCTCCTCGACCAGGCCCCTCTGGAGCAGGGTCCGCATGACCCCGTCGCAGTTCACCCCGCGCACCGCCGAGACCCGCGACCGGCTCACCGGCTGCCGGTACGCGACGACCGCCAGGGTCTCCAGGGCCGCCTGGGTCAGCCGGGCGTGCTGGCCGTCCAGGACGAAGCCCTCGACCGCCGCCGCGTACTCGGGCCGGGTGTAGAACCGCCAGCCGCCCGCGACGAGCCGGAGGTCGAAGCCGCGCCGCTGCGCGGTGTACTCGTCGGCCAGCTCCCGCAGCGCGGCGGCCACGGCCCGCCGGGGGCGCTCCAGCACCTTGGCCAGGTGCTCCTCGGTGGCGGGCTCGTCCACGACCATCAGAACGGCCTCCAGGGCGGGCTTGAGGTCGAGGCCCGCGACCGCGGAGCCGGCGGGGTCCGTCATGGCGTCTCCTCGGGGGGTGCGGAGGCGTCCGGCGCCTCCTGGTCGAATTCGTCCGTCACGACGGGCTCGGCCCCCGCCTCACCGGCCCAGCGCACCATCAGCTCGCCGAGTGCCACGTCCTGGTCCAGGGCGACCGCCTTCTCCCGGTACAGCTCCAGCAGGGCGAGGAAGCGGGCGACGACGGTGAGGGTGTCCGGGGCGTCCTCGGTCAGCGCCCGGAAGCTCATCTCACCGGCCTCGCGGACCCGGGCGACCACGATGCCCGCCTGCTCCCGGACGCTGACCAGGGGGCGTGGATGTGGTCGACGTACACCTGCGGCGCGGGCTTCGGCTGCATCGCCTTCACGGCCAGCCGGGCGAAGCCCTCGGCGCCGATGCTGATGACGACGTCCGGCAGCAGTTCGGCGTGGTGCGGTTCGAGGCCGACGGTACGGGGGAAGCGGCGGCTCTCCGCGTCGAGCCGGCCGCTGAAGATGTCGGCGACGCGCTTGTACGCGCGGTACTGGAGGAGCCGCGCGAAGAGCAGGTCCCTGGCCTCCAGGAGCGCGAGGTCCGCCTCGTCCTCCACCTCGGCGGCGGGGAGCAACCGGGCGGCCTTCAGATCGAGGAGGGTCGCGGCGACCACCAGGAACTCGGTCGTCTGGTCCAGGTCCCAGTCGGGGCCCATCGCCCGGATGTGGGCCATGAACTCGTCGGTGACCTTGGACAGGGCGACCTCGGTCACATCCAGCTTGTGCTTGGAGATCAGCTGGAGGAGCAGGTCGAAGGGGCCCTCGAAGTTCGCCAGCCGGACCTTGAACCGGCCGTCGTCGGGAGCGGGTGCTTCGGGGGCGGCCTCGGGGACCTCTTCCGGCGCGGGCTCCGCCACGGGCACGCCCCCGCCCCCGGCCCGCGCCCCAGGGGGCGGCGGGCGGTGCGGGCGGGCTCGTCGGATGTCGGCATGGAGGTCCAGGGTGCGCGGGGCAGGATGCGGCGGCGGGCGGGGGCCTGTACGGGCAGGCTACCGGCGCCGTACCGGTCAGCGGCCGCGCAGCCGTCGTACGAGGATGCTCGCGTCGCCGCGCGACTCCAGGTCCGCCAGGACGACGGCGACCGCCTCGCGGACGATCCGGCCCCGGTCCACGGCGAGGCCGTGCTCGCCGCGCAGGACGAGGCGCGCGTGCTCCAGGTCCATCAGCTCCTCGGCGGAGACGTAGACCGTGATCTTCTCGTCGTGGCGCTCGCGCCCGCTGGGCCGCCGGTTCGCGCCGCGTCCGCCGCCGCGCCTGCGCTGCTGCTGCACGACGGGTGCCGGGGCGGGTTCGGCGGGCTGCTGCGGGCGGCGGCCGGTCTGGGCGGCGACGGCGACCCGGTCGGCGTCGGCGGTGCGGCTGCGCGAGTCGCCCGCGTCGGCGCCGGCCGCCGCGTGCTCCGGGCGGGCGGGCCCGGTGCCGGTGTCCGGGGCGGCCTCCCCCGGCGCCTCGCCCCCCGGTTCGCTCTCACCGGCCGGGGCCGGGACCCGGGCCTCGCCGTTCGCCTTGCGCCTGCGCTCCGCGGGCGACGAGGACTGGAGCCCCATCCCCCCGGTCGTACGGAACAGTTCGTCGGCCCCGGGCAGACTCACTCGGCGTGACACCGGGCGAGCACCTCCCTGGCGAGCTGGCGATAGGCGGCGGCACCGACCGAGTTGGAGGCGTACGTGGTGATGGGCTCACCGGCGACCGTGGTCTCCGGGAAGCGGACCGTGCGCCCGATGACCGTGTGGTAGACGTGGTCGTCGAACGCCTCGACCACCCGCGCCAGGACCTCGCGGCTGTGCACCGTACGGGAGTCGTACATGGTGGCGAGGATGCCGTCGAGCTCCAGCTCCGGGTTCAGCCGCTCCTGGACCTTCTCGATCGTCTCGGTGAGCAGCGCCACCCCGCGCAGCGCGAAGAACTCGCACTCGAGCGGGACTATCACCTTGTGCGCGGCGGTCAGCGCGTTCACCGTGAGCAGGCCGAGCGAGGGCTGACAGTCGATCACGATGTAGTCGTAGTCGGCCATCAGCGGCTTCAGGGCGCGCTGGAGCGTGGACTCGCGGGCCACCTCGCTGACGAGCTGCACCTCGGCGGCGGAGAGGTCGATGTTGCTGGGCAGCAGGTCCATGTTGGGGACCGCGGTCTTCAGCAGGACCTCGTCGGCCGCCATGCCCCGCTCCATGAGCAGGTTGTAGACCGTGAGGTCGAGCTCCATCGGGTTGACCCCGAGGCCGACCGAGAGGGCGCCCTGCGGGTCGAAGTCGACCAGCAGGACACGCCGTCCGTACTCGGCGAGCGCGGCACCCAGGTTGATGGTCGACGTGGTCTTGCCGACGCCGCCCTTCTGGTTGCACATCGCGATGATCTTCGCGGGGCCGTGGTCGGTCAGCGGGCCCGGGATCGGGAAGTAGGGCAGGGGGCGGCCGGTCGGGCCGATCCGCTCGCGGCGCTGCCGGGCGGCGTCCGGCGCCAGCGTGGCCGCGTACTCCGGGTCGGGCTCGTACTCGGCGTCGGGGTCGTAGAAATGCGCCTGGGGCGTCTCGGCGAAGTCGGCGAGGGGGGCGGTGTCCCGGCCACTCTCGTTGCCGGCCATGGCGTTCACGTGTAGGCCGTCCATCATCTGGGGGGCTGTCGTCATGTGCTGGTGGGTGGCGAAGGTGCGGACAGCGACGGAGCCGACAGCCTCCAGCCCGTTCGGGCTCTGGCCCCGTGCAGGCATCCCTGGTTGAACACCCCCGGGAGTAATTGTCGACTCATTCACAAGTCGTCTTACCTCCTTGGACGTGACCAGGAAACTTATCGATAGGTCAGCGTGGCACCATGCCGACGATTGGCGACTCTATGGCGTGTCCCCTGTCCGCAGCAACACAATCCGCCGGACCCGGCCCGTTGTGTCGGCAATCGAACGCCCCGCTGTCAAGGGCGCGCAACCCTCGGTACACACTTTTCCCGAGTGTACGAAACGGTTAAAGGGTTACGTTCGAGACGAGTTGCTCGGGGGCGCGCGCGGTCCCGGCATGCGTCCGGCCGGACCTTGACAGCAAGGTCCGGCCGGACGCACGGAGTTGACGAAGGGGTTGACCCGGGTCAGCCGATGAGCGTGTTCAGGTCGACGTGGTCAAGGCCGTGCGCCTCGGCCACCTCGCGGTAAACGACCTGTCCGTCATGGGTGTTGAGGCCCTTGGCGAGTGCGGCGTCACGGCGCAGCGCCTCCACCCAGCCCCGGTTCGCGAGCTCCACGATGTAGGGCAGCGTCGCGTTGGTGAGGGCGTACGTCGAGGTGTTGGGCACCGCGCCGGGCATGTTGGCGACGCAGTAGAAGACCGAGTCGTGGACCTGGAAGGTCGGCTCGGCGTGCGTCGTGGGGTGCGAGTCCTCGAAGCAGCCGCCCTGATCAATTGCAATGTCGACAAGTACACTTCCGGGCTTCATCTTGGCGACCAGCTCGTTGGTGACCAGCTTCGGGGCCTTGGCGCCGGGGATCAGCACGGCACCGACGACGAGGTCGGCCTCGACCACGGCCTTCTCCAGCTCGAAGGCGTTGGAGACGACGGTCTGCACCTTGGTGCCGAAGACCTTGTCCGCCTCGCGGAGCTTGTTGATGTCCTTGTCGAGCAGCGTGACGTGGAAGCCGAGGCCCACGGCGATCTGGGTGGCGTTCCAGCCGGAGACGCCGCCGCCGATGACGACGGCGCGCCCGGCCGCCGTACCCGGGACCCCGCCCGGCAGCACGCCGCGCCCGCCGGCCGAGCGCATCAGGTGGTACGCGCCGACCTGCGGGGCCAGCCGGCCCGCGACCTCGGACATCGGGGCGAGCAGCGGCAGCGCGCGGTTGGCCGTCTCGACGGTCTCGTACGCGATGGCGGTGGTGCCCGACTCCAGGAGCGCGTCGGTGCACGCGCGGGAGGCGGCGAGGTGCAGGTAGGTGAAGAGGGTCTGACCCTTGCGGAGGCGGTGGTACTCCTCGGCGACCGGCTCCTTGACCTTGAGCAGCAGGTCGGCGGCGGCCCAGACCTCGTCGGCCGTGGGCAGGATCTCCGCCCCGGCCGCGACGTACTCCTCGTCCGTGATGGAGGAGCCGGCACCGGCGTTCCGCTCGACGACGACCCGGTGGCCGTGGCGGACGAGCTCGTGCACACCGGCAGGCGTGATCGCCACGCGGAACTCGTTGTTCTTCACTTCGCGGGGGATGCCGACCTTCATGTCGATCACGGTCCTTGGCTCAGAGGATAATCCGGGCACAGCGATGCAAAAAGGGTAGATGCATCACATGTGAAGGCACCGCGAACGGCCGCGGTACAGCCAGTCTAATGAAGGGCTTCCCGCTGTCTAGCCTTGCAAAGCATTATTTTTCCGAGGAAGCACCGCCGGTTTCGCAGGTCGCGCCCGGTTCGCCCAGCAATCTGTCGGCCGCGCCCCGGTGCAGCCCCGCCGCTGCCGGGTCCCCGAGCCGGTCCAGGGTGTCCGCGAGCCGCAGCTCCAGCGCCGCCTGAAGCCGTACGTCCTTGGCCCGCCGCGCCCACTCCACGGCTTCCCGGCAGGTGCGCAGCGACTCCTGCGGCCGGCCCGCGTACTCCTGGACCCGGGCCATCTCGCTGAGCGCCCGCGCCTGGGCCGCGAGGTCGCCGAGCCTGCGGTGGCCCGCCGCCGCGGCCCGCCAGTTCCGCAGCGCCTCGCCGTACCGCCCGGCGTAGGTGTGGACGGCCCCGAGCCGCCCGTAGAGGCGCGCCGCCTCGACCGGCTCGCCCTGGGTGAGGCGCTGGGCGAGCGCCCGCCCGTACCAGTCGGCGGCGCGGTGGTAGTCGCCCAGCTCCGCGTAGGCGCCACCGACGGACTCCATGGCCCGCCCGGTGGCGTACGGGTCCTTCGCGGCCCGCCCGGCGTCCAGCGCTTCCCGGTAGCGGGCCAGCGCCTCCCTGGTGCGGCCGGTCCCGGCGTCCAGATCGGCCAGGTTGAGCAGGGCAGCCGCCCGCTCGCGGGGCAGGTCGCGGCGCTCCGCGACGGCCAGCACCAGGCCGTGCAGGGCGTAGAGGTCAGGGGCGGCGGCGTCGGTGCCCTCGTGCGCGGCGAGCGCCCGCACCAGCGCGGCGACCAGCCGGCGGGCCAGCGTGTCCAGCTCCCCGTCCTCGACGGCGATCCGGGCGGCGGCGAGCAGGGCGGGCCTGCGGGCGCGCAGCCAGGCGGCGGCGGTCTCCGGGTTCGGGAAGCGCAGGGTGCGCGGGAGGCCGGCCAGCTTGCGCCGGGACGGCGAGCCCTCGGGGTCCGTGACGGCGCGGCAGGACTGGAGGAGGCGCACGGTGCGCTCCAGCATCCTGGCCCGGGCGAGCTGGATCTCGGCGGGGCGGTCCCGGTCCGCCAGGAGCGCCCGCAGCAGCCCGGCGAGGCAGCCCGGCACCTCGTACTGCGGTTCGTCGGTGCCCTCCCGGCGCAGCAGGCCGAGGGTCACGAAGTCGTCCAGGGTGGTCCGGGCGGCCGAGACGGAGCAGCCGGCCAGCGCGGAGGCGGTGTGGGCGTCGACGAGGCCGCCGGGGCGAGGGAGAGGAGTCGCAGTATCCGGGCGGGGGTGGCCGACAGGGAGTCGTGGACGAGGCGGAAGGCGCGGGTCAGCGGGCGCGTCGCGGCGGGCAGGTCGGGGTCGTCCGGCAGCTCGCGCAGCTGCCGTCCGGCGTCGGCCACCGAGGTGGTCGGGCGGGAGGCGAGCCAGCCGCCGATGAGG
Source organism: Streptomyces drozdowiczii (assembly GCF_026167665.1). Classification (NCBI taxonomy): domain Bacteria; kingdom Bacillati; phylum Actinomycetota; class Actinomycetes; order Kitasatosporales; family Streptomycetaceae; genus Streptomyces; species Streptomyces drozdowiczii. The sequence goes on along the minus strand of NZ_CP098740.1, from coordinate 5,551,272 downwards.
ACGAGGGCGGCCGGCTGACCGCCGCACTCCTCGGCCAGGGTCTGGGCGGTGAGCGGGTCGACGGTGATCCTGACCTGGCCGGTGGCGCGGCCGAGCAGTTCGACGGCGGAGCCCGCGTCCAGGCCGCCGATGGTGCAGGGCCGGACGCCGGGGATACCGGTGAGCGGGCCCTCGGAGGTGGCGACGACGAGGCAGTCCGGGTTGTCGGGGAGGAGCGGGTCGACCTGCTCCGCGTCGGCCGCGTCGTCCAGGAGGAGCAGCACCCGGCGGACGGCCAGGGCCTCGCGGACCATCTCGGACAGCTCGTCGGCGTCGGCGCCGGGCGGTCCGGTCAGGCCGAGCCGGCCGAGGAGGTCGCGGGCGGCGCGCTCCGGGGGGACGGGGCCGACACCGGTCTCGGCGAGCCGGACGCGGATCAGCCCGTCGGGGTAGTCGCCGGTCTCCAGGAGGCGGCGGGCGAGTTCGGAGGCGAGCGCGGTGCGGCCGGAGCCGGGGCGTCCGGCGATCAGGAGGACCCGGGCGCGGGCGCTGCGGCGGCCTGCCATGGTGTCGAGTCCGGCGCGCTCGATGTCGTCGCGCAGTTCCTTCAACTCGCGTTCGCGGCCGAAGAATCGGGCTGGTTCCGGCGCGGGCGGCTCCTCGGTCCCCGCTGCCTCGGCCGGGCCGCTGGTGTCCACCGCCTGATCCGTCACGGGCCACGCTCCACTTCGCTGCACGCGTCGCCCTGCGGGACTCCGGTCAGGGCATTCGAAGCGTAGTTCAGGCGGGTGTCCGGAGAGGGGGGAGCGCGACCCGGGCATCCCCCGATCGGATCAGCATTTCTTACGATCGGGGGATGCGCGCGAGTGACCGTACGAGGGCGCTCATCGACTGCCCCGCACGGTTTCAGACGGCCCGTCAGGCTTCGAAGGGGCGGGCCGGCCAGGGCGCGTCGGCGGGGCGCAGCGCGTCGACGCCGTCGCCCGCGAGGGCCGCGGTGAGCGCGAGCACGCCCACGACCAGGCAGCTGTTGTGCAGGTCGCCGGCGAGGACCTTGCGCACGAGGTCCTGGAGCGGCACCCGGGCCAGCTCCATGTCGGCCTCCTCCTCGGCGACCTCGAAGCGCTCGCCCTCCGCCTCGGAGACGTCCCGGGCGAGGAAGATCCGTACGGCCTCGTCGGAGCCGCCGGGCGAGGTGTAGATGTCGGTGAGCACCCGCCAGTCCTCGGCCTTGACGTGCGCCTCCTCGTACAGCTCGCGCTGCGCGGCGTGCAGCGGGTTCTCGCCGGGCACGTCGAGCAGCCCGGCGGGGATCTCCCACAGCTTGTGGCGGACCGGGTGGCGGTACTGGCGCAGGACGAGGACGCGGCCCTCGTCGTCCAGCGCGAGCACGGCGACCGAGCCGGGGTGCACCTGGTAGTCGCGGTGCGCGACCGTACCGTCGGGCATCTCGACGTCGTCGGCGCGGACGCTGGTCTTCTTGCCCCGGAACGGGGTCGCGCTCTCGGTGACCCGCCATTCCTCGGGCGTGTCCTGGAAACCCATCTGCGTCCTCCCACGAAAAACGGTGACCGGGGCCCGCGTCCCTGCTCGGACGCGCGCCCCGGTCAACCGTAACGCCTGCGGAGGTGCCGCTTACTTGCCCTGCTCGCCCCCGGCGGCGCCCGTCTTGCGGGCGACGGCCGCCTTCACCAGGCCGGCGAAGAGCGGGTGCGGACGGGTCGGCCGGGAGCGCAGCTCCGGGTGCGCCTGGGTGGCGACGAGGTACGGGTGGACCTCGCGCGGGTACTCGACGTACTCGACGAGCTTGTTGTCCGGCGAGGTGCCCGAGAAGACCAGGCCGGCCTTCTTCTCCAGCTCGGCGCGGTAGGCGTTGTTGACCTCGTAGCGGTGGCGGTGGCGCTCCTCCACGTACGGCTGGTCGTCGTACGCCTCGCGGACCAGCGAGCCCTCGGCGAGCTTCGCCGGGTAGAGGCCGAGCCGCATGGTGCCGCCCAGGTCACCGGCGCCTTCGACGTACGCGAGCTGCTCCTCCATGGTCGAGATGACCGGGTGGCCGGTCGCGGCGTCGAACTCGGTGGAGTTGGCGTCGGGGATCTCGGCGAGGTTGCGGGCCGCCTCGATCACGATGCACTGGAGGCCCAGGCAGAGGCCGAGCAGCGGCACCTTGTTCTCGCGGGCGTACTGGATCGCGCCGACCTTGCCGACCACGCCGCGCTCGCCGAAGCCGCCGGGGATGCAGATCGCGTCCACACCGGCGAGGGCCTTCTGCGCGCCGGCCGGGGTCTTGCAGTCGTCGGAGGCGACCCACTCGACCTTGACCCGGGCCTTGTTGGCGAAGCCGCCGGCCCGGATGGCCTCGGTGACCGAGAGGTAGGCGTCGGGCAGGTCGATGTACTTGCCGACCAGGGCGACGGTGACCTCGTGGTCGGGGTTGTGGACGCGGTCCAGCAGGTCGTCCCAGGTGGTCCAGTCGACGTCGCGGAACGGCAGGTCCAGCTTGCGCACGACGTAGGCGTCCAGGCCCTCGGTGTGCAGCACCTTGGGGATGTCGTAGATCGACTTGGCGTCGACGCAGGCGACCACGGCGGCCTCGTCGACGTCGCACATCAGGGAGATCTTGCGCTTGATGGCGGTCGGCACGTCGCGGTCGGCGCGCAGCACGATCGCGTCCGGCTGGATACCGATGTTGCGCAGGGCGGCCACGGAGTGCTGGGTGGGCTTGGTCTTCAGCTCGCCGGAGGGGCCGATGTAGGGCAGCAGCGAGATGTGCACGACGAAGACGTTGTCCCGGCCGACCTCGTGGCGGACCTGGCGGACGGTCTCCAGGAACGGCAGCGACTCGATGTCGCCGACGGTGCCGCCGACCTCGGTGATGACCACGTCGACGTCGTCGGTGGCCATGCGCCGGATGCGGTGCTTGATCTCGTTGGTGATGTGCGGGATGACCTGCACCGTGTCGCCCAGGTACTCGCCGCGCCGCTCCTTGGCGATGACCTGCGAGTAGACCTGGCCCGTGGTGACGTTGGCCGAGCCGTCGAGGTCCACGTCGAGGAAGCGCTCGTAGTGGCCGATGTCGAGGTCCGTCTCCGCACCGTCGTTGGTCACGAAGACCTCGCCGTGCTGGAACGGGTTCATCGTGCCCGGGTCGACGTTCAGGTACGGGTCGAGCTTCTGCATGGTGACCCGGAGACCGCGCGCCTTGAGCAGGGCGCCGAGGCTGGAGGCAGTCAGACCCTTGCCGAGGGAAGAGGCGACACCCCCGGTGACGAAGATGTGCTTGGTCGTCGTGGATGTGGGCTGCATAGCCAAAGGGGGCTCCCGTGGTCGCGATCATGAGGTGCGTACCGGCTTGCCGTCCGGAGATTCCGGAGATGCCGTCGCTGCGGTTCGGGGGCCTCGTCTGCTCTCGCCGACGACCACCGGTCCACGGGCTACCAGGGTATCAGCGACAGGGGGAGACTGCTTCCGGCCACCGCCGCGCAAGTGCGGCGCAAGGCGCATATGCCACTCGCACCCCACTAGATCGGACCACTCCGGTTGGCAAGAGGGTCGCGCGGATCACCCGGCTGCGTCGTATCCTGCTCGGACACTCGCTCGGGCGAGGCCGGAAGTTCGCAGGTCCCCCCACACCAACCCCTTGCGACAACCTCTTGACCCGCAGTAAGCGCCCCACGGGGCGACATGGCCGTTCGACTGGAGATGCACGTGGCCGGGCGCATCGAGGATTACGCACTCATCGGAGACATGCAGACCGCAGCCCTGGTCTGCCGGGACGGCACAGCCGACTGGCTGTGCCTGCCCCGCTTCGATTCACACGCCATTTTCGCGGGCCTCCTGGGCACCGAGGAACACGGCTTCTGGCGACTGGGGCCGGCCCGCCCCGAGGGCACGGAGCCGCCCGCGGCCGACCGCCGCCGCTACCGCGGGGATTCCCTCATCCTCGAATCGGAGTGGGACACGCCGCGCGGCACGGTCAGAGTGACCGACTTCATGCCGCCGCGCGACGGCGCGCCGCAGCTCATCCGGATCGTGGAGGGCGTCAGCGGCCGGGTGCCGATGCGCTCGGAGCTGCGCATGCGGTTCAGCTACGGCCGCGTCACCCCCTGGGTGCACAAGGTGGACACACGTACGGTCGCCGTCGCCGGCCCGGACTCGGTCTGGCTGGACACGCCCGTCGACACCTACGGCGAGAACCTGACGACGTACTCCGACTTCACCGTCGCCCCGGGTGACCGGATCGCGTTCACGATCAGCTGGCAGCCCTCGCACCACGAGCCGCCCGCGCTCCCGGACCCGGACGGCTCGCTGGAGGCGACCGCGGACTTCTGGCGCGAGTGGGTCGAGCAGTGCACGTACCACGGGCCGTACCGGGAGGCCGTGGTCCGCTCGCTGATCACGCTGAAGGCCCTGACGTACGCGCCGACCGGCGGCATCGTCGCGGCCCCGACCACCTCGCTGCCCGAGGACATCGGCGGCTCCCGGAACTGGGACTACCGCTACACCTGGCTGCGCGACGCCGCGATCACCCTCTCCTCGCTGCTGCGCACCGGCTACCGCGAGGAGGCCCGCGCCTGGCGCGAGTGGCTGCTGCGCGCGGTGGCCGGCGACCCGGAGAACCTCCAGATCATGTACGGGATCGCGGGCGAACGGGAGCTGGGCGAGGCGGAGCTGGAGTGGCTGCCGGGTTACGAGAACTCCGCCCCGGTCCGCGTCGGCAACGGCGCGGCGGGCCAGCTCCAGCTGGACGTGTACGGCGAGGTCACCGAGGCGCTGCACCTGGCGCACATGACGGGCCTGGCCCGCAACGACTACGCCACCGGGCTCCAGCTCAAGCTGATCGAGTACCTGGAGAAGCACTGGAACGAGCCGGACGAGGGCATCTGGGAGGTGCGCGGCCCGCGCCGCCACTTCGTGCACTCCAAGGTGATGGCCTGGGTCGCCGTCGACCGGACGATCAAGCTCATCGAGTCCGGCGACGCGGAGGGCCCGGTCGAGCGGCTGCACGAGCTGCGCGACGAGATCCACCGGGACGTCTGCGAGCGGGGTTACGACCCCGAGCGCAACACCTTCACCCAGTCCTACGGGTCGAAGGAGCTGGACGCCTCCCTGCTGCTGATCCCGCAGATGGGCTTCCTGCCCCCCGACGACAAGCGGGTCATCGGCACCATCGAGGCGATCCAGCGGGAGCTGTCCACGGAGGACGGCTTCGTCCTGCGCTACCCGACCGCGGGCGACGACGCGGGCGTGGACGGCTTGGAGGGCGACGAGGGCGCGTTCCTGGCCTGCTCGTTCTGGCTGGCGGACGACCTCGCGATGATCGGCCGGGTCGACGAGGCCCGCCGGCTCTTCGAACGGCTGCTGGCCCTCCGCAACGACCTGGGCCTGCTGGCCGAGGAGTGGGACGCCCGGCTCCAGCGCCAGGTGGGCAACTTCCCGCAGGCGTTCAGCCACGTCCCGCTGATCGACACGGCCCTGCGCCTGACGGCGAGCGGGGCGTACGTGGGCTGACGGACGCGGTCCGTTCCTCTCCGCCCGGCTGCCGGACCCCGGCAGCCGGGCGGAGCCGTGTCAGGGCTGCTACGGGCCCGTCACGACCGGCCGGTCCGCAGGCTCCGCCGGGTCCGCCGGGGCCGCCGGGTCCGCCGGGGGCAGCCCCCACTCGCTCCACGATCCGTCGTACACGGTCAGGTCCCGGTATCCGGCCAGCTCGGCCCCCAGCGCGAGGACGCAGGCGGTCACGCCCGAGCCGCAGCTGAAGTACAGCCGCTCGCGGTCACCGGCCGCACCGGCGAACACCGCGCGCAGTTCGTCGGGCGGCAGCATGCGCCCCTGGTCCTGGAGCCGCCCGAACGGCAGGCTGACGGCCCCCGGCATATGGCCGCCGCGCAGCCCGGCACGCGGCTCGGGCTCCGTGCCCTCGAACCGCCCCCGGGTCCTGGCGTCGAGCACCACCGCGTCCGGGGCGGCCAGCGCCTGGGCCACCTCACCGGCGCCGACGAGGAGTCCGGGCCGGGGCCGGGCCGTGAAGTCCCCGCGCCGGGCGGCCGGTTCGGGCGCGTCCTGGGTAACCGGCAGTCCGGCGGCGGTCCAGGCGGGCAGTCCCCCGTCGAGGACGGCGGCCCGGTCGAAGCCCATGGCGCGGAGCATCCACCAGGCCCGGGCGCTGGAGTAGATGCCGGCGGCGTCGTACACGACCACGGTGTCCGTGTCGTTCAGGCCGAGCGCCCGCATCTCCTCGGTGAACCGGGCGGCGTCCGGCATGGTGTGGGGCACCGGCGCCGCGTGGTCGGAGAGCGCGCCGTCGATGTCGAAGACCCCGGCGCCCGCGATCCGCGTCCCGCTCCCCCGGTGCGCGCCGACGGACGCGTCGAGCACCAGCAGCCCGGGGGCACCGAGGCGTGCGGCGAGCCAGTCGGCGGAGACGAGGGGCCCGGGGGGCGCGCCCCCGTCCCCGTACGCCTGCGTGCCCTCGCCCATACGCCCTCCCCAGCTGCCCGGTCCGATTTTTCAAGATCGCAGCAGGTCGGGGCGCTGTCAACGTGGTGTCAGCGGGCCAGCTCGTCGTAGACCGCGAGCACCTGGGCCACCGTGTCGTCCTCGGTCGGCCAACTCGCCGCCTGCCGCAGGCCCTCGGCGGCCAGCCGGTCCCGTTCGGCCGGGTCACCGAGCAGCCGGGCCACCTCGGCGGCCAGCGCCTCGGCGTCCTCGTACGGCACCAGGACGGCAGCATCTCCCACGAGTTCGGGCGTGCCGCCGACCGCCGTGGCGACCAGCGGCACCCCGGACCGCAGCGCCTGCTGAGCCGTCGTCGAGCGGGACTCCCAGCGGCTGGGCAGGACGGCGACATCGGCGGCGGCCAGCAGGGCGGCGGCGTCGGTCCGGTCGCCGAGCAGTTCGACGGGCAGGCCCTCGGCCGTGATCCGCCGCCGCAGGGCCGCCCGCTCCCGCCCCTCGCCGACGACGGCCACCAGCGGCACGGGGTCGAGCAGACGCCACGCGGCCGCCGCGTCGAGCAGGGTGCCGTAGCCGTGATGCGGTACGAGAGTGCCGAGCGCCACGATCAACGGCCGCTCGACCGCCCCGAGTTCGGCGCGGACCTTGTCGACGGGCGGTCCGGGCGGACGCGGCATCCGGGGGGCGGCGACGGGTGCGAGCCGGGCGTCGCGGGCGCCCCGGGCGCGCGCCCGGTCGACCAGGTCGGACGAGGTGGCGAGCACCACGGCCGCCGCGCGCACCGCCCTTCGCTCCAGGAGGTGCAGCAGCCGACGGCGGGCCCCTTCCGCGTGGGCCCGGGTGTGCCAGGTGACGACCAGGGGGATGGGCCGGCAGCCGATCGCCAGGGCCGCCCGCACGGCCGCGTGCAGTCCGTGCGCGTGGACGACGTCCGCGTCGGCGCAGGCGGCGCGCAGGGCGGCGACGGCCGCCGGGTCGCTGCGCCGGGGCACGGGCGCGAAGTGGGCGCCGCTGGCGGCGAAGTCGTGGGTGCGGTCGAGCGCGGCCGGTGCGCAGACGGTGACCCGCACGCCCCGGGCGACCAGCCCGGCGGCCAGCGAACCGGCGTGCGTGCTGCTGCCGGCGCTGCCGCCGCCGACTACCTGGACCGTGCGCAGCTGTGACACGTCGATTGGCTCCCGGGGCTCCCGAGTCGGGGGTACGAACACGGCCAAGGATGCCAGTCCGTACGCACGTTCCGGCACGACGGAACCGTTACTCCGGGGCTCACCACGACAAATCGGGCACCGCACACCACCCGCACGGGTGAAAGCGTGTGCGGCGCCGCGACACCCGTACGGCCGGGGCGCGCGGACGCGCCCCGGCCGTCACCACTATCCGTCGGCGCGGGCCGTGGCGAGGAGTTCCTCCGCGTGGGCGCGGGCCGTCTCGGAGTCCTCCTGGCCCGCGAGCATCCGGGACAGCTCCCGCACCCGGTCCTCGCCCTCCAGGACGGTGACCCCGCTGCTGGTCACCGAGCCGTCCACGGTCTTCTCGACCAGCAGCTGCCGGTCCGCGAACGCGGCCACCTGGGGCAGGTGCGTGACGACCACGACCTGGGCGGATTTCGCCAGCTTGGCGAGCCGCCGCCCGACCTCCACGGCCGCCTTGCCGCCGACGCCCGCGTCGACCTCGTCGAAGAGGTACGTGGGTACGGGGTCGGAGCCCGCGAAGACCACCTCGACCGCGAGCATCACCCGGGACAGCTCACCGCCCGACGCGCCCTTGGCGATCGGCCGGGGCTGGGCGCCGGGGTGCGGGGCGAGCAGCAGTTCGACCTCGTCCGCGCCGGACGGGCCGTAGGCCACATTCCGGCCGCCGTTCTCGATGCCGGACGCCTCGTCCGCCGCCTCGGTCTGCCGGATGTCGAAGGACACCCGCGCGTGCGGCATGGCGAGCGACGCCAGCTCCTCGGTCACCGCCTCCGCGAAGGACGCGGCGGCGGCCGTCCGGGCATCGGTCAAGGCCTGCCCGAGGTCCGAGAGTTCGGCGCGCAGCGCGTCCCGCTCGGCGGTCAGCTCCCCGATCCGGTCGTCGTCGCCCTCCAGCTCGGTGAGCCGGGCCGCACCCTCCTGCGCCCAGGCGAGTACGGCGGTGATGTCCTCGCCGTACTTGCGGGTGAGCGCGGTGAGCGCGGCGCGCCGCTCCTCGACCGCGGCGAGCCGCAACGGGTCGGCGTCCAGCTGGTCCGCGTAACCGGACAGTTCGCCGGAGACGTCCGCGAGCAGGATGGAGATCTCGCCGACCCGGTCGGCCAGCGAGGCGAGCGCCGGGTCGTGCGAGCGCACCCCGTCGAGGGCCTGCCGGGCGGCGGCCACCACGGTCGTGGCGTCCAGGGCCTCCGGGTCCTCCGGGTTGCCGGCCAGCGCGGTGTGCGCGAGGGCGGCGGCGGAGGCGAGCGCGTCGGCGTGGCCGAGCCGCTGGGCCTCGGCGGCCAGCTCGGTGTCCTCGCCGGGCAGGGGTTCGACGGCGGCGATCTCGTTGAGCCCGAAGCGCAGGAGGTCGGCCTCCTGGGCGCGTTCGCGGGCGCGCGTCGTCAGCTCGTCCAGCTCCGCCGCGACGTCCCGCAGCCGCCGGTAGGCCGCCGCGTACTTGGCGAGCGGCCCGGCGACGCCGTCGCCCGCGTACCGGTCGAGGGCCTGCCGCTGCCGGGCGGGCTTGAGCAGACCCTGCTGGTCGGTCTGGCCGTGCACGGCGACGAGTTCGTCGGCCAGCTCGGACAGCACGCCCACGGGCACGGATCTGCCGCCGAGGTGCGCCCGGGAGCGCCCTTCGGCGGAGACGGTGCGGCTGATGAGCAGCGCCCCGTCCTCGATCTCGGCCCCGGCCTCCTCGGCGCGCAGCGCCACCGCGTCGCCGTCGGCCACCGTGATCCGGCCCTCGACGACCGCGGCCTTGGCGCCGATCCGTACCAGGGCGGGGTCGGCACGCCCGCCGAGCAGCAGCCCCAGGCTGGTGACGACCATGGTCTTGCCGGCGCCGGTCTCACCCGTCACCGCGGTGAAGCCGGGTGACAGCTCCACCACCGCGTCGTCGATGACCCCGAGCGACCGTATCCGCATCTCCTCCAACACGGACATGACCATACGAGGTTTCCCGGCCCGCGTGCACACGGGCGGGGTCAGTGGGGCGCGCCCCGCCACCCCGAGACGGGCAGGGCGAACTTGGCGACGAGGCGGTCGGTGAACGACGCCTGGTGCAGTCGGGCGAGCCGGACGGGCACGGCACCGCGCCGCACCTCGACGCGCGCCCCGGAGGGCAGCTCGACGGTCCTGCGCCCGTCGCACCACAGCACTCCGTGCGGGGTGTGCGGCTGGACCTCGACGGCGAGCACCGACGTGGGCGAGGTCACGAGCGGCTTGGCGAAGAGGGCGTGGGCGCTGATCGGGACCATCAGCAGCGCCTCGACCTCCGGCCAGACGACGGGCCCGCCGGCCGAGAAGGCGTACGCGGTCGAGCCGGTGGGCGTCGCGCACACGATGCCGTCGCAGCCGAAGCCGGTCACCGGGCGGCCGTCGATCTCCAGGACGACTTCGAGCATCCGCTCGGCCGACATCTTCTGCACGGCCGCCTCGTTGAGCGCCCAGTCGGTGTGGACGACCTCGCCGTTGCTGTGCACCAGGACATCGATCGTCATGCGCTCCTCGACCGTGTACGCCCGGGTGACGACCCGGTCGACCACCTTGTCGAGGTCGTCGCGCTCGGCCTCGGCGAGGAAGCCGACCCGGCCGAGGTTGACGCCGAGCATGGGCACGCCGGAGGCGCGGGAGAGTTCGGCGCCGCGCAGCAGCGTCCCGTCGCCGCCGAGGACGATCAGCAGCTCACAGCCGTTGAGCACCTCGGGCGTGGCGTCGGTGACCGTCTTCACGGCAGCGGGCAGGGGCAGGTCGGCCGCCTCGGTGGCGAGGACCCGCACGCCCAGGCCGTTGCGCAGCAGCCCCTGCACGACGAGCTCGGCGCTGCGGATCGCGGCCGGGCGGCCGGTGTGCGCGAGAAGAAAGACTGTACGTGCCGCATTCGTCGTCAACGGGGCCCCTCCGCCACTGCACGGTCGACATCCGCGGGATCGAGTTCCGGTGCCCCGGCCCGCAGCCACAGAAAGTACTCGACGTTCCCGGAGGGCCCCGGCAGCGGGCTGGCCGTCACGCCCCGGACCCCGAGGCCCAGCGCCCATGCCCGGCGGGCCACTTCCCGTACCGCCTCGGCGCGCAGCTCGGGGCTGCGCACCACACCGCCGCTGCCGAGCCGTTCCTTGCCGACCTCGAACTGCGGCTTGACCATGAGGACCAGGTCGGCGCCGGGGGCCGTGCAGCGGACCAGGGCCGGCAGCACGAGCCCGAGCGGGATGAACGACAGGTCGCCCACCACCAGGTCGGCCGGCTCGCCGTCGATGGCCTCCAGGGTCAGTTCCCGGACGTTGGTGCGGTCCTTGACGACGACGCGCTCGTCGGACTGGAGCGACCAGGCGAGCTGCCCGTAGCCGACGTCCACCGCCACCACCTGGGCGGCCCCGGCGCGCAGCAGCACATCGGTGAACCCGCCGGTCGAGGCGCCCGCGTCCAGCGCCCGGCGGCCCTCCACCTCCAGCCCGAGCGGGACGAAGGCGGCGAGGGCGCCGGCCAGCTTGTGGCCGCCGCGCGAGACGTAATCGGGGTCGCTGTCGTCCTTGGTGACCACGACGGCGGCGCTGGTCTCGACCTGGGTGGCCGATTTGGTCGCGGTGTTGCCGCCGACGGTCACCCGGCCCGCCGCGATCAGCTGGCCGGCGTGCTCGCGCGACCGGGCCAGCTTGCGGCGTACCAGCTCGGCGTCGAGACGGCGACGGGCGACTCCTGCCACGTTCGGTTCAGCTCCTGTGGTTGTACGGGGGCACCGGTACGGGTGGTCCCGGTGCGGGGGCGGGCCCGGCGTCCAGCGCGCTCAGCGCCTCGCGCAGGCCCCGGTGTACATCCTCGTACACCTCGGTGTGTCCGTCCGCCGCGAGGTGGTCGGCGTCGGCCAGCCGCTCCAGCAGGCCGTCCACCTCGGCGTTGCCGGTGGGCGTCCGTACGACTCCGAGGGGCGCGGGCTCCGTCACGGTGTCGGGCATCGGGTCGCTCATGCGGAAACGCTACCGCGAAGCGCTGGGGTACCGTCGATCACGATGGCGACCATGGCGGAGTGCCGCAGCGCACTCGACAGACTTTCCGACAACCTCGCGGGGGCCGACGGCGACGTGCGCCGCGCCGCCGACCTGGACCGCTCGCTGAGCTGCCACATCCGCGACCTGGACATCACGTTCACCGGCCGCCTGTCCGGCGGCCGCATCCGGGTCCTGGACACGCTGGAGGGCCCACCCCGCGAAAAGGCCGAGATCCGCCTGGCGATGACCGGCGACGACCTGGTCGCCATGGTCGACGGCGACCTGAACTTCGCGAAGGCGTGGGCCTCGGGCCGGGTCCGCCTGGAGGCGGGCTTCAGAGACCTACTGAAACTGAAGTCACTGCTGTGACGGCATCAGCCACATCAAGCCCGTCCGGCGATTGAGGACGTCTTTTCGGCCCCGCGCACCCGAGCCGCCGGCACGACCAACGGCGTCCCCGTCTCCGGATCCGGAATCACCTGACACCGCAGCCCGAACACCCGCTCCACCAGCTCCGCCGTGACGATCTCCCCCGGCGCCCCCTCCGCGACGATCTCCCCGCCCCGCATCGCGATCAGATGCGTGGCGTACCGCGCCGCGTGGTTCAGATCGTGCAGGACGGCCACCAGGGTCCGCCCCTGCGTCTCGTGCAGCTCGGCGCACAGGTCGAGCACATCGATCTGGTGCTGGATGTCGAGGTACGTCGTCGGCTCGTCCAGCAGCAGCAGCGGCGTCTGCTGGGCGAGGGCCATCGCGATCCAGACCCGCTGGCGCTGACCGCCGGACAGTTCGTCGACATAGCGGTCGGCCAGCTCACCGACGCCCGTCGCCTCCATCGACTCCTGGACGACCCGCTCGTCCTCCGGCGACCACTGCCGCAGCAGCCCCTGGTGCGGGTACCGCCCCCGCGCCACGAGGTCCGCGACCGTGATGCCCTCAGGCGCGATCGAGGACTGCGGCAGCAGGCCCAGCGTCCTGGCGACCTTCTTCGCGGGCAGCCCGTGGATCGACTGCCCGTCGAGCAGCACCTGGCCCCGGCTCGGCTTCAGCATCCGGGAGAGCGCCCGGAGCAGCGTCGACTTGCCGCAGGCGTTGGGGCCGACGATCACGGTGAACGAGTGGTCGGGTATCTCGACCGAAAGGTTCTCCGCGATGACCCGCTGGTCGTATCCGAGGGTCACCGAGTCCGCGGTGAGGCGCTGCATGGTCGTACTCCGGGGGTCGGACGGTCGGCTGTCGGACGGTCGGCTGTCGGTCGGTTGAAAAGGGGCGGCGGGACGACGGGACTTCATATGCGCCCCGCCTTGCGCTCGGTCACCAGCAGCCACACCAGATAGCAGCCGCCGAGCACCCCGGTGACGACACCCACCGGCAGCTGGCGGTCGCCGAACGCGTCGAGCGCGACCCAGTCCGCGACGAGCAGGAGCGCCGCGCCCATGAAGGTCGAGGCCACCAGGTTCGGGCCGGTGGACCGGGTCAGCCGGCGCGCCAGCTGCGGGGCGCTCAGCGAGACGAAGGCGATCGGCCCGGCGGCGGCCGTGGCGACGGCGACGAGCAGCACGGCGGCGCCCATGAGAAGCAGGCGGGTGCGTTCCACCCGCACCCCGAGCGCGTACGCCGCGTCGTCGCCCATCTCCATGACGCGCAGGGCCGGCCCGTGTCCGTACACCAGCGGGAGCAGCACGGCGCAGACGACCAGCAGCGGCCAGACCTGCGCCCAGTCGCGGCCGTCGAGCGAGCCGGTCATCCAGACGACGGCGCGCGTCGCGTCGACCAGGTTCGCCTTGGTGATCAGGTACTGGGTGGCGGCGGTCAGCATGGCCGCCGCCCCGATCCCCACCAGCACCAGCCGGAAGCCGTGCACCCCGCGCTTCCACGCCAGCAGGTACACGGCGAGACCGGTCAGCAGGCCGCCGACGACCGCACCGGCCGCGACCTCGTTCGCGCCGCCCTGGAAGAGGACGATCACGGTGAGCGCGCCGACCGTGGCGCCCTGCCCGAAGCCGAGCACGTCGGGGCTGCCGAGCGGGTTGCGGGAGATGGTCTGGAAGACGGCGCCCCCGGCACCGAGCGCCCCGCCGACGAGGAGCCCGACGAGGACCCGCGGCAGCCGCAGGTCCTTGACGATGAACTCCTGCTGGAAGGTGCCGTGGCCGAAGAGCGTGGTCAGGACCTCGTCGGGCGTCATCGAGAAGTCGCCGCTGCCGATGAGGACGATCGCCGCGCCCGCCGCCACGACGGCCAGGAGCAGGACGACCAGGGCCGCCCGCACGTTCATCCGGAACGAGTACCCGCCGACCGTCCGCACGGCCCGTACCGGACGGACGGCGCGTGCCGTCTCCTTCGTGGTCGTGGCCTTCACAGCTGGGACATCCTCTTGCGTCGTACGAGGTAGATGAAGACGGGCCCGCCGATCAGCGCGGTGACGATGCCGACCTGGAGCTCCGAGGGCCGGGCGATGACCCGGCCGACCACGTCCGCGCCGAGCAGCAGCACCGGGGAGAGCACCGCCGCGTACGGCAGGATCCACCGCAGGTCGGGACCGGTGAGGGTGCGCACCAGGTGCGGGATCATCAGCCCGATGAAGACGATCGGCCCGCACGCGGCGGTCGCCGCCCCGCAGAGCAGCGTCACCGCGAGCATCGCGAGCACCCGGGTCCGGGTCAGGTTCGCGCCCAGCGACCTGGCCGTGTCGTCGCCCATCTCCAGGGCGTTGAGCGGGCGCGCGATGAACACGGTCAGCAGGACGCCCGCCGCGATGAACGGCCACACCTTGCCGACGGTCTCCGTGTTCGCGGAGGCCAGCGAGCCGACCGTCCAGAACCGCAGCCGGTCCAGCGCCGCCGAGTCCAGCAGCTGTACGGCGTTGACGTACCCGTACAGCGCGGCCGTGACAGCCGTCCCGGCGAGCGCGAGCCGCACCGGGGTGGAGGACCGGCTTCCGCCGAGGAAGTACACGGCGACCGACACGATCGCGGCGCCCGCGAAGGCGAACCACACATAGCCGGTCAGCGAGGTCACGCCGAAGAAGCTGATGGCGGAGACGACGGCGGCCGAGGCCCCCGCGTTGACACCGAGGATGCCCGGCTCGGCGAGCGGGTTGCGGGTCAGCGCCTGCATCACCGCCCCGGCGAGCCCCAGCGCGGCACCCACGAGGAGCCCCAGCACGGTGCGCGGGACGCGGACCTCGCGTACGAGGACGTCGTCGCCGCTACCCGCGTAGTGGAACAGGCCGTGCCACACGTCGGAGAACGGCAGCGCCTTGGCGCCGATCCCGATGGACGCGAGACACACCAGCACGAGGACGGCCACGGCCACCAGGAGCCCCGCCGCTCTCGCCGCATGACGTCTGCGGGGAGCGGCGGCCTGGTCCGGCGCGGCTATCGGGCCGGAACTGGAATCCGGGGGGCTCTCAACCAACACCCGGTTAGGTTAGCCTACCCAGCCCCCGGGCCCCGGGCCCGCCCTCACAGCTTCAGCCGGGCCACGGCCTTGTCCGCGTCCAGGTCACAGGCCCCGTCCCCGGCGTGCGACCAGGCCGCCGCGCACAGCGCCCGCAGCCCGTCGAGGGCGTCGCCGTCGCCCTCCAGCACGAGCGCACCGTCCCCGGCGGAGGCCGTCCAGCCGCCGCAGCAGAATCCCCCGCCGTCCTCGGTCACCTCGGGCTGTCCGGTGAGCAGCCCGCGCAGGTCCGCGTCGATGTACGTCGGCCGGTGCTCGGGGACGGCGGCCACCAGCTGGGCCGCGTCGGTCACCCCGGTGAGCACGAGCAGCGAGTCGACGTCGCCGTTGAACGCTCCCTCGATGTCGGTGTCCAGCCGGTCACCGACGACGAGCGGCCGTTCGGCGCCGGTGCGCAGCACGGTCTCGCGGTGCATCGGCGGGAGCGGCTTCCCGGCGACCTGCGGTTCGGCGCCGGTGGCGATACGGACGACCTCGACGGCCGCCCCGTTGCCCGGCGCGATGCCCCGGGCGCCCGGGATCGTCAGGTCGGTGTTGGACGCGAACCACGGCAGCCCGCGGTTGACCGCGTACGACGCCTCCGCGAAGCGGCCCCACGGCAGGTCGGGGCCGCCGTATCCCTGGACCACGGCGACCGGGTCGTCGTCGGCGGACTCCACGGGTTCGAGGCCGCGTTCGCGGAGCGCGACGCGCAGTCCCTCGCCGCCGATGACCAGGACCCGGGCCCCGGCGGGCAGCTGGTCGGCCATCAGCCGGGCCACCGCCTGCGCCGAGGTGATCACGTCGGTCGCCTCGGCCGGGACGCCCAGCTCGGTCAGGTGCTCGGCGACGGCGGCCGGGGTGCGCAGCGCGTTGTTGGTGACGTACGCCAGGTGCATCCCGCCGTCCCGGGCCGTGCCGAGCGCCTCGACGGCGTGGTCGATCGCCTGCCCGCCCGCGTACACGACACCGTCGAGGTCGAGCAGCGCCGTGTCGTACGCCTCACTCAGCGCGGTGCTGCTGCCGCTCGGCCTGGTCCTGCTCGTCCCGCTCATGTTCCGCGCTCCTCTTCGACTGCTTCTCCCCCGATCATCGCGCATCCGTGCAGCCCACATACGATGCGTGGATGAACCAGGGACTGCGTCTGCTTCCGTTCCGTGGCCTGCGGTACGTCCCCGAGCGGGTCGGCAGCCTCGCCGCGGTGACGTCTCCCCCGTACGACGTGGTCGTGCGGCCCGACGGGCTGCTGCACCTGGAGTCGGCGGACCCGCACAACATCGTCCGGCTGATCCTGCCGCAGGCCGGCACGGTCGCCGCCCGCAACGCCCGGGCCGCCGCCACCCTGGACGACTGGCTCGCGGAGGGCGTCCTCGCCCCGGACCCCGAGCCCGCCCTGTACGTGTACGAGCAGCGCGACGACGAGATCCTGCAACGGGGCGTCATCGGCGCCCTGGCCCTGTCGGGGCCGGCCGAGGGCGTGGTGCTTCCGCACGAGGACGTCATGGCGCATGTGGTCGAGGACCGGGCCGACCTGATGCGCGCCACCGCAGCCCACCTGGAACCGCTGCTGCTGACGTACCGGGGTGACGAGGACACGGCGACGGGGGCGACCGCGGTGGTCGAGCGGACCGTCGAGCGGGAGCCGCTGCTCTGCACGACCACGGAGGACGGCTTCCGCCACCGGCTGTGGGCGGTCACCGATCCCGCCGAACGCGCGCAGATCCAGGCGGACCTGGCCCGGCACCAGGCGCTCATCGCGGACGGCCACCACCGCTGGGCCACCTATCTCAGGCTCCGGGAGGAGCACACGGACCCGGGCCCCTGGGACTACGGCCTGGTCCTCCTGGTGGACACCGCCCGCTACCCGCTCCGGGTCCGCGCCATCCACCGCCTGCTGCGCGGACTGCCCGTCGCGGACGCGCTGGCCGCGCTGACCGGCCTGTTCCGGATACGGGAGGTGGCGGGGCCGCTTCCGGAGGCGATGGAGGCCCTGGCCGGGGCGGCCGCCGAGGGCAACGCCTTCCTGCTCGCGGGCGACGGGGGCTTCCATCTGGTCGACCGCCCGGACGAGGCGCTGCTGGCCCGCACGGTCCCGGCGGACCGCCCGGCCGCCTGGCGCACCCTCGACGCGACGGTCCTGCACTCGGCGCTGCTCGACCGGGTGTGGCGCATCCCGGACGACCCGGCGCACATCGCGTACATCCACGACACCGCCGCCGCCGTGGAGCAGGCCGAGCGGAACGGTTCGACGGCGGTGCTGATGCATCCGGTGCGCGAGGAACTCGTCCGGGACCTGGCCCGCCAGGGCGTCACCATGCCCCGCAAGTCGACGTCGTTCGGCCCGAAGCCGGCGACGGGCCTGGTCCTGCGCAGCCTGAACCTGGGCTGAACGCGAAAGAGGGCGGCACCCGCGCCGGGTGCCGCCCTCTTCTCATGCCTTACGCCTGGGACGTGCCGTCCTCGTCGGCGTCGTCCCGGTCCGCGTCGGCGGCGACGGGCTCGTCCTCGTCGTCGTCCAGCACGTCCACGAACTCGACACCGTCCAGCTCGGCGAGGCGGTCGGACGCGTCGGTGGCGCCGTCCTTGTCGGCCTCCAGGGCCTTGCCGAACCACTCGCGCGCCTCGTCCTCGCGGCCCGCTTCGAGCAGCGCGTCCGCGTACGCGTAGCGCAGGCGCGGGGTCCACGGGTGCACGGCGTTCGAGGCCAGCTCGGGGCTCTGGAGCGTGACGATGGCGGCGTCGAGCTGCCCCATGTCCCGCCGGGCCCCGGCGGCGACGAGACGCATCTCGACCTGGCCGGCCTTGTCCAGCTTCTGCACCTCGGGCTCACCGGCCATCGCCATGGCCTTCTCGGGCCGGCCGAGACCGCGCTCGCAGTCGGCCATGACCGGCCACAGCTCCACGGACCCGGTCATCCGCCGGGCCGCCCGGAACTCCGCCAGCGCCTCCGCGTACTTCTGGGTCGCGTAGGCGGCGAAACCGGCGGCCTCGCGGACGGCGGCGACACGCGAGGCGAGCCGGAGGGCGATGCGCGAGTACGCGTACGCCTGCTCGGGGTCCTCGTCGATGAGCCGGGCCACCATGACCAGGTTCCGCGCGACGTCCTCGGCCAGCGTCTTGGGCAGGCTCAGCAGCTCCTGGCGGACGTCCTGGTCGATCTCGTGGCCGGTGACGTCGTCCGGGATGGGCAGCCGCTTGATGGGCGCGCGGTCGCGGTCGCGGTCGTCCCGGCGCTCGTAGCCGCCCGGCCGGCCGCCGCGGTCGTCGCGGCCCCGGTAGCCACCCCGGTCGTCGCGACGGTCGTCCCGCTGGCCGCGGTAGCCGCCGCCCCGGTTGTCGTCGCGGCGGGGGCCACGGTCGCGGTCGCGGTCCCGGTCGTCACGGCGGAACCCGCCACCGGCCGGACGGCTGTCGTCCCGGCGGGGGCCGCGGGGGCGGTCGTCACGCCGGTCATCGCGACGGTCATCGCGCCGCTCGTATCCGTAGCCGCCGGAACGGCCACCGCGGTCGTCGTCGCGGCGGGGGGCGCGGTCGCGGTCCCGGTCATCACGGCGGAAGCCGCCACGGTCGTCGTCGCGGCGCGGGGCACGGTCGTCGCGACGGAAACCGCCACCACGGTTGTCATAGCCGCCACCACGGTCATCACGACGGAACCCACCACCGGAGTTGCCGCCCCGGTCATCACGACGGAAGCCGCCACCGGCGTTGCCACCTCGGTCGTCGCGGCGGAAGCCACCGCCACGGTTGTCGTCGTCCCGGCGGGGGCCGCGGGGGCGGTCGTCACGACGGTCGTCGCGGCGCTCGTACCCACCCGGTCGGCCACCACGGTCGTCGTCGCGGCGCGGGGCACGGTCATCGCGATGGAAACCGCCACCACGGTTGTCGTGGCCGCCACCCCGGTCATCGCGACGGAAGCCACCACCGGAGTTGCCGCCCCGGTCATCACGACGGAAACCGCCACCGGAGGGACGGTCGTCACGGCGGAAACCGCCACCGGAGTTGCCGCCCCGGTCGTCGCGGCGGAAGCCACCGCCACGGTTGTCGTCATCGCGACGGGGCCCACGGGGCCGGTCGTCGCGGCGGTCGTACCCACCCGGCCGGCCACCACGGTCGTCGTCGCGGCGCGGGGCACGGTCGTCACGACGGAACCCGCCACCACGGTTGTCATAGCCGCCACCACGGTCATCGCGACGGAAGCCACCACCGGACGAACCGCCCCGGTCATCACGGCGGAAACCGCCGGAGGGACGGTCGTCCCGGCGCGGACCACGGTCCCGGTCACGGTCCCGGTCGTCGCGGCGGAAGCCGCCCCCGGAGGGACGGTCGTCGCGGCGCGGGCCGCGCGAGCGGTCGTCGCGACCGCCGCCGAAGCCGCCCCGGTCACCGCCGTCCCGGCGACGCGGCTCGCGCTCCGAACGATCGTCGGGAGAGTTGGTGGACATGGGTGGAGCTCCTGTCATCGGGGTACTACAGACATTCTTGCGCAGCCGGACACCCGACGCGCTTCGGGCAAAACAAAAAGGACCCTTGGTCCCAGCGCTGAACGCTGGGACCAAGGGTCCTTCAAAAATTGTTCGGCGGCGTCCTACTCTCCCACAGGGTCCCCCTGCAGTACCATCGGCGCTGAAAGGCTTAGCTTCCGGGTTCGGAATGTAACCGGGCGTTTCCCTAACGCAATGACCACCGAAACACTATCGGCCACTCCCCAAAAAGGCGGAGTATCGGCACTTAGCGAACAAGCACACTTTTCAATTTAATGAATGACGCTGTTCAACCAGCACGACTGTTCGTGGCCTGGGAACAACACAGTGGACGCGAGCAACTGAGGACAAGCCCTCGGCCTATTAGTACCAGTCAGCTCCACCCGTTACCGGGCTTCCACATCTGGCCTATCAACCCAGTCGTCTACTGGGAGCCTTAACCCTTCAAGAGGGTGGGAATACTCATCTCGAAGCAGGCTTCCCGCTTAGATGCTTTCAGCGGTTATCCTTTCCGAACGTAGCCAACCAGCCATGCCCTTGGCAGAACAACTGGCACACCAGAGGTTCGTCCGTCCCGGTCCTCTCGTACTAGGGACAGCCCTTCTCAATATTCCTACGCGCACAGCGGATAGGGACCGAACTGTCTCACGACGTTCTAAACCCAGCTCGCGTACCGCTTTAATGGGCGAACAGCCCAACCCTTGGGACCGACTCCAGCCCCAGGATGCGACGAGCCGACATCGAGGTGCCAAACCATCCCGTCGATATGGACTCTTGGGGAAGATCAGCCTGTTATCCCCGGGGTACCTTTTATCCGTTGAGCGACAGCGCTTCCACAAGCCACTGCCGGATCACTAGTCCCGACTTTCGTCCCTGCTCGACCCGTCGGTCTCACAGTCAAGCTCCCTTGTGCACTTACACTCAACACCTGATTGCCAACCAGGCTGAGGGAACCTTTGGGCGCCTCCGTTACCCTTTAGGAGGCAACCGCCCCAGTTAAACTACCCATCAGACACTGTCCCTGATCCGGATCACGGACCCAGGTTAGACATCCAGCACGACCAGAGTGGTATTTCAACGACGACTCCACAACCACTGGCGTGGCCGCTTCAAAGTCTCCCACCTATCCTACACAAGCCGAACCGAACACCAATATCAAACTATAGTAAAGGTCCCGGGGTCTTTCCGTCCTGCTGCGCGAAACGAGCATCTTTACTCGTAGTGCAATTTCACCGGGCCTATGGTTGAGACAGTCGAGAAGTCGTTACGCCATTCGTGCAGGTCGGAACTTACCCGACAAGGAATTTCGCTACCTTAGGATGGTTATAGTTACCACCGCCGTTTACTGGCGCTTAAGTTCTCAGCTTCGCCACCCCGAAGAGCAGCTAACCGGTCCCCTTAACGTTCCAGCACCGGGCAGGCGTCAGTCCGTATACATCGCCTTACGGCTTCGCACGGACCTGTGTTTTTAGTAAACAGTCGCTTCTCGCTGGTCTCTGCGGCCACCCCCAGCTCACCGAGTAAACCGGATCACCAGTGATGGCCCCCCTTCTCCCGAAGTTACGGGGGCATTTTGCCGAGTTCCTTAACCATAGTTCACCCGAACGCCTCGGTATTCTCTACCTGACCACCTGAGTCGGTTTAGGGTACGGGCCGCCATGAAACTCGCTAGAGGCTTTTCTCGACAGCATAGGATCATCCACTTCACCACAATCGGCTCGGCATCAGGTCTCAGACTTCATGCACGACGGATTTGCCTACCGTGCGTCCTACACCCTTACCCCGGGACAACCACCGCCCGGGCTGGACTACCTTCCTGCGTCACCCCATCGCTTACCTACTACAAGTCTGGTTCGTCGGCTCCACCACTACCCTCAACTCCGAAGAGATCGGGCCGGCTTCACGGACTAAGCATCGCCTGATTCAGTATTGGGCGTTTCAAAGCGGGTACCGGAATATCAACCGGTTGTCCATCGACTACGCCTGTCGGCCTCGCCTTAGGTCCCGACTTACCCTGGGCAGATCAGCTTGACCCAGGAACCCTTAGTCAATCGGCGCACACGTTTCTCACGTGTGTATCGCTACTCATGCCTGCATTCTCACTCGTGAACCGTCCACAACTCGCTTCCACGGCTGCTTCACCCGGCACACGACGCTCCCCTACCCATCCCAGCAGGCGTTGGCCCTTAATGCTGGAATGACACGACTTCGGCGGTACGCTTGAGCCCCGCTACATTGTCGGCGCGGAATCACTTGACCAGTGAGCTATTACGCACTCTTTCAAGGGTGGCTGCTTCTAAGCCAACCTCCTGGTTGTCTCTGCGACTCCACATCCTTTCCCACTTAGCGTACGCTTAGGGGCCTTAGTCGATGCTCTGGGCTGTTTCCCTCTCGACCATGGAGCTTATCCCCCACAGTCTCACTGCCGCGCTCTCACTTACCGGCATTCGGAGTTTGGCTAAGGTCAGTAACCCGGTAGGGCCCATCGCCTATCCAGTGCTCTACCTCCGGCAAGAAACACACGACGCTGCACCTAAATGCATTTCGGGGAGAACCAGCTATCACGGAGTTTGATTGGCCTTTCACCCCTAACCACAGGTCATCCCCCAGGTTTTCAACCCTGGTGGGTTCGGTCCTCCACGAAGTCTTACCTCCGCTTCAACCTGCCCATGGCTAGATCACTCCGCTTCGGGTCTAGAGCGTGCAACTCAAACGCCCTGTTCGGACTCGCTTTCGCTACGGCTTCCCCACACGGGTTAACCTCGCTACACACCGCTAACTCGCAGGCTCATTCTTCAAAAGGCACGCAGTCACGACGCACCGAGCAAGCTCGATGCGCGACGCTCCCACGGCTTGTAGGCACACGGTTTCAGGTACTATTTCACTCCGCTCCCGCGGTACTTTTCACCATTCCCTCACGGTACTATCCGCTATCGGTCACCAGGGAATATTTAGGCTTAACGGGTGGTCCCGCCAGATTCACACGGGATTTCTCGGGCCCCGTGCTACTTGGGTGTCTCTCAAACAAGCCGTTGATGTTTCAGCTACGGGGGTCTTACCCTCTACGCCGGACCTTTCGCATGTCCTTCGCCTACACCAACGGTTTCTGACTCGTCTCACGGCCGGCAGACCGCAAAAGAGAGATCCCACAACCCCGCATGCGCAACCCCTGCCGGGTATCACACGCATACGGTTTGGCCTCATCCGGTTTCGCTCGCCACTACTCCCGGAATCACGGTTGTTTTCTCTTCCTGAGGGTACTGAGATGTTTCACTTCCCCTCGTTCCCTCCACACTGCCTATGTGTTCAGCAGCGGGTGACAGCCCATGACGACTGCCGGGTTTCCCCATTCGGACACCCCCGGATCAAAGCTCGGTTGACAGCTCCCCGGGGCCTATCGTGGCCTCCCACGTCCTTCATCGGTTCCTGGTGCCAAGGCATCCACCGTGCGCCCTTAAAAACTTGGCCACAGATGCTCGCGTCCACTGTGCAGTTCTCAAACAACGACCAGCCACCCACCACCCCACCCTTACCGGGCGAGTTCACTGGGGCCGGCAACCGAAGGACGACCATGACGGCCGCACCTTCAGATACCCAACAGCGTGCCCGACCCGACCCATCAGTTCCCACGTTCCACGCCGAAGCAGTACTAGTGAAGACTCATGTGCCGTGCCGAGTAGTCAACGTTCCACCCATGAGCTGACCACCGTCGAACATTTGCCGACGTAGTGGCTCTGGATTCCTTGCGGAATCTAGATGCTCCTTAGAAAGGAGGTGATCCAGCCGCACCTTCCGGTACGGCTACCTTGTTACGACTTCGTCCCAATCGCCAGTCCCACCTTCGACAGCTCCCTCCCACAAGGGGTTGGGCCACCGGCTTCGGGTGTTACCGACTTTCGTGACGTGACGGGCGGTGTGTACAAGGCCCGGGAACGTATTCACCGCAGCAATGCTGATCTGCGATTACTAGCAACTCCGACTTCATGGGGTCGAGTTGCAGACCCCAATCCGAACTGAGACCGGCTTTTTGAGATTCGCTCCGCCTCGCGGCATCGCAGCTCATTGTACCGGCCATTGTAGCACGTGTGCAGCCCAAGACATAAGGGGCATGATGACTTGACGTCGTCCCCACCTTCCTCCGAGTTGACCCCGGCAGTCTCCTGTGAGTCCCCATCACCCCGAAGGGCATGCTGGCAACACAGAACAAGGGTTGCGCTCGTTGCGGGACTTAACCCAACATCTCACGACACGAGCTGACGACAGCCATGCACCACCTGTACACCGACCACAAGGGGGCACCATCTCTGATGCTTTCCGGTGTATGTCAAGCCTTGGTAAGGTTCTTCGCGTTGCGTCGAATTAAGCCACATGCTCCGCTGCTTGTGCGGGCCCCCGTCAATTCCTTTGAGTTTTAGCCTTGCGGCCGTACTCCCCAGGCGGGGAACTTAATGCGTTAGCTGCGGCACCGACGACGTGGAATGTCGCCAACACCTAGTTCCCAACGTTTACGGCGTGGACTACCAGGGTATCTAATCCTGTTCGCTCCCCACGCTTTCGCTCCTCAGCGTCAGTAATGGCCCAGAGATCCGCCTTCGCCACCGGTGTTCCTCCTGATATCTGCGCATTTCACCGCTACACCAGGAATTCCGATCTCCCCTACCACACTCTAGCCTGCCCGTATCGACTGCAGACCCGGGGTTAAGCCCCGGGCTTTCACAACCGACGTGACAAGCCGCCTACGAGCTCTTTACGCCCAATAATTCCGGACAACGCTTGCGCCCTACGTATTACCGCGGCTGCTGGCACGTAGTTAGCCGGCGCTTCTTCTGCAGGTACCGTCACTTTCGCTTCTTCCCTGCTGAAAGAGGTTTACAACCCGAAGGCCGTCATCCCTCACGCGGCGTCGCTGCATCAGGCTTTCGCCCATTGTGCAATATTCCCCACTGCTGCCTCCCGTAGGAGTCTGGGCCGTGTCTCAGTCCCAGTGTGGCCGGTCGCCCTCTCAGGCCGGCTACCCGTCGTCGCCTTGGTAGGCCATTACCCCACCAACTAGCTGATAGGCCGCGGGCTCATCCTTCACCGCCGGAGCTTTCAACCTTCTCCCAGGAGGAAGAAAGTATTATCCGGTATTAGACCCCGTTTCCAGGGCTTGTCCCAGAGTGAAGGGCAGATTGCCCACGTGTTACTCACCCGTTCGCCACTAATCCACCCCGAAGGGCTTCATCGTTCGACTTGCATGTGTTAAGCACGCCGCCAGCGTTCGTCCTGAGCCAGGATCAAACTCTCCGTGAATGTTTTCCCGTAATCGGGAGACACATCACGAGAGCGGAACAACCAGGTCGGAATATGACCCGTCGTCCACTGCGTCCTCGCTGTGTTGTGCCTACCCGATCCAATGGATCCGGCAGGACTTTTCAAAGGAACCACCAACCTGCCGAAGCAGGCCGGGGTATCAACATATCTGGCGTTGACTTTTGGCACGCTGTTGAGTTCTCAAGGAACGGACGCTTCCTTTGTACTCACCCTCTCGGGCTTTCCTCCGGGCGCTTCCCTTCGGTCTTGCGTTTCCGACTCTATCAGACTCTTTCGTGTCCGAATTCCCGGTCGAAGCGGGTCTTTCTTTTTGCCTTTCGGCTGCCTTTCGGCGTGTCCACTACTTTAGCGGATTCTCCCGGTTACTCATAATCGAGTCAGTGGGTCTGAATTCCGGGCATGCCGAAACTCGTACCCTCTGGGGTGAGTCGTAGGTAGTGGTTGGCCGCTTCAGGTCTGCGCGGCTCACGATCCGATGGACCGAACCAACAGCTATACCCGTGTCAAGCGACTCGGACAACATTAGGGGCCCCATCCGGGCGAGTCAAGTTGACCTGCGCCGCGGCACATGGGCGCGGTACGGGCTCACCGTGGGGTCCCCGTCGATCCAGAACCGCCAGGGGTGGACCGCCCCGTCTCCGCCCACTCCGGTCCGCGGTCCGTTCCGCACCTGGTCACGAGGGGTGGGGTGCCGTGGAGCACGGAGAGTTCGGCCCCCTCGTGGGCGATGGCGTCGGTGCCGTCCAATGCGCGGCCGATGTCCAGGGCGGTCGCGAGGCGGGCCGGGCCTTTGGCCAGTTCTCGGTCATTGCGGGCCGAAACTCGACGTTTACGCGTCAGCTCGGCGCCCTCGAAGATCTCGCCGGCCCGCAGCAGCACCCCGCTCGCCCTGCCCTCGGGGCCGCACACCAGGTTCATGCAGTGCCACATGCCATACGTGAAGTAGACGTACGCGTGGCCGGGCGGCCCGTACATCGCGTCGTTCCGCCGTGTCCGGCCCCGGAAGGCATGCGAACCCGGGTCGATCTCGCCGGCGTACGCCTCCACCTCCGTGAGGCGCAGGGCGATCGGGCCCTCCGGGGTGCTGCGCACCAGGGTGCGGCCGAGGAGGTCGGGCGCCACCTCCAGTACGGGGCGGTCGAAGAAGTCCCGCGTCAGCGGCGTACGGTCCGGGCCATCGATCATGAGGTTCGAGGTTACTGGGAACCGACTACGGTCGTCGCGCGTATGTAGGGGTCAGGACCTAGGAGGAGAAAACATGGGCTTCAAGCGGCTGCTCGCGAGCATGGGTGCCGGCGGCGCCTCGGTGGAGACCGAGCTGAGCGAGGTCAACGTCGTCCCGGGCGGGGTCGTCCAGGGCGAGGTGCGGATCCAGGGGGCTCCGTCGACCAGCAGATCGAGGGGCTCTCCGTGGGCCTCCAGGCCCGGGTCGAGGTCGAGGGCCAGGACCAGGAGACCAAGCAGGACATCGAGTTCACCAAGCTGCGCGTCGGCGGCGCCTTCCAGGTGCAGGCGGGGGCGGTGCATGTGGTGCCGTTCGGCCTGGAGATCCCCTGGGAGACGCCGATCACCATGTTCGCCGGCCAGCACCTGCACGGCATGAACATCGGCGTGACGACCGAGCTGGAGATCGCGCGGGCGCTGGACTCCGGCGACCTCGACCCGATCAACGTGCACCCGCTGCCGGCCCAGGAGGCCATCCTCGACGCCTTCGGCCGGCTGGGCTTCAGCTTCCGCAGCGCCGACATGGAGCGCGGCCACATCCGCGGTACGCGGCAGCGGCTGCCGTTCTACCAGGAGATCGAGTTCCACCCGCCGCAGCAGTACCGGGGGCTGAACCAGGTGGAGCTGTCGTTCGTCGCGGACGACCGCGAGATGGACGTCATCCTGGAGATGGACAAGAAGGCGGGTCTGTTCAGCGAGGGCAGCGACTCGTACCGCGCCTTCAAGGTCGGTCTGCACAACTTCCAGGAGACCGACTGGGCGGCTTATCTGAACCAGTGGCTGGCGCAGGTCGGCGGGCAGCGCAACTGGCTCTAGGGTCGGAGGCGTCATCCGACGGAGCCGACAGAGAGGTGCTGACGTGACCGAGCCGAAGAGGGCGCCGCTGCCGCACGACTTCCATCCGGAGGTTCCCTCGTTCACCGTGGTGAGCGAGGACATCGCCCCGGGGGCCGTGCTCGCCGACGCGCAGGTGTACGCGGCGGGGAACACCTCGCCGCAGCTGCGGTGGGAGGGTTTCCCGGCGGAGACGAAGAGCTTCGCCGTGACGTGCTTCGACCCCGACGCGCCCACGGGCAGCGGATTCTGGCACTGGGTGCTCTTCGACATCCCGGCGTCGGTCACGGAGCTGCCGGCCGGCGCGGGCGGCGGGAAGTTCGAGGGGCTGCCCGCCGGTGCCGTGCACGCGCGCAACGACTACGGGACGAAGGACTTCGGCGGTGCCGCGCCGCCGGCCGGCGAGAACCACCGCTATGTGTTCACCGTGTACGCGGTCGATACCGAGAAGCTCGGTCCCGACAGCGACACCCCGCCGGCGGCGGTCGGCTTCAACCTCCGGTTCCACACCCTGGGCCGGGCCCAGCTGGTCGCCGAGTACGCGGAGCCCGCCGAGAACGCCTGAGTACCAAAACTTCCGCATCCGTTTGCCCTGCCCTGGTCTTGGAGAGACCAGGGCAGGGCATTTTTTAATGCGTTGTCCATCACGGCGTGCCGGGGCCAGAGTTGATCCGGGCTTGCCAGGGGGCGGCCGGCACACGGGAGGTGGGCGAGATGCGGGACACGCTGGTACTGAACGCGAGCTTCGAGCCGCTGTCGACGGTGACGCTGAACCGTGCGGTGGTGCTGATCCTTCAGGACAAGGCCGTCGTCGAGCAGTCCCACCCCGGCCTCCGGATGCGCGGCGCCGACGTGGACATCCCGGTGCCCCGCGTGATCAGGCTCTGCCGGTACGTACGGGTGCCGTTCCGAAGACAGGCCCCGTGGTCCAGGAGGGGCGTCCTGGTCCGGGACCAGTACCGGTGCGCGTACTGCGGGAAGCGGGCGAGCACCGTCGACCATGTGGTGCCGCGGGCGCAGGGCGGGCAGGACACCTGGCTGAACACGGTGGCCTCCTGCGCGGAGGACAACCACCGCAAGGCGGACCGTACGCCGGAGCAGGCGGGGATGCCGCTGCTGCGGAAGCCCTTCGTGCCCTCCCCCGCAGAGGCGATGCTGCTGGCGCTGGGGGCGGGCGACCGCTCGGCGCTGCCGGAGTGGCTGGCGCGGTCCGCGGCGTAGCCGCCGTACGCCTCATGACGTCACCGGAGCCCGCCTCCCCCGGGGAGGCGGGCTCCGGTCGTTCAGCGCAGCAGCAGCTGGACGATGGCGGCCGTGCCGACCGTGACGATGAGGGCGCGCAGCAGGGTGGGGCTGAGGCGGCGGCCGACCTTGGCGCCGATCTGGCCGCCGATGGCGGAGCCCACCGCGATCAGGACGACGGCGGTCCAGTCGAAGTCGGCGACGAAGAGGAAGAACAGCGCGGCGATGCTGTTGACGACGGCGGCGAGGACGTTCTTGACGGCGTTGAGGCGCTGGATGGTGTCGTCCACCAGCATGCCCATGAGGGAGAGGTAGATGATCCCCTGGGCCGCCGTGAAGTAGCCGCCGTAGACGCTGGCGAGGGTCAGGCCGATGTAGAGGAGCGGGCCGCCGTCGGGGTGGGCGGGGGTGCCGGTGCGGGCGCGCCGGTCCTGGACGGCCTTGCTGATGCGCGGTTGCAGGACGACCAGGACGAGGGCCAGGGCGACCAGGACCGGGACGATGGTCTCGAAGGCCGTCGAGGGCAGGGCCAGGAGCAGGGTGGCGCCGGTGAGGCCGCCGACGAGGGCGCCCACGGTGAGCTTGAGGACGCGGGAGCGCTGGCCTTCGAGTTCCTTGCGGTAGCCGATCGCGCCGCTGATGGAGCCGGGGATCAGGCCGAGCGCGTTGGAGACGGTGGCGGTGACCGGGGGCAGCCCGGTGGCGAGCAGCACGGGGAAGGTGATGAGCGTCCCGGAGCCGACGATCGTGTTGATCGTGCCGGCGCTGATCCCCGCGGCGAAGACGGCGAGCATCTCCCAGATGGACATGGCGTATCCCCCGTGCATGAGCGGTGCGTGGTGCACCGATCATGCACGGGGGATGTACACGTCAGTCGACCGGGGGTTCCTCGCGTCGTTCCTTGCCGGTGTTGAAGCCGGGCGCGCCGCCGCCGAGGTTGCCGAAGGCGCCGCTGAGGCCCTTGAGCGCGTCGCCGATCTCGCTGGGCACGATCCAGAGCTTGTTGGCGTCGCCCTCGGCGATCTTCGGCAGCATCTGGAGGTACTGGTAGGACAGGAGCTTCTGGTCCGGGTCGCCCGCGTGGATGGACTCGAAGACCGTACGGATGGCCTGGGCCTCGCCCTCCGCGCGCAGGGCGGCGGCCTTGGCCTCACCCTCGGCGCGCAGGATCGCGGACTGCTTCTCGCCCTCGGCGGTGAGGATCGCGGACTGCCGGGTGCCCTCGGCCTGGAGGATGGCGGCGCGCTTGTCGCGGTCGGCGCGCATCTGCTTCTCCATCGAGTCCTGGATGGAGGTGGGCGGCTCGATCGCCTTGAGCTCGACACGGTTGACGCGGATGCCCCACTTGCCGGTGGCCTCGTCCAGGACGCCGCGCAGGGCCGCGTTGATCTCCTCGCGGGAGGTGAGGGTCCGTTCCAGGTCCATGCC
Organism: Streptomyces drozdowiczii; assembly: GCF_026167665.1. NCBI lineage: Bacteria > Bacillati > Actinomycetota > Actinomycetes > Kitasatosporales > Streptomycetaceae > Streptomyces > Streptomyces drozdowiczii. The sequence goes on along the minus strand of NZ_CP098740.1, from coordinate 5,521,713 downwards.
GCCGATGATGTTGCGGAGGGTGGTGACGGTGAGCTGCTCGATGGCCTGGATGTAGCTGGCGACCTCGTACGTCGCCGCCCGGGCGTCGGTCACCTGGTAGTAGATGACGGTGTCGATGTTGACGACCAGGTTGTCCTGGGTGATGACGGGCTGCGGCGGGAAGGGCACGACCTGCTCGCGCAGGTCGATCCGGTTGCGGATCGAGTCGATGAACGGGACGACGATGTTCAGGCCCGCGTTGAGGGTGCGGGTGTAGCGGCCGAAGCGTTCCACGATGGCGGCGCTGGCCTGCGGGATGACCTGGATCGTCTTGATCAGGGCGATGAAGACGAGCACCACCAGAATGATCAGGACGATGATGATCGGTTGCATCGTTTCCTCGTGCCCTTCGGTTGATGATCGTCATCGAGTCTGACAGAACGGGCCTTGGTGTGGGGGCAGTTCGGTCACATGACGACGGCCGTCGCCCCGTCGATGTCCACGACGTCGACCTGTTGGCCGGGCTCGTAGCTGAATCCGGGGTCGAAGGCGCGCGCCGACCAGACCTCGCCCGCCAGCTTGATGCGGCCACCGCCGCCGTCCACCCGTTCCAGGACGACGGCCTGACGGCCCTTCAGGGCATCGATGCCGGTGGCGTGCACGGGCGCCCGGTCCGCGCGTTGCCGCCCCGCGATCACGCGTACCACGGCCGTCAGCGCCACCGAGACGATGACGAAGACCAAGACCTGGGCGACGATTCCGCCGCCGAGGGCCGCGACGACCGCGGCGGCGACGGCACCCACCGCGAACATGCCGAACTCGGGCATCGCGGTCAGGACGAGCGGAATGCCCAGTCCCACCGCGCCGATCAGCCACCACACCCACGCGTCGATGTCCACGGGGTCATCGTAGGTCCGCATGCACCCTTGCGAACAGGGCGCAACCGGGCAACAACGCCTAGCCGAGCGGCAGTCCGCGGGCGGTGTAGCGGTCGCCCTGGTGCTCGACCACGAGGGGCAGGCCGAAGCAGAGGGAGAGGTTGCGGGAGGTGAGCTCGGTCTCCATGGGGCCGGCGGCGAGCACCTTGCCCTGGCGGATCATCAGGACGTGGGTGAAGCCGGGGGCGATCTCCTCGACGTGGTGGGTCACCATGATCATGGAGGGCGCGTACGGGTCGCGGGCCAGCCGGCCGAGGCGGCGGACCAGGTCCTCCCGGCCGCCGAGGTCGAGTCCCGCGGCGGGCTCGTCCAGGAGGAGGAGTTCGGGGTCGGTCATCATGGCGCGGGCGATCAGGGTGCGCTTGCGCTCGCCCTCGGAGAGGGTGCCGAACTTGCGGTCGAGGTACTCGGTCATGCCGAGCCGGTCGAGGAAGGCGCGGGCGCGGTCCTCGTCCACCTTGTCGTAGTTCTCGTTCCAGGTGGCGGTCATGCCGTAGGCGGCGGTGAGCACCGTCTGGAGGACCGTCTGGCGGCGGGGCAGCTTGTCGGCCAGGGCGACGCCCGCGATGCCGATGCGGGGGCGGAGGTCGAAGACGTCGGTGCCGACGCCGCCGAGCTTCTCACCGAGGACGCTGACGCTGCCCTTGGTGGGGAAGAGGTAGCTGGACGCGATGTTGAGCAGGGTGGTCTTGCCGGCGCCGTTGGGGCCGAGGATGACCCAGCGCTCCCCCTCCTTGACCGACCAGGAGACGTCGTCCACCAGAGCGCGTCCGTCGCGGACCACGGATACGTCCACCAGCTCCAGTACATCGCTCATGAGCGCGTTGTCTCCCCATGCAGTGTCGAGATCGTCGCGTGCCTGTGGGCACAGCTCCCAGGGAAAACCTACGCCACCGCGCGAGTGCGGGCGGCGCTGGGCCCGCCGTCGCGGGCCCGGCCCCGAGCCACAGGGGACCCCTAGGCTGTCCGCATGCTTTCGGAACCACGTTCAGGGCTGCTGGCCGCCTGGGGGAACGCGTTGCTGGCGGGGCTCGTGTCGCCGGACGACGCGGCGCTCGCCATCGTCGGGGAGGACGCGGTGCACCGCGTCGAGGGGCTGCCGGGTGAGGCCGGACCGGTCGGGCTGACGTTCGCCCTGGGGCGGCTGCGGGCGCTGGGGGTGAGCGGCTTCCGGGTCGCGCTTCCGGTGCCGGGGCATCCGCTGGGGCTGAGCGGTCCGGCCGATTTCAACGCCCGGGCCCTGGAGGCGGAGGAGGCGGTCGTCACATTCGGCGCCCCGTACGGGCTGGTGCCCGAGGTGCGCGAGGCGGGCCCGGCGGGCGATGTGCACGTCGATGTGGTGTGGCACTGCCTGGCGGTACGGGAGGCTCCGCCGGCCGACGTGCCCTCGCTGGGCGAGGCGGAACGGGAGCTGGCCGAGGCGCTGCGGGACGCGACGGCGGTGCTGTCCCGGCTCGACGTGGCCGGTTCGGGGCCGGTGGCCGAGGCGGCGGTGGACGCGTACCGGGCACGGGCGGAGCGGGGTCGCGAGGTGCTGGCCCCGGGCTATCCGCCGAGGGCGGTGCGGGTCCTCGAGCTGGCCCAGCGGGTCGGGCTGCTGATCTCGGTGGCGTACGAGAACGGGCACGGCGGCGCGGTGAGCGCGTCGGAGATGGCGGCGCGGGGCGAGGCGCTGCGCCCGGTGGAGCGGGTGGCACGGCGGGCGCAGGTGGCGGCGTACAACGCGTATGTGGAGGAGCGGGCGCGGTAGGGGCGCGAGCGCCCCGGGCCCGCCGGAGCGGCAGCGCGTACGGGGCGGGGCCCCGGAGCGGCAGCGCGTACGGAGCGGGGCCCCGGAGCGGCAGCGCGTACGGAGCGGGGGCCCCGGAGCGGAAGCGAGCGGGGCGGGCCCGAGGGGCGGCGGCTGGGTGCCGGGCTCTGGGGGCGGGCCGCCGGTCCCGGCTTCCCCTCAGCCCGCCGCTCCGTGGCGGACCGCCCAGAGCGCCGCCTGGGTGCGGTCGGCCAGGTCGAGCTTCATGAGGATGTTCGAGACGTGGGTCTTGACCGTCTTCTCGGACAGGACCAGGGCCCGCGCGATCTCGCGGTTGGACCGGCCGTCGGCGATCAGGCCGAGCACTTCCCGCTCGCGCTCGGTGAGGGTGCTCCCCCGCCCGGTGCCCGTGCCCGGCTCGTCCTGGGCGAGCAGCGCCCCGGCCACCTCGGGCTGGAGCAGGACGTGCCCGGCGTGCACGGAGCGGATGGCGCCGGCCAGCGCGTCCGGGTCGACGTCCTTGTACACGTAACCGGAGGCGCCCGCGCGCAGGGCGGGGACGACCGTGCGCTGCTCGGTGAAGCTGGTGACGATCAGCACCTTGGCCGGGTTCTCCAGCTCGCGGAGGCGGCGCAGCGCCTCGATGCCGTCGGTGCCGGGCATCTTGATGTCCATCAGTACGACGTCGGGCCGCAGCTCCTCCGTCCTGGCCACGCCCTCCGCGCCGTCGGCGGCCTCGCCGACGACCTCGATGTCGTCCTGGATCTCCAGGAACGTGCGCAGGCCGCGGCGGACGACCTGGTGGTCGTCGACGAGCAGCACCCTGATGATCCTGTCAGCCACCGGGGATCTCCATCTCGATCGTGGTGCCCTTGCCGGGCTCGGATTCAACGGTGAGGCGGCCGCCGACGCCGCTGGCGCGGTCCCGCATCGAGACCAGGCCCAGGTGGCGCCCGGCCCGGCGGGTGGCGGTGGGTTCGAAGCCCCGGCCGTCGTCGGTGATCCGCAGCACCGTGGCGCCGTCGCGGCGGGCGAGGGTGACGTCGACGTGGTCCGCGTCGGCGTGGCGCAGGGCGTTGTGCAGGGCCTCTTGCGTGACCCGGAGCAGCGCTTCCTCCTGGGCTGCGGGCAGGGCCCGGACGCCGGTGCTGCCGAAGGTGACCCGGGCGGTGTGGGCCCGGTCGAGGACCTGGACCTGGGTGCGGAGGGTGGCGACGAGGCCGTCCTCGTCCAGGGCGGCCGGGCGGAGTTCCACGACGGCGGCGCGCAGTTCGTCCACGGCTTCGGCGGCGAGGGCGGCGACCTGCTGGAGCTCGCCCTTGGCGCGGACCGGGTCGCGGTCGACCAGGGCGGCGGCAGCCTGGGCGGTGAGCCGGAGCGAGAAGAGCTTCTGGCTGACCGCGTCGTGCAGCTCGTGGGCGAGGCGGGAGCGCTCCTCGGCGATGGTGAGCTCGCGGCTGCGTTCGTAGAGGCGGGCGTTGGTGAGGGCGATGGCCGCGTGCTGGGCGAGGATCGAGAGCAGTTCCTCGTCCTCGGCGTCGAAGCCGCAGACGCCCTCGGGCTTGGGGCACCTCTTGTTGGCGAGGAAGAGGGCGCCGATGGTCTCGTCGCCGTCCCGGACGGGCAGGCCGAGGAAGTCGGACATGTCGGGGTGGGCGCTGGGCCAGCCCTCGAAGCGGGGGTCCTTGCGGACGTCGGCGAGGCGCTCGGTCTTCCCGCCGTGGAGCATCGCGGCCAGGATGCCGTGCTGCCGGGGCAGCGGGCCGATGGCCTTCCACTGTTCGTCGCTGACGCCGTCCACGACGAACTGGGCGAAGCCGCCGTCGTCGTCGGGGACCCCGAGGGCGGCGTATTCGGCGTCCAGGAGTTCGCGGGCCGAGGCGACGATCGTCTTCAGGACGTCCCGTACCTCCAGGTGGCGGCTCATGGCGAGCAGCGCTGCGCTGACGGCGGCGAGGCCGGAGGGGGGTCGGTGGCTCATGCGCCTCACCGTACCGGCGGGTTCCGGCCCCCGTATCGGACCGGAGGCGGCCGGGGACCGGGGCCGAGGGACTAGGACCTGCGGCCGGTGCGCCGTGCGCGCGGCCGGAAGCGGCTGCCCCACGCCCCTCCGGAACGTCGCATTCCGCATTGCTACAGCAACACATGGTGAAGCTGTTACCCGCCCGATGTGAGGCCGGGCATAGGGCCCACGTCACTTACGAAGCTGCCTAGTGGACCGAAAAGGGCGATTTGGGGCGCGATGACCTGGGGGCGAAACGGGCAAACCGCCTGCCATTCCACTACCCGGCTTCGTACGTCACACCTTTGCCACGGCATTTTGCCGCCGCTAAGAATTGAGCTCGTCCCCGACGGAGATGCGTAGTCGCTCCCGTCTTCGTCCTCCGTGAGGACCCCCGAATTCGAAGAGGTAAGCCTGTATGTCCGCGTCCCGCTTCACCGGCCGTCTCCGTAACCTGAACAAGACCCAGAAGCTCTCCGCCGCCGGCGTCTCCGCCGTCGCCGCCGCTGCACTCTCCTTGTCCCTGGTGCCCGGTCACGCCGAGGCCGAGACCGAACCGCAGGCCCTGTCCGCCTCCCCGGTCATCTTCGACTCCGCGAGCTCCAAGCAGGCCCGGGCGATCCAGGACAGCGTCATCCAGCAGCACTCGACCGCCGAGAAGCTGGTCAAGGCCTCCGACGCCGCCAAGGCCAAGAAGGCCGCCGCGGTGAAGGAGAAGGCCGAGGCCAAGGCGGAGAAGGCCGAGAAGAAGGCCGAGCTGAAGAAGAAGGCGAAGGCCAAGGCCCACTCCAAGGCCAAGTCCCACAAGTCCGAGTCGCGCTCCAGCCGCTCCTCCGCCCGTACGCACATGTACGCGAACAACCTGGACGGCTGGATCCGGGAGTCCCTCGACATCATGCACAAGAAGGGCATCCCGGGCACGTACGAGGGCCTGCACCGCAACATCATCCGCGAGTCCAGCGGCAACCCGAACGCCATCAACGACTGGGACATCAACGCCCAGAACGGCGTGCCGTCGATCGGTCTGCTCCAGATCATCAAGCCGACCTTCGACTACTACCACGTCTCCGGCACCCCGCACACGCAGTACGACCCGGTCGCCAACATCACCGCGTCGGCCAACTACGCCGCCGACAAGTACGGCTCGATCGACAACGTCAACAGCGCGTACTGATCCACCGCGATCCGTACCGCAGCCGGCAGACGCCGAAGGGCGGCACCCGCAGGGGGTGCCGCCCTTCGGCGCGTGTCCGGGCCGGTTACTTGCGCATGACCTCGGGCTCGTGGCGGCGCAGCAGCCGCGCGACCGCGAAGCCGCAGACGACGCCGAGCGCCAGCAGCACGGTGATGTTGATCCCCCACTGCCCGACCGAGTGCTCCCAGAGCGGGTCGAGGTCCGTGGGGTTCTTCTGGTCCCACGGCGGCATCAGATGGGCGAGGTCGAGCGTGGAGCCCGCGCCCGCGATGGCCCAGCGGGACGGCATCAGCCAGGCGAACTGCTCCAGGCCGGGCGATCCGTACACCTGGAACAGGATGCCGGTGAAGACGACCTGGACGATCGCGAACATGACCAGCAGCGGCATGGTCTTCTCGGCGGTCTTCACCAGCGAGGAGATCACCAGGCCGAACATCATCGAGGTGAAGCCGAGCGCGATGATCGTCACGCAGAGTTCGACGGCCGGCGGCATGATCAGGCCCTCTTCGGGCAGATCGCGGGTGGCGAAGCCGATGCCGCAGATGATGACGCCCTGGAGGGCCGTGATCAGGCCGAGCACGATCACCTTGGACATCAGGTAGGCCGAGCGGGAGAGGCCGGTGGCCCGTTCCCGTTCGTAGATGACACGTTCCTTGATCAGTTCTCGTACGGAGTTGGCCGCCGCGGAGAACGTCATGCCGATCACCAGGATCAGCATGATCGTTCCGGCATCGCCGTTGAACCGGGACGGCGGCTTCGGCGGGGCGAGACCGAAGTCCGCGGGGATGACCACGCTGACGACGCCGAGCACCGCGGGCAGGATCACCATCAGGCCCATGAAGCCCTTGTCGGAGCCGATCACCGAGAGGTAGCGGCGCATCAGCGTCCACAGCTGCGTGCCCCAGGCCTGCGGCTTCGGCGGGCGCATCTGCTGCGGCGGCGGCATGTGGACGGACTGCACGGCGGCGGCGTCGATGTCGGCGGCGTACATCTGGTAGTGCTGCGAACCGCGCCAGCGGCCCGACCAGTCGTAGTCGCGGTAGTTCTCGAACGCCGAGAAGACGTCGGCCCAGGTGGTGTAGCCGAAGAAGTTCAGCGCCTCGTCCGGCGGGCCGAAGTAGGCCACGGCGCCGCCCGGCGCCATCACCAGGAGCTTGTCGCAGATGGCCAGCTCGGCCACCGAGTGCGTCACGACCAGGACGGTACGGCCGTCGTCGGCCAGACCGCGCAGCAGCTGCATGACGTCGCGGTCCATGCCCGGGTCGAGGCCGGAGGTCGGCTCGTCCAGGAAGATCAGCGACGGCTTGGTGAGCAGCTCCAGGGCCACCGAGACGCGCTTACGCTGGCCGCCGGAGAGCGAGGTGACCTTCTTGTCCTTGTGGACGTCGAGCTTGAGCTCGGCCAGGACCTCGTGTATCCGCGCCTGGCGCTCGGCCTCGGTGGTGTCCGCGGGGAAGCGGAGCTTGGCCGCGTACTTGAGGGCGCGGGTGACGGTCAGTTCCTTGTGCAGGATGTCGTCCTGCGGGACCAGACCGATGCGCTGGCGCAGCTCGGCGAACTGCTTGTAGAGGTTCCGGTTGTCGTAGAGGACGTCGCCCTGGTTGGCGGGCCGGTAGCCGGTGAGCGCCTTGAGCAGGGTGGACTTTCCGGAGCCGGACGGGCCGATGACGCCGATGAGCGACTTCTCGGGGACGCCGAACGAGACGTCCTTGAGGATCTGCTTGCCGCCGTCGACCGTGACCGTGAGGTGGCGGGCCGCGAAGGAGACCTCACCGGTGTCGACGAACTCTTCCAGCCGGTCGCCGACGAGCCGGAACGTCGAGTGACCGACGCCGACGGTGTCGTTCGGGCCGATGAGCGCGGAGCCGGACTTGGCGAGCGGCTGGCCGTTGACGTACGTGCCGTTGTGCGAGCCGAGGTCGCGGATCTCGAAGCGGCCGTCGGGCGTCGCGTGGAACTCGGCGTGGTTGCGGGAGACCTGGAGGTCCGAGACCACCAGGTCGTTCTCCAGGGCACGACCGATCCGCATCACCCGGCCGAGCGCCAGCTGGTGGAACGTGGTCGGGCTGCGGTCCCCGTAGACCGGCGGCGCTCCCGCCGGGCCGGCGCCGGGGCCGGGCGGTGCCGGGGCCTTGCCCTGCTGCGGCACATGCGGCTGCTGCGGCGCGGGCTGCTGCCAGCCCTGCTGCTGCGGCGGCACGGGCTGCTGAGGTGCCTGCTGCTGGTGTGCCTGCTGCTGGGGCGCCGGCTGCTGCCAGCCGGGTCCGCCCTGCTGGGGCTGGTGCGGCGGGGTCTGCTGCGGCTGCGCCGGACCGGCGGCCCGGCCGCTGTAGACGTCCGCGGCGCTCAGGCTCAGGCGGGGTCCGTCGGTGGCGTTGCCCAGGTTCACGGTGGAGCCGGCCGCGATCTCCATCTGGTGGATCCGCTGGCCGTGCACGTACGTGCCGTTGGTGCTGCCGTGGTCCTCGATGAACCAACTGCGCCCGTTCCAGGCGATCGTGGCGTGCCGCCACGAAACTCTGGCGTCGTCGATCGTCATGTCCCCCTGCGGATCACGCCCCAGGGTGTACGCCCTGGACGGATCGAGCGTCCAGGTCCTGCCATTCAATTCCAGTACGAGTTCCGGCACTCCGCGCCCCACTAGTTGTCCCCCGTGTTACCCCCGTCGCAGGGAGTCTAGGGATGCTGAACATCGTGGGGAACTATTCCAGGACCAGTCCCGGATACGAAAGCCGGGCGGCCGAGGGTGACCTCACCGAGACCTCCGCGGCCAGGCGAAAAGGGACGGACCGGGTGGGGGCGGCCGGGATGTCCGGCACTCGGGACGGGCTGCCTGCGAGCGCTCGGAGACCGATACGGTGGGAGCACCATGAGCGTATCCCGGCCTCCTGAGCCCGCCCTGTCTCCCGAGCCCGCCGCGTCCCGGCAGGGTCCGGACGTACCCACCCTTCTGGTGAAGATCTTCGGGAAGGACCGCCCCGGGATCACCGCGGGCCTCTTCGACACCCTCGCCGCCTACTCGGTCGACGTGGTCGACATCGAGCAGGTCGTGACCCGGGGCCGTATCGTCCTGTGCGCGCTGGTCACCGCCCCGACCGCGGGCGGGACCACCGAGGGTGAGCTGCGGGCGACCGTGCACAGCTGGGCGGAGTCGCTGAAGCTCCAGGCCGAGATCATCTCGGGCACCGGCGACAACCGGCCGCGCGGCGTCGGCCGTTCCCATGTCACGGTGCTGGGGCACCCGCTGACGGCGGAGTCCACGGCGGCCATAGCGGCCCGGATCACCTCGACCGGCGGGAACATCGACCGCATCTTCCGGCTGGCGAAGTACCCCGTCACGGCGGTCGAGTTCGCGGTGTCCGGTACGGGGACCGAGGAGCTGCGCACCGCGCTGGCGCCGGAGGCCGCGGGCATCGGCGTGGACGTGGCGGTCGTCTCGGCGGGGCTGAGCCGCCGGGCGCAGCGGCTCGTCGTCATGGACGTCGACTCGACGCTGATCCAGGACGAGGTCATCGAGCTGTTCGCGGCGCACGCGGGCTGCGAGGCCGAGGTCGCCGAGGTGACCGAGCGGGCGATGCGGGGCGAGCTGGACTTCGAGCAGTCGCTGCACGCCCGGGTGGCGCTGCTGGCGGGTCTCGACGTGTCCGTGGTGGAGAAGGTCCGCGCCGAGGTCCGGCTGACGCCGGGGGCCCGGACGCTGATCCGTACGCTGAAGCGGCTCGGCTACCAAGTGGGCGTGGTCTCGGGCGGTTTCACTCAGGTGACCGACGATCTGAAGGAGCGCCTGGGCCTCGACTTCGCCTCCGCCAACACGCTGGAAGTGGTGGACGGGAAGCTCACGGGCCGGGTGACCGGGGACATCGTGGACCGGGCGGGCAAGGCCCGGCTGCTGCGGAGCTTCGCCGCCGAGGCGGGAGTGCCGCTGGCGCAGACGGTGGCGATCGGTGACGGGGCCAATGACCTGGACATGCTGAACACCGCGGGGCTGGGGGTCGCGTTCAACGCGAAGCCGGTGGTCCGCGAGGCCGCGCACACCGCGGTGAACGTGCCGTTCCTGGACACCGTGCTCTATCTGCTCGGCGTGACCCGCGAGGAGGTCGAGGCGGCCGACGGCCTCGTGGAGTAGGTTCCGCCGCTGCTACGGGAAGGGCCCCGGCGCGCACCTCGCGGTGTGTGCCGGGGCCCTTCCCGTACGGGCGGCGGGTCAGTCGTTGGGGGTCCAGTACTCCGCGAGCCGGCCGACGCCGTGCTCGACGCTCTTCCAGGGGCCGGTGAACCCGACCACGGCGAAGGCGGCGGTCGGGAAGCCGCCGCGCGACATCCGGGCGAGCGCGTCGCCCTCGCCGGTGCCGGAGAGGGCGTCCGCGAGCGCGTGCGTGCCGGGGTTGTGGCCGATGACCAGCAGGTCGGCCACGTCGTCCGGGGTCTCGTTCACCAGGGCGATCAGCTCGCCGAGCGATGCCTCGTAGAGCCGCTCCTCGTACACGGTCCGCGGGCGCTCGGGCATCTCGTGCACGGCCAGTTTCCACGTCTCACGCGTTCTGACGGCGGTCGAGCAGAGGGCCAGGTCGAAGGCGATCCCGGAATCGGCGAGCTTGCGGCCCACCGTGGGGGCCTCCATGCGGCCGCGCTCGGCCAGCGGCCGCTCGTGGTCGGACTCCTGCGACCATTCCGCCTTGGCATGCCTGAGAAGGACGATCCTGCGAGATGTATCGGCGCTCATACACCTCAGCTTCGCATGAAACGCGCCAGCTGGCGCAGGGTGTTGGAGGCTTCGTGCCCCCGGACGCCGGAGGTCAGCGGGTCACCAGCTCCACGACGTGGTGCAGCAGCCGGCCGGTCGCCGACTCACCGGTGGCGGCCTGCGCCTGACCCGGTCCGGCGATCAGCAGCAGGAGCACGGCGAAGGCGACGGCGGGCAGCGCGACGGCCCACCACGGCAGCCGTACGTCGACGCCGCTCGGCTCCGGGCGGGTGGTGTGCGTACGGGCCGGCATGTCCGCCTCCGGGGGTGGTCGGTTCTGGTACTCAGAACCTACGGAGGCGGGGGCGCCGTTCCCATCCGGTGACCCACCCACTTCACCCTGACCCTGGCCCCCTAGGGGGAGGTGGTGCTAGCCCCACCCCGGCGGGGGCGGGGCGTCACGGGGACGCGATGGCGGCGATGACGCCGACGACGACCGTGATCAGCAGCATGGCCCGAAGACGAGGAGCAGCTTCTTCTGACCGTTCTGGGGATTCGGATCGAGCACAGGTGACATGGCCCCAGTCTCGCATCTCAGGATTCGTCCTCGATCGTCCGGTCCCGGCCGGCCAGGACGCCCATGACCATCTGCGGCACCATCAGCGCGGCCATCAGCGCGATCGGCACGCCCCAGCCGCCGCTGTGCTGGTAGAGCACGCCGACCAGGAGCGGGCCGGGGATCGAGATCAGGTAGCCGGTGGACTGGGCGAACGCGGAGAGCCGGACCACACCGGCGCCGCTGCGGGCCCGCATGCCGATCATCGTGAGGGCGAGCGGGAACGCGCAGTTCGAGATGCCGAGCAGCAGCGCCCAGGCCCAGGCGCCGCCGGAGGGGGCCAGGTAGAGGCCCGCGTAGCCGGTGAGGCCGCAGGCGCCGAGGAAGACGACGATCGGGCCCTGGGTGCGCATCCGGGCGGCGACGCGCGGGATCACGAAGGCGAGCGGGACGCCCATGGCCATGGTGACCGCGAGCAGGACGCCCGCGGTGCCGGCGGAGACCCCGGCGTCCCGGAAGATCTGGGGCATCCAGCCCATGGTGATGTACGCGGCGGTGGCCTGGAGGCCGAAGAAGCAGGCGAGGGCCCAGGCGGTCCGGCTGCGGGTGATCCGCAGCTCCGGGGCCTGCGGCTGCGCGGCGGCGGCCGGGCCGGGCTCGTCGTGGGCGGTGGCCCGGGCCCGGAGCAGCGGGAGCCAGGGCAGGATCGCGGCGGCGGCCAGGACGGCCCAGATGCCGAGCCCGGCCTTCCAGCTGCCGCCCATCGCGTCGGTCAGGGGCACGGTGACGGCGGCGGCGAGCGAGGTGCCGAGGGCCAGGGCCATGGAGTAGAGCCCGGTCATGGAGCCGACGCGGTCGGGGAACCAGCGCTTGACGATCACCGGCATCAGGACGTTGCTGACGGCGATGCCCATGAGGGCCAGGGCGCTGGCGGCGAGGAAGCCCGCGGTGCCGCCGATCAGGGGCCGGATCACCAGGCCCGCCGTGATGGCGACCATGCCCGCGCAGACCACCGCGCCGGGTCCGAAGCGGCGGGCGAGGCGGGGTGCCATGACGCCGAAGACCGCGAAGCAGAGCGGGGGCACGGAGGTGAGCACCCCGGCCACGCTGCCGCTCATGTGCAGCCCGTCCCGGACCTCTTCGAGGAGGGCGCCGAGGCTGGTGATCGCGGGGCGGAGGTTGAGCGCGGTGAGGACGAGCCCGATGGCGACCAGGCGCAGCGTCCACGGCGAGGGGCCGGTCCGCGGTGCGGGGGCGGCGGCACGGCTGGCCGCCGGGGCGCCGGGGGTCAGGGTCCCGGTCGCGGTCTGGGGTGTCGTCTCTTCGTCACGCATGAGGCCATCATAGAATCATGGGATGATTGGTTGTCCATTCCGTCCGCCCACCGGACCCTGAGAGGATCGGGCCCATGAGCAGTTGCGACCGAGGAGCACCATGGCGCTGACGTCCCCGAGGCGTTCGGCACTCGCCGACCAGGTGATTGCCCAGCTGAGGAACCAGATCACCACGGGCGAGTGGCCGGTGGGTTCCCGTATCCCGACCGAACCCGAGCTGGTGGAGCAGCTGGGAGTGGCCCGCAACACGGTCCGTGAGGCGGTCCGGGCGCTCGCGCACAACGGGCTGCTGGACATCCGGCAGGGCTCGGGCACCTATGTGGTCGCCACCAGCGAGCTGGCCGGGGTGATGCACCGCCGGTTCGCCTCGGCGGACCCGCGCCACATCGCGGAGCTGCGGTCGACCCTGGAGTCCTCGGCGGCGCGGCTCGCGGCGGTCCGGCGCACCGACCGGGACCTGAAGCAGCTGGACGCGCTGATGCGGCGGCGCGAGGAGACCTGGGCGGCCGGTGACGCGGAGGCGTTCGTGGCCGCCGACGCGACGCTGCACCTGGCCGTGGTGGCCGCTTCCCACAACGACGTGCTGACCGGGCTCTACGCGGACCTGGGTGACCTGCTGCGGGACTACCTGCGCGGCGACGTCGGCCAGGAGCTGCGGCCGGAGAACCACATGGACCACAGCCGCCTGGTCGAGGCGATCCGGGCGGGCGACGCGGAGACGGCGGCGACGGAGGCCGCGGGCCACGCGTTCAACTGCCTGGCGGACCGGGTCTGAGGCTCCTACTCTCGGGGCGCCGCGCTGTGGGTGACCCAGGCGGAGGCGACTTCCTTCCAGCAGCGGTCGGCCAGGCGCACCGTACTCCCCGGCTTGACCGTCACCGGCTCGGCGTCCGCGTCCACGTCCCACCAGCGGGCGCACTCGGTGTGCAGCTGGACGCGGTCGGCCGAGGGGTACGGGTTGTGGCAGTACGCGACGACCCGGGAGCTCTCGATCGACGTACGGCACTCGGAGCCGGCCGGTTCCGGGCTGGGCGCGGGCGGCGCGGCCGCACCGGCGGCTCCGACGTGCCCGGCGGCGTACAGACCGGCCGGGACGAGCAGCGCGGCGACGGCCGCGCCGGAGGCCAGCAGGGACCGGGTTCGGCGAGGTGTGCGACGCACGGCGATCTCCTCCCCTGCGGCCGGAAGTCCGGTTCCTCCACATTCTGCGGTGGATCGTCCGGCTTTTCGACCTGAGCGCCGCCGAGGCGTACGCCGGGGGAGAAACGACCGCGCACCGCCTCCGGGGACTCCGGGGACGGTGCGCGGTCGGAACGTACGGGACCGGGAGGTCAGGCGCCCATCATGTGCACGCCGCTGTCGACGTGGATGATCTCGCCGGTGGTCCGCGGGAAGAAGTCGGAGAGCAGCGCGACGACGCCGCGACCGGCCGGCTCCGGGTCCTTCATGTCCCAGGCCAGCGGCGCGCGGGTGTTCCACACGTCGGCGAGCCCGTCGAAGCCCGGGATGGACTTGGCGGCCATGGAGCCGAGCGGCCCGGCCGAGATCAGGTTGCAGCGGATGCCGTCCGGGCCCAGGTCGCGGGCCAGGTAGCGGGAGGTGGCCTCCAGGGCGGCCTTGGCCGGGCCCATCCAGTCGTACTGCGGCCAGGCGAACTGCGCGTCGAAGGTGAGGCCGACGATCGAGCCGCCCTCGCTCATCAGCGGCTTGCACGCCATGGCGAGCGACTTCAGCGAGAACGCCGAGACGTGCATCGCCGTGGAGACCGACTCGAACGGGGTGTTGAGGAAGTTGCCGCCGAGCGCGTCCTGCGGCGCGAAGCCGATGGAGTGCACGACGCCGTCCAGCGAGCCCAGCTCGTCCCGGACCAGGCCGGCGAGGCGGTCCAGGTGCTCCTGGTTGGTCACGTCCAGCTCGATGACCTTGGCGGGCTTGGGGAGCTTCTTGGCGATGCGCTCGGTCAGGGTGGGCCGCGGGAACGCGGTCAGGATGACCTCCGCGCCCTGCTCCTGCGCCACCTTGGCGGTGTGGAACGCGATGGACGACTCCATCAGCACACCCGTGACGAGGATGCGCTTGCCGTCGAGAATTCCGCTCATGGTGATCAGTGACCCATGCCCAATCCGCCGTCAACGGGGATGACGGCTCCAGTGATGTACGACGCGTCGTCGGAGGCGAGGAAGCGCACCGCGGCGGCGATCTCCTCGGGCTGCGCGTAGCGCGCGAGCGGCACCTGGGCCACGATGCCCTTGCGCTGCTCCTCGGTGAGCACCTGCGTCATGTCGGTGTCCACGAAGCCGGGCGCGACGACGTTGAAAGTGATGTTCCGCGAGCCCAGCTCGCGCGCCAGGGACCGGGCGAATCCGACCAGACCGGCCTTGGACGCCGCGTAGTTGGCCTGGCCGGCCGAGCCGAGGAGGCCGACGACCGAGGAGATCAGGACGACGCGGCCCTTCTTCGCGCGCAGCATGCCGCGGTTGGCGCGCTTGACGACCCGGAAGGTGCCGGTGAGGTTGGTGTCGAGTACGGACGTGAAGTCCTCCTCGGACATGCGCATCAGCAACTGGTCCTTGGTGATACCGGCGTTGGCGACCAGCACCTCCACGTTGCCGTGCTTCTCCTCGATCTCCTTGTAGCCCTGCTCCACCTGCTCGGGGTCCGTGATGTCGCAACGGACCGCGAGAACACCGGCGTCGATCAGCTCGGCGGGCGGCTCGCCGGAACGATAGGTGATCGCGACCTTGTCGCCGTTGTCGGCGAAAGCGCGGGCGATGGCGAGGCCGATGCCCCGGTTTCCTCCGGTGACGAGAACCGAGCGGCTCAACGGATCACCCTTTCGTTAGCGGTCTGGTACCTCGGAAACCTATCGGTACCGTCCGCGCGGCGAGGAATCGGCCCCTGACAGCGCCTCTGGCCGGGCACTGTCGGGTTCCTACAGTCCGAGGTCCTGCCCCGCCCCGGCAATTCGGCCGCGACGGTGCGCGGGCCGTGCTTCACTGCCTCGTAAACGATCCGAGGGTATGTGACCGCGAAGGAGAGGCCGCCCGTGCCCCATGAGGTAGATCAGTCGTTCCTGGCGCTTCCGCTACGGGCTCTCGCCGACGCGGCGCTCGCCCGGGCGCGGGCGCTCGGGGCGGCGCACGCCGACTTCCGGTTCGAGCGGGTGCGCAGTGCCACCTGGCGGTTGCGGGACGCCCGGCCCGCCGGGGGCTCCGACACCACCGACCTCGGTTACGCGGTCCGCGTCGTGCACGGCGGGGCCTGGGGGTTCGCCTCGGGCGTCGATCTGACGATGGACGCGGCGGCGCGGGTCGCCTCGCAGGCCGTCGCGATGGCGAAGCTGTCGGCGAAGGTGATCGCGGCTGCGGGTTCCGACGAGAGGGTGGAGCTGGCGGACGAGCCCTCGCACGGGGAGCGGACCTGGGTCTCGGCCTACGAGGTCGACCCCTTCGACGTGCCCGCCGGGGAGAAGGCCGGGCTGCTCGCCGAGTGGAGCGCGCGGCTGCTGGCGGCCGAGGGCGTGGCGCATGTGGACGCCTCGCTGATGACCGTGCACGAGAACAAGTTCTACGCGGACACGGCGGGCACGGTCACCACGCAGCAGCGGGTCCGGCTGCACCCGGAGTTCACGGCCGTGGCGGTGGACTCCGCGACCGGCGAGTTCGACTCGATGCGGACCATCGCGCCGCCGGTGGGGCGCGGCTGGGAGTACCTGACCGGGACCGGCTGGGACTGGGCCGACGAGCTGGAGCGCATCCCCGGGCTGCTGGCCGAGAAGATGCGGGCGCCGAGCGTGGAGGCGGGGACGTACGACCTGGTCGTCGACCCGTCCAACCTCTGGCTGACCATCCACGAGTCGATCGGCCATGCCACGGAGCTGGACCGGGCGCTGGGTTACGAGGCGGCCTACGCGGGAACGTCGTTCGCCACGTTCGACCAGCTGGGCAAGCTGGCGTACGGCTCGCCCGTGATGAACGTGACGGGCGACCGCACCGCCGAGCACGGGCTCGCGACGATCGGCTACGACGACGAGGGCGTCGAGGCGCAGTCCTGGGACCTGGTGAAGGACGGGACGCTGGTGGGCTACCAGACGGACCGCCGCATCGCGAAGCTCACGGGCCTGGGCCGGTCCAACGGGTGCGCCTACGCGGACTCCCCCGGCCATGTCCCCGTACAGCGCATGGCGAACGTGTCGCTGCGGCCGGACCCGGGCGGGCTCTCCACGGAGGATCTGATCGGCGGGGTGGAGCGCGGGATCTACGTGGTCGGGGACCGGTCGTGGTCCATCGACATGCAGCGGTACAACTTCCAGTTCACCGGGCAGCGGTTCTTCCGCATCGAGAACGGCAAGCTGGCCGGGCAGTTGCGCGATGTCGCGTACCAGGCGACGACGACGGACTTCTGGGGCTCGATGGAGAAGGTCGGCGGCCCGCAGACGTACGTGCTGGGCGGCGCCTTCAACTGCGGCAAGGCCCAGCCGGGCCAGGTCGCGGCGGTCTCCCACGGCTGCCCCTCCGCCCTGTTCCGGGGCGTGAACATCCTCAACACGACGCAGGAGGCCGGGCGATGAGCCGCGTCAGCAAGCCGTACGAGATCGTCGAGCGGGCGCTCGAACTGTCCACCGCCGACGGCTGTGTGGTCATCGCGGACGAGGAGTCGTCGGCCAACCTGCGCTGGGCCGGCAACGCGCTGACCACCAACGGGGTCACCCGGGGCCGGACCCTGACCGTCGTCGCCACGGTCGACGGGGCCGAGGGCACCGCGTCCGGTGTGGTGTCCCGGGCCGCCGTCACCGCGGACGACCTGGAGCCGCTGGTCCGGGCCGCCGAGGCCGCCGCGCGCTCCGCGGGACCGGCCGAGGACGCCCAGCCGCTGGTCACCGGGGTGCCCGCGTCGCCCGACTTCACGGACGCGCCCGCCGAGACGGACTCCGAGGTGTTCGCCGCGTTCGCGCCGGCCCTCGGGGACGCCTTCGCCCGCGCCCGGTCCGGGGGGCGCGAGCTGTACGGCTTCGCCCACCACCAGATGACCTCCACCTACCTGGGCACCTCCACGGGGCTGCGGCTGCGCCACGACCAGCCGAACGGCACGCTGGAGCTGAACGCCAAGTCGCCCGACCGCACCCGTTCGGCGTGGGCGGGCCGCTCCACGCGGGACTTCAAGGACGTCGACCCGGCGGAGCTGGACGCGGAGCTGGCGCGGCGGCTCGGCTGGGCGGAGCGCCGGATCGAGCTGCCCGCCGGGCGGTACGAGACGCTGCTGCCGCCGACTGCGGTCGCCGACCTGCTGATCTACCAGCTCTGGTCGTCCACGGCGCGGGACGCGGCGGAGGGCCGGACGGTGTTCTCCAAGCCGGGCGGCGGTACCCGGCTCGGCGAGACGCTGTCCCCGCTGCCGCTGACCCTGCGCAGCGACCCGCACGCGCCGGGCCTGGAGTCGGCGCCCTTCGTCATCGCCCACTCCTCCGGCGACGGCGGCTCGGTCTTCGACAACGGGCTGCCGCTGGCCCGGACCGACTGGATCGCCGGCGGCCGCCTGGAGCGGCTGACGACGACCCGGCACACCGCGGCCCTGACGGAGCAGCCGCTCGCCCCGGCGATCGACAACCTCCTCCTGGAGGGCGGGGGCGAACGGTCGCTGGAGGAGATGGTCGCCGCCACGACCGGCCGCGCGCTGCTGCTCACCTGCCTCTGGTACATCCGCGAGGTGGACCCGGCCACGCTGCTGCTGACCGGGCTGACCCGGGACGGGGTCTATCTGGTGGAGGACGGCGAGGTGGTGGGCGAGGTGAACAACTTCCGGTTCAACGAGTCACCCGTCGACCTGCTCTCCCGGGCCACCGAGGCGGGCCGCACGGAGAAGACGCTGCCGCGCGAGTGGGGCGACTGGTTCACGCGGGCCGCGATGCCCGCGCTGCGCATCCCGGACTTCAATATGAGCTCGGTCAGCCGGGGCGTCTGACCCGCCTAGACTGGCTCGTACAACTCACTGCCGTAAGGAGCACAGGAACCGTGACGGACATCGTCGACGAGCTGAAGTGGCGCGGGCTGTTCGCCCAGTCCACCGACGAGGACGCATTGCGCAAGGCTCTCGCGGACGGTCCCGTCACGTTCTATTGCGGGTTCGACCCGACCGCGGCGAGTCTGCACGTAGGTCACCTGGTGCAGGTGCTCACCGTGCGCCGGCTGCAGCAGGCCGGGCACCGGCCGCTCGCCCTGGTCGGCGGGGCCACCGGCCAGATCGGTGACCCGCGGCCGACCGCCGAGCGGACGCTGAACGCCCCGGAGACGGTCGCGAACTGGGTGACGCGACTGCGTTCCCAGATCGAGCCGTTCCTCTCCTTCGAGGGCGAGAACGCCGCGGTCATGGTGAACAACCTGGACTGGACCGCGGGCCTGTCCGCGATCGAGTTCCTGCGGGACATCGGCAAGCACTTCCGGGTCAACAAGATGCTGACCAAGGACTCGGTCGCCCGTCGGCTGGAGTCCCAGGAGGGCATCAGCTACACGGAGTTCAGCTACCAGCTGCTGCAGGGCATGGACTTCCTGGAGCTGTACCGGCGCTACGGCTGCACCCTCCAGCAGGGCGGCAGCGACCAGTGGGGCAACCTCACCGCGGGCATCGACCTGATCCACCGCCTGGAGCCGGGCGCCGAGGTGCACGCACTGGCCACGCCGCTCATGGTGAAGGCGGACGGCACCAAGTTCGGCAAGTCCGAGAGCGGGGCCGTCTGGCTCGACCCGGAGATGACGACGCCGTACGCGTTCTACCAGTTCTGGCTGAACGTGGACGACCGGGACATCTCGCGCTACATGCGCATCCTCAGCTTCCGGACCCCGGCCGAGCTGGAGGAGCTGGAGAAGGTCACGGAGGAGCGCCCGCAGGCGCGGACGGCGCAGCGCGCGCTGGCCGAGGAGCTGACGACGCTGGTGCACGGGGCGGACCAGTGCGCCGCGGTCGTCGCCGCGTCGAAGGCCCTGTTCGGCCAGGGTGAGCTGGGCGAGCTGGACGAGGCGACGCTGGGCGCCGCCCTGTCCGAGGTGCCGCACGCCCGGGTCACCGAGCTGGGCCCGCTGGTGGACCTGCTGGTGGAGGCCGGTCTGGCGCCGAGCAAGTCGGGGGCGCGGCGCACGGTCAAGGAGGGCGGCGCGTACGTGAACAACGTGAAGGCCGTCGACGGCGAGGCGGCCCCGGCCCGCGAGGAGCTGCTGCACGGGCGCTGGCTGGTGCTGCGCCGGGGCAAGAAGAACCTGGCGGCGATCGAGGTCACGGCCGGCTGAGCCGTATCCGTACCGCATGACGGCGGCCGGGCGCGCGTGGTGCGTGCCCGGCCGCCGTCATCGGTTCCGGCGGATTCAGGTGCGCTGTCTGTTGCCCCGCAGCGAGGCCCACAGCATGTCGCCCACGCCGACCACGACCACCGCTCCGATGAGCTGGAGCACATGACGCGTCCAGTCGATGCCCTTGGTGTCATTGACGCCGATCCACGTCGCGACAGCGTTCCCGAGGACGCTGCCGATCATGCCGAAGATGACCGTCAGCCAGAGCGGGATCTGCTGCTTGCCCGGCAGGATCGCCTTGGCGATCAGTCCGAGCACCAGGCCCACGATGATTGCCCACAACCAGCCCATGTGCTGCCTCCTTGTGCGACGCCGTGTCGCGCATGTCCCGCCCAGTCTCGGCGCTGCGGCGGCCCGCCGCACGTCGGGCGGGTCCGGGCGGGCGAGAGGCGGTATGTACGCAATTGGCGTGCCCCGGTCTCGTACGCGGCGGAGGCCGGGCGTAGCGTAGGTGCGGCCGGTCCGGGTCCGGAGAAGGTTGGTGGGGACGTGGTGCGCAAACAGGGTGGTGCGGAGGTCTTCCGGATCACGGGGGCCCGCCAGGGGCTCGCCGAGGACGTGCGCGGCAGACAGCGCCGCTATGTGATCTCGATGAGCGTGCGCACGGTGTCGGTGGTGGCCGCGGCGGTCCTGTGGAACGTGGAGCGGCACATCGCGTTCGTGGCGCTCGGTCTCGGGGTGCTGCTGCCGTACGTGGCCGTGGTCATCGCCAACGCGGGCCGCGAGACGAGCCCCGCGCTGCCGTCCACGTTCGTCCTGCCGCCCCAGTCGTACCCGGCGCTGGAAGCCGGTACGGCGGCTCCCTCACCGCAGTCCGGACGCGGTTTCCGGTCTTCGGATGGGCCGGAGCACGACTGAGCCCACGACGGGCCCAAGCTCAGGAAAAGCTCAGATCAATCATGAAGTTCCGGTGCACCGCGGCAGGGTGTGCGTGACATACTTTGTAGGCGCTCCGCATCCCCCGTCGGAGCGACGGACCGACGCCGGGCAGCTCCCCCCGTGGCTGCCCGGCGTCGCCTTTTCCCTCTCGGGGAGCGCGTCTTAGGGTTGAGTCCGTGAACTCCCCCGAATCCGCCGAGAATCCCGCCCCCGTGTGTTCGGCCAAGGGCTGCCGGGCCGACGCCGTCTGGGTGCTGGCCTGGAACAACCCGAAGCTGCACACGCCGGAGCGCCGCAAGACATGGCTGGCCTGCGAGGAGCACCGGGAGCACCTGTCCTCGTTCCTCGGGGTGCGGGGCTTCCTCAAGGACGTGGTGACGCTGGCCGAGTGGGAGTCGCGCCCCACGTCCCCGTGACCGGGCGGGGTCAGCCGCCGATCGCGGACATCGGGCGGTCGGGCTGGAGGAACGTCGGGTCGTCAAGGCCGGATCCGGCCTTCTTGCCCCACATCGCCTGCTCCCAGAGGCGGGCGATCTCCTCGTCGGGCGCCTCGGAGCGCAGCGCCCCGCGCAGGTCGGTCTCCTCGCGGGCGAAGAGGCAGGTGCGGACCTGCCCGTCGGCGGTGAGCCGGGTGCGGTCGCAGGCCCGGCAGAAGGGGCGGGTGACGGAGGCGATGACGCCGACCCGGTGCGGTCCGCCGTCGACGGTCCAGCGCTCGGCGGGGCGGAGCCGCGCTCGCCGTCCTCCTCGGGGGCGAGGTCGAAGCGGGTGCGCAGCGAGGCGAGGATGTCGCCCGCAGTAATCATGCCGTCGCGCTTCCAGCCGTGCTGGGCGTCCAGCGGCATCTGCTCGATGAAGCGGAGCTCGTAACCGTGCTCGACGGCCCAGGCGAGCAGGTCGGGGGCCTCGTCGTCGTTGAGCCCCGGCATCAGGACGGTGTTGACCTTGACGGGGGTGAGCCCGGCCTCGTGGGCGGCCTCCAGGCCGGCCAGCACGTCGTGGTGGCGGTCGCGGCGGGTGAGGGTCTTGAACACGTCGGGCCGCAGGGTGTCGAGCGAGACGTTGACCCGGTCGAGGCCGGCGTCCTTGAGGGCGGCGGCGGTCCGCTTGAGTCCGATGCCGTTGGTGGTGAGGGACATCCTCGGGCGGGGGTCCAGCTCGGCGCACCGCTGGACGATGGAGACGAGGCCGGGGCGCAGCAGCGGTTCGCCGCCGGTGAAGCGGACCTCGGTGACGCCGAGCCGGGTGACGGCGATGCGGACGAGCCGGACGATCTCGTCGTCGGTGAGCAGGTCGGGCTTGCCGAGCCACTGCAGCCCTTCTTCGGGCATGCAGTAGGTGCAGCGCAGGTTGCACCGGTCGGTGAGCGAGACGCGCAGGTCGGTGGCGACCCGGTCGTAGGTGTCGATGAGCATGGTGGGCCCCCTCCCCCGGTGACTTCCCGGTCGCGGTATCTGACTCTTTCGAGCCTACGCGAGACCGGTGGCGGCGGAGGGGCCCGTTTGGCACGAGGTGCGGCGAGGCCGCGTCGTAGGACCCTACGACGCGGCCTCGTACGGGCACGGGTCAGTGCGCTCCGATGCCGGTGAGGGACTTGACCTCCAGTTCGGCGTACTTGCCCTTGTCCGGCTCCTCCTTGGACAGGAGCGAGCCGATCCAGCCGAGCAGGAAGCCGAGCGGGATGGAGATGAGGCCGGGGTTCTCCAGCGGGAACCAGGCGAAGTCGACGCCCTTGAACATCGAGGACTTCTCGTTGCCCGAGACGACCGGCGAGAACAGCACCAGGATCACGGAGGAGGCCAGGCCGCCGTAGATCGACCAGAGCGCGCCCCGGGTGGTGAAGCGCTTCCAGAAGAGGCTGTAGAGGATCGTCGGCAGGTTGGCGGAGGCGGCGACGGCGAAGGCGAGGGCGACGAGTCCGGCGACGTTCATGTCGCGGGCGAAGACGCCGAGGACGATCGCGGCGGCGCCGATGAAGACGGTGGACCAGCGGGCGGCCTTCATCTCCTCCTGCTCGGTGGCCTGCCCCTTGCGGATGACGTTGGCGTAGATGTCGTGCGCGAAGGAGGACGAGGAGGCGAGGGTCAGTCCGGCGACGACGGCGAGGATGGTGGCGAAGGCGACGGCGGAGATGACGGCGAGCATGATCGCGCCGCCGGTGGTGCCGACGCCGCCG
Source organism: Streptomyces drozdowiczii (assembly GCF_026167665.1). Classification (NCBI taxonomy): domain Bacteria; kingdom Bacillati; phylum Actinomycetota; class Actinomycetes; order Kitasatosporales; family Streptomycetaceae; genus Streptomyces; species Streptomyces drozdowiczii. The sequence goes on along the minus strand of NZ_CP098740.1, from coordinate 5,498,880 downwards.
AGGTATTCGGCGAGTTGCGGGGCGGCGGTGTTGCCGGGCGCGGCGATGTTCTTCGGGCCGATCAGCGCGGCGGCGCCGAAGCCCAGGGCGATGGTCATCAGGTAGAAGGCGCCGATGATGCCGATGGCCCAGTTGACGGACTTACGGGCGGCCTTGGCGGTGGGCACCGTGTAGAAGCGGATCAGGATGTGCGGGAGGCCCGCGGTGCCGAGGACGAGGGCGAGGCCGAGGGAGAGGAAGTCCAGCTTCGAGGTGCCGGTGGCGCCGTACTTCAGTCCGGGCTCCAGGAAGGCGGAGCCGTGGCCGCTCTTCTCGGCGGCGGTGCCCAGCAGGTCGGAGACGTTGAAGTCGAACTTCCACAGCACCATGAGGGTCATCAGGAGGGCGCCTGCGATGAGCAGGACGGCCTTGACCATCTGGACCCAGGTGGTGCCCTTCATGCCGCCGATGGTGACGTAGACGATCATCAGTACGCCGACCAGCGCAACGATGAGGATCTTTCCGCCGTCGCTGCTGATGCCGAGGAGCAGGGTGACCAGTGCTCCGGCGCCCGCCATCTGTGCCAGCAGGTAGAAGATCGACACGATGATGGTGGAGACGCCCGCCGCGGTGCGCACCGGGCGCTGGCGCATCCGGTAGGCGAGGACGTCGCCCATGGTGTACCGGCCCGAGTTGCGCAGGGGTTCGGCGACGAGCAGGAGCGCCACCAGCCAGGCGACGAGGAAGCCGATGGAGTAGAGGAAGCCGTCGTAGCCGAAGAGGGCGATGGCACCGGCGATGCCAAGGAAGGACGCGGCGGACATGTAGTCGCCGGAGACCGCGAGTCCGTTCTGGAAGGCGGTGAACTGCCGCCCGCCCGCGTAGAAGTCGGAGGCGCTGCGGGTCTGGCGGCCGGCCCAGACGGTGATGCCGAGGGTGGCGGCGACGAAGACCGCGAACAGCGTGATGATGAGCGGCCGGTGCTCGCTGGTGGACGAGGCGGCGAGGGTGACGGCGGTGTGGGAGTGGTACGCGGCGCTCATGCGTCGGCCTCCATGCGGTCCTTGATGGCCTCGGCCTTCGGGTCCAGCTTCGCGTTGGCGTGGCGCGAGTAGAACCAGGCGATGAGGAAGGTGGTGACGAACTGGGCGAGGCCGAAGACGAAGGCCACGTTGATGTTGCTGAAGACCTTGGTGCCCATGAAGCCGCCCGCGTAGTTGGAGAGCAGCACGTACAGCAGGTACCAGAGGACGAAGGCGACGGTCAGCGGGAAGGCGAACGAGCGGTAGGAGCGGCGCAGTTCGCCGAACTCCGCGCTGCCTTGCTCCGCGAGGAACGCCTCGGTCGTGGGCTGGGCAGGGCTCTTCTCCGTACCGCCCTCGGGCGGCGGTGCATCGGTAGCCACGGATTCTCCTCGCGACGCGGGTGCGGTGGTGGGGACGATCGGTTGCACTGGGGACCTCGTGTTCGGGGGTGGTGGTGCGCTTCCCCTGACAACGGCACGCAACGCGCGGCGAAGCGGTTCACTTGGGTTCGCCCCTTCTCTCCGTCACCCCTTCGGGGGGTCCGATGTGCACATGTTCGTGCGAATCGATTGATGTGCCGGGATGATCGGCGCTAGCTTCACTGGTCATGTACGCGACCGGACACGCCTCGTGTCCGGTCGGCTGACACGGATGAAGTGGAGACCCCATGGCTCATCTGGGATCCGGACGGACGCGCGCACTGACGCTGCCCGTCGGATTGGCCCTCACCGCCTCGCTCGGCTTCCTGCCGGCGGGTGCCGCCTCCGCCGCCCCGGCGGGGCACGGTGCCCCCGCGGCGGCGGTACCGGCGGACGGACCCGAACTGTCGTACGTGGTCAACACCCAGGGCGGTCCGGGGACCGTCAAGCAGGTGCGCAAGGCGGTGGAACGGGCCGGCGGCACGGTGGTGATCGCCTACGACCGGATCGGCGTCATCGTCGTCCACTCGAAGAACCCGGACTTCGCGAAGACGGTCCGGAAGGTCAGGGGCGTCCAGTCGGCGGGCGCCACGCGCACCAATCCGATCGTGCCCCAGGCCACCAAGGACATCGGGGTCGAGCAGCCCCTGACGGCCGCGCAGGAGAAGGCCGCGGCGGCGAAGGCGACGGCGGACCAGGACCCGATGGAGCCCTTGCAGTGGGACCTGCCGGCCATCAAGGCGGACAAGGCCCACCAGAAGTCGCTGGGCAGCTCCCGGGTGACGGTCGCGGTCATCGACACCGGGGTGGACGACACCCACCCGGACCTCGCGCCCAACTTCGACCGGGCGGCCTCCGCGAACTGCGTGTCGGGCGCCCCGGACACCACGGAGGGCGCCTGGCGTCCGAACCCCGGCGAGAGCGACCACGGCACCCATGTCGCCGGCACCATCGCGGCGGCGAAGAACGGCATCGGTGTGACGGGCGTGGCGCCGGGCGTGAAGGTGTCCGGCATCAAGGTCGCCAACCCGGACGGCTTCTTCTACACCGAGTCCATCGTCTGCGGCTTCGTCTGGGCGGCCGACCACGGGGTCGACGTCACCAACAACAGCTATTTCACCGACCCGTGGATGTACAACTGCAAGAACGACCCGGACCAGGGCGCCCTGGTCGAGGCCGTGTACCGGGCCTCCCGGTACGCCGAGGTGAAGGGCGCGGTCAACGTCGCGGCCGCCGGGAACTCCGCCGAGGACCTGGCGGCGGACTCCATCGAGGACACGACCAGCCCGAACGACTCCACCCCGGGCGGCCGGACCGTCGACCCGCGCCAGTGCCTGGACATCCCGACGATGCTCCCGGGCGTCGTCACCGTCTCGGCGACGGGCGCGAAGGGTCTGAAGGCGTCGTACTCCAACTACGGGAACGGGGTCATCGACGTGGCCGCGCCCGGCGGGGACTCGACGATCTACCAGACGCCCGAGCCCCCGGCGACGAGCGGCCTCATCCTCTCGACGCTGCCGGGCGGCAAGTACGGCTACAAGGCCGGTACGTCGATGGCGTCCCCGCACGTCGCCGGCGTCGTGGCCCTGATCAAGTCGAAGCACCCGTACGCGCCGCCCGCCGCCATCAAGGCGCTGCTGACGCTGGAGGCGGACGCGAAGGCGTGCGACGCGCCGTACGACATCGACGGCGACGGCACGGCCGACGCGGTCTGCGAGGGCGGCAAGAACCGCAACGGCTTCTACGGGGCCGGTGTGGTCGACGCGCTGGACGCCGTGCGCTGGTGACACGGGGGTCCGGGGGCGCCCGCGCGGCCGCCCCCGGACCGCCGGATCACGGCTTGATGAGGACCTTCAGCGCCGTGCGCCCGTCCATCGCCTTGTAGCCGGCTGGTACGCCGTCGAGCCCGACGGACAGGTCGAAGACGGGCGAGGGGTCGATGGTGCCGTCCAGCACGTCGGGCAGCAGCTCCGGGATGTACGTGCGCACGGGGGCGACCCCGCCGCGCAGCGCGATGTTCCGGTTGAACATGTCGCCGAGGTCGAGCCCGGTGCCGCTGCCGTGCGGGACGCCGACGTAACCGATCGCCCCGCCGTCCCGGGTGATGCCGACGGCGGTGCGCATCGACTGCTCGGTGCCCACGGCCTCGATCACACTGTGCGCGCCCTCGCCGCCGAGCAGCTCCCGTACGGCCGCGACCGCCGCGTCGCCGCGCTCGGCGACGACGTCGGTGGCGCCGAAGTCCCGGGCGATGTCCGTGCGCGCCGCGTGCCGGCCGAGCGCGATGATCCGCTCGGCGCCGAGCCGCTTGGCGGCCATCACGCCGCACAGCCCGACGGCCCCGTCCCCGACGACGGCGACGGTCGAGCCGGCCCGTACGCCCGCGCCGACCGCCGCGTGGTGGCCGGTGCCGAGCACGTCGGAGAGGGCCAGCAGCCCGGTGAGCAGCCGGTCGTCGGAGGCCGCTGCGGCGGGCAGGGCGACCAGGGTGCCGTCGGCGAAGGGGACGCGGACGGCCTCGCCCTGCCCGCCGTCGGAGCCCACGGAGCCCCAGAAGCCGCCCTGCGGGCAGGAGGTGGTCAGACCCTCGGCGCAGTACGCGCAGGTGCCGTCGGACCAGACGAACGGGGCGACGACCAGGTCCCCGGCGGAGAAGCCGCGCACCTCGGCCCCGGCCTCCTCGACGATCCCGAGGAACTCGTGGCCGATGCGCTGCCCCGGCTGCCGCGCGGACTCACCCCGGTAGGCCCACAGGTCGCTGCCGCAGATGCAGGCCCGCAGGACCCTCAGCACCACGTCGGTGGGCTGCTGGATCACCGGGTCGGGCACCTCCTCCACGCGGATGTCGTGGGGGCGTGGATAACGGTGGCGCGCATGCGTGGGGGTCCTTGCCGATCTCAGATGCTGATACTCCTTTCACGGTACGCCCCCGGGCCGGCTTCCTGCCGGGCCGGGCCCAGCACCCCCAGGGTGAGCAGGAGCTGCGCGGCGACGTACGTGAGCATCACCCAGAAGCCGGAGGCCGGGAGCTGCGGCCAGTCCGCGATGCCGGTGGCGATGAGCGCGTCGGAGAGCAGGAAGAGGGCCCCGCCGGTCGCCGCGTACCGGCCGAGGACGCCGGAGCGGTACGCCATGGCGGTCAGCAGCAGGCTGTACCCGGCCACCGGGATCCGCAGCCCGCCCGGCAGCCCGTCCCAGATCAGCGCGACGAAGACGACGAGCACGACGGCGTACACGAGCGCCGGGACCAGCGCCCCGCGCGCCCGGCCGAACAGCACCAGGTAGCAGACGTGCCCGGCGGCGAACCCGGCCATCCCGACGAGGAACGCCGGGTCGGAGTCGATCAGCAGGAACACATCGCCCGCCCAGCCGCACAGCAGCGCCGCGATCAGCAGCCCCGGCCCGCGCCGGGCGAACGCGTACCCGGCGAGCAGCGGCATCAGGAGCGGCTTGGCGCCGAGGTGGAGCCAGTCGGGGCCGGTGAGTACGCCGACGAGGTCGACGGCGCACGCGACGAGGAAGGCGACGAGCAGGGGCCGGGCGTACCGCTCGTTCATGCGGTGCCCTCCGGGGCGGGCGCGACCACGGGGGCGGGGGCGGGGGCCGGGGCGGTCCGGGTCTCGGCCGGCCTCCAGCCCGGGCCGCGGAAGATCCGCCCGGCCCGCTCGCCCCAGCCGCCCGCCGCGCGGACGTCCCGGGCGATGGCGGCGTACTCGTGGGTGGCGACGCGCAGCGGGTTGTACGTGTGGATGTTCTTGGTGAGCCCGTAGACCGGCCGCACCGTCTCCTCGGCGTACGAGCCGAACCAGCGGTCCCACACGATGAGGATGCCGCCGAAGTTGCGGTCGAGGTAGCCGCCCTGCGAGGCGTGGTGCACGCGGTGGTGCGAAGGCGTGTTGAGCACGTACTCGAAGGGCCGGGGCAGCTTGTCGATCCGCTCGGTGTGCACCCAGAACTGGTAGACGAGGTTGGCCGACGAGCAGAACGCGAGCGCCGCCGGGTGCACCCCGCACGCGATGAGCGGCAGATAGAACGGCCAGGAGGTCAGCGAGGTCCAGGGCTGGCGCAGCGCGGTGGAGAGGTTGAACTTCTCGCTGGAGTGGTGGACGACGTGGCAGGCCCACAGGATGCGGATGACGTGGTGGCCGCGGTGGGACCAGTAGTAGAAGAAGTCCTGCGCGAGCAGCATCAGCGGGACCGTCCACCACAGGACCGGGACGCGCAGCGGCGTCAGCTCGTACACCGCGGTGTAGAGGGCGACGATGGGCACTTTCCACATCAGGTCGAAGACCAGACTGCCCAGCCCCATGGTGATGCTGGTGGCGGCGTCCTTCGCCTCGTACCCGGCGGCGTCCTCGTCGGGATGGAAGTGGTGCAGCGCCATCTCCAGGACGGTGAGCAGGACGAAGGCCGGTATGGACCAGAGCACTACGTCGGGCAGGTTCGTCGGCATGCCTGCACGGTAGGGCCGGGGTCGGCCGGGGGCCAGATGTTGTTACCAACAAGTATGCGAGACCTGCGGCCAGCGCTCTTTGGCGACTTCCGACAGGGCGGGAGAAACTACCGTGCAGGGATTGGAAGTTGCGTTGCTTCGCGCCCTACCCGACCCTGATCCGCCGGACAGGCCCTAGACCCCCGCCGCCCCCAGCAGATGTCCCGCCACGTACGTCACCGCCATGGCCACCGCTCCCCCGCCCATGTTGCGCAGCACCGCCCGGCCCGGGGCCGCCGCGCCCAGGCGGGCGCTCCACCAGCCCGTCACCGCCAGCACCACGAGGACTGAGAGCACGGTCACCGGCACCCGTGCGGTGGCCGGGGGCAGCACGATCGCCAGCAGCGGCAGCAGGGCGCCGACCGTGAACGCGAGGAAGCTGGCGCCCGCCGCGTGCCAGGGGTTGGTGAGGTCGTCCGGGTCGATGCCGAGTTCGACCTCCGCGTGGGCGCGCAGCGCATCGCGCTCGGTGAGCTGGACGGCGGCCTCCCGGGCCACGTCATGACTCAGCCCCTTGCCCTCCAACAGGCCGGTCAGCTCGGCGAGTTCCGCCTCCGGGGTCTCCTGGAGCTCCCGCCGCTCCATGGCCAGCGCGGCCTTCTCCGAATCGCGCTGGGTGGACACCGAGACGTACTCCCCGGCCGCCATCGACAGCGACCCGGCGAGCAGCCCGGCCAGCCCGGCCGTCAACAGGGCGCCCCGGTCGTCGGTGGCGCCGGCGACACCGACGACGAGCCCGGCGGTGGACACCACACCGTCATTCGCCCCGAGCACGGCGGCCCGCAGCCAGTTGAGCCGGGCACCCAGCCCGGCACCGTGGGGTTCGTCGTGCTCCGGCGCTCGCGTCATCCCGGGATGGTCTCACCTCGCGCCGCCACCGGGCGCGCGCGCACACCGAATAGGGGACTGTCCGACACGGCCCGTATTCTCTGTGACCATGCTCGACGACCCGCAGACCGCAGCACCGTGGCCCGCCGCCTACCCGCAGGGGTACGCGGTTGTCGACGTGGAGACCACCGGGCTCGCCCGGGACGACCGGATAGTGTCCGCTGCCGTCTACCGCCTGGACGCGCGGGGCGAGGTCGAGGACCACTGGTACACGCTGGTCAATCCGGAGCGCGATCCGGGTCCGGTGTGGATCCACGGGCTGACGAGTGACGTGCTGGAAGGGGCGCCGCTGTTCCCGGAGATCGCCGCCGAGCTGTCCGAACGGCTCGCGGACCGGGTGCTCGTCGCGCACAACGCCGCGTTCGACTGGTCGATGCTGGCGCGGGAGTACGCGCGCGCCTCGGTCACCGCCCCGGTGCGGCAGCGGCTGTGCACCATCGCGCTGGCCAAGGAGCTGCGGCTGCCGCTGGCCAACCACAAGCTGGCGTCCCTCGCGGAGCACTTCGGCGTGGTCCAGCAGCACGCGCACCACGCGCTGGACGACGCGCGGGTGCTGGCCGAGGCGTTCCGCCCGAGCCTGCACGCGGCGGCGCGGGACGGGGTGCGGCTGCCGCTCCTCGAGTGCCGGCCGCTGACCGAGTGGTCCCACTCGCCGGTGACGCCGCGGACCGGCTCCTCGTCCTCGTACGGGGGACACGGCACCTGGCGCGCCTCGCGGAAGCGTCCGGCGTGCCCGTATCCGAACCCGGGACGGTACGAGAAGGACAAACCGCTCAAGCAGGGCATGCGGGTGGCGTTCTCCGGGGACACCTCGGTCGACCGCGAACTGCTGGAGGACCGGGCCGTGGAGGCGGGGCTGCACGTCGCGACCAGCGTCTCCCGGCTGACCAGCCTGCTCGTCACCAACGACCCGGACTCGGCGACGTCGAAGACGGTGAAGGCGAAGGCGTTCGGCACTCCGATCCTGGACGAGAGCGCCTTCACGCATCTCCTGCGGGACGTCGCCCCGGCCGTCGCGAAGGTGCCGGCGCCCACGCCGTCATCGGAGTGAACCGGGGGCGACTCGCCGCCCGCCGACCGCCCGCCGCCGCCTCCGCGTCCCACCCTGTGGCGCATGGCACGTTGTGAGGTCTGCGGAAACGACTACGGGATGTCCTTCGAGGTGCACGCGCAGGGCGCGGTGCACGTCTTCGACTGCTTCGCCTGCGCCATCCACCGCATGGCGCCCATCTGCGAGCACTGCCGGGTCCAGGTCATCGGCCAGGGCGTCGAGGTCGACGGGCACTGGTTCTGCGGCGGGCACTGCGCCCGCGCGGAGGGGAAGGTGGGCATCGTGGACCGCGTCTGAGGGCACCGGGCGGCCACCCCTTCGGCCACCCCGTGCGCGAGACACCCCGCGGCCGGTTGTACCGTCGTGGGGTGTACCGCTTCCTGATGACCCGGCAGTGGCTGATCCTCGCCCTCCTCTCGCTCGTCCTCATCCCCACGATGATCGAGCTGGGTTTCTGGCAGCTGCACCGGCACGAGCACAAGGTCGCGCAGAACGCCCTGATCTCGCGCAATCTGAAGGCGGACCCGGTCGCCGTGTCCGCGCTCACCTCCCCCGGCCACACCGTTCCGCGCTCGGACTACTGGCGCACCGTGACGGCCACCGGGACCTTCGACGAGAAGCACGAGGTCGTCGTCCGCCGCAGGACCGCCACCGACGGCTCCATCGGCGTCCACGTACTCGTCCCGTTCGACCTCAAGGGCGGCGGGACGGTCCTGATCAACCGGGGCTGGGTCCCCTCCGCCGACGACCAGCACGCCTTCCCCGACGTACCGGCCGCCCCGAAGGGCGAGGTGACCGTCACCGGGCGACTCAAGGCCGACGAGACGACCGGCGCGAGCGGCATCAAGGACATCTCGGACCTTCCGGACCGTCAGGTGATGCTCATCAACAGCGCCCAGCAGGCCCGGCTGCTCGACCGCCCGGTGCTCGGCGGCTACATCGAGCTGACCTCCCCGGCCCCGAAGAACGGCTCGCCCGAGCCGATCGAGGCCCCCGACGACAGCTCCATCGGCCCGCACATGGCCTACGCCGTGCAGTGGTGGCTGTTCGCCGCCGGGGTCCCGGTGGGCTTCGTGGTCCTGGCCCGGCGCGAGAAGCGCGACCGGGTCGCGGCGGCACAGGCGGCCGCGGCCGAGGACGCGGCACCGGACCCCGAGCCCGCCCAGGCGTGACTCCCGCCTCTCCCGGCACACGGTCTGCTTAACGGGGGCCGGGTTCGGGAAGACGCCTGAACGTGACACCACGCATCGAGGACTACGCCCTCATCGGCGATCTCCAGACCGCGGCCCTGGTCGGCAAAAACGGTTCTGTCGACTGGTTGTGCCTGCCCCGCTTCGACTCGGGCGCCTGCTTCGCCGCGCTGCTCGGCGACGAGGACAACGGCCACTGGCGGATCGCGCCCAAGGGCGCGGACACCTGCACCCGGCGTGGCTACGTGGGCGACTCCCTCGTCCTGGAGACGTACTGGGAGACGCGCACCGGCACCGTCAAGGTCATCGACTTCATGCCGCAGCGCGACAAGGAGCCGGACGTGATGCGGATCGTCGAGGGAGTCAGCGGCACCGTCGACATGTCGTCCGTGATCCGGCTGCGCTTCGACTTCGGGTCCATCGTGCCCTGGATGCGCCGCTCGGACGGCCACCGGGTCGCCGTCGCCGGGCCGGACTCCGCCTGGCTGCGCAGCGAACCGCCGGTCAAGACGTGGGGCCAGCAGTTCTCCACCTGTTCGTCCTTCACCGTGTCCGAGGGCGAGAAGGTGGCCTTCGTGCTGACCTGGCACCCCTCGCACTCGCCCCGGCCCAAGCTGGTCGACCCGTACCAGGCGCTGGAGAACTCCCTGACCGACTGGACGGAGTGGTCCGCCCACTGCAAGTACGAGGGGCCGTACCGGGATGCCGTGATCCGCTCGCTGATCACCCTCAAGGCGCTCACCTTCGGCCCGACCGGCGGCATCGTGGCGGCCCCGACCACCTCGCTCCCGGAGGAGATCGGCGGCGTACGGAACTGGGACTACCGCTTCTGCTGGCTGCGGGACTCCACGCTCACCCTCGGAGCGCTGATCTCGGCCGGTTATCTGGAGGAGGCCGCCGCCTGGCGGGACTGGCTGCTGCGCGCGGTCGCCGGGGACCCGGCGGACCTCCAGATCATGTACGGGCTGGCCGGCGAGCGCAGGCTCCCCGAGTCCGAGCTGCCGTGGCTGCGCGGCTACGAGAACTCCGCCCCGGTCCGCATCGGCAACGCGGCGGTGCGCCAGCGCCAGCTGGACGTGTACGGGGAGGTCATCGACTCGCTCCGGCTGGCCCGGGACGCGGGCCTGGACGACAAGCCGCACGCCTGGAGCCTCCAGCTCAGCCTGCTGGGGTTCCTGGAGTCCACCTGGCGCGAACCGGACGAGGGCCTGTGGGAGATCCGCGGGCAGCGGCGCCACTTCGTGCACTCCAAGGTGATGGCCTGGGTCGCGGCCGACCGGGCGGTGCGCAGCCTGGAGGAGGACCCCTCGCTGGCCGGGGACGCCGACCGCTGGCGCGCCATGCGGGACGCCGTGCACCGGGAGGTGTGCGAGAAGGGCTACGACCCGGTGCGCAACACCTTCACCCAGTCGTACGGCTCCCGGGAGCTGGACGCCGCGACGCTCCTGATCCCCCGGACCGGCTTCCTCCCCCGGACGACCCCCGGGTGATCGGCACGGTGGACGCGGTGCGCGAGGAGCTGGGCAGCGGCGGCCTGGTGCGCCGCTACAGCACGGACGGCGGCTCGATCGACGGGCTGCCGGGCGGCGAGGGCGCCTTCCTGGCCTGCTCGTTCTGGCTGGCGGACGCCCTGCGGATGACCGGGCGCGCCGAGGAGGCCACGGAGCTGTTCGAGCGGCTGCTCGCCCTGCGCAACGACGTGGGCCTGCTGGCCGAGGAGTACGACACGGCGGGCGGGCGCCAGCTCGGCAACTTCCCGCAGGCGTTCAGCCACATCGGCCTGGTCGGCACGGCGGTCGCGCTCGCCGAGGCGCAGCCGGCCGAAGCACGGGCCGCCGAGGAGGATGCCGGGGGCGGCACGGCAGGATAGGGCCATGGATCTTGGACTGAAGGACCGTGTGTACATCGTCACCGGAGCGACGCGCGGGCTCGGCTACGCCACCGCGCGGGCCCTGGTGGCGGACGGCGCGAAAGTGGTCATCACCGGCCGGGACGAGCGGCGCGCCCAGCAGGCCGCCGCCGACCTGGGCCCGGACGCCGTCGGTCTGGCCGCCGACAACGCCGACCCGGCGTCGGCCGAACGGCTGGTGGAGGCCGCCCGGGAGGGCCTGGGCCGGCTCGACGGCATCCTCATCAGCGTCGGCGGTCCGCCGCCGGGCGGGATCGCGGACAACACCGACGAGCAGTGGCAGGCGGGCTTCGAGTCCGTCTTCCTGGGCGCGGTACGGCTGGCCAGGGCGGCCGCCGCGGCGCTCGGCGAGGGCGGGGTCATCGGCTTCGTGCTCTCCGGCTCCGTGCACGAGCCGATTCCCGGGCTGACCATCTCGAACGGGCTGCGCCCCGGCCTGGCCGGTGTCGCCAAGTCGATGGCAGACGAGCTGGGCCCGCGCGGCATCCGGGTGGTGGGCCTGCTGCCGGCCCGGATCGACACGGACCGGGTGCGGGAGCTGGACGCGCTGTCGGGCGACGCGGAGAAGGCGCGTACCGCCAACGAGGCGAACATCCCGCTGCGCCGCTACGGCACCCCGGAGGAGTTCGGCCGCACGGCCGCGTTCCTGCTCTCCCCCGCCGCCTCGTATCTGACGGGCATCATGGTGCCGGTCGACGGCGGCCACCGGCACGGCTTCTGAGCCCCACCCGGTGATACGGCGGTGGCGCGGGGACCCGCGCCACCGCACCGCCGTCAGCTCACCCGCGCGGCCCGGTGCTTGACGGCCTTGAGCCGGACCTCGGCGGGCAGCCGGGCCAGCCCCGCGGAGTCCCGGGCGTGGGCCAGCGCCTCGTCGCTCAGCCGCCTCAGCGCCTCGTCGGGGGCGGCGTGCGGCTCCATCAGCATCCGGACCCGGGCGGCCGGGGCGGAGCGCTTGCCGGTCAGGGTGACCTGGGCGCGGGCGACCCCGTCCAGGGCGTCCGCCTCCCCGGCGAGCACCCCCTCCAGGGCGCGGCCGCGCAGCAGGGCGCCCTCGCCGTCGCCGCTGTCCACCAGCACCTCGTTCAGCCGGGCGCGGCGGAACTGTGCGAGGAGCCACCACAGGGCGAGGACCACGAGGACGGCGAGGACCGCGATCACGGTCGGCCACCACCAGCCCTCGCCGCGCCAGCGGTCCCGGTCCGCCTCGCTGAGCAGCACGTCGTTCTTGCCGTACCAGGGCCACCAGGACGGCACGGAGAGGCCCGCCGCCGCGGCGAGCACCCCGCCGCCCACGCAGAGCAGCACCAGTCCGGCCAGCCCCAGCAGTACCCGGTTGACGGTCCTGAGCACGCCGTTCACCCCTTCTTCGCCGGCCGGCGGACCTGGACCGACAGGCGCGGCTGCCTGGCGAGTCCGAGTTCCCGGATGCCTGTGGAGAGCACGGTGTCCAGGTCGGCCCGCACGTCGTCCAGTTCCCGGAAGTGCGAGAGGGCACGCACTCCCACCTTGCTCCGGCCCATGCGGACCCGGACCGACTGGACGCCGGCCACCTCGACGGCCCGGTCGCGCAGCACCATGGCCGCCGCCGTCCGGTCGAGCGCGGCGCGCACGTCGGTGTGTTCGCGGCGCATCGGCAGCAGGTCGCGCAGCCCGGGGGTGAGCGCGAGGAGCAGCAGCCAGAGCCCGAGGGCGGCCGCGACGGAGGCGCCGGTCAGCACCCAGACGTCGTCGAGCTTCCGCGTGGCGAGTTCGTCCGCCAGGGTGCGGCGCCATTGCATCGCGGGGTGTCCGGCGCGGACCGCGGACACGTCGTAGAGGAGCAGGCCGCTCGCGCCGAGGACCACCGCGGCGACGATGCCCGCGGGGATGCGGCGGGCGGACCAGAAGCGCCCCGCGCCGCCCTCGGGCCGTTCCTTGTCGGGCACGGGGTCGTAGGCCGCGGAGGAAGCCGACTGGTCGAGCGCGAGGACACTGCCGTGTTCCACCGCCCCGGCCTCCGGTGGTCGCCGCGTGCCGTCGTCCGGGTCGTGGGGCTCGGTCATCGAATCCTCCCCTGTGCCGCCAGGCTCGCTCCGGTGGGATGCAGGCGTTCGACCTGGACGGCCACTTCGGGCACCTCCATCCCCGCCAACGCCTTTACCCGCTCGGCGACCCGCCGACGCACGGCACCGCACTGGTGGCCGATGTCCGTGGGATATCCCAGCTCCAGACTCACCCGTACGCGGGCGGTGTCGCGGTGCACGGTGACCGTGGCACGCGGCGACGCCGCCTCCTTCGGGGCGGCGTCGACCGCCTCCTTGGCCGCCTGCGCGGCGATCTTCGCGACCACCCGGTCGGCGATCCGCGTCTCTCCGCGCTCCCCGGCCGCGACCGGGCCGCTCGCCCCCGACACCGCCGTCACCGCCGTCGGTCGCCGCGCTCGCGACTGCGGAAGAAGTCGCCGGGTTCCAGGTCGCCGTCGACGAAGCGGCCGGCGACGAAGCCGACCGCTCCGAGGGCGGCCACCAGCACAAAGGCTCCGAACCCGCCGAAGTATCCGGCGAATCCGAGTGCCATGCCGGCCAGCAGACCGGCCACAGCCATGCTCATCGTGTGCTCCTCAACCGCTCGGGGACGCCGGGACTACTGGACGCGGGACTCTGACTCGTCGTCATCGTCGTCCTCGTCGGGCAGCTTCACGTCGCTGACGGCGATGTTGACCTCGACCACTTCCAGGCCGGTCATGCGCTCGACGGCGGCGACGACGTTCTCCCGTACATCGCGGGCGACGTCGGAGATCGACACGCCGTAGTCCACGACGATCTCCAGGTCCAGCGCGGTCTGGGTCTCGCCGACCTCGGCCTTGACGCCCCGGGTGACGGACTTGGAGCCGCCGGGGACCCGGTCGCGGACCGCGCCGAACGTGCGGGACAGGCCGCTGCCCATCGCGTGCACCCCGACGACGTCGCGTGCGGCCATTCCGGCGATCTTCTCGACCACTCCGTCCGCGATGGTCGTACGGCCGCGGGTGCCGGGGTCGCCTCCGCCGCGCTTGGTGAGGCTGCTGCCGCCCGAGGCGTTGCTGTCGGAATTCTCGGGCCGGTTCCGCTGTGGGGTCTCGGTCATCGCCGCTCTTCCCTTCGGGGCAGATGTGACTACTTCGCCCACATTAAGGGCGCTTGCCCCGACTCGCGCCGTGGATACGGCAGTCTGGTGGTCATGACGACGGCTGACGGCCCGCACAGGGCCCACGCGTGGACGGCTGCGGTACGGCAACGGCTTTCGCTGGGCCGGTTGCTCCCTCTGGGCGGCCCGGCGGACGGCGCCTGGATCGCGGAGCGGGCGGCGGTCGCGGTGCTGCGCCGGGCGGTGGCGGGTCCGGAGCCCGGCGCGGTCCTCGGCGCGCTGCGGATCGCCGTGGCCGACCCGGACTCGGCCCCCGCCGCACAGGTGCCCCCGCCCCCGAGCGCACTGGCGCCGGGACCCCTACGAATCGAGGCGACGATGACCGCGACGGCCGACCGGCCCCTGCCCGCAGCCGCCGACGCGTTGCGCGCGGCCCTTCTGTCGGCCGCCGCGCGCCGGCTCGGCCTGGTGGTGTCCGAGGTGGACCTGCGGGTGACGGGGCTGCTCGACGGCTCGCCCGAACGGGTGGAACCGGAGCCGGCGGAGGTGCGCCCGGTGGACCCGGAGAACGCGGCGGGGCGGGCCGCCGCCTCGGTGCCCGGCGTTGCGGCCCTGACCGGGGTGCTGGGCCCGGCGGTGCGGACGGGCGAGGACCATGTGCGCGTCGAGCTGGCGACGGAGAGCGGTCACCGCGCGCTGGACGTGGCCCGGGCGGTGCGGGCGGCGGTGACGGAGGCGGCCGAGGGGCGTCCCCCGGTCGCGGTGCTGGTCACGGCGGTCGCGGAGGACGGCACGGCGGACTGAGCCCCTGGTACGGAGACGGGCCGGAGGGCGCGTCGCGGCTCCGGCCCGCCCGTACGTCAGCCGAGGGCGCTCGCCAGATCGCGGAGGCGGCGGCCCTGCGCGGCCCGTTCGGCGGCGCGCTGCTCCTCGTACGTACACGAGACGGCACCGCCGAGCAGGGCCTTGGTCTCGATGACGGCGTCGCGCGGGGCCGCCAGCAGGGCGCCGGCCAGGTCGCGCGCGGCGCCTTCGAGCTCGGCGGCGGGCACGACGAGGTTGGCCAGGCCGGTGCGCTCCGCCTCATCGGCGTGGACGTAGCGGCCGGTGGCGCAGACTTCCAGCGCCCGGGCGTACCCGACGAGGTGCACCAGGGGGTGCGTGCCGGTGAGGTCGGGCACCAGGCCGAGGCTGGTCTCGCGCATGGCGAACTGGACGTCATCGGCGACGATGCGCAGGTCACAGGCGAGGGCCAGCTGGAAGCCCGCACCGATGGCGTGGCCCTGGACGGCCGCGATCGACACGATGTCGTTGCGGCGCCACCAGGTGAACGCCTCCTGGTACTCGGCGATCAGCGCGTCGAGCTCTCCCTCCGGGCCGCGCCCCATGTCGAGGAACGACGGCTCGCCGTCGAATCCCTCGGGGGTGAACGCCTGGCGGTCGAGCCCGGCGGAGAACGACACGCCTTCGGCGCGCAGCACGACGACCCGCACATTGCCGGGCAGGGCCCGTCCGGCCTCGGTCAACGCCCGCCACAGAGCGGGAGACTGGGCGTTGCGCTTCGCCGGGTTGGTGAGGGTCACCGTGGCAACCGCGTCGTCGACGGTGAGTCGTACGCCGTCCTGGTCGAGCACGGAGTCGAGCGAGGTCATACGGGGCCTCCGGTTCGGGTGCAGTCAGCACATGAAGCTAAGTGACTGAACAGTAACCACCGGATCGGCGCTGCGGCCGACCGGGTGGGCGCACCCGGACCAGGGAACTCCCGTCAGGCCGTCGCGGCCTTCTTGCCTCGTGTGGCGCCGCCGCGTCCGCGGAGCGTCACGCCGGATTCGCTGAGCATCCGGTGGACGAATCCGTAGGAGCGGCCCGTTTCCTCGGCCAGCGCCCGGATGCTCGCACCGGAGTCGTACTTCTTCTTCAGGTCTGCCGCGAGCTTGTCGCGCGCGGCGCCGGTCACCCGGCTGCCCTTCTTCAGAGTCTCGGCCACCCGTGCCTCCTCATGGGAAGTGCGCTCTGGACTCTCATGATCACCCCTCGGACGCTTCCTGGCCACCCATTCGGCAAGGTCTCTGCGACCGGATTCGCGCCCCGGGAGTGCGCCGGTGCGACCGGAATGCCTCATTCCAACAGGTCGGGAGGGGCGTCGGGCGAGCGCCCGGGGAGGAACGTCCAGGTCAGGGCCCGCACGGGCAGGGGGGCGTAAATGGGTGCGCCCGGCAGCTATCTGCCGGGCGCCGCGCCGAGGTATGAGACGTACTCACACAGATGACGGATCTCGGGTAGGCCGAATGATCCAGTCCGGGGGATCAGGCCAGGGCGACCAGGTCCCGGTAGTCCGCACCCCACAGGTCCTCGATGCCGTCCGGGAGCAGGATGATCCGCTCCGGCTGAAGGGCCTCGACCGCGCCCTCGTCGTGCGTGACGAGAACGACCGCGCCCTTGTACGTGCGCAGCGCGCCGAGGATCTCCTCGCGGCTGGCCGGGTCCAGGTTGTTGGTGGGCTCGTCGAGCAGGAGCACGTTGGCGGAGGAGACGACCAGGGTCGCCAGGGCCAGCCGGGTCTTCTCGCCGCCGGAGAGCACCCCGGCCGGCTTGTCCACGTCGTCCCCGGAGAAGAGGAACGAGCCGAGCGTCTTGCGGACGGCGACGAGGTCCAGGTCGGGCGCGGCGGAGCGCATGTTCTCCAGGACCGTGCGGTCCGGGTCCAGGGTCTCGTGCTCCTGGGCGTAATAGCCGAGCTTGAGGCCGTGGCCCTCCACGACGCGGCCGGTGTCGGGCTTCTCGGCGCCGCCGAGGAGCCGCAGCAGCGTGGTCTTGCCGGCGCCGTTGAGGCCGAGGATGACGACGCGGGAGCCCTTGTCGATGGCCAGGTCGACGTCGGTGAAGATCTCCAACGAGCCGTAGGACTTGGAGAGCCCTTCGGCCATCAGGGGGGTCTTGCCGCACGGCGAGGGGTCGGGGAAGCGCAGCTTGGCGACCTTGTCGGCGACCCGGACCTCGTCCAGGCCGGACAGCAGCCGGTCGGCGCGCTTGGCCATGTTCTGCGCGGCGACGGTCTTGGTCGCCTTGGCGCGCATCTTGTCCGCCTGCGCGTTGAGGGCGGCGGCCTTCTTCTCGGCGTTCTGGCGCTCGCGCTTGCGGCGCTTCTCGTCGGCCTCGCGCTGCTGCTGGTAGAGCTTCCAGCCCATGTTGTAGACGTCGATCTGGGAGCGGTTGGCGTCGAGGTAGAACACCTTGTTGACGACGGTCTCGACCAGCTCGACGTCGTGGGAGATCACGACGAAGCCGCCGCGGTAGGTCTTGAGGTAGTCGCGCAGCCAGACGATCGAGTCCGCGTCGAGGTGGTTGGTCGGCTCGTCCAGGAGCAGCGTGTCGGCGTCCGAGAAGAGGATGCGGGCCAGCTCGACGCGGCGGCGCTGACCGCCGGAGAGGGTGTGCAGCGGCTGGCCGAGGACCCGGTCGGGCAGGCTGAGCGCGGCGGCGATGGTGGCGGCCTCGGCCTCGGCGGCGTAACCGCCCTTGGTGAGGAACTCCGTCTCCAGGCGCTCGTACTTCTTCATCGCCTTCTCGCGGGTGGCGCCCTTGCCGTTCGCCATCCGGTCCTCGTTCTCCCGCATCTTGCGCAGGATCTCGTCGAGGCCGCGGGCGGACAGGACCCGGTCCCGGGCCAGGACGTCGAGGTCCCCGGTGCGGGGGTCCTGCGGGAGGTAGCCCACCTCGCCGGAGCGGGTGATGGTGCCGGCGGCGGGGACGCCCTCACCCGCGAGGCACTTGGTGAGGGTGGTCTTGCCGGCTCCGTTGCGGCCGACGAGGCCGATGCGGTCGCCCTTGGCGATGCGGAAGCTGGCGGATTCGATGAGCAGACGGGCGCCGGCGCGCAGCTCGATGCCGGAGGCGGTGATCACGGGGAGGTACTCCAGGGCGGAAGGGAGGGCGGAGGAACGACGGGTGGTGACGGATCGACGCCGCTACTCACGCACACGCACAAGGAGAACTGCCATGGAAACCAGTCTACTGGCGGTGTCCAACGACTTTTCCGCGTGCTCCCGTACCGGGGCGCCCGCACGGGCGCAGGACGTGAACAGGGCATGACGGGGCGTATGACCGGATACTCGGCGGAGGGACCGTGATCCGTGGCGGAGGGTGTGCGATGCAGTTCGACGACGACGCCGGTCTGGACACGTCGGAGGTCAGGGACGCACGCGGCAGCCGCCTCCCGGGCGGCCGGGCCACGGTGGGCGGGGGCATCGCCGGGGTGATCGCGCTGATCCTGGGCCTCTTCTTCGGGGTGGGCCCGGATCAGCTCGGGCTCTCGTCGGGCGACTCGCCGACGGCGACCGCCTCCTCGGCGGGGCAGGTGGCGCGGGAGTGCCGGACCGGGCGGGACGCCAACACGAAGGACGACTGCCGGATCGTCGCGGTGGTCAACAGCGTGCAGGACTACTGGGACCAGGAGTTCACCCGGCGCGACGCGCGGTACGCGACGGCGCGGACCGTCCTGTTCACCGACCGGGTCGGCACGGCGTGCGGCTCCGCGACCTCGGCCGTGGGGCCGTTCTACTGCCCCGGTGACCGGCAGGTCTACCTCGACCTGGGGTTCTTCGACGAGCTGCGGACGAAGTTCGGGTCGAGCGGCGGGCCGTTCGCGCAGGCGTACGTCGTCGCCCACGAGTACGGCCACCACGTCCAGAACCAGCTGGGGACGCTGGGCCGGACCCAGGACGGGCGGACCGGCGAGAACAGCAACGCGGTCCGGGTGGAGCTCCAGGCGGACTGCTACGCGGGGTCTGGGCGCACCACGCGACGACCACGCCGGACGAGTCGACCGGGCGGCCGCTGATCACCGAGGTCACCCGGGCGGACATCCGGGACGGCCTGGACGCGGCGGCGTCGGTCGGGGACGACCGGATCCAGGAGCGGTTCCAGGGGCGGGTCACGCCGGAGTCCTGGACGCACGGGTCCGCGGCGCAGCGGCAGGAGTGGTTCACCACGGGGTTCCGGAGCGGGGACATGGGGGATTGCGACACGTTCCGCTGAGCTGTTGTCGGTGGCCGGTGCGAAAATGAGACCTGGATCACACAAGTCGTACGTACGAAGGGGCTGAGCGCGATGGCGGAGACGGGTGTGGCGACGGTGTACCCGACGCTCCTCTACGACGACGCGAAGGGCGCGATCCGGTTGCTGACGGAGGGGCTGGGGTTCGTCGCGGAGGCGGTGTACGAGGGGGACGACGGCTCGGTGGTGCATGCGGAGCTGTCGTGCGGGAACGGCAGGGTGATGCTGGGGTCGCGGGGGCGGGAGGGGGTGTTCGCCCGGGCGATGGCCGGGGCGGGGCCTGCGGGGGTGTACGTGGTGGTGGGGGACGTGGATGCGCATCATGCGCGGGCGGTTGAGTTCGGGGTGGAGATCTTGATGCCGCCGACGGATCAGTCGTACGGGTCTCGGGACTACATGGCGCGGGACGGGGAGGGGAACGTGTGGAGCTTCGGCACGTATGCGCCGGGGGCGGCAGGCTGAGGCGGGGCGCCTGCGGCGGGCCTTGTCCCCTACCCGCCCCTTCCCGAACCGGGGCTCCGCCCCGGACCCCGCGCCTCAAACGCCGGCGGGGCTGGGTTTCGCGCCGCCTCATGCGCTGGCGGGGCTGGGTTTTCGTCGCGGGTGTGCGACGGCAGCGGCAGAATCAAGCCCCTCCGGCGATTGAGGAGCGGGGGTGCGGGGGCAGCGCCCCCGCGTTACGAGCCGCCCGTGTGGACCTGGAAGGCCGCCTTGCGGACCGCCTTGGCCAGGGCCGGGTCCGGGTGGGCCGCGGCCAGGGCCACCAGGACCTGGACCGTGCGGGGGTGGCCGACGGCGCGGACCTCGTCCAGGAGGGCCGGGACCGTGCCCTGGACCGCCGAGTCGAGGTGGCGGACCAGGAGGCCCGTCTCACCGTGGTCGGCGACGGCCGCCGCCGTGTCGACCCAGAGCCATGTCGCCTCCTCGCGGCTGAGGACCTCCTGAGCGTCCTCGGGGTCCCTGCCGTCGTACTCGGCGAGCCACAGCAGCGCGTACGGGCGCAGTGACGGGTCCGTCAGGACGGCCCGGACCTCGGGCTCCGCGGGGGCGCCGACCACGCGCAGGGCCTCGAAGGCGAGCCCGCGCAGCAACGCGTCCTCGCCCCGGGCGACGTCGAGCAGTTCGGCGACGGCGCTCCCGACGGGGCGGGCGGCCAGCCAGGCCCGGTACTCGGCGCGGGCGGGTCCGGGGGTGAGGCGGGCGCAGCCGAGGAGCATGTCGGCGGCGGCCTGCTCGATGTTGCCGGCAGGGCTCTGCGCGGCGACGCAGATCTGTTCCAGCTTGACCCAGACCGCCCAGTTGCCGAGCGGCGTCAGCGTGGCCTGGCCCGTGCCGAGGGTGAGCGCCCCGACGTCGGCCAGGCCCTCCAGGGCCCAGTCGAGCAGCCGGGCGACGAGCGCCGGGGGGTGCGCGGTGGGCGCCGGTTCGGCGGGGGCGGGCAGCGGCTCGGGGCCGTACGGCACCTCGCAGCGCTCCTCGTGGAGCTCGGCGACGCGCTGGCCGAGGAGGTCGAGGAGTGCCGGCACGGTGACCGGGCCGGCCGAGAGCTGGAGCAGCGAGAGGACCTGGGGCACCGCCTCGACCGCTTCCGCGACGGCGGTGGACTCGATGCCCCGGGGCGCGGGGTGCACGAGCGACCAGGCGTCGAAGAGGGCGACCCAGCCGCGCAGCACCGCGGAGTCGTCCCGGTCCCAGGCGCGCAGCCGCCAGCCGGGCCGCGCGGTGTCGCCGTGGAGTTCGACCAGCCCGGCGAGCCGGGCCCGGTCCCAGCCGGAGCGCACCTGCTCCGGGGAGATGTCCAGCGCGGCGGCGGCGTGTTCGAGGGCGGCCGGCGGTGTGGTGCCGGGGGCCGCCCCGTCGGCCGCCCAGCGGGCGATGCGTACGGCGTCGGCGAGGACCGTCCGGGCCTGGCGGGCCAGCTCCGCCCGGGGTGGGGTGCCCTCGGGCGGGCGCGGCGCGGGCCTGGTGCGCCGGGTGGTCACGGCCCTTCGGGCGGTGGCGAGGGGTCGCGGGCGGACAAGACGCAGCCTGGAGTCGCGCGGGGTACGGGACGTCACGGGAGCAGTCTTGCCCCTGACGGCCCGAAAGCCCAAACGGAACCCGGGTCAACGGCGTTGGCGGGCCCGCGCGGCGCCGGGGACCAATCGGCCGAACCGGCGCATCACCTCACATCAGGGGCGTGAGGAAGCGGCGCAGGGTCTCCTCGTAGCGGGCCGGGTCGGCGTTCCACATCGCCGCATGCGGAGCGCGGTCCACGGTGTGCAGGGCGACCAGGTCGGGGCGGGCGGCGGCGAGCCGGCGGGAGTGGATCCAGGGGCCAGGGTGTCGTCGGGGCCGTGCACCACGAGCGTGGGGACGTGCAGGGTCACCGGGACCGAGGTGTCCAGGAGAGAGGTGCCGTGCAGTCCGGTCTGCCCCTGGGCGGCGCGCACGGCCAGCGGCAGCAGCGCGGCGGGGACCCCGCGTGCGGCGGCCAGGCCGCGCAGCGTGTCGGACCAGTCCAGCACGGGCGAGTCGAGGACGAGGCCGGAGATCCGGTCGCGGAGCGCGGAGCCGACGCAGGCGTGCAGCGCCATGGACGCGCCGGTGGACCAGCCGTACAGGATGACCTGCTCGGCGCCGCCCCGGACGGCGAAGCGGATCGCGGCGTCCAGGTCGCGCCACTCGGACTCGCCGAGGTGGCCGAGCCCGTCCGGGGAGCGGGGGGCGCCCGGGTCGCCCCGGTAGGCGAGGTCGAGCACGGGCAGCTGCTGGCCGTGCAGGAAGCCGAGGAGGTTCAGCGGGTGCTCGCGGGTGGCGCCGATGCCGTGGACGGTGATGACCCAGGTGGGCCGGGGCGCCGGGACGTACCAGGCGGGCAGTTCGCCGAGTTCGCCGGGGATCCGCACCTCGCGGAAGGCCAGGCCCAGCGCGCTGCCGGGGTCGCCGCTGTACACCTGGGGCGTGAGGCGGACCTTGTCGCCGGGGGCGAGGATGCCGTGGTCCACGCGTTCCAGTCGGCGCACGACGGTGTCGGCGGCCTGGTGGGCCCGGTCGAGGACGGGGCCGACGACGGCGTGGACGTCCTTGCCGGTCAGCCCGTACGTGCCGGGGCGCAGCGAGGTGAGGGACCGGGTCAGGGTGACCTGCCCGGCGGCCGTCGCGTGGACGGTGAGTTCGCGGTCGGCGGGGAGCGGTCGTCCGGGCGGCGTCTTGAGGGCGACGTCGCCGGCGAACCGGCCGGCCGCGACCGCTGCCGCGCCGGCGCCGATGAGTGTGGTGACGGCCGCTGCCGTCGCGGTAACCGGGCGCACACGAACAGTCTCGCGGTCCGGGCGCCGCGATGCCAGTGGGCGGGGCCGTACGGTGCCGCCTCAGCCGTGCTGCCCGTAGCCCTTCAGCGCCTCCCGGACCTCGCCGAGCTGGGTCTCCGAGAGCAGGGCCGGGGTGCGGCCGGGCACGGCGCTCGCGGTGAGCCAGACGTGGCAGAGCCATTCGAGCTGGGCGGTGCGGTCGTATGCCTGGTCGAGGGTGGTGCCGTAGGTGACGGTGCCGTGGTTGGCGAGCAGGCAGCCGGTGCGGTCGCGGAGGGCGGCGAGCATGTTCGCGGCGAGTTCGGGCGTGCCGTACCGGGCGTAGGGGGCGACGCGGACCGTGCCGCCGAGCATCGCGGCGGCGTAGTGGACCGGGGGGACCTCGGCGACGAGGGTGGAGACGGCGGTGGCGTGGACCGCGTGGGTGTGCACGACAGCCCTCGCGTCGGTGTTCCGGTAGACGGCGAGGTGGAGGGGAAGTTCGCTGGTGGGGGCCAGTGTTCCGAAGGTCTGGTTGCCTTCCGCATCGACGCCGGTCAGGTCCTCGGGGCGCAGCCGGTCGTACGGCACTCCGCTGGGTGTGACCAGCACCGTGTCGCCGACCCGCAGCGAGACGTTTCCGGAGGTTCCGACGACCAGTCCCTCGGCCGCGGTGCGGCGTGCCGTGGCGACGACCGCCTCCCATCCACGGGCGATCGCGTCGTGCCGTCCGTCACTCATCCCAAGATCCTTTCCGGGCCCCGCCCGGCCGCCGCCCAGGGGGTCACCGCAGCGCCCTGCTCAGTTCATCTTCCGTTCACTCAAGTTGCCTACGTTCCACCTGCCAATGACGTCGAACGATTGCCTGGGTAAATGGAACACATCACGCTGCTGCTCGCGATAGTGATCGTGACAGCTCTAGTGTTCGATTTCACGAACGGTTTCCACGACACCGCCAACGCGATGGCCACGACCATCTCGACCGGCGCACTCAAACCCAAGACGGCGGTCGCGATGTCCGCCGTTCTCAATCTGGTCGGCGCGTTCCTGTCCGTGGAGGTCGCCAAGACGATCTCCGGCGGGATCGTCAACGAGGACGGCCTCAGAACCGAGGTCATCTTCGCGGCGCTCGTCGGCGCCATCCTGTGGAATCTTCTGACCTGGCTGGTCGGGCTTCCGTCCAGCTCCTCCCACGCACTGTTCGGCGGCCTCATCGGCGCCGCGGTGATGTCCGCCGGCTGGTCGTCGGTCAACGGCGGCACCGTCGTCACCAAGGTGCTGCTGCCCGCCGTCGCCGCCCCGATCGTGGCCGGTGTGGCCGCGCTCCTGGCCACCAGGCTCACGTACCGGATCGGCGGGAAGATCCGTAACGACGCCCAGGAGAAGGCCACCGCCAAGGGCTACCGGGCGGGGCAGATCGCCTCGGCCGGGCTCGTCTCGCTCGCGCACGGCACCAACGACGCGCAGAAGACGATGGGCATCATCACCCTGGCCCTGGTCACCGGCGGCGTCCTCTCCCCCGGCTCCAACCCGCCGGTCTGGGTCATCGTCAGCGCCGGCCTGGCCATCGCGCTCGGCACGTACCTCGGCGGCTGGCGGATCATCCGCACCATGGGCAGCGGCCTGACCGAGCTGAAGCCCCCGCAGGGCTTCGCCGCCCAGACCAGCGCGGCCACCGTCATCCTGGCCTCCTCGCACCTCGGCTTCTCCCTCTCCACCACGCAGTCCTGCTCCGGGGCCGTGATGGGCGCGGGCCTCGGCCGGTCCGGGGGCGTGGTCCGCTGGTCCACCGCCACCCGGATGTTCGTCGCCTGGGGCCTGACCCTGCCGGCCGCCGGTCTGGTCGGGGCGGGCGCCGAGTTCCTGACGAAGCAGGGCACCTGGGGCGTCGTGGTCGTCGCGGCCCTCCTGGTCGCCGGCTCGGGGGCGATCTGGGTGCTGTCGCGCCGCAAGCCCGTCGGCCACGGCGATGTCGCGCCCGGCACCGAGGACACGGCCCCGGCCGAGCCCGCGGGCGTCGTCACCCAGGCCATCGCGGCCGTGAGCCCGCCGCCCACCGTGGCGCACGACCTCGCCGCCACCATTCCGGCGCCCGCCGCATCCGTCGCCGCCGATCCGGCCCGACCCGCCACGGTCTGACAGACCCCGGTACTCCGCTAAGGACACCCCGTATGAACATCGACTGGGCAGCTCTGGGCACCGTCTTCGGCGTCTCCCTCGTCACCACCGTCGCCCTGGTGGGCCTCTTCACGCTCGGCATCGTCGGCCTCTCCAAGCAGCCGGAAACGGCCGCCGGGGGCGGTCCGGCGGGCGGATCGGTCCTGCTGGCGCGGGCCGGGGCGTACGTCTGCTTCGGGCTGTGCGCGGCGGCGGTCGCGTACGGCATCTATCTCATCGTCGCCTGACGCATCACCGCCCCATCGGGCCGGACGCACCCCGTGTGCGCCCGGCCCGATGTGCGTCCGCCCACACCGTGCCGTCGCAGGTCAACGGCGAGTTGACGGGCGTTCGCGGGGCGTGGTGGACTGCCGGAGCCATTACGGCGACAGCAGAGGAAGCCGGTGCGAATCCGGCGCGGTCCCGCCACTGTCACCGGGGAGCGGTCCCCCACCGCACGTCACGGCCCGCGCGAGCGGGCTGGAAGACCGGGGGAATCCGCCGATCCGGAAGCCAGGAGACTCCTGTCGCCGTCACGTCGAACCAGGGCGCGGACCCTGAGTGAGGACATACCGCCATGCCCGGCTGCCGTGCGCCCCTCTCCCCACAGCCCCTGTCGGCGGACTCCGGTACGGCCGGCTGAACCGTGCGTGCCGATCGCATCTTCGCGTACGGCGCCACCGCCGGCCTGATCGGCGACCTGCTGCTCGGTGACCCCCGCAGGGGCCACCCGGTCGCCGCCTTCGGGCGGGCCGCCGCGGCCGTCGAGGACCGGCTCTGGCGCGACCACCGCGGCCGGGGCGCCCTGCACACCCTGATCTGCGCCGGGGGCGCCGCCGGGTCCGCCGCGCTCGCCGCCCGCGCCCTGCGCCGCCACCCCGCCGCGTCCGTGGCCCTGACCGCCGCCGCCACCTGGTCCGTCCTCGGCGGTACGTCGCTGGGGCGCGAGGCCCGGGCCATCGGCGGCGCGCTCGCCGCCGGGGACGTCGAGTCGGCCCGGGAGCGGCTGCCGCACCTGTGCGGGCGCGACCCGCAGGCGCTGGACGGCCCCGGGATCGCGCGCGCCGTGGTGGAGTCCGTCGCCGAGAACACCTCGGACGCCGTGGTCGGCGCCCTCGTCTGGGGCGCCCTCGCCGGGGTCCCCGGGCTCGTCGGCTTCCGCGCCGCCAATACGCTCGACGCGATGGTCGGCCACAAGTCGCCCCGCTACCTGCGGTACGGCTGGGCATCGGCCCGGCTCGACGACCTCGCGGGCTGGCCCGGCGCCCGCCTCACCGCGCTGCTCGCCGTGGCCTCCGGCGGCCGGCCCCGGGAGGCCGTACGGGCCTGGCGGGCGGACGCCGCGAAGCACCCGAGCCCCAACGCGGGGCCCGTGGAGGCCGCGTTCGCCGGGGCGCTCGGCGTACGGCTCGGCGGGACCCTCGCCTACGGCGGGCGCGTCGAGCACCGGCCCGTGCTCAACGGGGAGGCCGGGCGGGCGGTGGAGACCGGCGACATCGAGCGCGCGGTGCGGCTCTCGCGCCGGGTGGGCGTGCTCGCCCTCGGCGTCGGCGTGGCCGCCCGGCTGGGCGCGGGGGCGGTCGCACGCCGGGCCCGCAGACCTCGTACACCTGGACGGAGAGCGATATGAGCGGCGGACTGCTGGTCGCCGGGACCACATCGGACGCGGGCAAGAGCGTCGTCACGGCGGGCATCTGCCGCTGGCTCGTACGCCAGGGGGTGAAGGTCGCCCCGTTCAAGGCGCAGAACATGTCGCTGAACTCCTTCGTCACCCGCGAGGGCGCCGAGATCGGCCGGGCCCAGGCCATGCAGGCCCAGGCCGCCCGCGTCGAGCCGACCGCCCTGATGAACCCGGTGCTGCTCAAGCCCGGCGGCGACCGCTCCAGCCAGGTCGTCCTGATGGGGCGGCCGGTCGGCGAGATGAGCGCCCGCGGCTACCACGGCGGGCGGCAGGAAAAGCTGCTGTCCACCGTCACGGACTGCCTGGAGCAGCTGCGGAGCACGTACGACGCGGTGATC
Organism: Streptomyces drozdowiczii; assembly: GCF_026167665.1. Classification (NCBI taxonomy): domain Bacteria; kingdom Bacillati; phylum Actinomycetota; class Actinomycetes; order Kitasatosporales; family Streptomycetaceae; genus Streptomyces; species Streptomyces drozdowiczii. The sequence goes on along the minus strand of NZ_CP098740.1, from coordinate 5,472,316 downwards.
TGCGAGGGCGCGGGCTCGCCCGCCGAGATCAACCTCCGCCGCACGGACATCGTGAACATGGGCATCGCCCGCGCCGCGCGCTTCCCGGTCGTGGTGGTCGGGGACATCGACCGGGGCGGCGTCTTCGCCTCGTTCTTCGGGACGACCGCGCTGCTCGCGCCGGAGGACCAGGAGCTGATCGCGGGGTACCTGGTCAACAAGTTCCGGGGTGACGTCTCGCTCCTTGAGCCGGGGCTCGACATGCTGCGGGAGCTGACGGGCCGTCCCACCTACGGGGTGCTGCCCTTCGCGCACGGGCTCGGCATCGACGAGGAGGACGGCCTCAGGGTGTCGCTGCGCGGCACCGTACGGGAGTCGACGGTCGCCCCGCCGCACGGCGAGGACGTCCTGCGCGTCGCCGTGTGCGCGATCCCGCTGATGTCGAACTTCACCGATGTGGACGCGCTGGCCGCCGAACCGGGCGTCGTCGTGCGGTTCGTGGACCGGCCCGAGGAGCTGGCCGACGCGGACCTCGTCATCGTGCCGGGCACCCGGGGCACCGTGAAGGCGCTCGCCTGGCTGCGCGAACGCGGGCTCGCCGGCGCCCTGCGGCGGCGCGCCGCCGAGGGCCGGCCGGTGCTCGGGATCTGCGGCGGCTACCAGATCCTCGGCGAGCACATCGAGGACGAGGTCGAGTCGCGCGCCGGGCAGGTCGACGCGCTCGGCCTGCTGCCCGTGCGGGTCCGCTTCGACCGCGAGAAGACGCTCGCCCGGCCGACCGGCGAGGCGCTCGGCGAGCCCGTCGAGGGGTACGAGATCCATCACGGCGTCGCCGATGTGCACGGCGGCGAGCCGTTCCTGACGGACGGCCGGGGCACCCCGCTGGACGGCTGCCGGTCGGGTGCCGTCTGGGGCACGCACTGGCACGGCTCGCTGGAGAGCGACGCCTTCCGCCGCCGGTTCCTGGCCGAGACCGCCCGGCTCACCGGCCGCCGCTTCGTGCCCGCGCCCGACACCTGCTTCGCCGCTCTGCGCGAGGAACAGCTCGACCGCCTCGGTGACCTGATCGAGGAACACGCGGACACCGACGCGCTGTGGCGGCTCATCGAGTCGGGCGCGCCGTCCGGTCTGCCGTTCATCCCGCCGGGAGCGCCCGCCATGCCCGTCAAGGAGGCCCTGTGAGTACGCCCTACCCCTTCACCGCCATCGTCGGCCAGGACGACCTGCGGCTCGGGCTGCTGCTCAACGCGGTCAGCCCGGCCGTGGGCGGGGTCCTGGTCCGTGGCGAGAAGGGCACCGCCAAGTCGACCGCCGTACGCGCGCTGGCCGCGCTGATGCCGGAGGTCGCCGTCGTGCCGGGGTGCCGGTTCTCGTGCGACCCCGCCTCGCCCGACCCGGCGTGTCCGGACGGCCCGCACGAGGACGCGGCCGGCGTGTCGCGGGCGGCGCGGACCGTGGAGCTTCCGGTCGGCGCCTCCGAGGACCGGCTCGTCGGGGCGCTCGACATCGAACGGGCCCTGGCGGAGGGCGTGAAGGCGTTCGAACCGGGGCTGCTCGCGGACGCGCACCGCGGCATCCTGTACGTGGACGAGGTCAACCTGCTCCACGACCATCTGGTGGACCTGCTGCTGGACGCGGCGGCCATGGGTGCCTCGTACGTGGAGCGCGAGGGCGTCTCCGTACGGCACGCGGCGCGGTTCCTGCTCGTGGGGACGATGAACCCGGAAGAGGGCGAGCTGCGGCCCCAGTTGCTCGACCGCTTCGGGCTGACCGTCGAGGTCGCGGCCTCCCGGGAGACGGACCAGCGGGTGGAGGTGGTGCGGCGGCGGCTCGCTTACGAGGACGACCCGGCGGCGTTCGCGGCGCGCTGGGCCGACGAGGAAGCGGAGTTGCGGGACCGGATCACGACCGCGCGTGCGCTGCTGCCCGAAGTGGTGCTCGGTGACCAGGCGTTGCGGCAGATCGCGGCGACCTGCGCGGCCTTCGAGGTCGACGGGATGCGCGCGGACATCGTCATGGCCAGGACGGCGACCGCGCTGGCCGCGTGGGCGGGGCGCACCGACGTATGCGCCGAGGACGTCCGGCAGGCGGCGCTGCTCGCGCTCCCCCACCGGAGGCGGCGCAACCCCTTCGACGCGCCGGGGCTCGACGAGGACAAGCTGGACGACACGCTGGAGCGGAACGGCGGCGGGGACGACGAGCCGGAGCCGGACGGGCCCGGTGACGGCGGTGGCGGCGGAGGTGGCGGCGGGCTGCCGCCGCAGGGGGACGCGCCCGACACGCCGTCCTCGCCCGCCGACGGGGCGGACGACACGCCCGATCCGGGGGCGCCCGTGCCCGGGCAGGGCGGTGAGCAGCGGCCCGTACGGGCCGGGGAGCCGTTCCGTACGAAGATGCTCAGCGTTCCCGGGCTCGGCGAGGGCGCGGCGGGGCGGCGGTCCCGGGCGCGCACCGAGCACGGGCGGACGACCGGGGCGCGGCGGCCCGAGGGCGCGCTGACCAAGCTGCATCTGGCCGCGACGGTCCTGGCCGCCGCCCCGCACCAGCGGGCGCGGGGCCGGTCCGGGCGGGGGCTCGTGGTGCGGCGGGACGATCTGCGGCAGGCGACGCGGGAGGGGCGCGAGGGCAATCTCGTGCTGTTCGTCGTGGACGCCTCCGGGTCGATGGCCGCCCGGCAGCGCATGGGCGCCGTGAAGGGCGCGGTGCTGTCCCTGCTGATGGACGCGTACCAGCGGCGCGACAAGGTCGGTCTGGTCACCTTCCGGGGCCGGGACGCGGAGGTGGCGCTGCCGCCGACCTCGTCGGTGGACGCGGCTGCGGCCCGGCTCGAATCGCTGCCGACGGGCGGGCGGACCCCGGTGGCCGCCGGGCTGCTGAAGGCGCACGACGTGCTGCGGGTGGAGCGGCTGCGCGACCCGTCCCGGCGGGCCCTGCTCGTCGTGGTGACCGACGGACGGGCGACCGGCGGGCCGGACCCGGTGGCGCTGGCCGCGCGGGCCGCCCGGCTGCACGCGGCCGAGGGCACGGCGTCGGTCGTCGTGGACTGCGAGACGGGGCCGGTCCGGCTGGGGCTCGCGGCGAACCTCGCGGCCGACCTGGGCGGCACCGCCGTCACGCTGGACGAGCTGCGCGCCGAATCGATCGCCGGGCTGGTCAAGGACGTCCGGGGCGCGGGCCTCGGGCACACCGACAGGAGGGTCGCGTAATGCCGCAGGGACAGCCGGAGAGCGTGCCGGACGACGGACTCACCACCCGGCAGCGGCGCAACCGGCCGCTGCTGATGGTGCACACCGGCATCGGCAAGGGGAAGTCGACGGCGGCCTTCGGGCTCGCGCTGCGCGCCTGGAACCAGGGGTGGCCCATCGGGGTCTTCCAGTTCGTCAAGTCGGCGAAGTGGAAGGTCGGCGAGGAGAACGCGCTGAAGGTCCTCGGCGCGAGCGGCGAGGGCGGGTCCGTCGCCTGGCACAAGATGGGCGAGGGCTGGTCCTGGGTCCAGCGCGACGACCAGACGGACAACGAGGCGAAGGCCCGGGAGGGCTGGGAGCAGGTCAAGCGCGATCTGGCCGCCGAGACGTACCGGCTGTACGTGCTGGACGAGTTCGCCTATCCGCTGCACTGGGGGTGGATCGACACCGACGAGGTCGTCTCCGTCCTGCGCGACCGCCCCGGTACGCAGCACGTCGTCATCACCGGCCGCAACGCGCCCGCCGCGCTGCTGGACGCGGCGGACCTGGTGACGGACATGTCGAAGGTCAAGCACCCGATGGACGCCGGGCAGAAGGGCCAGAGGGGCATCGAGTGGTGAACATCCCCCGCCTGGTCGTCGCCGCGCCCTCATCCGGGAGCGGCAAGACGACCGTCGCCACGGGGCTGATGGCCGCGTTCGCCGCGCGGGGGCTCGCCGTGTCCGGGCACAAGGTGGGCCCCGACTACATCGACCCCGGCTTCCACACGCTGGCGACCGGGCGCCCGGGGCGCAACCTCGACGCGTACATGTGCGGGCCCGAGCTGATCGCGCCGCTCTTCGCGCACGGCGCGCGGGGGTGCGGGCTGGCCGTGGTCGAGGGCGTGATGGGGCTGTACGACGGGGCCTCGGGGCTCGGTGAGCTGGCGTCCACCGCGCATGTGGCGAAGCTGCTGCGGGCACCGGTGGTGCTCGTCGTGGACGCGTCGTCGCAGTCGCGGTCGGTGGCGGCGCTGGTGCACGGGTTCGCGTCGTGGGACGCGGAGGTGCGGATCGGTGGGGTGATCCTGAACAAGGTGGGCTCCGACCGGCACGAGGCGTTGTTGCGGGAGGCGTTGGAGGAGTCGGGGGTGCCGGTGCTCGGTGCCTTGCGGCGGGCGGAGGGGGTCTCCGTGCCGTCGCGGCATCTGGGGTTGGTGCCGGTGGCGGAGCGGCGGGCCGATGCGGTGGCCGCTGTCGCGGCGATGGCTGGGCAGGTGGCTGCGGGGTGCGACCTGGAGGGGTTGTTGGCTTTGGCGCGGTCGGCACCTGCGGTGCCCGATGCGGAGTGGTCTGCGGGTGAGGCGGTGGGGGGCGCCTTCGGCGGGGGTGTTCCCCTACCCGCCCCTTCCCGTAACCGGGGCTCCGCCCCGGACCCCGCTCCTCAAGCGCCGGAGGGGCTTGATTCGGCGGGCGTCAAGCCCGTCGTTGCTGTTGCTGGTGGGGCCGCCTTTACGTTTTCGTATGCCGAGAACACCGAGTTGCTCGCCGCCGCCGGAGCTGACGTCGTTTCCTTTGATCCGCTGCGGGACGAGGGTCTGCCGCTCGGGACCCGGGGTGTCGTCATCGGGGGTGGGTTTCCCGAGGTGTACGCCCCCGAGTTGTCGGCCAACGAGGCGTTGCGGAAGGCCGTGGCGGCGTTGGCGCTCTCCGGGGCGCCGGTGGCTGCCGAGTGTGCCGGGTTGTTGTATCTGGCGCGATCGTTGGACGGGCTGCCGATGTGCGGGGTGCTCGACGCCGATGCGCGGATGACCAAGCGGCTGACGCTCGGGTACCGGGACGCCGTGGCGCTCTCCGACAACGTGCTGGCGCCCGCCGGGGCGCGGCTGCGGGGGCACGAGTTCCACCGGACCGTCATCGAGCCGGGGGCGGGCGACGAGCCCGCCTGGGGCATGCACCGGCCCGAGCGGCGCGTCGAGGGGTTCGTCCGGGGCAACGTACACGCGAGTTATCTGCACACCCACTGGGCCGCGTCGCCCGGGACGGCCGCGCGGTTCGTGGCGCGGTGCCGGGGGTGACGGGGTCACTGGGCGAGGCCCACCACCAGCCAGATGAAGCACACTCCGGCCACCGTGCACAGCAGCGTGGAACGGGCCGGGTGGTCGTGGTGGGCCTCGGGCAGGATCTCGGCGGCGGCGAGGTAGAGCAGCGCGCCGCCGAAGAAGCCGAGATAGCAGCCGAGCAGTTCCTCCGGCAGGGTGAACAGCAGCGTCGTCGCCGCCCCGACGACGGGCGCCGCCGCGTCCGCGAAGAGCATCGTGAGGGCCCTGCGGCGGGCGTTCCCGTACAGGCTGGTGATCGTGTACGTGTTGAAGCCGTCCGCGAAGTCGTGCGTGATCACGGCGAGCGCGACGGCCGCCCCCATCCCGCCGCCGACCTGGAAGGCCGCCCCGAGCGCCACTCCGTCCATCAGGCTGTGGCCGACCATCGCGGCCGCCGCCGTCAGCCCGACCTGCGGGACCCGCTCCTCGGCGGCCCCGTGCGCCGCCTGGCGCACCGCGAGCAGCCGCTCGACGAGGTGGGCGACGAGGAAGCCGCCGACGAACAGCAGCAGCGCCGCCGGGACGCCGAAGACCAGGCCGCCCGCCGCCTCCACCGCCTCGGGCAGCAGGTCCAGGCCGACCACGCCGAGCATCAGCCCGCCGGCCAGGCCGAGGACCAGGTGGCGGCGGTCGCTGACGCGCTGGGCGACCCAGCCGCCCGCCAGGGTCATCAGGAACGCGCCGAGCGCGACGAACACCGCCATGGCCTCTTGCTAGCCGATGCACCCCGCTCCGCGCATCTCGGCGCGCTCGTCGTCGGCGTCGGCGCCTCCCGGGGTGTCTCCGCCGACGAGGTCGCCGGGCTGGTCCTGGAGGTGCTGCGGGAGGCGGGGCTCACGGGGATCGCCGAGTTGGTCACCGTCACGGCGAAGGCCCGGGAGCCGGGGGTTGTGGGCGCTGCCGCCCGGCTCGGTGTTCCGCTGCGCGCGTACCCGGCGGACGTGCTCGCCCGAGTGCCCGTGCCGCACCCCTCCGGGGCGGCGCTCGCCGCCCTCGGCACCCCCTCGGTGGCCGAGGCCGCCGCCCTCGCCGGGGGCGGTCAACTCCTCGTACCCAAAAGGAAGTCACGGCCGCGCGACGGGCGTCCGTCGATGGCCACCTGCGCGCTCGCCCGCCGGCCGGTCGGGACCGTCGCGTGAAACGTCTGGACCGTTGCGTGAAAGAGGGTGCGGGGCGCATAGTCATCCTGCCGGAGTCCACCCAGGCCACGGCGCACACCCCCACACCACACCCCCACCACGGCGGTCATGCACACTCCCACTGAGAGTCCCGACGCGACAGGCGCGGGCACCCACGATCTGCGTCACCACGGAGACGCGGAAGTACGCGGACGGGGCCGGGATCTGACCGATCTCGCCGTCAACGTACGGGCCGGCACCCCACCGGCCTGGCTGCAGGAACGTATAGCCGGCTCCCTGGGCACGCTCGGCGCGTACCCGGACGACCGCGAGGCCCGCGAGGCCGTCGCCGCGCGGCACGAACTTCCTCCCGAGCGGGTGCTGTTGACGGCGGGCGCGGCGGAGGCGTTCGTCCTGATCGCCCGCGCGCTGCCCGCCCGGCGGCCCTACGTGGTGCACCCTCAGTTCACCGAGCCGGAGGCGGCGCTGCGCGCGGCCGGGCACGAGGTGGGACGCGTGCTGCTGCGGGCCGCCGACGACTTCCGGCTCGACCCGGCGGACGTGCCCGACGAGGCGGACCTGGTGGTCGTCGGCAACCCGACCAACCCGACGTCCGTCCTCCACCCCGCCGCCGTCCTCGAACGCCTGGCGCGTCCCGGCCGGACCCTGGTGGTGGACGAGGCGTTCATGGACGCGGTGCCGGGCGAGCGCGAGGCGCTGTGCGGCCGTACGGACATCCCCGGGCTCGTCGTCCTGCGCAGCCTCACCAAGACCTGGGGGCTCGCCGGGCTGCGCATCGGTTACGTGGCGGCCGACCCGGAGACCATCCGCGCCCTGGAGGAGGCGCAGCCGCTGTGGCCGGTGTCGTCGCCCGCGCTGGCGGCGGCGGAGGCGTGCGTGGAGCCGCGCGCGCTGGCGGAGGCCGCCGGTGCGGCGGACCGGATCGTGGTGGACCGGGCGCATCTGGTGGCCGGGCTGCGGGAGTTCTCCGAGGTCCGGGTGGTGGAGCCGGCCGAGGGGCCGTTCGTGCTGATCCGCCTCGACGGGGCCGCCGAGATAAGGGAGCGGCTGCGGATGCTGGGGTTCGCGGCGCGGCGAGGAGATACGTTTCCGGGGCTCGGGGACGGCTGGCTGCGGCTGGCGGTACGCGACCGGACGACGACCAACCGCTTCCTTCAGGCGCTGGACCTGGCGCTCCAGGCGCTGACGGTGGTGGGGCGGTAGGGGCGCGCTCCGTTCGGTGAGCGGTGCTCTGGACCGTGAGCGGTGCTCTGGGTCGTGAGCGGCCCTCCGGGGGTGAGCGCCGCTCTGGCCAGCGAGCGGTGTCCCAATAGGTGAGCGGTGCTCCCCCCTCGGAGCACCGCTCACCACCCCTCCCCCCGGGGTTTCCTCCCCTCGGGCCGTCAGCCTCGGGCGCGGCGGCGGGTCAGGACCATGGCGCCCGCGCCGGCCGCCAGCAGCAGTGCCGCGCCGCCCGCGATGTACGGGGTGCTGGAGCTGCTGCCCGTCTCGGCCAGGTCCGCGTCGGTGGCGGCCGGGGCCTGGTCCGTACCCGTCTGGGTCTTCACGTCGCCGCCGCCCCCGGTGGAGCCGGCCTGGTCGCCGCCGCTCGTGGACCCGCCGTTCCCGGAACCGCCGTCCGTCGAACCGCCCCCGGTCGCGCCGCCGTTGTCATTGCCCCCGTTGTCACCGCCCCCGTTCTCGTTCCCGCCGTTCTCGTTCCCCCCGTTCTCATTGCCCCCGTTGTCGCCGCCGCCGTTGTGGCCGCCGCCGTTGTCGCCGCCGCCCGTGTGGCCGCCGTGGCCCTTCGGGGTTTCGCAGGTGGCCTCCGCGAGCGTGACCTCGCCCTTGACGTCCGCGACGTTCAGGTCGAGCGGGTTGACCGAGACCTTCAGCTGGAGTGCCACGGCGGCGGCCGTGCGCGAGGTGGTTTCCGTCTTCGACAGGTCGAGCGTCACCTCGCCGACCTTCGGCACCGCGACCCGCGTGGTGCCGCCGGCCGTCAGCGTGACGCGCTTGCCGAGGACCGACACGTACCCGAGCACATTGGCCTCGGCGACCGGCCGGCTGCCCGCCTCGCAGACCGCCTTGGAGGTGACCTTCTCGACCTTGAGCAGCGGGAACATCGTGAGCCCGGGGAGGCTCACCCGGGCGTTGGCGAGATTGCTGTAGCCGGCGGCGCGGTGCTTGTCGGCGGTGGCCTTCGCGGTGGCCACGTCGGCCTTGAGGACGTTGACCGGCTTTCCGTGGTCCACCCCGTCGAGCCGCACGCTGAGCGCGGTCTGCTCGGCGCTGCGCGGCGCCTGCACCTCGTTGAGGGTGACCTTCAACGGCACGTCGACCGTCTTGTTGAGGAGGGAGACGTCGAGTGCGGTACGGAGCACGACCGCGCTCGCCTTCCCGCCGCCGGTCGTGGTGGTCGTCGCGGGGGCGGCCTGGGCCGGGACCGCGACCAGGGCGGCGACGGGGGCGGCGGCGACCGCCAGGGCGGCGAGACGGAAGGTGTTGCTGTTCAAGATGGTGGAACCCCCACAGGAGACATGGAGCCACCGGTGCGCCGTCCAATGGGGGACATCGCGGGCACCGGTGGCCTCGACTCCGTGAATCTTTACGCACAGAGGGTGAACTGGCGGACAGCTGACGCCAGTTCACTCCAAAGGGGGGTTTCCGCGCCTGTATTCGAATATTTCGGCACGCGCGTTCCTCGGGTTCACCCGTTTCACTGAACGCCGGGGCGTTTCGGACCGCGCGAGGGCCGCCCGTACCGTGGGCTCTCCGCAGACGCGGAAAAGTTCAACGAGCCGGCCGCCCTCCGGTCACTGCTGGTCAACGCGGCGTGTCAGCCGATCACGCGCCCGTTCAGGACGACCCGGCGCGGCCCGGCCAGCACCCGTACGTCCGCCCGCGGGTCCTCGTCGTACACCACGAGGTCGGCCGGCGCCCCCTCGTCCAGCCCCGGCCTGCCGAGCCAGGCCCTCGCCCCCCAGGTCGTCGCGGACAGCGCCGCCAGCGGCGGGATGCCCGCCTTGACCAGCTCCGCGACCTCGTCGGCCACCAGACCGTGCGCGAGGACCCCGCCCGCGTCGGTGCCGACGAAGACCGGCACCCCGGCGTCGTAGGCGGAGCGCACGGTGTCGTAACGGCGTTCGTGCAGGCGCCGCATATGGGCGGACCAGCGCGGGAACTTCGCCTCGCCGCTCTGCGCGAGCGAGGGGAAGGTGGCGATGTTGACCAGCGTCGGGACGATCGCCACACCGCGTTCCGCGAAGAGCGGGATGGTGTCCTCGGTGAGGCCCGTGGCGTGCTCGATGCAGTCGATCCCGGCCTCGACCAGGTCGCGCAGCGAGTCCTCCGCGAAGCAGTGCGCGGTGACGCGGGCGCCCAGCCGGTGTGCCTCCGCGATGGCCGCCCCGACCGCCTCGCGCGGCCAGAGCGCCGTCAGGTCGCCCACCTCGCGGTCGATCCAGTCGCCGACGAGCTTCACCCAGCCGTCGCCCCGGCGCGCCTCCTGGGCCACATGGGCGACGAGTTCGTCGGGCTCGATCTCCCAGGCGTAGTTACGGGTGTAGCGGCGGGGCCGGGCGATGTGGCGGCCGGCCCGGATGATCTTCGGCAGGTCCTCGCGGTCGTCGATCCACCGGGTGTCGGCGGGCGAGCCCGCGTCCCGCAGGAGCAGCGCCCCGGCCTCCCGGTCGTCCAGGGCCTGCTTCTCACTGGTCGCGGCGTCCACCGCGCCGTGGTGGTCGAGCCCGACGTGGCAGTGGGCGTCGACCAGGCCGGGCAGGGCCCAGCCGGTGACGGTGACGGCGTCGTCCGCGCCGGGCGGCCGCTCGTAGGTGATCCGGCCGCCGACCGCCCAGAGCTCGTCCCTGACCTCCTCGGGTCCGACGAGCACCCGCCCCTTCACATGCAGCACCCGCGATGCCTCGTGATCACTCATGCACAGCACTGTACGAGGGGCCCACCGCGTGCGACATGCCCTGTCCCGGCCCGTCCGGAGGGTGCTGGGTACTCTCGAAGGCGCCCGGTCAGCAGGCCGGAGCCCGCCGACCGAAACCGAAGAGAGCACCGCCGTGACGCACCCCTTCCTCGACCTCGCTCCGCTGACCGCCGCGCACTTCGCGGCGATCGAGCGGCGGGTGGCCGGTCTGCTGGCCACCGAGCAGGACGTCGTCATCATGCAGGGCGAGGCGCTGCTGCCCCTGGAGGGCTGCATCCGGGGCGGCGCCCGGCCCGGCTCGACGGCGCTGAACGTGGTGACCGGCCCGTACGGGCAGACCTTCGGGAACTGGCTGCGCGACTGCGGGGCCGAGGTCGTCGACCTGGAGGTGCCGTTCCACACGGCCGTCACCGCGGACCAGGTCGCCGAGGCGCTGGCCGCGCACCCGGAGATCGACTTCGTCTCGCTGGTCCACGCCGAGGCGGCGACCGGGAACACCAACCCGGTCGCGGAGATCGGCGAGGTGGTGCGGGCGCACGGCGCGCTGTTCATGCTGGACGCGGTCGCCTCGGTCGGCGCCGAGCCGCTGCTGCCGGACGCCTGGGGCGTCGACCTGTGCGTGATCGGGGCGCAGAAGGCGATGGGCGGGCCCGCCGGGGTCTCGGCGGTGTCGGTGAGCGCGCGGGCCTGGGAGCGGATCGCCGCCAACCCGCGGGCGCCGCGCCGGTCCTACCTGTCGCTCCTCGACTGGAAGGAGCGCTGGATCGACGGCGGCCGCAAGGCGCTGCTGCACGCCCCGGCCCAGCTGGAGATGCTGGCCCTGGAAGCGTGCGTGGAGCGGATCGAGGCGGAGGGCCCGGAGGCGGTCATGGCCCGGCACGCGGCGGCCGCGGCGGCCACCCGGGCCGGTGCGGTGGCGCTGGGCGGCGGCCTGACCCCGTACGTCCACGAGGCGCGGGACGCGGCGCCGGTGGCGACGACGCTGCGCACGCCGGAGGGCGTGGACGCGTCCGCGCTGGTGGCGCGGGCGCTCGCGGGTGAGCCCTCGCTGCCGCTGATCGCGGGCGGGGGCGCGCTGGCCAAGGAGATGATCCGGGTCAATCACTACGGGGTGGATGCGACGCGGGGCGCGGTGCTCTCCTCGCTCGCGGCTCTGGGGTCGGCGCTGGCCGAGGCCGGCCGGCAGGTCGATCTGGAGGCTGCCCGGAAGGCCGTTTCGGAAACCTGGCCCAGCGCATAAAAGCGCATCCGATAAACAATGCGGGGAGCTGCCTGATCCAGAGCAGCTCCCCGCATTCTTATGCCCGCTTGCCCCGGGGCTAAACGCCCCAGTTATCAAGCTGTTTCCGGACCCCGTTTCGGTTGTGTGTGGAGAGAGTTATGGCCTTGTGACCGACTCCACACAGTCGGAGATTTGCCCGATAAATACCGGACAGAACGACAGAAAACGAAGACGACTCGCGCCGGTGCGCGCACCCGCCTGATAACACAGATGCCTGCTCCACCCAACCCTTTGCGTCGATGCAATTCGACGACTTGCTAGGTAAATTCAAATGCCATGACCGCCGCACCAGCAGATTTTGCAAGTGCCCGAAGCGAATTCCTTACGATCGACAGGCCACGAGTGGAGGACGGAGCCGCGATCTGGCGTATCGCCCGCGACTCCGAGGTCCTGGACCTCAACTCCTCGTACAGCTACCTGCTGTGGTGTCGTGACTTCGCGGCGACCTCCGTGGTCGCCCGCGACGAGACCGGCGCCCCGGTCGCCTTCGTGACGGGGTACATCAGGCCGGACCGCCCCGAGACGCTCGTCGTCTGGCAGGTGGCCGTCGACCACGGCCACCGCGGTACGGGCCTGGCGGCGAAGCTGCTGGACTCCCTGACCGCGCGGGTCGCCGCCGAACAGGGCCTGGCCTCGGTCGAGACGACCGTCACCCCGGACAACACCGCGTCGGACCGCCTGTTCACCTCTTACGCGCAGCGCCACGACGTGGCCCTGGAGCGCGAGGTGCTCTTCGACGGCGGACTGTTCCCCGAAGGCACCCATCTGCCGGAAGTGCTGTACCGCATCGGCCCGTTCCACGCCTGAGCGCGCCCTTCCGCCCACCGCAGCTTCCTTCAACGCCGCCCGTCACACCCCTCACGCAGGAGACCCGCTGTGACCATCACCCCGCCTGCCCTCAGTGTCTTCGAGACCCTGGAATCCGAGGTCCGGAGCTACTGCCGCGGCTGGCCCGCCGTGTTCGACCGCGCCCAGGGCGCCCGGCTGACCGACGAGGACGGCCACACCTACCTGGACTTCTTCGCCGGCGCGGGCTCGCTCAACTACGGCCACAACAACCCGGTGCTCAAGCGCGCGCTGATCGACTACATCGAACGCGACGGCATCACGCACGGCCTCGACATGGCGACCACCGCCAAACGGGCCTTCCTGGACACCTTCCAGAACGTCGTGCTGCGCCCCCGCGACCTTCCGTACAAGGTGATGTTCCCCGGCCCGACGGGCACCAACGCCGTCGAGGCGGCGCTGAAGCTGGCCCGTAAGGTCAAGGGGCGCGAGTCCGTCGTCTCGTTCACCAACGCCTTCCACGGCATGTCGCTCGGCTCGCTGGCCGTGACCGGCAACGCGTTCAAGCGGGCCGGTGCCGGCATCCCGCTGGTGCACGGCACGCCGATGCCGTTCGACAACTACTTCGACGGCCAGGTCCCCGACTTCCTCTGGTTCGAGCGGCTCCTGGAGGACCAGGGCTCCGGGCTCAACCACCCGGCCGCCGTGATCGTGGAGACGGTCCAGGGCGAGGGCGGCATCAACGTGGCCCGCGCCGAGTGGCTGCGCGCCCTCCAGGACCTGTGCCACCGCCAGGACATGCTGCTGATCGTCGACGACATCCAGATGGGCTGCGGCCGTACCGGCGGCTTCTTCTCCTTCGAGGAGGCCGGCATCACGCCGGACATCGTGACGCTGTCGAAGTCCATCAGCGGCTACGGACTGCCCATGTCGCTCTGCCTGTTCAAACCGGAGCTGGACGTCTGGGAGCCGGGCGAGCACAACGGCACCTTCCGCGGCAACAACCCCGCGTTCGTCACCGCCGCCGCCGCGCTGGACGCCTACTGGGCCGACGGCCAGATGGAGAAGCAGACGCTGGCCAGGGGCGAGCAGATCGAGCAGACGATGCTGGCCATCTGCGGCGAGCACGACAGCGCCCGGTTCCGGGGCCGCGGCCTGGTCTGGGGCCTGGAGTTCGACGACCCGGCGCGCGCCTCCGCGGTCTGCGCCCGCGCCTTCCAGCTGGGGCTGCTCCTGGAGACCTCCGGCCCGCAGAGCGAGGTCGTGAAGCTGCTGCCGCCGCTCACCATCACGCCCGAGGAGCTGGACGAGGGCCTGCGCACGCTGGCCCGCGCCGTCCGCGAGACCGCCTGAACCGCACCACCCCCGACGCACCGCCGTCGTAGAGAGAAAGGCACCGAACCACCGTGATCGTCCGATCGTTCGCCGACGTCGAGAACACCGACCGGCACATCAAGGCCGCCTCCGGCACCTGGGAGAGCAAGCGCATCGTGCTCGCCGAGGAGAAGGTCGGCTTCTCGCTCCACGAGACCATCATGTACGCGGGTACCGAGACGTCGATGTGGTACGCGAACCACATCGAGGCGGTCCTGTGCGTCGAGGGCGAGGCCGAGCTGACCAACGACGAGACCGGTGAGAAGCACTGGATCACGCCGGGGACCATGTATCTGCTCAACGGCCACGAGCGCCACACGATGCGGCCCAAGTCCGACTTCCGCTGCGTCTGCGTCTTCAACCCGCCGGTCACCGGACGGGAGGAGCACGACGAGAACGGTGTCTATCCACTGCTGACCGAGGAGGGCTGAACCCATGACCACCGACGTACGCACCGATCTGTACCCCTCGCGCGGCGCCGCCGAGATGACCACTCCCCGCCAGGACCCGGTCATCTGGTCCGCGCCGGGCGCACCGGGTCCGATCAGCGCCAAGGAGCTCCAGGGCTACGAGCACGACGGCTTCCTGACCGTCGAGCAGCTGATCACCCCCGACGAGGTGGCCGGCTACCACGCCGAGCTGGAGCGGCTGATCACCGACCCGGCCGTCCGCGCCGACGAGCGCTCCATCATCGAGCCCAAGTCGCAGTCCGTCCGGTCGGTCTTCGAGGTCCACCGGATCAGCGAGGTCTTCGCCCGGCTGGTCGCCGACGAGCGGGTGGTGGGCCGGGCCCGCCAGATCCTCGGTTCGGACGTCTACGTCCACCAGTCGCGGATCAACGTCAAGCCCGGGTTCGGGGCCTCGGGGTTCTACTGGCACTCGGACTTCGAGACCTGGCACGCGGAGGACGGTCTGCCGAACATGCGGACGGTGTCCGTGTCGATCGCGCTGACCGAGAACCACGACACCAACGGCGGGCTGATGATCATGCCCGGCTCGCACAAGTCGTTCCTCGGCTGCGCGGGTGAGACGCCGAAGGACAACTACAAGAAGTCGCTCCAGATGCAGGACGCGGGCACGCCGTCCGACGAGGCGCTGACGAAGATGGCCGACCGCCACGGCATCAGGCTCTTCACGGGCAAGCCCGGTTCGGCGACCTGGTTCGACTGCAACGCGATGCACGGTTCGGGCGACAACATCACGCCGTACCCGCGCAGCAATGTGTTCATCGTGTTCAACAGCGTGGAGAACGCCGCGCAGGAGCCGTTCGCGGCGCCGGTCCGCCGCCCGGAGTTCATCGGGGCGCGCGACTTCACCCCGGTGAAGTAGGGCCTCTGGAGGGGGTGGTACGGGGAGACCCGGCCACCCCCTCCGGCATATCTCGGTGGACCCGGGCGGGGGCGGCGGGAACAGTGGGCGCATGACATCCCACGTACAGCACATCACCATCGACTGCGCCGACGCCTACACCCTGGGCACCTTCTGGGCGGCCGTGCTCGGTGCCCCGCTCTCCGACGAGGACTTCCCCGGCGACCCCGAGGCCCTGGTCGAAGCGCCGGGCGCCGCCCTCCTGTTCGTCACCGTGCCGGACCGGAAGCAGACCAAGAACCGCGTGCACCTGGACATCAGGCCCGAGGACCGCACCCGGGACGAGGAGGTCGAACGGCTGCTGGCCCTCGGCGCGACCCTGGTCGCCGACCACCGCAAGCCGAACGGACGGGGCTGGGCGACCCTGGCCGATCCGGAGGGCAACGAGTTCTGCGTGGAGTGCGGTGCGGCCGAGCGGGCCGCGCTCACCGGTACGCGGCTGCCGGTCACCGCGGACGATGTGACCGAGGCGGTCCGGCTCGCGGTCGACACGCTCGCCGCCGCCCCGGACGCCGACTGGCGCGTCCCGGCCGGAACCCTGACGTGGGACTGCTGGGAGACCGCGGAGCACCTGAGCGACGACCTCTTCGCGTACGCCGTCCAGCTCGGCCCGCGCACGCCGTCGCTGGAGACCGAGGTGCCCTACCACTGGGCTCCCCGGCGCGAGGGCGGCCCGTGGAACGCGGTCTTCGCCGATCCGGAGGCGGGCGTGGCCGACCTGCTCCGAACCGTGGAGGCGAGCGGCGCGCTGCTGGCCTCGATGGTCCGTACGGCCTCGCCGGCCCTTCGCTCGTACCACGGCTACGGGGTCTCCGACCCGGAGGGCTTCGCGGCCATGGGCGTCGTGGAGACCCTGGTGCACGCCCATGACATCGCCTCGGCCCTGGGCGTCTCCTGGGAGCCGCCCGCCGCCCTGTGCGACCGGGCGCTGGCCCGGCTCTTCCCCGACGCGCCGGACGACAAGGACCGGTGGGCCGTGCTGCTCTGGTCCACCGGTCGCGGCGAGCTGCCCGGGCGCGAGCGTGTGACGTCCTGGAAGTGGCGGAGCGCCCCGCTGGACGCCCAGGACTAGGAAGCCAGGGCTAGGACCCCAGCACCTCCAGCGCGCGGTCCACGTCCGCCTCGGTGTTGTAGAGGTGGAAGGACGCGCGCAGGTTGCCGGCCCGGCCGGCGACCAGCACCCCGGCCCGCTGGAGCTCCGGTGCGCGGTCGCCGAGCCCGGGCACCGCGACGACGACGGTGTCCGCCGCCACGGGCTCGTGCCCGAGGGCCGTCACCCCGGCGCGGAAGCGGTCGGCCAGCGCGAGGGCGTGGTCGTGCAGGGCGTCGACGCCGACCTCGTGGAGCAGGGCGAGGGAGTGCTCGGCGCCGTGGTACGCGAGGTAGACGGGCGGCTCGTCGTAGCGGTGGGCGTCGGAGGCGAGCTTGGTGACCGGTCCGTACACGCTGCCCCACGGGTCCTCGGAGGCGGCCATGCCCGCGTCGACCGGCTTCACGTCCTCCTGCGCCTCCTCGGTGACGGTGAGGAACGACGTGCCGCGCGGGCAGAGCAGGTACTTGAAGCCGCCGGTGACCGTGTAGTCGTAGGCCCCCGCGTCGAGCGGCAGCCAGCCGGCGGACTGGGTGGCGTCCAGCAGGGTGCGGGCGCCATGGGCGGCCGCGGCGGCCCGGACCGCGTCCAGGTCGGCGCGGCGGCCGTCCGCCGACTGCACCGAGGAGAAGGCGACGAGCGCGGTGGAGGGGCGCACGGCCCCGGCCAGCTCGGCGAGCGGCACATAGCGCATGTCGAGGTCGCCGCGGACCGCGAAGGGGCTGACGACCGAGCTGAACTCGCCTTCGGGGGCGAGCACTTCGGCCCCCGGGGGCAGCGAGGCCGCGATCAGCCCGACGTGGGCGACGACCGAGCTGCCGACGGCGACCCGGTCCGCTCCGACGCCGACGAGCCGGGCGAAGCCGTCCCGGGCGCGGTCCACCGCCTCGAAGTCGCCCGAACCGTTGCGGCGGCCGGAGGCGTTCTCCTCGGCGAGGGCCTTCACCGCGTCGACGGTGCGGCGGGGCAGCAGCCCGCAGGTGGAGGTGTTGAGGTAGGTGGTCTCGGGCGCGAACTCGGCGGCGACGGCACGGCTGAGCGGAGAGATCGTCATGCGCTCAGCGTGAACCTTCGCCGACCTGGGGTCAATTGACAAAAACTCACGGTCGACCCCAAGCGATGCTTATGCGTCGGGCGCCGATCGCGCGGGCCGCCGGGAACGGCCCGCGCACCGGGTCAGGCGTTCCGGGCCGCCGCTCCGGGGACCTCGCAGGCCCCGTCGGCGTCGCAGGCCGCCGCGTCCCCGGCGGCGGTCACCGGGCGGTCCTTCCACGCCTGCTCCAGCGCCTGGGCGAAGACCTCGGCGGGCTGGCCGCCGGAGATGCCGTAACGCCGGTCGAACACGAAGAACGGCACCGCGTTGGCGCCCAGCTCGGCCGCCTCCCGCTCGTCGGCGCGCACCTCGTCGGCGTACGCCTCCGGGTCGGCGAGCACCGCCCGCGCCTCCTCGGCGTCGAGCCCCGACTCGACGGCCAGGTCCAGCAGGACGGAGTCGTCGAAGACGGACCGCTCCTCGGCGAAGTTGGCCCGGTAGGCGCGGGTCAGCAGCTCGTCCTGGCGGCCTCGGGCCTTGGCCAGGTGCAGCAGGCGGTGGATGTCGAACGTGCTGCCGTGGTCGCGGCCCTCGGCGAGGTAGCCGAGCCCTTCGGCCTGGGCGTTGGCCGCGACGTTGGCCTCCATCGCGCGGACCTCATCGGGGCTGCGCCCGTACTTACGCGCCAGCATGTCGGTGACCAGCTCGGTGTCGTCCTTGGCGCGGCCGGGGTCGAGCTCGAAGGAGCGGTGCACCACCTCGACGTCGTCGCGGTGGGCGAAGCCGGCGAGGCCCTTCTCGAAACGGGCCTTTCCGACATAACACCAGGGGCAGGCGATGTCGCTCCAGATCTCGACGCGCATGACTCTTCTTCTCTCCGGGACGTTCCGAGGGGGCCGCTCACGCAGCGCGGAGGCACCCTCCGCTCCCTGCGCCAACGCCTGCCGGGCCGGTGCCATTCCCGGGCCCCGCTCAGCTCCGAGGGGGCCTGGGGAGGGCGAGGCGCAGCACGAGGTGGTCGCCGTGCCGGGGCTGGTCGGGGTCGGGGACCCAGCCGCAGGCGGAGTAGAAGGCCTGGGCGCGCTTGTTGGGCTCGAAGACCTCCAGGCGGACGGTGGTCACGCCGCGCCGCTCCCAGTCGGCGACGCAGGCGAGGTGCAGGGCACTGCCGACGCCCTCGCGCCAGCGGGCCGGGGAGACGTGGAACTGGCTGAGGGTCATGACGCCGTCGCGTACGGAGTAGGCGGCGACGCCCGCGAGGGCGCCGTCCTCGTCCGCCTCGGCGCAGAGCACGGTGGCGTCCTCGCGGTCCACGGCGCGGGCCCACCCCTCCCGGCTGCGGGCCACCTCGGCCTCGCCCGCGTACTCCTCCTCGGGGAGGTGGTCGCGGTAGTAGGTGGCCCTGGCCTCGGTGTGCAGGACGGATATCGCGTCGAGGTCGTCTTGCGTCGCTTTACGGATCATGGTGGGGAGGACGTAGCTGCGGGACGCCCGGTTCCCTTCAGAGGGCGAGCCGGTCCCCCGCGCGCAGGGCGCGTACGACGACGGCGCCGGGTTCGTCCGCACGCCGCACCAGCCGCGCCCGACCCGTCCCCGCCACCACCGCCCGCCCGTCGGGCGCGACGGTCAGCAGGGTGTTCTCGTCGAGGGCGACGGCGCACTCCGCGTCCCCGCGTGCCACCGCCGCGGCCGGGCGGCCGAGCGTCCCCCAGGCCGAGGTGTGCACGTCCACGGTGTACGGGACGAGCCCGAGGCCGTCGCGGACCTCGATCTCCTCCAGGTCCTCCGCCGCGTCGTCCGGGCAGACCGGGACTCCCCGGTCCAGCCGCCCGCCGACGAGGGCGCGGCGGGCGGCGACGACGGCCCCTGCGGAAAAGCCCGCGTACGGCAGGCCGCGCTCGGCGACGATCCGCGCCACGGCTTCGCGTACCGGGGCGAGGGCGGCCTGATAGGCGGGGGTCAGTCCGCCGCCGACCAGCAGTCCGTCCAGCCCGGCCAGCTCCCCGGGGTCGAACACCCCGCCCTCGGGCACGAGCAGCGGGACCGGCCGGACGCCCGGGGCCACCCGGCGCAGCACGGTCGCGTAGCGGATGAACTGCTCGGGCCCGTCGCCCTCGTGGACGAGCAGGCAGCCCACGGTCGCCTCGGCCCCCGCCTCGGCGAGGAAGGGCCCGTAGACGAGCGGGGCGGCGGCCTCGTCCCAGCCGCCTCCGATCAGATGCACACCCATGACGGCCTCTCCCCCGCTGTCGGCCCGGCTCCCGGACCGTCGGGCAGGCTCTCACGGGCGGGCGGCGGAGCGGTACGGGATTTCGCCGCGTGCCGTCCGCCGCGTGCCGTCCGCAGCGTCCCCGGTCCGTCAGCTGCCGTCGCGGAGGTCCGCCAGGCCCTCCGGCCGGAAGGCGATCCGGTCGAAGGCCACCTCGCAGCCCTCGCCGGTGGGCGACTGGGCGAGGAAGCCGACGGATGCGGTGGCCGCCTGCTCCGGGGTGCCGAGGGTGAAGACGCGGACGAAGGTCCACTTCTCGCCGTCGGCCGAGGCGTGGAACGCGAAGGCGTGCCCCGTACGGCTCAGGCGCAGCCAGTACGTGTCGCCGTCCACGACGGAGGAGTTGACGTCGTCCGAGTGGCCCCGGGTGACCACCGTGCAGATGGTCGGGCGCTCCGGGGACAGCTCCAGGCAGAGCTTGGCCCACTCCCGGTCGCCGGTGTGGAGGTAGAGCACGCCCGCGTCGAAGGCGGCGGCGAAGCCCACCTTCACCCGGGCGACGAGCTGGAAGTCGCCCGCCGGGGCGGCGCCGAGCAGCCGGGGCGCGTCGCTCGCCGGTTCCAGGGTGTCGCCGCCCGGCGGGACGAAGCGGTCCTGGCGGGCGCCGGCGCGGCCGGTGAGCGTGCCGTTCTCGTACGTCCAGCCGCCCTCGGGACCGTACGGCCGGAGCGCGAAGGGGAGTTCGGGGAGGTTCACGCGGGGCGTCCGTTCACTCGGCGGGGCAGGCCCAGCGGGTTGTCCTCGCGCAGCTCCGGCGGGAGGAGCGCGTCGGGGGTGGTCTGGTAGCTGACCGGGCGCAGCCAGCGCTCGATGGCGGTGGCGCCGACCGAGGTGGAGGTGGAGGTGGTGGCCGGGTAGGGGCCGCCGTGGTGCTGGGCGGGGGCGACGGCGACGCCGGTCGGCCAGCCGTTGACGAGGACCCGCCCGGCGAGCGGGGTGAGCGCGGCGAGGAGGTCCGCAGCGGCGCCCCCGGCCTCCTCGGTGGCGATGTGGAGGGTGGCGGTGAGGTTGCCGGGGAGGCGGGTGAGGACGGCGGTGATCTCGTCCTCGGAGGCGTAGCGGGCGACGACGGTGACCGGGCCGAAGCACTCCTCCAGGAGCGCGTCGTGCGGGCCCTCGGCGGTGAGCTCGCGGGCCGGGACGGTCAGGAAGCCGGCCGCGACGGTGTGCTCGCCGCCCGCGCCGGGGGTGACGGGCGCCTCGACCCCGGGGAGCGCGGCGCGCTCGGTGACCCCGGCGAGGAAGGCGTCGCGCATGCGGTGGTCGAGGAGGACCCCGGCCTCGGTGTCGCTGACGGCCTCGGTGAGCGCCTTGAGGAGGCGGTCGCCGCCCTCGCCCTCGGGGACCAGGACGAATCCGGGCTTGGTGCAGAACTGGCCGGCGCCCATGGTCATCGAGCCGGCCAGGCCCGCGCCGATCTCCTCGCCGCGCTCGGCGGCTGCGGCCTCGGTGACGACGACGGGGTTGAGGGAGCCCAGCTCGCCGTGGAAGGGGATGGGCGCGGGGCGGGCGGCGGCCGCGTCGAACAGGGCGCGCCCGCCGCGCACCGAGCCGGTGAATCCGGCGGCGGCGACGAGCGGGTGCCGGACGAGGGCGACGCCCGCCTCGAAGCCGTGGACGAGGGTGACGACGTCCTCGGGCAGCCCGGTGCGCGCGGCGGCCCGGCGCAGGACGGAGGCGCACAGTTCGGAGGTCGCCGGGTGGTCCGGGTGGGCCTTGACGACGACGGGGCAGCCGGCCGCGAGGGCGCTGGCGGTGTCGCCGCCGGGCACGGAGAAGGCGAGCGGGAAGTTGCTGGCGGCGTAGACCGCGACGACGCCGAGCGGGATCTTGTAGCGGCGCAGGTCGGGCCAGGGCGGGGTGCGGGTGGCGTCCGCGTGGTCGATGTGGATGTCGAGGAAGGCGCCCTCGTCGACGACCTCCGCGAAGGCCCGCAACTGGGCCGCGGTGCGGGCGAGTTCGCCGGTCAGCCGGGCCGGGCCGAGGGCGGTCTCGGCGTCGGCGGCCTCGATGACGTGGTCCCCGGCCTCGGTGAGCAGTTCGGCGGCCGTACGCAGGAACGCGGCGCGCTTCGTGCGGTGGGCGAGGGAGTCGCGTACCGCGTGGGCGGCGCGGACCGCGCGGTCGACCTCCTCCGCTGTGGCCTCCACCGCAACCTGCTCGCGCGGGTTCCCGGTGCGGGGGTCGACGCTCCAGACTGGTGCTGCTGCCACCGTGTTTCCTTCCGCTTTACTGCCGCACATCAGAAGTCGTCCGGTATAAGCTGTTCGGTATTCTGAACAGCGTTCCTGAACGTGAATGTGAAGCGACTCTATTTCCGGGCGTTCGGTGTTGGCAAGAAGTCGCAGGGTTTCGTCGGCGGGGTGAAAGGGGTCAGGGCGATGTCGGTTCCCGAGTCGGGTGGGGCGCAGGTCAAGTCCGCGGTACGGACGGTCGAGCTGCTGGAGTACTTCGCCGGACGGCCCGGCATGCACTCGCTCGCCGCGGTCCAGGAGGCCGTCGGCTACCCGAAGTCCAGCCTCTACATGCTGCTGCGCACCCTGGTGGAGCTGGGCTGGGTGGAGACCGACGCGACCGGCACGCGGTACGGGATCGGCGTACGGGCCCTCCTGGTCGGGACCTCGTACATCGACGGCGACGAGGTCGTCGCCGCGGCCCGCCCCACGCTCGACCGGCTCTCCGACGACACCACGGAGACCATCCACCTGGCCCGGCTCGACGGCACCAACGTGGTCTACCTCGCCACCCGCCAGTCCCAGCACTACCTGCGCCCCTTCACCCGGGTCGGCCGCCGGCTGCCCGCGCACTCCACCTCGCTCGGCAAGGCGCTGCTGGCCACCTACACCGACGAGCAGGTCCGCAAGATGCTGCCCGAGACGCTGCCCGCGCTCACCGAGCACACCCTGACGGACCGGGAGAAGCTCATCGAGGAGCTGCACCAGATCCGCGAGCAGGGGTACGCGGTGGACCGCGAGGAGAACACGCTGGGGCTGCGCTGCTTCGGCGTCGCCGTCCCGTACCGCACGCCGGCCAGGGACGCCATCAGCTGCTCGGTGCCGGTCGCCCGGCTGACGCCCGCGCACGAACAGCTGGTCAAGGACGCGCTGTTCGACGCGCGCGACCGG
The DNA here is from genome assembly GCF_026167665.1 of Streptomyces drozdowiczii. Lineage (NCBI taxonomy): Bacteria > Bacillati > Actinomycetota > Actinomycetes > Kitasatosporales > Streptomycetaceae > Streptomyces > Streptomyces drozdowiczii. The sequence continues at coordinate 5,449,687 of NZ_CP098740.1, read as the reverse complement.
CTGACGCTCGCCACCCGCAGACTCTGACCCCCCGGCCAGGCGGTGATCACGGCGTACGAGTCGGGATTCGCCAAGCCGGGCTGAGCCCGTACGGCCGTGCACGGCGTGGTCACCGTATGAGGAATCGGTGAGAAGCGGCACAACCGGGAACGCTCCGCCGGACGCCGCTCGTCCCTCAAGCGGGATGAACAAGACGATCAGGCGCGCCTCGGTCTTCTGCCTGCTGCTGGTCCTCGCCCTCCTCGGGCGGGCGACCTGGGTGCAGGCGTACCAGGCGAAGGCGCTCGCAGAAGACGACCACAACCGGCGGAACACCATCGCGCAGTACGCGCAGCCGCTGGGCGACATCATCGTGGCCGGTTCGCCGGTCACGGGCTCGAAGCGGACGGAGGGCAGCGATCTCGCATACAAGCGCACCTACAAACAGGGCGACCTCTACTCGTCCGTGACCGGCTACAGCTCGCAGGCGTACGGCTCGACGCAGCTCGAAGGGATCTACAGCCATGTGCTGGACGGCACCGACGACCGGCTGAAGAGCCCGCTGGGCGCGATCACGGGGAAGCGGTCCGCGCCCGGTGACGTGGTGACGACGATCGACCCGGACGTCCAGAAGGCGGCGAGCGACGCACTCGGCGACGACAAGGGCGCGGCCGTGGCGATCGACCCGCGGAGCGGGCAGATCCTGGGCATGGTCTCCTCGCCGTCGTACGACCCGTCGGGCATCAGCGGCACGAACGACGGCGACACCTGGTCGAAGCTGCTCGCCGACAAGGACAAGCCGCTGGTCAACCGGGCGATGCGGCAGCCGCTCGCGCCCGGCTCGACGTTCAAGCTGGTCGTGGCGTCGGCCGCGCTGGAGAACGGGCTGTACGACTCCGTGGACGAGCCGACGAAGAGCCCGGTGCCGTACACGCTGCCGGGGACCAGCACTCCGCTGCGGAACGAGAGCGCGTCCGCCCCCTGCGAGAACGCCTCGCTGCGCGTCGCCCTCCAGTACTCGTGCAACAACGTCTTCGGCAAGGTCGCCGCCGACCTGGGCCAGGACAAGGTACGGGCGATGGCGGAGAAGTTCGGCTTCAACGAGGAGAAGCTGGACGTCCCGGTGCGGGCGTCCAAGAGCGTGTATCCGGAGGACATGGACAAGCCGCAGACCGCGCTGTCGGGCATCGGCCAGTTCGAGGTGACCGCGACCCCGCTCCAGATGGCGATGGTCTCCGCCGCCCTGGCCAACGGCGGTGAGCTGGCCGCCCCGCACATGGTGTCGAAGGTGACCGACGGGGACGGCGGCACGCTGGAGGACTTCGCGGACGGCGACACGAAGCGGATCGTCTCCGAGGACACCGCGAAGCAGCTGCGCAGCGCCATGGTGACCGTGGTGGAGAAGGGCACCGGCACCAACGCCCGGATCGCCGGGGCCGAGGTCGGCGGCAAGACGGGCACCGCCGAGAACGGCGTGGACAACAGCAACACCCCGTACGCCTGGTTCACCTCGTACGCCAAGTCCGGCGGCCAGGAGGTCGCGGTGGCCGTGATCGTGGAGGACTCCGGTTCGACCGCGTCCGAGGTCAGCGGCAACGGGCTGGCGGCGCCGGTCGCCAGGAAGATGATGGAGGCGGCGCTGCGGCGGTAGCCCCCTCCTGTTGTCGAAGCGCTTGCGGTACGCTCACGCCCCGGCGGGGGCGTACCGGGCGGGCCGGGCGTGCGGGCGCAGGGGACGAGGTAGCCGTGGGCACAGCAGTCGACGATGCCGCCGCCGCCGAGTTCCACGCGTTCTTCGAGGCCCATTACGCGGAACTGGCCCGCCTCGCCCATCTGCTGACCGGTGAGGCGGATGCCGCCGACGATCTCGCGGCCGATGCCCTGCTCGCGCTCTGGCACCGCTGGGACCGGGTCCGCGAGGCCGGGAACCCGGTGGCGTACGCGCGGGGCGTGGTCGCCAATCTGGCCAGGACGCGCATCCGCAGCGCGGTCCGCGAGCGGCGCCGGATCGCGCTGTTCTGGGCGCCGCGCGGCGGCGGGGACGACGGGGCGGCCGAGGGCCCCGATGTGCCGGCGGTGGTGGACGTGCGGGAGGCGCTGCGCAGGCTGCCGTTCCGCAAGCGGGCCTGTGTGGTGCTGCGGCACGCCTTCGACCTCTCGGAGCGGGACACCTCGCTGGTGCTGGGGATCTCGGTGGGTACGGTGAAGAGCCAGACCTCGCGCGCCGTCGCCGAACTCCAGCGGCTGCTGGGGCCGGAGACGCCCGCCGCGCGGGTCCGGCTCGCCGTCGCGGCGCAGCGCGGTGGAGGAGAGCGGTGAAGGACGAGGAGCTGTCGGGGCGGCTGCGGGAGGCCGCCGAGGCGCACCGCCCCGACCGGGCCCGGATGCTGGCCCGGATCGAGCGCGGGATGGCGGGCGACCGCCCGGCACCCCGGTCCGTGCGCCCGCCGCGCGCGGTCCGCCCGTGGCTGCGGGTGGCCGGGGCGACGGCAGCGGTCTGCGGGGTGCTGGCGGCCGGAGCGTTCGCGGTCACCTCGGCGGCCGACGACGACCGGGCGCGCGGTGGGCAGGTGGCGTCGGCGCCGTCCGCCACCGCGAAGGCCCCGTCCGCCACCGCGTCGGCCCCGTCCGCCACCGCGAAGGCGCCGGACTCCCCCGTCGCGAAGGCCCCGCTGCGGCCCGAGGACGGACCGCTGTGGACCGGCGGCGTGGTCGACCCGCACAGCAACGCGTACTGGGCGCAGAGCAACGTCACCCTGCGGACCACCGAGCCGCTGTCCGCGCTCACCGTGGAGCTGCGGGTGGCCCAGACCGGCGGGGTGAACAGCACCGGCTCCTGGCGCTCGCTGCCCGAGCCGGACTTCACCGTGTCGGTGGACGAGAGCGGCGGCTTCCTGGTCTACCGGTGGACGCTGCGCCCCGGCCGGACCGTCCCGGCCGGCACGCACACGTTCGCCGGGCAGTACAACCACGCGGAGGGCGACCGGGACGCCACCGGCGACACGGTGACCGCGCACGCGGTCCGCGCCTCGGGCGGGAAGGCGGCGGTGGGCGA